>NZ_JARKVC010000030.1 GCF_029851875.1 Actinomyces sp.
ACGAAGGCCCACCTCGCCTCCACCGGCACCCAGGCAGGAGCAGCCACCGCCGCCGCAGCCGCCCTGGCCACGCTAGGCCTGGCACTGCGACGCAGGCGCACGCACACCACCAGATAGGCACCCACGACGGCGGTGCCGCACGGTGATGAGCCACGTTGGCGGGCACACAAGGCTTAAGTCCTCTACGCTTTCACAGTCCCCGATCCATCCCCGCGGCCTCGTCGCCACTGAGCAGGAACCACTTATGCCTATCAGCCCTACCGGCGCCGTCCACGAGGTCGGCCTGGACGACCTGTTCTTCTCCACCACGGACGCCAAGGGCGTCATCACGAGCGCCAACGAGGTCTTCGTACGCCTGTCACGCTTCTCACAGGAGGAGCTGCTCCACGCGCCGCACAACATCATTCGTCACCCGGCTATGCCTGGCGGCGCCTTCCGTGCGATGTGGGACACCATCACCTCGGGACAGGCCTTCGCCTGCTACGTGCGCAACCTCGCCGCCGACGGCTCGGAGTACGACGTCTTCGCCACCATCACCCCGCTGAGGGACGGCAGCTACCTGTCCGTACGGACCCGCCCGGTGTGCGAGGAGCTCTTCTCCACCGCCCTGTCCGTCTACGTCGGCGCCCGCAAGGTCGAGGACCGGGCCCTGGCCCAGGGCTCGATCCGGCGCGAGGCAGCGGAGCTGGGAGCCGCCCACATCGTGCGCACCGTCAAGGGCCTGGGCCTGGAGGACTACGAGGCCTTCCAGAACACCGCCCTGCCGGCCGAGGTCGCCCGCCGCGAGGAGCTCGGCGCCACCTGGCCTGAGCGCCCCTTCGCCTCCGGACCGCTGGGGACCATGCTGCGCACGGTCACCGATCTCAACGAGGACCTCGAGGCCTGGACCAGAAGGCAGGACGAGCTCGCCGACCTCGCCAGCCGGCTCCGTGCGGCCGGCCACCGTCTCTCCCACGCCCTGGCCCCGGCCCGGCTCACCGGCGAGTCCGTGGCCCTGCTGGCGCAGGAGGGTGCGCAGGTCGGCCAGCTCACCGAGCTGCTGCGGCTGTGGCTCCAGATGCAGGGCATCGTCAGCCAGCAGGTTGACAGGCTCGTACGCGACCTGGCCCAGATGGAGCGCAGCGTCGGGCGCATGCGGCTGCGCATCGCGCTGGCACGCCTGCACGCCAGCATCACCGCCTCCTTCATCGCCGAGCGCATCGACTCCCCGGACGTCCCCGGCACCCAGAGCGCAGCGGGGCTGTCGCACGGTGCTGTCCGCCAGCTCACCCAGGCGCTGGAGGACGGCATCGCCGAGCTCTCCCGTCACAGCGCGCAGCACCAGCGTCTGGCGGCGCAGACCGTCGAGGCGATTGCCCAGGCCCAGCGGGTCCTCACCATTCCCCGTCAGCTGCTGCTCATGTGGAGCTCCAGCCCTGCCGCCCAGGACCCGAGCCTGCCGCTGATCGCGCAGCAGCTGTCTGAGGACATCACGCAGGCCACCCACAGCTCGGCCCAGGCCCTGACCGAGCTCAGCGAGCTCGCGGCGCGGTGCCAGGCGCTGGCCGTCGTGGAGTCAACCGAGACCCTGCGCCAGCACGTGGTCGAGCTGGGCGAGGACCTCACTGACTACGAGGATCTCACGCAACGCTCAGGCCTGTGAGGTCAGGCGAGCGCCTTCCATGTCGATGCCCGGGCGCAGGACCGTCCACCCGTGACGCTCCAGCGTGAAGCGCGTCTGCTGCGGCAGCTCGGCCAGGACCAGGACCGTCGGGCCGGCTCCGGAGACGACCGCGGGGTAGCCCTGCTCGCGCAGGGAGTCCATGACGGCCATGGAGCCGGGCAGGACGCTGCGTCGGTACTCCTGGTGGAGGCGGTCCTCGGTACCTGCCATGAGCAGGTCGCTCCGTCCGGCCAGGGCCAGCATGAGCACGGCCGCGCGCGAGGTGTTGAACAGGGCGTCGGCACGCGGCACTGAGTCCGGCAGGACCTTGCGTGCCTGGGAGGTCGACAACCGCGTGGTCTGCGGTGGCACGAGCAGGCTGACCTGCAGCCGGGAGTCCACCGGCATCGGGGCAGCGTGCGGCGTGCCGTCAGCGTCGGTCCAGGCCACGGTGGCCCCGCCGAAGACCGCCGGGGCGACATTGTCCGGATGGCCCTCGAACTGGGTGGCGACGTCGAAGACCAGATCATCTCCCAGGGCCTGTGGCTCCGAGATGAGCCCGCGGGCCAGCATGAGGCCTGCCACGGCGGCCGAGGCGGAGGAACCCATGCCGCCGCCGTGCGGGATGCGGTTGACGCAGCGCATCTCGAAGCCGGCCTGGGGAGCACCCACGGCCTCCAGCCCGGCCCGCAGCGCCTGGACCACGAGGTTGCCGTCGTCCGTGGGCACGCGGCCGGCGCCCACACCCTCGACCGTGACCTGGGTCGGGCCGGCGACCGGACGCACGCTGACCTCGTCGTAGTAGCGGAAGGCCATACCGAAGGAGTCGAAGCCGGGGCCCATGTTCGCCGTCGTCGCAGGCACCCGCACCGAGGCGGACTCACGGGTCAGGCGCATCTCACTCACCCTCCACGCGCTGGATCGAGACGACGTCGAGTACCCGGGCCTCGCTGCGCAGTCCTGCCACGGCGGCCTCCAGGTGGGCAACCGCAGCGCGGTGCGTCACGATCGTGACCACGGCCTGGCTCCCAGCGACGTAGGCGCTCTGGCGCACCGAGTCGATGGAGACCTCGTGCTCGGCGAAGATCCCGGCCACGATCGCCAGCGAGCCGGGCTGGTCGTCAACGCGCAGCTGGACCTGGTAGCGCGTCAGCGCGGCCTCGGGCCCCAGGATCGGCAGGTCGGCGTAGCTGGACTCGCGCGGCGCCTGGCCGCCGTGGACGCGGTGCGCGGCCGCCGCGACGACGTCGGACAGGACCGCCGAGGCCGTCGGGGCGCCACCGGCACCCTGCCCGTAGAACATGAGGCGTCCGGCCGACTGCGCCTCGACGAGGACGGCGTTGAAGGCGCCGTGGACGCTGGCCAGCGGGTGCTCGGTCGGCACGAGGGCCGGGTGGACACGCACCGAGATGCCACGGGCGTGGTCGTCATCTCGCCGCTGAGCGATCGCGAGGAGCTTGATCTCGCAGCCCGAGGCGTGGGCCTCACGGATGTCCTGGGCAGTGACGGCGCGGATGCCCTCGACCGTGACGTCGTCGAGACCAACGCGCGTGTGGAAGGCGAGCGAGGCGATGATGGCGGCCTTGGCGGCCGCGTCCAGACCCTCGACGTCGGCTGTCGGGTCCGCCTCGGCGTAGCCCAGCTCCTGGGCGGTGGCCAGAGCCTGGTCAAAGCTGAGGCCCTTGGTGCTCATCTCGTCCAGGATGTAGTTGGTGGTGCCGTTGACGATGCCCAGCACGCTCGTGACGACGTCGCCGGCCATGGACTCGCGCAGCGCGTAGACCACGGGGATCGCTCCCGCCACGGCTGCCTCGTAGTAGAAGTCGACCTCCGCCGCCGCGGCCGCTGCGTAGAGCTCGGGGCCGTGAGCGGCGATGAGGGCCTTGTTCCCCGTGATCACGGAGGCGCCGGCTCGGAAGGCTGCCAGGATGAGGGTGCGGGCAGGCTCGATGCCGCCGATGAGCTCGACGACCAGGTCGTTGGAGGTCGCCACCCGCGTCGCGTCATCGGTCAGCAGCTCACGCGGGACGGCCCGGTCGCGTGGTGCGCTCGCGTCCCGCACGGCCACGCCCGTGACCTCCAGCCGTGCCCCGGCGCGGGCGGCCAGCTCCTCGGACTGCTCCAGCAGGAGACGGACCACCTGGGTGCCAACCGTGCCGCAACCGAGCACCCCCACGCGCAGGGTGGCGGTTCGCGCCTGCGAGGGCGAGGCGGGCGGGAGCGAAGAGTCAGTCATGGGAGATACCAATCGTGTCAGTCAGGACCACGACGGCGAGCCTCCTCCCCTCAGGCAGGCCCCGCCGTCGTGCACAACGGGACCAGCATAGGCAGGACCGTCCACGTCCTCGGACCAGTCTCACCGCCTCATACGACGAGGCTGGGGCGCAGACCTTGGGTGGTCTGCGCCCCAGCCCGTTCAGCCTGGCTCAGCCCCGGCAGGCCCCCTGCCGGTGGCTAGGCTCGTCACTGGTGACGACGGCGAACCAGGAGCGTTCCCGTCACCAGGGCCCCCGCAGCCAGGAGGACCGGCACGACGATGACGGCACCGGTGCGAGCCAGCCCCTTGGCAGGGCGCGTCTCGTTCTCCTTGGGCGTGGGGGAAGGAACCGGCGTGTAGGCGTTGGTGAAGGTGGTCTCCACGACCTGGTCCTTCTCGCTCACCGTCACGCTGCGTGCCGCCGGCAGAGCCAGGTTGTGGCCCTCGACCCCGGCGGAGTCGGCCTTCTCCTCGATGGTGCACCGTGTGCCCGTGGGCACTGAGGGGCCGGTGACGGCCTTGCCGTCGGCCTTGACGCGCAGGCTGCCCTGCGTGCCGTCGGTGCAGTCGTAGGAGAAGGTGAACTCCTTGTCCCCGACCTGGGCGCCGGTGACCGTCTTGAGGACGGAGAAGGTGCCCTGGTGGCGGGTGTAGGTGTTGACGAAGGACAGGGCTGCGGTGGTGTCCTTGTCCGTGACGGTCAGGGTCTGGGGCTCAGGCGTCTTGACGTCGTAGCCCTCAACCTGTGCGCTGGCTGCCTTCTCCTCCACGGTGCACCGCGCGCCCAGCGGCAGCTGGACGGGAGCGGTCACGGCGGAGCCGTCTGCCTTGACGCCGTTGACGTCACCAGAGACCGTGCCCTCCACGGAGGTGCAGGTGTAGCGGAAGTCGAAGGTGCGGTCCTTGAGCGTCTGCGAGTCGTCGCCCTCGACCTTCTTGGCCACCGAGAAGCCACCGCGCTCCAGCGTGTAGGTGTTGGTGGCCGCTACCTTGACGGTCGAGCCCTCGGCGACCTGGATCGTGGCCACGCCGTCGCGCACCTGGTCACTTAAGCCGTCCACCGTCAGCGAGGTGGAGACCTGGGTACGGTCCACCGAGGCGTCCAGCTCCTTGATGGTGCAGGTGCCCACGGGCACGTCCGTGACCTCGGCGACCTGGCCGCCCTTGACCGTGAGCCGGTCGGAGAAGGGCTTGCCCGCCTCCGGCTTGCAGGAGTACTCGAAGGTGAACTCCCGGTCAGCCGCCAGGCCCGCGCCGTCGCCGTCGACCGTCTTGGCCACGGTGAAGCCGCCCTTGAGCGCACGGTAGGTGTTGGTCACCGTGGTCTCAACGGTCTTGTCCTTGACGATCGTGACCGAGGAGGCCGAGATCGCCGTCGAGACCGCGTAGCCGTCACGCTCGGCCGAGCCCGGGTCCTCGCGGACCACGCAGGTGGTGCCGGTCGGGAGCTCGGGGCCGGGGACAGGAGCGCCGTCGGGGCGCACCTCCAGCGTCCCGCTCGAGTGGGCCGGGTCGTTGCAGGAGTAGTGCATGAGGAAGGTCTCGCGGAGGTAGGCCTCAGGGTCCTGGCCCTCCTCGGCCCCTGGCTGTGCCCCTTGAGGCATGGCGGTGTCCTCGCTCTTGTGCGGGTAGTCGCCCTTGACGACCTTGCTGATCGAGAAGCGACCCGTGTCCCGGGTGTAGGCGTTGGTGAAGGAGGCCGTCGCGAGCTCCTGGCCCTCGGGCGTGATGGTGAGGGTCTGGGGCTGCGCGGCCGAGGCGTCCAGGGTGTGGCCCTCGATCTCGGCGGAGCCGGTCTCCTCCGTGACCGTGCAGGTCGACCCGACCGCGATCGGCTTGCTGTTACGCACCGCCGTGCCGTCACCCTTGGCGCTGACCGTGCCCGTGGTGCCGTCAGAGCAGTCGTAGGAGAAGGTGAAGGTCTTGTCCTGCGCCTGGGCGCCGGTGACCTCCTTGCGCACCTGGAAGTAGCTGGGGACGACCTCAACCGTGTTGGTCAGGTCCACGCCCACGATCTTCTGGTCCGCGATGGTGAAGGTGCTCGTGGTCCTGCCGTCCACGACGAAGCGTGGCTCACCCCAGGCGTGGCCCGCGGGAGGCTCGACCCCCGAGGTGTCCTCGGACAAGGTGACCGTCGTGCCCTTGGGGAGGGTCACTGGAGGGGTGGGGCCGGTGAAGGTGTTCATCTGTCCCAGGACCGCGCTGAAGGAGGCTGTTCCTGTGCGCTGGTCAGCGTTGAGGGTGCCTGGCGGGTCCCACTCGGGGTAGTCGGCGCGGGTGGCGCCCTTCGGCAGCTCGTAGCGCACCGTGAGCGGGAAGGTGGTACCCGGTGCCACCCGTGAGGCACCCTCGCCGTCGACGTACTTGGAGACCTTGAAGGAGCCGTAACCGAGCCTCATCTGGACCGAGATCCCGAAGGACTCCACGAAGGACTTGGAGGTCTGGGACGTGAGCGCCGTGCCCTTGAGGGAGACCGAGTTGCGGTAGACGAAGCCGGGAACCGCCTTGCCCGTGGCGCTGTCGACCAGGGTGGGGTAGTTGATGTCGTAGTTGGTCTGTGGAGCGAAGGGGCCCGAGACGGTGATCGTCATGGGCGTGCCCTCGGAGGTCGGTGTGCCACAGTCGATGCTCATCGAGAAGGCGCCGGCCTCGGTCGTGGTCGTGGTCCCGCCGCTGGTCAGGGGCAGGGGCTTGCCGTCCGGAGCCTCGGCCGAGCGCGTACGCACGAGGTTGGTGGTGGCCAGCTGAGCTCCTGCCGGGCACTTCTGCCCCGGACCGAGCCTGTCCTCAAAGACCAGGGTCTGGGAGGTGTGGCCGTCGAAGCTCACCTGCTTGCCCTCGGCGGCAAAGGCCTTCTCCACCTTCTCAGTGCCGAAGTTCAGTCCCCAGGAGACCCGGGGAGAGGTCTCATCGAGCCCGGTGGCGAACTTGATGACCGAGACCGGGTGGTAGGTGTTCTCGTTCTTCGCGATGCCACCGCCGGGCACCTTGACCTTGAGGGTCTGGGTGCCGTTGATGACGAAGGGCAGCTCGCTGTCGTCGGTGGCCTCGACGACGGACAGGTGGACCTTCCCGGACCCGAAGGCCGAGTGGTAGCCGGCCTGGACACGGCGCTCCATCTCGGCGTTGAAGGTGCAGGTCATGGTCCTGGCCTCCATCGTGCACGAGCCGACCTCGACCTGCTTGCCGTCACCGAAGTCATAGGTGAAGGGCTTGGTGGACTGGACCTTGTACCTCAGCTGCTGGGGCAGGCCGACGGAGAAGGAGTCGCCGTCCTTGATGGTGGCGCCGCGCCCGTCCCAGTCGAAGGTGAGCAGGGTCAGGGAGGAGCCGACGCGAGGCTTGCCAGGCTGCTCGTTCTCCGAGGCGTCAATGTGCTTGAGCGCCAGGTTGGTGACCTTGATGTCCTGGTTGACCTCCGCCGCTGCCGGGGCGGCGAGCCCGGGCAGGACAAGGGCGAGGACCGCCACCAGCGCCACGAGCGCCGACCTGCGGGGTGGGGACGAGTGCCGCAGACGGCGCGGCATCAGCTGCGTCATGAAGACTCCTTTTCTGGGAAGCGGCGCACAAAGCCGCACGACAGCCGGAGTTTTGCAGTCACAGCGTTAGAGAGACGTAAGTAAAAAAGACCTCACGTCCCTGAGGGTGCCGGGGCTCACCCGCTAGCCCTCCAGGCCCAGGAGGTCCTCCACGGTCTCAGGCCGCAGGAGCCACCCCTGCTCCCCCTCACGCACCCAGGCCACGCCGGGGCGGGTGAACAGGTTGTAGTTCGAGGCCATGGAGCGTCCGTAGGCACCGGTGGCCGGCACCGCCAGCACGTCGCCGACCGTCAGGTCAGCCGGCAGGTCCACGTCCCGTACGACGACGTCCCCGGACTCGCAGTGCTTGCCCACCACCCGGGCCCGCACGAGGCCGACCGCGGGAGCCGGCAGGCGGTTAGCCACCAGGGCGGTGTAGGAGGCGTCGTAGAGGGCGGGGCGGATGTTGTCGCTCATCCCGCCGTCCACGCTCACGTACAGGCGGCTGGCCCCCTCCCCCAGGTCCACACGCTTCAGGCCCGTGACGGTGTAGAGCGTGAGGACCGAGGGGCCGATGACGCTGCGCCCCGGCTCGATCGAGACGTGCGGGACGGCGTCGCCCAGCTCGGTGCACAGCTGGCGGACCGTGTCTGCCAGGGTGCGGGCCACCTGCGCCGGCGAGGGCGGGAGGGGGTCTGCTCCGGTGTAGGCGATGCCGTAGCCGCCACCGAGGTCGATCTCCTCGGCCAGGACCCCGGTGTCGCGGGCGACCTCGTGGCGCAGGGTGAGGACCACGCGGGCGGCCTGGCGGAAGCCTGCCAGGTCCATGATCTGGGAACCGATGTGGGAGTGCAGGCCGTGCAGGCTCAGCTCAGGGGCGGCGATGATCGCCTCGATCGCCTCACGAGCCGCGCCGGTAGTCACTGACAACCCGAACTTCTGGTCCTCGTGGGCGGTGGCGATGTACTCGTGGCCACCGGCGTGGACGCCGGTGGTCAGGCGCACCATCACCGCTCCGGTCTCCTGCGGGCCGTAGGTGCCGGCCTCGCGCAGCGCACGCACGGCCGCCGCTGCCAGGTCCACCTCCTCGCGCGAGTCGAGCACCAGGTGCCCCACCCGGTGGGTGAGCGCCAGGGCGATCTCGGCGAGGGTCTTGGCGTTGCCGTGCAGACCGAGCCGGTCAGCGTGGTCAACCGCAGGGGCGCCGTCAACCTCCTGCAGCGCCGACAGGCCGACGGCGAGCTCGACCCGGCTGGCCGTGTCGATCCCCATGCCCTCCTGGAGCACCATCTGGCCCACCCGCGTGGTGAGGAAGGCCTTGCCTGCGTAGAAGGCGGTGCCACCGTTCATGCCGTAGGGAGGCCAGAACTCCTCGGCCATGGCGGCCGACCAGCTGGCAGCACGCCCCCGCAGGTCTGCCTCGTCCAGGACGAAGACGGGCGTGGGCGCCTCGGCGAGCACCTGGGCCAGGCTGCGCCCGCCGATGGTGAGGGCACCGTCCGGTCCGCGACGCACCGTCGTCGGCCACAGGTCCGGGCGCTCCTGCGGCTCCGGAGCCCGCAGGCTGCCCAGCGGGGCCTCACCGGTAGGGACGGTCACGGCCGCGCCGCTCACATGCGCTCCGGAGCGCAGACGCCCAGCAGACCCAGCCCGTTGGCCAGGACCTGGGAGACGGCGTCGTTGAGCCACAGGCGGGCCACGTGCCCGGCATCGACCGGGTCCTGACCACGCGGGGTGACGCGGGTGGCGGCGTACCAGGCGTGGTAGGCGCCCGCCAGCTCCTCCAGGTAGCGGGCCACACGGTGCTGCTCACGCAGCGCAGCCGCCTGAGCCACCACGGCCGGGTACTGGGCGAGCACGCCCAGCAGGGCCGAGTCGGCGGCGTCGTCCAGGGCGGCGGGGTCGAAGGCGATGGCGCCCTCGCGCTCCACGCCGTGCTCAGCGGCGTTACGGGCCACGTTGCGGGTGCGGGCGTGGGCGTACTGGACGTAGTAGACCGGGTTCTCGTTGGAGGAGGAAGCGAGCAGGTCCAGGTCGATGTCGATCATCGAGTCCATGGAGGAGCGCGTGAGCGCGTAGCGCGCCGCGTCCACGCCCACGGCCTCCACCAGGTCCTCCAGGGTCACGATCGTGCCGGCACGCTTGGACATGCGCACGGGCTGGCCGTTCCTGACCAGGTTGACCAGCTGACCGATGAGGATCTGCATGTTGACGCCCGGGGTGTCGCCGAAGGCGGCGCACATGGCCATCATGCGGCCGATGTAACCGTGGTGGTCAGCGCCCAGCAGGTAGATGGCGCAGTCGGCGCCGCGCTGGCGCTTGTCCAGGTAGTAGGCCACGTCACCGGCGAAGTAGGCCGCCTCGCCGTCGGACTTGATGAGGACGCGGTCCTTGTCGTCACCGAAGTCGGTGGTGCGCAGCCAGGTGGCGCCGTCGTGCTCCTCGATGACCCCGCGCTCGCGCAGCCGCTCGATGGCGGCCGCCACGGCGCCGGACTCGTGGAGGGAGTCCTCGTGGAAGAAGACGTCGAAGTCGGAGTGGAACTCGTGGAGCTCGGCCTTGATGGAGTCGAACATGAGGTCCACACCGCGAGCGCGGAAGACCTCGGTGGCCTCGGCGTCGGGCAGCATGGCAGGGTCGGGGCGGCCGGCCTCACGCTCGCCGGAGGTGACGGTCTGGGCGATCTCGTCGATGTAGGCGCCGCCGTAGCCGTCCTCGGGGGTCTCCTGGCCGCGGGCGGCGGCGAGCAGGGAGCGCGCGAAGCGGTCGATCTGGGTGCCGTGGTCGTTGAAGTAGTACTCGCGCGTCACCTGCGCTCCGCAGGCGGCCAGGATACGGGCCAGCGAGTCGCCGACGGCGGCCCACCGGGCACCGCCCAGGTGCACCGGACCGGTGGGGTTGGCGGAGACGTACTCCAGGTTGACGTGGGTGCCGGACAGGGAGTCGTTGCGTCCGTAGGAGGCGCCGGCGCTGAGGATGGTGCGGGCCAGCTCGCCGGCGCTGGCGGCGTCCAGACGGATGTTGAGGAAGCCGGGGCCGGCGACCTCGACCGAGGCGACGCCGTCGACCTGCCCCAGACGCTCGACGAGCAGCTCACCGAGCGCGCGCGGAGTGGTACCGGCCTTCTTGGCCAGCTGCATGGCGACGTTGGTGGCCCAGTCGCCGTGCTCGCGCTGGCGCGGACGCTCCACCCTGGGCAGCGGGACCTGCTCCTGCGACAGGGTGAGGTCGCCGTCAGCAACGGCTGCGACGAGGACGGTGCGGATCGCTTCAGCAAGCTCTTCTGGGGTCACGTGCCAAGGGTAGCGGAGGAGGTCGGGGCCGCCGCGACGCACAGGTGCGCCTCACGTCACGGCTGGCCGTCAGGCCGGAGCCGGTGGCGCACGCTAATATTTCGGCTAGCCGAAACTTCCTGAGGAGCCTGCCTTGCCCACTGACGTCGAGACCATCGTGCAGCGTCACCGCCCCCACCCCTCCCCCGTCCCGCCGCGCCACCGCCTCCTGGCGCTGCTCGGACCGGCCTTCGTGGCCGCCGTCGCCTACGTCGACCCTGGCAACGTGGCCGCCAACGTCACCGCCGGAGCGCGTTACGGCTACCTGCTGGTGTGGGTCCTGGTCCTGGCCAACGCCATGGCCGTGCTCATCCAGTACCAGAGCGCCAAGCTCGGCATCGTCACCGGCCGCTCGCTGCCCCAGGCCCTGCGGCCCCGGATGAGGCCTGCGGGCAGGATCGCCTTCTTCCTCCAGGCCGAGCTCGTGGCCATCGCCACCGACCTGGCCGAGGTGATCGGCGGGGCTATCGCGCTCCACCTGCTCTTCGGCCTGCCGCTGCTGGCTGGTGGCTGCATCGTCGGGACGGTCTCCATCGCCCTCCTGCTGGTCCAGGAACGTCGTTCGCAGCGGACCTTCGAGGGCATCGTGGTCGCCCTCCTGGCCATCATCACCATCGGCTTCGTCGGTGGGCTCTTTGTCTCCCCGCCTGACTGGGGTCAGACCGCGGCCGGCCTGGTCCCGCGCCTGGAGGGCACCGACTCCCTCCTGGTCGCCGCCTCGATGCTCGGCGCCACCGTCATGCCGCACGCCATCTACCTGCACTCCTCGCTCGTGCGTGACCACCACGACGAGATCGGTGAGGGCCGGGCGCACCGTGACACCGCCGGGCAGGAGGACGCCGAGCCGCGCGGCGCCGTCGTCAGCGACCTGGTTGAGCCGACGGGCCAGGCGCGCCCCCGCCCGGCCGACGCCTCCCAGGGGCAGACGGCCGCAGGAGGGGAGGCCTCACGCACCGGCAGGCTCATCCACGCCACGCGCGTGGACGTGGTGTGGGCGCTGGCCGTGGCCGGCTGCGTCAACATCGCCCTCCTCCTGCTGGCAGCCTCGGCCCTGTCCGGAGTGGAGGGGACGGACACGATCGAGGGGGCGCACGCGGCGATCACGGCGTCGCTGGGCAGCGGGGTCGGGGTCGTCTTCGCCGTCGGCCTGCTGGCCTCGGGGCTCGCCTCGACCTCGGTAGGGGCCTATGCCGGGTCAGAGATCATGCGGGGGCTGCTGGAGGTGCGCGTGCCGATCATCGTCCAGCGCGTCATCACCCTCATCCCGGCGCTGGTCATCATCGCCCTCGGCTCGGAGCCGACCTGGGCGCTGGTGGTGAGCCAGGTGGTGCTCTCCTTCGGCATCCCCTTCGCGATCGTGCCGCTCATGCGTCTGACCGCCTCGGCCCAGGTCATGGGCCGCTGGCGCGACGGCGCGCTCCTGCGCTGGGTGAGCCGGGTGGTGGCCGCCATCATCATCGTGCTCAATATCGCCCTGCTGTGGCTGACACTGAGCGGCCAGGGCTGAGACCGCGCACAAGCCAGGCACGGACCGCGCACGAACCAGGCCTCCTCGTTTTCACACCTGGCGACAGCGCTGGTACAGTCTGCCAGCGGGCCCCGGTAGCTCAGTGGATAGAGCGTCTGCCTCCGGAGCAGAAGGTCGCAGGTTCGAATCCTGTCCGGGGCACCACCGGGCCCCCGCCACCACCGGCGGGGGCTTCGTCATCGACGACCCTGCGAGGCAGCAGGCCGGAGGCAGGCACCTGAACAGCATCAGGCACACAGTGCGCTATCGCTACCAACACGCACGCAAGTGACGTTGGCAACCGATCGTCCCCGCCGGACATCCTTGTCATGTCTGATATTTCTAGTACTGCCAATGACGTTCAGTACCAATCTGCGCGAAAAGCTGCGGAGCCGCGTCTGCCGTCCGTGACAGCCCGAGCCCTGGGGGCCTGGGCCAAGCAGCCCGTGCTGACACTGCCCTGGGGGGACGTAGGCCGTACCACCTGCAGGACATCGACGACCTGCTGGAGCCACGGATGCTGGCGGTACCGCTGGCCGGGTCGCCGACGGACCCGCTGGTGGAGGCACCACCAGGGCAGGAGATGTTGTCGTGTCTCGGGTAGCGGCACCGCGGGGTGAGCGGGTGGCGGCGGGGTGGTCGTCTGAGGCGATCCACGCCGTGATGGACTAGCCGTTGCCGTCCAGGGTGGGCCGGCTGTCGTCGTTGGTAGCGTCGTGACGGTGGTCGCACCGTAGGTGTCGTGGGTGATGTGGTCGCGTGAGCTGGAAGGGCTCACGGCGACGCAGCGCCTAGTGGTGGGCGAGCTGGCCAGTCGGTCCCTGGCCTGTCGGACCAGGATCTGGCTGCCGCGTGGTGAGGGGCAGTGACTGCAGCCCTTGTCCGGTCAGATGATCGTTGAGGGCGCAGGTGATTTGCCGAGGGCCGGCGTCCTGGTCGGCTGACTGGAGGAGCGGGGCGGCGCCACGAGGCGATACCGCTCCGCTCCTCCAGCGAGCACTGAGCCGCTAGCGCGAGTGGAACGTCACCTGCTAGAGGAGGTTCAGGTCCGCATAGTCGGTGGGGTCCTGGACATGGAGGAAGTCGGCCTCGTCGAGGAAGTGGCACCAGGGGGTCTGGGTACCGTTGATGCGGAGGCGGCGTCCAGCGCTCCAGCAGGCAAGCTCGACGTGGCAGGGTGTCTCGTTGTAGACGAGCTCGATGGCCGGGAGGATGTCCTTGTCACTGGTGAAGACGACCGCAGCGTCGATGTCACCCTTCATGGCGTACTTGACGAGATCAACGGCGAGGGCGACGTCGATGCCCTTCTCGGAGGCGGGAGCACCCGGCCACTGGGGCGGGTACTGGAGGTTGCGTCGCACGACTGTCACGCCGGTTTCCTCCCAGTCGGCCGCCTGACGGTCGTTGGCTCGGGCGGAGACGGCCTGGCGGGTGGGGTTGGGGCGACCGCGGTAGACGCGGGTGTCGACGAGCCGACTGGGCCTGCGGCGACGGCTAACGAGGAGCTCAGCTGTGGCTTTGGGCCAGATGTGGCCAGCGGCTGCGCTGAGCCCAGCCAGCGACGTTCTGGTAGTCGAAGAAGACGGCGACGCGGTCCATGGGCACCTCACTCGGGCAAAAACCCCGCCAATCCTGGAGGATGGCGGGGCGGAATGCAGCGACCATATCGCGTCCGGGCGACAGCAGCAACAGCTAGTAGGTGGGCGGGACGGCGTGGGGCGTCGGTGATGGGACGCGGGAGGTCGGCGGGCACTCCCCGCAGCCGGCCCATACGTGCCAGCACTCACTGCCGTACGCAGACACGACCTGTGCGTGCCAGCCAGCCTCTGGGAGGCACGCACCAGTCACCTACGAACGCCCGCATAAAGGAGACGGGGCGGCAGCTCTGAGACCGGCTGTCACCCGTGGAAAATGACAGCCTGGCCCGCTCTGCAGCGCGCCAGGCGGTACCTCGATCACCCTGCGGAGCCGCCTTGCTGACGATCTGATCAAACATCTCGCACAGCGGTCCGAAGTCCCGCTGCTCGGATGCCGCTCGGCTCGCCTGGTCGTTGGTCTCGCCGTGCACCTCACGCCAGTCGAGCTGCCAGCCAGCGTCGCGGGCGACACGGTTCCAGAACACCCGTTGCGTCCGCCCGTTGCCCTCGCGGAACGGGTGCACGTAGTTGAGCTCGTCGTAGTGGTACGCCAGGCGGTCAATGAACTGCTCGCGGCTCATGCCACGCAGCCCGTTGCCTTCCCGCAGCTCATCGAGGTCGCCGGTCGGCTTCACCGGGTGGTCCATGAGCTGCACCAGACGAGCAGAGGCGAGGTGCGCCTCCACTTCATCGAGGTAGGCCTGTGTCCGCGCACCGACCTTGTTCCTCAGCAGACCCGTCTCTGGGTCGAGGTACGGGTCAACGAACTCAGCCGAGGCCATAACGTGCGCGCGCGGGCCACCAGCTCGTCAGAGTCGATGCGTCCAGCAACGTATTCTTGCGCGTCCTCGCGAAAAGCAGCACCCACCGGCAGGCCCTCCATCTCCGAGCCGTGAATCGCCTCAGCCACACGCAGCTCACGCTCTACCACCGTCGTCGCGGTGTCCGCTGTCTTGGTGACCACGGGATCCGCCTCTCACTCGGCACTCACTCCATTCTAGTAACCCTCCCGAGAACGATCTCAGGGCAGCCTTGGGCCTCGCGGAACTCGGTCGGGTCCCCCTGTCCCAGGTGTCGGCCCGCAAACGACCGTGACCGTTCGCCACGCGAGACGGTCACACCACGAACCCGCACACACCACACCACCTAGAGACGTACGTCACTCTCATGTGATACGGTTGACAACACCCTCCCCCCAAAGGAATGGCTCACCATGCGCCGACAGCCTCGCGGCCGCCTGAGCGCGAGCGCGCTCGTAGGCGTTGCGGTCCTCAGCGCGTGCCTGGTCGGTTCAGGCACGGAGGTCAGTGTGCAGGGTCTGGTTGATGACGCCCGCGACCAGGCGGCTGACCTGCTTATAACCGACGGCGCTGTCTCACCGGTCACGGTGGTCGGCGGGGTCCCTATGCTGGCACCCGACGCCTGGATGACTCCGGGTGCGATCACACCCGCTCAGGTGGAGCGGCTGCGCGCCCTGCCCGGGGTGGAGGTCGCCGCGCCCGTGACCTACCTGGACCTGGCTGGCGACGAGCGGTCCCAGACCCTGAGCACCTTGCTCCCGGTGACAGGCGCTGACGGCACCGGCCTGGAGGTCTGGCGGTCGCAGGCCTCCTACTCAGTGACCGACGGGACCGGGACACACACCTCGGACCCTGCCACGTTCTTCCTCGGCACGCACCGGGGGCGCGTCCTCCTGGACACAGGAGCACGCGCCTACCTGCACCAGGCGGGTGAGGAGATCACGGTACGCACCGCCGACGG
This sequence comes from Actinomyces sp., assembly GCF_029851875.1. Classification (GTDB taxonomy): domain Bacteria; phylum Actinomycetota; class Actinomycetes; order Actinomycetales; family Actinomycetaceae; genus Actinomyces. Next base: position 15,655 of record NZ_JARKVC010000030.1, read on the forward strand.
CTACTCCTCTGCCGCCCTGCCCTCGGCGGCCCTGTCCTTCCACCTCCCCCTCGTTCCATCGCCCAGCTCCCTGGTCGCCCTGGACCCCCAGGCCGAGGCCGCCCTGGCCAGGGCCGCGGGACTGCAGGAGACGGCTGAGGCGATGGACACGCTGGCGCACGCCTGGCAGCGCATGACATCTCTCGGTACCCAGGGGATCCGCAACGTCGTTCACCCTTATGACCCGAGCCTGGTCTACGAGCCGACCAGCGTCTCCCAGGCAGCAACCACCTCGGGGATCCCGGTCCCGGTGGTCACAGCCGCCAGCGGCGCCCTGCCGAGCGTCTCGGTCACCGTGACGGCGGCGAGGCTGGAGACCACCGGTACCACCCTGGAGGAGAGCGACGACGCCTCCTGCCCTATGGTCACCGGGGCGGGTGATGATGCGCTGGGCTGCACGCTCCTGGACAACGACGACCGAGCCCTCCTGTCCTCCCTGTCTCCCGCCGGGCCAGGTCTTGCCTCCGCGGTGACCGACCCGGCCTTCCTGTGGCGTCATCCCGCCCATCCCTTCAGGCTCGTCGAGGGAGCAGAGCCTCCTGCCAGCGGCCTGGCCTCCTTTCCTGGCGCTGACCCAGCCCTGAGGCAGCCCAGGCAACGCTCCCTGCTGCTGCCGCTGTCCCGCCGGGCCTCCCCCTCCCGCCCCGCCGTCGAGGTCCTCCCCGCTGGGGCCCCGGTGACACGCGGCCAGGCCTGGCAGGAGGAGGTCTACCGCCCCACCCGCCCTGATGCGGGCCAGTACCTGGCCCCCGGCCTCATCCCGGTTGCCACCTACCGCCCGGAGCGCTCCTCCCTCACCGGGGCGGACCCGCTCGCCGCCGCGACGCTGGCAACCAGCCACGGGCAGATCGCACCCGCTCTCCGAGGCACAGGCGCCCTCACCGCTCCCGCCGCCACCGTGCTGCCCGACGCCGCGCTAGACGCCCTGACCGTGGACGGTCGTCCCCGTCCCACCGCAGGAAGCGTCAGGCTCCGGCTTGCTCGTGACGCTGAGGGCTCCCTCCCCCGGGGCAGGATCGAGGAGGTCGCCTCCCGCGTGGCCGACATGGGCCTGACGCCCACGGTCCTTCGCGGGGCCTCACCCGTGACCGTCTCCGTCACCCTGTCCGGCCAGGCGCCGCACGCCTGGCACGGCGAGGCGAGCGAGACCTGGAGCGAGCTCGGGGCTGACACCCGGGTCGCCACCGCCTCAGCCTCAAGCACCGTGCTGACCACAGCCACCGCGCTGGCCAGCACCGGCCTCGTCGCCCTGCTCAGCGAGCTGCGGGCAGGGATCCACAGGCAACACACGGCCCGCCTCCTGCTCCGCTCCGGGTGGCGCAGGCGCCAGGTGGCTGGCTACCTGCTGCGCCGCGAGCTTGCCGGGACCACGATCCTGCTGGGGCTGGCGGCAGGCGCCGTCATCATCTCCACCCGGCTGGCCGTGCCGGCCGGCCCGGGCACCGCAGCAGCAGCGAGCGTGGTCCTGTACGTGCTGGTGCTGCTGCTCGTGCTGGCCCAGGCCTCCACGGCCTGCCGGCCCGCCACCGCCTGCAAGCACGCCCAGGAGGGAGACAGGACAGGGACGCCTGCGACACCCCGCTCCTGCGCCCCGCCCTCAGACGCTGCCGCCGCGCCAGGTCCCGCCAGCACACGGGCCCAAGCCGCACGGCAGGCAGCGCGGCTGGGGACGGCCAGGGCCCGCCCGGCAGCCGCCCTGACGACCAGCACCGCCGTCGTGCTGGCCGCTCTGACAGGCGCCGGCCTCGTCACCGTCCTGGAGACCTTCTCGCAGCGCGCCGGCTTCTCGGACCTGGCCTCATCGGTGCTGCGCGTGTCACGACTTGCCACAGGGACCCTGATCCTCCTCAGCCTTGCCGCCACCCTCAGCATCCTCGTATCGACCCTGCGCCACGAGTCCGCCTCCTCCCTGCACGCCCACCGCCTGCTGAGCGCCTCAGGCTGGCTGCGCCGAGAACGGGTAATGTGCGAGACAGCGCGCTGGGGCTGGGAGCACCTGCCAGTCGTCCTCCTGCTACCAGCAACCACGCTGACCGCGGCACAGACCGGGGTACTGAGCGCTCAGGCAGCCGCACTCGCACTCACCTGCGCCGGCAGCGCTCTCCTCCTCGTCCTGACCACGAGGGTCCTGACCGTCCTCACCTGCGACCACCCCCAGGAGGCGCTGCGTGCCTAGTCCCTCCTTCCACCAGCCACCCCGTGAGCCGCACGAGCCAGCCACCCCTCCCACCCTCGCCCTCCAGGACCTGGAGATCACCTTCACCAGGCGTGACGGCAGCCGCCTGAGCGTGGTCTCTGCCTTCGGCCTGGAGGTCGGGGCGGGCGAGACAGTCTGCCTGGCCGGACGCTCAGGGTGCGGCAAGACGAGCGTGCTGCGCACCGCCTGCGGCCTGCTGCGCCCCTCAGCCGGCCAGGTCCGCTAGCAGGGAGCCCCCTTGCCCTGGCAGAGCCCGGGACGCCTGGCCGCCGCCCGCAGCGGGTTCCTGGGCATGGTCTCCCAGGACCACCCAGGCCTGGAGGAGCTCAGCGCGGCTGACAACGTCATGCTGGGACTGGCCCCCCACCTGAGAGGCCGGGGCCCCAGGCAACACGACCTGAACCGCAGCAAGGCCCTGGCCCTGCTTGAGCGCCTGGGCGTCAACGACCCCAGGACACGACTGGGACACATGTCCGGAGGAGAGCGCCAGCGCGTGAGCCTGGCACGAGCGGTGCTGGCCGACCCGCGCCTGCTGTGCCTGGACGAGCCCACCTCCGCCCTGGACTCAGCCTCCACGCGCCTGGTCCTAGACCTCGTGCGCGACCAGGCCCGCCGCGGCTGCGCCATCCTCCTGGCCTCCCACGACCCGCTGGTCACCCAGGCAGCAGACCAGGTCATCGAGATGCCCTCCTGACAGCCGCCCTGCGGCAGGACTACCTGCGCGCCAGCACAAGGTCCCGGTCGGTGTCAAAGAGCACGCGATCCTCCTGCACCCTCATCTCCCCCAAGCGGTTGTCCCCGAAGCACCGTCCCACGCCACGCTCGGTCCACGGCTCCCAGCCTGGCTGGCCCTCGCGAACGAAACGCACCCAGGCCCCGTGCATCGCGTCGGCCAGCTCCTGAGGCGCACCACCGCCCAGCGTGTGCTCGCAGTAGGGATCAGCCAGGCAGTCGAAGGTGAAGGGGATGTCCATGCAGTGGGTCGCCATGTGCAGCGGCCCGGCGCAGTAGGCGAGCGCGTAGGCGTAGGAGCCGGCCGACGTCGCCGCCTCCCCCGTGGCAGCGTCCTGGCGCGCCAGGAACCACTCGGCGATGACCTTGTGGAAGGTGGCGTCAGAGACGAGGTCGCCGACCACCATGTGCGGGCTACCAGCGTGCTCGGGGTGCGCCGCGATGACGCGCTCGGCGACCTCCTGACTCAGCCCACCGGCCACCAGCACCTCACGCAGGTCCCTGCCCTCCATCGCCTGCGCCATGCCCAGGCCGACGAAGGAGAAGTCGTGCATGGTCGAGCCGGCCAGCACCGGGACCCGCTCACCCCAGCCTCTGCGAAGCGCCTCGACCTCGCCCAGGGCGATCACCTCGCCGTCGACGGTGGGCAGGAAGGGGATGTCCGACCCGGACCCACCGAGCGCTCCCCGCAGCGCCTCCACCGGGTCCGACAGGTCTGCCAGCCCTGCACCGTCAGGCACGCTGACCTTGCGGGAGGCCTCGAAGACCTCGCCATAGGTAGCCGATCGCACGCCCTCCAGGCTCAGCTCCACGCCCAGCACCTGCGCGAGCCTGCGACTCATCTCCCGGGTGGTCCTCGCGCTGCGCTCAGGCAGCGCCCCGGACTGGCTGATGACGCGGTGGACCAGGCCGTGCGCTCGTGGCACAGCCAGCAGGGCCATCGAGCTGCCGCCGCCGGCGCTCTGGCCGGCCACGGTCACCTGCTGCGGGTCCCCGCCGAAGCGAGTGATGTTGTCACGCACCCACTCCAGGGCCATCACCTGGTCCAGGACCGCACGGTTGTAGGGCGCGTCAGAGCCGGGCACCCAGCCGTAGCCGTCGTAGCCCAGCCGGTAGGCCACCGAGACGGTGACGACGCCGTCGCGGTTGAAGGCGGCGCCGTCGTACCACGGTGAGCTGTGGGAGCCGGAGGACCAGCCGCCGCCGTGGATCCACACGAGCACCGGCAGCCTGGCCCCCTCGTCGCCCGGGGCCGGGGTGAAGACGTTGACGGTCAGGAAGTCCTCTCCTGCCACCGAGGGCTCAGGGATGGCAGGGTCGTCAAAGACCGAGCGGCGCTGCGGGGTGGCCGACGGCGTGATCGCCGCACGCTCCTCGCACCAGCCCGCCCGACGCACCGGGGCCAGGAAGCGGCACTCACCACAGGGGGCCTCGGCGTAGGGGATGCCGTAGAAGGCGGCCGAGTAAGTGAACAGCGGCGCAGGCCCCTGACGATCGGGGGCGGAGACGATCTCGCGCCACAGGCCTCGCACCGGGCCGGCGGCGGTGCGCACGCAAGGGCCTTCCTCCGCGGTCGGTACCGCGATCGGCGTGGAGGCGACGTGCTGACGACTGGGCTCGCTCATGATGATCCTCTCTGACCCGCAGGCGATCGTGGGAACCACTATACTGCCCTCTCGGTCAATATGAGTCGGTACAGCCTTCCTTCCCGCCCCCAGGCTCATGCACAGCGCCGTACAGCCTCCAGCGCTATCTCACGTGGTCCAGCAGCCACCCCATGACCTGCTCGTCATGAGGGAAGAGAGCGCCTCCGGCCGCGTGCTGACCGCGCTGGAGACCCTCCTGGCCAAAGTAGGAGGAGGGCCGCACGTCAAGGGTGACCAGCTCCTTGACCCGTTCCTCAGGGAGACCGGCTCGCTGGTAGGCCTGGGTGATGGCGGCGTAGGCGTCGATATCCGGCTGGGCACCGTAGTAGTCGTCCTCCTCACCGATCGCCATGTACACCGGTACCTGTGCCTCGACCAGCGGCTGGATGTCACCGCTCCACCGAGAGATCACGTGGAGCACGGCCGCGAACAGCTCGGGCCTGAGCCCCATGACGATCGAGGCGGTCTCCCCGCCGCCCGAGCACCCGGAGAGGATGACTCTGCTCGGGTCAATGCGATAGGTCCCCAGGAGCCACTGCGTCAGGGCGCTGACCTGCCGGGCAGAGGTCTGCCCCCAGTCCTCCAGCTGGGGCGAGGCGATCACCATCTGCGGGACCTGCTCGCGCGCGACGAAGGGGAAGTCCTCGCTCAGGTTGGCTCCCACTCCCTGGAACCACAGCCCCTCCCACCCGGGCAGCGCCACGTACAACGGCGCCGGACCGGCCAGGTCGTAGTCCTCAGGAACGGACAGCGAGACGTGGATCTCGCCGTCGTCCGGAGTGCGCAGAAGGTGGTCGACGACGAAGCCTCGCTCGGTGCGAGAGCCTTCCACGAGCTCGTAGCCCTCCAGGCCTGAGGAGGCGGCCGTCGTCGTCGCCCCGACGGCAGTGGCCTGCGCATCGTCAGCGCGCTGCGACAGCGCCTCGTCCAGGCTCCGTTCCACGACCCTCGTACACGCCGCGAGGACCGCTGCCGCCCCCACGCTGCCCGCCAGGAGGGCATGACGGCGGCTCAGGCCGCTCCCGGCACCGACAGGCGCCCTGCTCATGCTCCCAGGCCTGAGGAGGCGATCCAGGACTCGACGTCGGCATCGGAGGGGTTCTCACTGAAGCGCTGCCCCTCCTGCCAGGTGCCGCTGCCGGCCAGCGCCTCCAGGTTGCGTGTGCTGGAGCCCATGCCCGAGGACAGGGAGGTGCACACCGTGATGACGGTCTTGCCCGAGAAGTCGTTGTCCGTGACAAAGTGCTCCACCGGCCAGGCCGCGTCCTGCCACCAGATGGGGTAGGCCAGGACCACGGTGGAGTAGCCCTCAAAGCCGGCAGGTGTGGTCACGGCCAAGGGGGTGTCACGCTGCGAGACGTCCTCGTACTCCTCCACCACCCGCGAGCTGCGGTTGTTGAAGTTGAGGTCCTCCTCGCTGTAGGGCTGGGCGGGTTCGATCTCGAACAGGTCCGCGCCAAGACGCTCCGCGATCTTGCCGGCCAGAGCCCGCGTGTTGCCCGTGGCGGAGAAGTAGGCCACGAGCACCGCCGCGCCCTCTCCCGCCGTCGCCGTCCCGGCTCCCGCAGTGGACTGAGGCTCCCTGGTCGAACGGGCCGAGGCCGTCGCCGTCCCTGACTGGCCTGCCTCCGGGCGCCCCGCGCAGGCGGCCAGCGCACACAGGCCCGCCGCACCGGCGGCACCGCCAAGCAGCAGGGCGCGGCGCCGGCTCATACCACGCCCACCAGTGCTGGTCTGCGAGGTCTCCTGGTGCGAGCGATGGTGGCTGACGTTCATCTGTGTCCCCCTCCTCCGGGTTCCGCAGCCAGGCCGCGCAACCCTCCGGCTGCCTCAGGAGCGGCGCGAACGAGCATCACGAGCACTGCCCCTGAGACACTGACGCACTCATTGTGCGCATGAGGAATACGCCTGTGAAATACCATTTCAGCACAATTTCATGCACGCGACGCATAGAAGGCGCGGGCCTCTGCTGCGCCGACGACGGGCGGCCCTGAGACGTGCCGCGGGGAACAGTTATCGACGACAGTCAGCAGGCGTCACCAGGCCCCTCGCCGCCCAGGACCTCCAGGGCGCGCGCCGGGACGTCGGTGATGAGCGCGTCGACGTTGAGGGAGACGAGACGACGTATCTCCTGCGGGTCGTTGACCGTCCACACGTGGACCTCCAGGCCGGACAGGTGCGCCTGCGCCACGAACCGTGGGGTCACCACACTCACGCCGTGGACGGCCGCGGGGACCTGGACGGCGTCCACTCGCCCGCTGGGCCGGCCCCGGCGGCTGCGAGGAAGGGCGATCCCTGCCTCAGCACGCAGCACGATGCCGGCCACGTCGAGGGTCCCCAAGGAGGTACGGGCCCGCGGCTCCTGGCGCCGCAGCGCGGCCAGACGGCGAGCGGAGAAGGAGGCAAAACGCACCCGTTCCAGCGCGCCCGCCGCCCTGACCACCTGCAGCGCGTCCTGGACCACGCCAGGCTCCTTGAGGTCGACGTTGAGCCGCAGGTCCGGGAAGGAGGACAGCAGGTCGTCCAGACGCACCGGGGGCCGTCCGTCGCCCGCGTCCAGGCCGGACAGCTCCTTCCAGGTCAGGGTCGAGACAGGCTCTGGCCTGCCTGCGGTCCGGCCCAGGTCAGGATCGTGGGACAGGACGACGACGCCGTCGGCGCTGCGCCTCAGGTCCGTCTCCATCCAGGGCAGGCCGAGCCCCACGGTGTGCTCCACCCCTGCCCAGGTGTTCTCCGGGACCTCACCCGCCCCACCGCGGTGAGGGACCACCAGGCAGCGCCGCAGCGCGCTCATGCGCCTACCCCGCCGGCGCGCGACGCCGTCGCGCGCTCCCGCCCGCCCGCCACGGTCACAGGCAGCTGGAGGTCAGCTCGGCAGCGCCGTGCTCGGCGAGCCAGGTGCTCGGGTCGACGGTGGTCTCGTCAGCGCTGTCGTTGGCGGTGCGGACCTCGAAGTGCAGGTGCGCGCCGGTCGAGCGCCCGGTCGAGCCGACCCCGGCGATGAGCTGGCCGGCACCGACCTCGTCCCCGACCTGCACGTAGATTCCGTCCTCGTACATGTGCAGGTAGCTCGTGTACCAGGTCTTGCCGTCGATCTCGTGCTCGATGACCACCGTGCCCGTGCCGTCGGAGGACATCCCGGCGGTGACGACCTTGCCGGCGGCCGCCGCGTAGATCGGGGTGCCGACGGCGGCCGCGTAGTCCTGCCCAGCGTGCAGCTTGAGGTAGCCGAGCGTGGGGTGGATGCGGTAGCCGTAGGGCGAGGAGACGGTGTACGTGCCTGCCACCATCGGGTTGACGACCTCAGGTGCCTGGGTAAAGGCAGCGGTGTCACCCGAGGCTCCCGCCGGCTGGACCGTACAGGTCTGAGCGTTGAGGTAGGCCTCGCGAATACGCGCCAGGGTCGCGGCATCCGGCACGTTGGACAGCGCGGCGTCGGTCGACTCGTCCAGGTCGGCGTCGGAGCCCAGGACCGAGGCCGCCACGGAGGAGGCGGCAGCCGTGGCGGCGGCGGTCGCCGCCGCCCGGGCCTGCACCACCGAGGCGCTGGCCTGGCTGAAGAGGCTGATGCGTGAGCTGAGCGGAGCCAGCACGGTCACCGAGGCCAGCACCACCAGGACGCCGATGCGCCCGGCTGTGCCGAGCGAGGTGCCGGTCGCGGGCCGTGGGCCCGAGGCCGGCCCGGGGAGGGTCGGGCGGTGGGCGGTGGTCTCCTGGCGGTCACGGCCGGAGGGACGACGGCGGGAACGCTCGATCGCACGCCGCTGCGTGCGCGAGAGGGTCGTCGGCCGCGGCTCCTCGGCGAGAGCCTGCTCCAGCTGCTCAGCCAATGGCGTCGGAGGGACCTGGCCGGGCTCGGCCTGCGGAACCTGCGGGATGTCCTCGGTGTCCGCTGAGGAGAAGTCGACCGGTTCCTGCGGGCTGACGGCGAGCGGGCCCTGGGCCGCCGCCTGCGCCGCGCGCTCGGCGTCGCGTCGCTGACGGCGCGTCATCGGCTGGGAACTCACGCCACGGGCCTCCACAAGCTGCTGGGTCACCGTGCTGCCAGAGCCGGTCGCACGGTCGGGCGGCGGCTCGTCAAGAGGAACCGCCACAGGGGACGATAACGATCAGATGACGGATACGCCAGGGCCAGGCCCGCAACTGTGGACAGTGCCACGCTCCTCAGGAGCGCTCGCGACGCTGGTGCTCCTCACGCTGCATCGCGTCGTTGACCTCTCCGACCAGCTCCTCCAGGACGTCCTCCAGGAAGAGCACCCCGAGCATGCGCCCTTCAGCGTCCTCCACCCGTCCCAGGTGCGCGCCGGTGCGCTGCATCGCGGCCAGCGCGTCCTCGATCTCAGCCTCCGCCCGCACCGGCACCAGGGCCCGCGCCCGCCAGGCCGGCACAGGCTGGGTACGTTCGGCCGCCTCGGCGTACAGGACGTCCTTGAGGTGGAGGTAGCCGGTGACCTGCGGGCGCTCGTGCGCACCCGGGCGCACCAGCGGGAAGCGCGAGTACCCGGTGTCGGTCACGGCGCGCTCGACGTCCTCGGGGGTGCATCCCTGCGGCAGGGTCACCAGGTCGCCCAGGGCGACCATGGCCGAGCCCGCGGTCTCCTCGGAGAACTCCAGCGCCCCGGTCAACAGGCCAGAGTCGTCCTCCAGCACCCCTTCGGCGGTCGAGCGCTCGACGATCGAGGCGACCTCAGCGGCGTTGAAGGTGGCCGAGACCTCGTCCTTGGTCTCGATCCCCATCCGGTGCAGCACCCAGTTGGCGAAGCCGTTGAGGGCAGTGACCACCGGGCCGAAGACCCGTGAGACCCACACCAGCGGCGGAGCCAGCCACCGCACAGCGGTCTCGGGCGCGGAGATGGAGATGTTCTTGGGCACCATCTCCCCGGCCACGACGTGGAAGTAGACCACGACGACCAGCGCGATGACGACGGCCACGGCATGAGCGCCGGTCGCCCCCACACCGACCTTCTCCAGCAGCGGCTGGATCATGTGGGCGATCGCCGGCTCCGCGACCACCCCCAGGCCGGTCGAGCACAGCGTCACGCCCAGCTGGGCCGTGGCCAGCATGCGCGAGACGTGCTCCAGCGCCCACAGCGCCGTCGCAGCCTTGGAGTCACCGGCCTCAGCCAGGGGCTCGAGCTGGGAGCGGCGCGAGGAGGTGACTGCGAACTCCGCGCCCACAAAGAAGGCGTTGCCCAGGAGGAGAAGGACCGTGACGGTCAGGGCGGCGGGGGTGCTCATCGCTCCTCCTCCGCGCTGTCCTCGCTCAGGTCCAGGGCCCGTGCCCGCAGGCGCGTGACGCGCCGCCCCTCCATCGCCTCCACGGTCAGGCGGGCCCGCGCCGTGGTGACGACGTCGCCGATCTGCGGGATGCGCCCCAGCTCGGCCATGACCAGCCCACCGAGGGTCTCGTAAGGGCCGTCGTCGGGCACGTGGACGTCAGCGCGTGCCGCCAGCTCGTCCGGACGCATCCAGCCCGGCACGATCCAGTGGCCGTCAGCGTCCATGTGGACCCCGCCGCGGCGCCGGTCGTGCTCGTCGGCCACGTCACCCACGATCTCCTCGACCGCGTCCTCCAGGGTCACGACCCCGGCCGTTCCCCCGTACTCGTCGACGACGATGGCCATCTGGCTGCCCGTCGCCCGCAGCTCGACCAGGAGCGAGGCCAGCGGCATGGTCTCAGGCACGCGCGGTGCCGGGGTCATGAGCGAGGAGGAGGCCACGGACACCGAGGAGCGGCGCTCGAAGGGCACGGCGATGGCTCGGCGCAGGTGGACCACCCCGAGCACGTCGTCGACGTCCTCGCCGATGACCGGGAAGCGCGAGTGCCCGGTGGCCCGTGCCAGCTCCACCACGGCGTCCGCCGTCGCGTCCGCCTCCAGGGTGTGCAGGCGCCCTCGGTCCGTCATGACGTCGACGGCGGTCAGGCGCCCCACCCCGATGGAGCGGGTGAGCAGGGTGGCGGTGGAGACGTCGAGCGTGCCCTCCTCGGCGCTGTGGCGCACCAGCGCCGCCAGCTCACCGGCGGACCGCGTCCCGCTGATCTCCTCAGCCGGCTCGATGCCCAGGCGGTGCAGGACCAGGTTGGCGGTGTCGTTGAGGACGACGATAACGGGCTTGAGCACCGTCGTGAAGGCCATGAGCAACGGGGCCACCACGCCGGCGGCACGCAGCGGGTCAGCCAGGGTCGCGTTCTTCGGGATGAGCTCGCCGACCACCATGGAGAAGGCGTTGACCAGGACGAGCGCCGTCACGGCCGCGACGCCGGCGGCCACGGACTGCGCCGCCCAGCCCGCCATGGTCTCCTCCAGCAGCGAGGCCAGCGCGTCCTGCATCGTGTAGCCCAGCAGGATCGTGGTCAGCGTGATGCCCACCTGCGCCCCCGACAGGAGCGTGGACAGGCGCCCCAGGGCCTTGCGCACGGTCACCGCACGGCGGTCCCCCTCAGCGGTACGCGTCTCCACGGTCGAGGGGTCAAGGGCCACCAGCGAGAACTCTCCTGCCACGAAGACGGCGGTTCCTGCGGTCAGGACCACGCCCAGGGCGATCATGAGCCAGTGGGTCATGCCGCCCACCCGCCACGGGCCGGGCACGAGCCGCTCGCACCAGCGGTCTCAGGGTGCGGATGGTCAGGTTCGGTCAGCTGGCCGGTGGCGCGAGAGCGCGGTCGGCGGGCGTGTCGTCGCATAGTGCTGAGCACCGTATCACCGACACAGCCGCGTGCCGCCAAGGAGCCAACCAGTCCAGTGCCTTTGGTCCCGCATTTTGCTCACACCGCCAGCCCCTCCCCCCTAGGATGGTCCAGGACACAGCGCCGAGACTCGCCCCACCCACCCGGGCCCGCCTGCGCAGCGCTGCGACGAGGCACCAACGAGGAGAGACCACAGTGTCGAGCCACAACAGCACCACCCCGGACTTCGGAGCCAACGAGTGGATGGTGGAGGAGATGCGGGACGCCTGGCTGAAGGACCCCGCCTCGGTCTCACCACAGTGGCGCTCCCTGTTCGAGTCCGAGTCCGGTCACCTTCCCGGCACGGACAGCCAAGCCGCCCCCGGCCAGTCTGCGACCAAGGTCCCACCTTCCGGCACCTCCTCCCCCCTCCTCGCAGCGACGCCGTCGTCCCCTGCCCCCCGTCCCGCCCCCCACCAGCCCCTGCGCAGCGAGGACGCCCTGCCCGAGACCGGGGCCGGCGCCGCGCCCCACCGCCAGGCCTCCCCCGTCCAGGACGTCACCCGCTCCGACCTGCCCCCGGCCCCCGCCTCCGACGCCGCTCCGCCCACCTCCCCCTACGCCCACCAGCGCGCCCTGCTGCGCGCGCTCGACCTGGCCGACCAGGTCCACGAGGAGGACACCCAGACGCGCATGAAGGGCGCCGCAGCGCGCACCGCCAGGAACATGGAGGACTCGTTGTCGATCCCGACGGCGACCTCCGCCCGCGCGGTGCCCGCCAAGGTCCTCATCGAGAACCGCGCCATCATCAACCAGCACCTGTCCCGTACCCGCGGCGGCAAGGTCTCCTTCACCCACCTCATCGGCTGGGCCGTGGTCGAGGCCATGGCCGAGATGCCGGGGATGAACGTCTCCTACTCCGTGGACGCCGCAGGCAAGCCCGTCCTGCACGAGCCGGCCCACGTCGGGTTCGGCCTGGCCGTCGACGTCCCCGCGCCAGGCGGCGAGCGCCGCCTGCTGGTCCCCTCCGTCAAGCGCGCCGACGAGCTGGACCTGGCAGGCTTCGTCGCCGCCTACGAGGCCCTGGTCCGCAAGGCGCGCGACGGCAGGCTGGAGGTCGACGACTTCCGGGGTACGACCGTGACCCTGACCAACCCCGGCATGATCGGGACCCTGCACTCGGTGCCCCGTCTCATGCCTGGGCAGGGCGCCATCATCGGAGTGGGGTCCATGGCCTACCCCGCCGCCTTCGCCGGGGCCAGCGAGGAGACGCTGGCGCGTCAGGGCGTCGGCAAGACGGTGACGCTGACCTCCACCTATGACCACCGCGTCATCCAGGGAGCGCTCTCCGGGGAGTTCCTGCGGCTGGTCGAGCGCAAGCTCCTGGGCCTGGACGGGTTCTGGGACCGCTGCTTCTCCTCGGTGCGCGTGCCTCACGAGCCCATCCGCTGGGAGCGCGACACCACCTACGACCCTGAGCTGGAGACCGGCAAGCCCGCACGCGTGGCCGAACTCATCCACGCCTTCCGCCAGCGCGGTCACCTGGCCGCGGACACCGACCCGCTGACCTTCCGGCTGCGCCGTCACCCCGACCTGTCCCTGTCCAGCTACGGCCTGAGCCTGTGGGACCTGGACCGCACCTTCCCCACCGGCGGGCTCGGTGGCACCGAGCGGGCCACGCTGCGCCAGATCCTGGAGCGCCTGCGCGAGGCCTACTGCCGCACGGTGGGCGTGGAGTACATGCACATCCAGGACCCGGCCCAGCGCCGCTGGTGGCAGGAGCGCCTGGAGGCGGAGTGGGAGGCCACCACGAGCGCCGAGCGGCGCCGCATCCTCACCAAGCTCGCCCAGGCAGAGGCCTTCGAGACCTTCCTGCAGACCAAGTACGTCGGTCAGAAGCGCTTCAGCCTGGAGGGCGGTGAGTCCCTCATCGTGCTGCTGGACCGGCTGCTGGACGAGGCTGCCCACGACGGCCTGGACGAGGTCGTCATCGGGATGGCTCACCGAGGCCGTCTCAACGTGCTGACCAACATCGCCGGCAAGTCCTACGGCCAGGTCTTCGACGAGTTCGACGGCAACGGCGTCATCGTCGGCGCAGGCACCGGCGACGTGAAGTACCACCTGGGCACCGAGGGCGTCTACACCGGTACCGAGGGCGTGACCACCCGGGTGTCCCTGGCTGCCAACCCCTCCCACCTGGAGACGGTCGACGGCGTGGTCGAGGGCATCGTGCGCGCCAAGCAGGACCGCATCGGCCTGGGAGACAAGGGCTACACCGTCATGCCGGTCCTCGTCCACGGCGACGCCGCCTTCGCCGGCCAGGGCGTGGTCTACGAGACCCTCAACATGAGCCAGCTGCGCGCCTACCGTACGGGCGGGACGGTGCACGTCGTCGTCAACAACCAGATCGGCTTCACCACCGGCTCAGCCTCGGGACGCTCGACCACCTACGCCACGGACCTGGCCAAGGGCCTGCAGGTGCCGATCTTCCACGTCAACGCCGACGACCCGGAGACTGTGGCACGCGCGGCGCGCCACGCCTACGAGTACCGCGCGACCTTCCACAAGGACGTCATCATCGACCTCATCTGCTACCGCCGCCGCGGGCACAACGAGGGCGACGACCCGTCGATGACTCAGCCGGTCATGTACCACCTCATCGACTCCCTGCCCTCCACCCGCGAGGTCTACACCCGCGACCTGGTGGGCCGCGGTGACATCACGGCCGAGGACGCCAAGGCGATCGAGGACGCCTTCCACGACGAGCTGGAGCGGATCTTCACCGAGACCCGCGCCGCCCACCGGGACGAGGCCTCCGGCACGGCCGACCGCGCGCAGGACGAGGCCGAGGGCCGCTCCCAGGCTGATCCCACTCAGGTCGGGCTGGCCCGCACGAGCCTGGAGGTCCCGGCCTCCCAGGAGGCGGGCGCCGGCATGATGATCGGGTGGACCAGCGCGGTGGGCCGCGACGTCGTCGAGCGCATCGGCGACTCCCAGGTCGCCTACCCCGAAGGCTTCACGATCCACCCCAAGCTCGCCACGATGCTGACCAGGCGCCAGCAGGCGACACGTGAGGGAGGCATCGACTGGGGCCTGGGCGAGCTCATCGCCCTGGGGTCCCTCCTCATGGAGGGCGTGCCCGTGCGCCTGGCGGGTGAGGACGCGCGCCGCGCCACCTTCGCCCAGCGTCACGCGGTCCTGCACGACAACGCCAACGGCCAGGAGTGGACGCCGCTGGACTTCCTGACCCCGGACCAGGCTCCGCTGGAGATCTACGACTCCTTGCTCAGCGAGTACGCGGCGATGGCCTTCGAGTACGGCTACTCGGTCGAGCGTCCTGAGGCGCTGACCATGTGGGAGGCCCAGTTCGGAGACTTCGCCAACGGCGCGCAGTCCGTGATCGATGAGTACGTCACCTCCGCCACCCAGAAGTGGGGTCAGCGCTCCGGACTCGTTCTCCTGCTCCCCCACGGTCAGGAGGGACAGGGCCCGGACCACTCCTCGGCACGCATCGAGCGCTACCTGCAGATGTGCGCCCAGGACAACATGTGGGTGGTCATGCCCTCGACCCCGGCCAACCACTTCCACATGCTGCGTGAGCAGGCCTACCGCCGTCCGCGCCGACCGTTGGTGGTCTTCACCCCCAAGCAGCTGCTGCGCCTCAAGACCGCCTCCAGCGCGGTGGAGGAGTTCACCACGGGTACCTTCAAGCCGGTGATTGGCGAGGTGGACCCGGCTGTGGCCTCAGGAACCGGCGTGACCCGTGTGCTCGTGTGCTCGGGCCGTGTCTACTACGACCTCCTGGCCGAGCGCTCCAGGCGCGGCGACTCCTCGGTGGCGATCGTGCGCCTGGAGCAGCTCTACCCGCTGCCCGGGGCCGAGCTGGCCCAGGCGCTGGCACCCTTCGCGGGTGCGCAGGTGTGCTGGGTCCAGGACGAGGCCGCGAACCAGGGCGTGTGGCCCTACCTCGGTCTGCACCTGCCGGAGGCGATGACGGCGGCCGGCGCGGTCCGGCTCGTCTCGCGCCCTGAGGCCGCCGCTCCCGCCGTCGGTACGGCCGGTGCCTACAAGCGCACTCAGGCCGAGCTCGTGGCCCGGGCCTTCGCCCGGGAGTGACGCTCCTCCTGCCGCGAGTGTGCAGGTAGGGGGTCGGGTGTGTACCTCCAGGCTGCACACTCAACCCCGCACCTGCACACTCGCGCGCTGATCAGGCGGACTGTGCCCTGTCGTTACCGCGCCGCGCACGTGCCAGGCGGTAGCGTCAGTCGCACAGGCAGGCGACAAGGAAGGACTCCCGTGGAGCAGACGCGGATCCACTTCATCGGCGACGAGCTCGTAGCCGGCTACGGCGACGCCCGTGCGCTGGGCTGGACCGGCCGCGTCATGGCTCGCACGCGCGGAGCCGACGCCACCGTCTTCACCCTCGCTGTCCCCTCCGAGACGACGGCCCAGCTCGCCCAGCGCTGGCACGAGGAGGTCGCCCGCCGCACGATCCACGGCGGGGTCAACCGCCTGGTCATCGGCGTAGGTGCGGCCGACGTCGTCGCCGGGGTCTCGCCGGCTCGTAGCCGCCTGGCGCTGGCCAACATCCTGGACGCCGCCTCCAGCGAGCACCGACCGTGCCTCGTGGTAGGGCCGCCACCTCTGCCGGCCGTGGACCCGGACGCCACCGCCAGGCTCTCTCACGCGGTCAGCGAGGTCTGCAGCCGGCGCGGCATCCCCTTCGTCGAGACCTTCAACGCCTTGCGCAACCACGATCAGTGGGAGACGGACACGGCCAGTGCCGGCGGCACGCACCCGGGGCAGGCCGGCTACGGGCTCATGGCCTGGCTGGTGCTGCACCGTGGCTGGTACGAGTGGATGGGCGTGGCCGAGCCGACGGCCTAGCCTTCCCCTCCTCCTCAAGCGCGAGTGTGCAGGTGTGGGCGTGAGTGTGCACCTCCGGGTTGCACACTCGTCTGCGTACCTGCACACTCGCGCTCGGCTAGAGCCAGAGCTCTGCCGCGCTGGCCCCAAGGTCGAAGCCCGACGCCGTCCACAACCTCTGCACGCGCCTGACCAGCCGCGTGGAGTCCCACAGCTCCTCCCACCCAAAGCGATCGATGGCCCAGCCCTCACGTGCCAGCCGCAGCTCACGCCTTTTCTCCTCACGGACGTCCTGCGCCTTGGTGAGCTTGCCCAGGCCGTCAAACTCCCAGCCTCGTCGCGCCTGCTCATAACCAAGATCGAGGAAGTACTCGTGTCCGTCGACCTCCACACGGCGCTGGCTGACGGGTGGCGGAAGCCCAGCCGCGCCAGATGCCCACCTCAGCACGCTCTCACCTGGTGACTCCGCAAGAGGATCGGCCAGCGCGACCGCCGCTCTTGCCCGACGGGCACCTCGCCGTCGTCCCTGACGAGCCACCATCTGCGCGAGCTCCTGGCGAGCCTCCTCCACGCTCATCTCGCCGAAGGCATAGCGGCTACGCCGCTCCGGCCGGCACACGACCCGCAGCGCAGAGTCAATGACCGGCAGCGCCCACCGCACCGGAAGATCAAAGGCGCAGTCCAGCGCCGTGCGTAGGGGGCTCGTCACTCGCAGGCCATGGACTGTAACCACCTCTGCCTCGTCTGGACGGACAGCCGACCGATGCACTGACACGCCACGGCCCTCAACGACCTCCTGACCGGTCGCGTACCGCATCGGCGTCAGCACGAGCGGCCGGCGTGACAGGCCGGCCGGGACGCTGACCCTGATATCCGGCTCCTGAAACATCATCGACAGTCCCAGGACTGCGGCCGCCGCCTCGTGCGTGAGCACCGCCTGCTCAGGTGAGCGGCGAAGGGCGACGACGCAGCGAGCCAGAGTGACCAGCTGCTTCTTGCGCCACACCGGCGCCTCGGCCTCCACACGCTCCATCAAGGCGCCTCGCGCGATCCGCACGAAGCCGTCACCCGGGCCAGGTCGCAGCCCGGTGCCAGCCGCGGTCGTGACCACGAGCGGAAGATCAGGCGGCGTCGGAAAGGTCTGCACACTCACACCAGCAGGCTGCCCCATGCGCGCGGCGCCGGCGAGTCGGCCCCGCGAGCACGGTGGATAACTGTCCCGCAGACCTCGCCTGTGGAGCCCGAGCGCGCCCCCCCTGTCCCGACGAGTGTGCAGGTGCGGGCGTGAGTGTGCACCTCCGGGCTGCACATTCGTCTGCGTACCTACACACTCGCGCCGAAAAGAGAAAGACGAAGCCCTCGGACCGGACTGTGGGCCCGGCCCGAGGGCCTTCGTCAACAGGGAGGCTCGACCATACGGCAGACTTCCCAATCCCGCCAGGGAACCTCCCCTTCGCCAGAACGATGGCTCCAGGCTCCCTAGGACCTGGTGGCCGTCTCAGAAGCGAGGCCGGTCAGCGGGTTCCCCAACCCTCGCGACCCGTTCCGTCCGACGATGCGCACTATTCAACTCATCCTGTCTGGGCAAACCCCCTACGCCAGGCTGTGAAAACCCTACGAATCCCGACCTGTCCCGCGCTCAGCTTGCGTTCAGCCTGCTGCCGTGACAAGGACCCGCCCCCCTGACAGCGCCGTCCCGCCAGGGGTGATCCCCTCGTCCAGGCCCTCAGACGTGATCCAGGTAACCGACCGGCCCGCGGCTCAGCCCCCGTCACGACGACGGCGAGGCACCACCGCGCAGCGGCGGCCGGAGAGCAAGAGCGGCCGGTCACCTTCTCGGTGACCGGCCGCCGCCGTCCTGGGTGCCGCAGCGCCCCGGCTCAGGCGTTGGGACGCTTGCCGTGGTTCGCGCTGGACTTCGCACGGGCACGACGCTTACGACCGCGCTTGCTCATAGTGGCCTCCTCAAGTCTGGACTGCCCAACCGGGCACTAACCGCAGACCATCCTCGCACACGGCGCGATACCGCCACCACCGCAGCCCCCATGAGCCCGGTCACGCCTGCGGTCGCACGACGGCGGCCTCAGGCGCCCGCCGGGTGGCGGAGCCGGGCCTGGTCAGGCCATCAGTCCTGGCTGAAGCGCACCGTGCGCTGATAGGTCGTCACGGTCCGGCCCTCGTGCGTCACCCGCTCATAGCGCGCCGTCGCCTGCATGACGGACAGGCGTCCCAGCACCCGGGCCCGCAGCTCGGCGGGCGCCTGCTCAGCGCAGCGCGAGCGCAGGATCTCGCGCAGGTGGACCTCGGCGTCAGCCACCCGCGAGCAGTGCTGGCAGGTGGCCACGTGCTCAGCCAGGCGGCTGCTCAGGTCCCCGTCGCACTCGTGGTCGAGGAAGGCCTCCAGGTGGGCACGAGCCTCGGCGCAGGAGCACCCCGGCTCGCCCACGCCCTCAGAGGCACCCGGCCTCACAGCACTCGACATCAGCGCGCCCCCTCCGCGTCCGCGTCCTTGCCTGCCGCCTCGTCCCGCAGGTAGCCGAGCTCGCGGGCGTGGTCCGCCAGCAGCTCACGCAGCTGGCGCCGCCCACGGTGCAGGCGGGACATCACAGTTCCGATAGGAGTGTCCATGATCTCGGCAATCTCCTTGTACGAGAAGCCCTCCACGTCCGCGAGGTAGACGGCCAGGCGCCGGTCCTCGCTCAGCTCCTGGAGCGCTGCCTTGATGTCGTCGTCAGGCAGGTCATCCAGTGCCAGGTTCTCGGCGCTGGGCAGTCCCACAGAGTCGTGCGAGGCGGCGCGGTGCAGCTGCCAGTCCTCCACGGCGTCGGCATCCGACTGCAGCGGCTCACGCTGCTTCTTGCGGTAGGAGTTGATGAAGGTGTTGGTCAGGATCCGGTAGAGCCACGCCTTGAGGTTGGTCCCCGGACGGTACTGGTGGAAGGCGGCGAAGGCCTTGGCGTAGGCGTCCTGGACCAGGTCCTCGGCATCGGCGCCGTTGCGGGTCATCCGCAAGGCCGCGCCGTAGAGCTGGTCCAGGTAGGGCAGCGCGTCCGCCTCGAACCGGGCGGCGCGCTCGGCCTCGGTCTCCGCGCTCGGAGCGCGGTCGATCTGCTCCCCCGGCTCGCCGTCAGGATCAATCAGCTCGTCCAGGTCGCGCTTGTCCGTCGACGCGGGCGCGTCATCCGCGCCGGCGGCCTCGGTAGTCTCGATCTCCCTCATCGCCCACGAGCCTAGCCCGCCGCCTGCCAGGACGCTGGCACGCGGCCACCCGGCGGGTGCGATCATGGTCGTGCTGCTCATCGCTGCCCATAACGACGGCGGGGCTCGCCTTGTTCCCAGCTCCCACCTCCCGCCCTTCCCCGTGCCGGCACGACCCCGTGAAGGCTGGCACAGGCCGGCCAGGTGCGCGAGGATGGGCACATGGATCTTCTGCGTGCCTTCGCCCGCCCCATGCTCGCCGCCTCCTTCGTCATCGACGGCGTCGACGCCGTCGCGCGCCCGCAGCGTCACGTCGAGAAGCTGGAGAAGGTCATGCCGACCTTCGAGAAGGCCGGTCTGCCGCCGTTGCTGACCTCGGACGCCACGATGCTCACACGCGTGAGCGGCGCCGTCAGCGTCGTCGCCGGCCTCGGCCTGGCCACCGGCACCGCGCCGCGCTCCTGCGCCACGGTGCTCGCCGCCCTCAACCTTCCCCTCACCCTGGTCAACAATCCCGTGTGGACCGTGCAGGACAAGGCCCAGCGCAAGGAGACCCTGTCAGGGCTCATGCGCGGTGGCGCCGTCGGGGCCGGGCTGCTGCTGGCCGCCGTGGACCGCGAGGGCAGGCCCTCCCTGGCCTGGCGCCGGGCCAATGCCCGCGCCCAGCGCGAGGCCATGGAGGCTGCCTACCTCTCCGCCGCCCAGGCCTGAGCGCCCCGGCACCCGCCCGGCTCCCGGCACCCGCCCGCGAGGGCCACCGGTTGACGCGACCGGCGGCCCTCGCCTCCTCTCGCACGTGTCACGAACAGATGAACAACTAGGACTCAAGTCACACGCTAGGCTGACGGCGAGCGACACGACAACCAGCCGTCAGGAGATGCCATGAGTGAGCTGTCCGCTACCGAGGCCGACGTCATCTACACCCGGACCGACGAGGCGCCGATGCTGGCGACCCACTCCCTCCTCCCCATCGTGCGGGCCTTCGCGGGCGCTGCCGGCGTGAGCGTGGCCACCGCCGACATCTCGCTGGCGGGCAGGATCCTGGCCGCCTTCGACCTGGCCGACGACGACCTGGCCACGCTCGGGGCGATGACCGCCTCGCCGTCGGCCACGATCGTCAAGCTGCCCAACATCTCCGCCTCGCTGCCCCAGCTCAAGGCCGCCATCGCCGAACTCCAGGCCCAGGGGGTCGACCTGCCCGACTACCCTGCCTCCCCCACCACGCCCGCCGAGCACGAGGCCCGCGAGCGCTACGACGCGGTCAAGGGATCAGCCGTCAACCCGGTGCTGCGCGAGGGCAACTCCGACCGCCGGGCCCCGCAGGCGGTCAAGGCCTACGCCCGCTCCCACCCGCACTCGATGGGTGCGTGGAGCCCCGGCTCACGCACCCGCGTGGCCACCATGGGCTCGGGCGACTTCCGGCACAACGAGCGTTCCGTCGTCGTCCCGCAGGCCGGGACGCTTCAGATCCGGCTCGTGCCGGCCGACCCGGGTCCGGCCGTGGTGCTGCGTGAGTCGCTACCGGTCACGGCCGGGGAGGTGGTGGACGCCACCTCGATGTCCGCCTCCGCCCTGGACGCCTTCCTGGCCGAGCAGGTCAAGCAGGCCAAGGACGAGGACGTGCTGCTGTCGGTGCACCTCAAGGCCACGATGATGAAGGTCTCTGACCCGCTCATCTTCGCTCACGCCGTGCGCGCCTGCCTGCCCGAGGTCTTCGCGACCTACGGCGAGGTCCTGGCCGAGGCAGGTCTGCGTGCGCAGGACGGGCTCGCCTCGATCCTGGCGGGGCTGGACGAGCTGCCCCAGGGTGAGCAGATTCGTACGGCGATCCAGGAGGCGCTGGCGGGCGGACCGGGTCTGGCGATGGTGGACTCCGAGCGCGGCGTGACGAACCTGCACGTACCTAGCGACGTCATCATCGACGCCTCGATGCCGGCGATGATCCGGGCCGGCGGCAAGATGTGGGACGCCCAGGGCCGCACGCAGGACACCCTCGCCGTCATCCCCGACTCCTCCTACGCCGGCGTCTACGAGGCCGTCATCGAGGACTGCAAGGCCAACGGGGCGCTGGACCCCACGACGATGGGGTCGGTGCCCAACGTCGGGCTCATGGCTCGCAAGGCTGAGGAGTACGGCTCGCACGACAAGACCTTCCTTATCCCGGCTGCGGGCCGGGTCGAGGTGGTGGTCACCGAGGGAGCCGGCGCACCGGCTGGCACCGTGCTGCTGGCCCATGAGGTCGAGGCCGGGGACATCTGGCGAGCGTGCCAGACGCAGGACGCGCCGGTGCGCAACTGGGTGTCGCTGGCGGTGCGCCGGGCGCGGGCCACAGGCGCCCCGGCCGTGTTCTGGCTGGATCCTGAGCGCGGTCACGATCGCGTCATCCAGGAGCTCGTCGAGCGCTACCTGGCGCAGGAGGACACGGAGGGCCTTGATATCCGGGTCCTGGACCCGGTGGCGGCCACGAAGCTGTCGCTGGAGCGGGCCCGCCGTGGTCTGGACACGATCTCGGTGACAGGCAACGTGCTGCGCGACTACAACACCGACCTCTTCCCCATCCTGGAGGTGGGCACGAGCGCCAAGATGCTCTCGGTGGTGCC
Source organism: Actinomyces sp. (assembly GCF_029851875.1). Classification (GTDB taxonomy): domain Bacteria; phylum Actinomycetota; class Actinomycetes; order Actinomycetales; family Actinomycetaceae; genus Actinomyces. The sequence continues at coordinate 37,600 of NZ_JARKVC010000030.1, forward strand.
GCTGATGAACGGTGGCGGGCTGTACGAGACGGGCGCGGGCGGTTCGGCGCCCAAGCACGTGCGCCAGCTGCTGGAGGAGAACTACCTGCGCTGGGACTCTCTCGGGGAGCTCCTGGCGCTGGCCGAGGCGCTGCGGCACGTGGCGGAGGTCAGCGGCAACGCACGGGCCACGGTGCTTGCCGACGCCCTGGACGCGGCCACGACGCGGCTGCTGGAGGAGGACCGTTCTCCGGCCCGCCGCCTGGGCAGCGTGGACAACCGTGGCTCTCACGCCTGGCTGGCGCTGTACTGGGCGCAGGAGCTGGCGGCTCAGAGGGCGGATGCGACGCTGGCTGAGCGACTTGCCCCGGTGGCTGAGCGCCTGGAGGCGGCCAACGAGGCGGTTCAGGCCGAACTGGTGGCCGTGCAGGGGCGGCCGGTGGAGATCGGTGGCTACTACCGGCCGGACCCGGCTCGGACAGACGCCGCTATGCGTCCCAGCGCCACTCTCAACGCCATCATCGACGCGATCTAGCCGACGCCAGAGCGCTAGCCGCTACCTCTCCACGCCTGTCGCTACCCGCCGGCGCCCACCGCTACCCCGTAGGTGGGCGCCACCGGGGGCGAGTGAGGCGGAGGGGTAGCGAGCCTGTGCCAGGGGGCAGCGACGGCGCGACACGAGTGGCGGGGGCGGCAGGCCTGCGTCAGCCGACACCCCTCATCACCCCAAACCTGGTCTCATCACCTGAACCAGCACCGAAGACGCACAAACACACCCTCATTTTGAGCCTCACGGACGTCGCACAGCCCGTCAACAGCCGCACCACCCTCGTCCGCCCGCGCCCTGCGGCCCGCTCCCCCGGACAGCAGACCCCTCAAATCGGGACCTCTGTCCTTGTGGAAAAACGATGATGATGCACAAGGACTGAAGCATGTCGTTGATCTCCTTTTCTTGTGCAAGACCGTTTTAGGAGCCGCGATCCGGCAGCCTCCCCCGCTGCCTGCGACAATGCCCCTGTGAACGACCCTGCCAGCACTCCCGCCGACGCTCCGCCCAGGAAGGCCAGCGTGCCGGCTGACGCCGGCCTCGACGCCGCCGCGCTGACAGGCCCCGCTCCCGCTGCTCCCACCGGCCAGTCGGCTCCCCAGGCGGAACCCGCACCCGGTCCCTGGCCCGCGCCCGCTGCCCCAGGGCCGCTGGACGCCGTCGTGCCCCTGCCCGGCTCCAAGTCGCTCACGGCCCGCTCTCTCCTGCTCGCCGCCCTGGCCAGCGAGCCGACCACCCTCACCGGTGTCCTACGCTCGCGGGACACCGACCTCATGCGCGCCGCGCTGGAGACCTTCGGTGCCCGCTTCGAGCCCGTGGACGGCGGCGTCACGGCCCTGCGCGTGACCCCCGCGCCCCTGCCCCTGCACGTGAGCGCGCGCACCACCGCGCCGGGTCCGCCCGCCGGTCCTGAAGCCGTCTCGCCGTCCAGCGACCCCCTGGTGCCCGCCACGCGCATCGACTGCGGCCTGGCCGGCACGGTCATGCGCTTTGTCCCGCCGCTGGCAGCCCTGGCGGACGCTCCTGTCCTCTTTGACGGCGACGACGGCGCCCGCCTGCGCCCTCTCGGCCCGCTCCTGGAGGCCCTGACCCAGCTGGGCGCGCACCTGACCTACCTCGGCGAGGAGGGCCGCCTGCCCGTCATCGTCACCCCCGCCAGGTACTGCCTGCAGACAGCCCAGCCAACAGCCACGCGCCCCTCGTCGCTGCCGGTGCACCCAGGCCAGGCCGACGGCAGCGACGACGACGCCCGCCCCACCCCGGTGAGCGTCGACGCCTGCGCCTCCTCCCAGTTCCTCTCCGCCCTCCTCCTGGCCGGTTCGCTCCTGCCCGGCGGCCTGAGCGTGACCCCCACCGGGGCGGTCCCCTCCCTGCCGCACGTGGCCATGACGGTCCGCTGCCTGCGTGAGCGCGGCCTCGCCGTCGTCGAGCCAGACCCTGCCGCCCCGGAAGGTGGGCGGACCTGGCTGGTACCGGCCGGCCGGCCCGCAGGAGGACAGGTCACCATCGAGCCGGACCTGTCGAACGCCGGCCCCTTCCTCGCTGCCGCCCTGGTGGCCGGGGGGCGCGTGCGCGTACCGGCCTGGCCGCCTGCCACCACCCAGGCCGGTGACGCCTGGCGCACCCTGCTGTCCCGCCTGGGAGGCCGGGTCCGCGCCGAGTCCCAGCCGGACGGCTCGCTCACGGTGTCGGCCCACGGCGACGGCAGGCTCAGCGGGATCGATGCTGACCTGTCAGCCGTGGGAGAGCTCGCCCCCACCGTGGCGGCCCTCGCGCTGCTGGCCAGCGCCCAGGGCCACGCCAGCCGCCTGCGGGGCATCGCGCACCTGCGTGGCCACGAGACCAACCGCCTGGAGGCGCTGGTGACCGAGATGAGGAGGGTCGGAGGCCGCGCTCGCCAGACCGAGGACGGCATCGAGGTCGAGGCGCTGCCTGCCGGTGCACGCCTGAACCCCGCCCACCTGCACGCCTACGCCGATCACCGCATGGCGACCTTCGCCGCGATCGTGGGCCTGGGGATACCAGGAACCACACTGGATGACGTGGCCTGCACCTCCAAGACCCTGCCCGACTTCCCCGGCCTGTGGTCCTCCCTGCTGGCCACGGGAGCAGAGGCCACACGCTCGCGCACCGGTTCTCCCACGCCCCCGAGAGGAGCGGCCTGATGGCTCGCCGTGACACCGGCACCGACGACCCTCGCGTGCGCGTGCGCCCCGGAAAGGGGTCGCGCCCACGCACCAAGCAGCGTCCCAGCCATGACGACGCCGTGCGCGGCATGGTCACGCGTATCGACCGCGGCCACTACCGCATCCGCCTTGCCGACCCCTCACTGACCGAGGACGGCTCGGGTGACATCACGGCGATGAAGGCCCGTGAGCTCGGCCGTGGCAAGGTCGTGGTCGGCGACGAGGTCGCGGTCGTCGGGGACGTCAGCGGCCGCAAGGACACCCTCGCCCGCATGGTGCGGGTCGAGGAGCGCTCCAGCCTGCTGCGCCGCAGCGCCGAGGACGGTGACGCGGCAGGGACGGAGAAACCGGTCGTGGCAAACGCCGAGGTGCTCGTCATCGTCACGGCTGTGGCCGATCCCGAGCCGCGACCGCGCATGATCGACCGCTACCTCGTGGCCGCCTACGACGCAGGCATGGAGCCGCTGCTCGTGCTCACCAAGTCCGACCTGGCCGACGCCGGCCCGCTCCTGGCCCTGTACGAGCCGCTGGGCCTGCGCGCTTTCCCGACCTACCTCGATCCCTCCAGCCGCGCCGAGGCCTCGCGTGCCGCCGGCGACGGCGTGGCCGCGGTACGCGAGGCGATCGCCGGGCGCACGGCGGTGTTCGTGGGGCACTCGGGAGTCGGCAAGTCCACCCTCATCAACGCCCTGGTCCCCGGCGCCGACCGCGTCACCGGCCACGTCAACGAGGTCACTGGACGGGGCCGCCACACCTCCACCAGCCTGCAGGCCCTGGAGCTCGCCGGCGGCGGGTGGGTGATCGACACCCCGGGTGTGCGCTCCTTCGGTGTCTCGCACGTCTCCAGCGCCGACGTCCTGCGCGGCTTCCCGGACCTGGCCGAGGTGGCCGCGCACTGCCCCCGCGGCTGCACCCACGCTGAGGAGGTGGTCGGCTGCGCCCTGGACACGTGGGCCGCAGCCGGACCTGACGGGCTGCGACGCGCCCGCCTGGAGTCCTTCCACCGGCTCCTCGGCCCTTCCCTGCAGGCTGAGGACCCGGTCCCCACCACGCACCGCCGCTGAAGGAGAGACATGCATCTTCGCCCCGCCACCCCGGCCGACCTGGACGCCGTCGCCACGCTGCTGACCTCGGTCTTCATCCAGGACCCGCTCATGAGCGCGATCGTGGCGCCCGCGCCCGATCCTCGCGCGGCACTGGACCACCTCCACCGCGTCGAGCTGGCCGACCACTACCTGTCCCCGGACCCGGCTCGGCGCCTGGGCGCGCGCGTCGACCTCGCCGTCCAGGGCGAGGCAGGCAGCGAACGCGTCCTGGGCGCCATACTGTGGGACCCGCCGGCTGACGGCGACCCGGCCGGGCCCCTGGGGCCCGGCGACGCCCTTCCTGAGGGACTGAACCTGGACCTGCTGGGGCAGGCCTGGGACCTGGTCCTGCTCGACGGCGCCCAGTGCGACGCCCAGCGCCCGCAGGAGCCGCACTGGTACGCCTACATGATCGCCGTCGCTCCTCAGGCTCGCGGCACCGGCACGGGCACGGCCCTGTTCCGCCACGGGCTGGAGCGGGTGGACGCTGACGGCCTGCCCGCCCACCTGGAGTCCACCACGCCTGCCTCCAGGCGTCTGTACCAGCGCCTGGGCTACCGCGAGGTGGCCGAGCTCTCCAGCGCGCCGCTGCCGACCTACTGGGCCATGACCCGTCCTGCCCAGGACGCTGCAGGACGGTGAGTCCAGGCGGTCGGGGAGAGCAGGAGGACCAGCATGCCCGAGCCACGGGCAGGGCCAGCCCCTGCCAGCGCCCAAGGCCGCACGGGCGCTCTCTCCTCCGTCCACGGGCGTAGGGTTTGCGCGTGCCTGCCCGTCAGCATCCTCGCCTGCCTCGCCCCTCCTGGGACGACCTGTCAGCCAGGGCCGAGCTGTCGACGGCTCACCTGCGTGTGCTGGAGACGGTAGAGACCGCTCACCGACCGCTACGTGCCGCTGAGGTGGCACAGATGCTGGGCCTGCACCACAACACCGTGCGCGAGCACCTGGAGGCCCTCGTCAGCGCCGGCTTCGTCTCCGCCACCGCCCAGCCCACCGGCCGGCGAGGACGCCCCGCGCTGGCCTACACCGCCGTCGCCCCGGACCCTGGCGAGGTCCTGGACTCCTACCTCACCCTCCTCGACGTCATCGCCCAGACCCTGGGAAGCGGCGAGGACGCCGAGCGACTGGCCCACGAGATCGGGCGCCGCTGGGCGCACGAGACCACGCTCGGTGACGAGGCCGAAGCCAAGGAGGCCCACGCCGACCCAGCCGTCCAGGAGCCTGCTGGCCAGACCGAGGCCGGCAAGGCCGCCGACGACGCGGCTGGCGCCACTAACGACCCCGCCCAGGCTGACCTCGCCCAGCTCCTGGACCGTCTGCTGCCGGCACTCAACCGGATGGGTTTCGCCCCTGAGCCCGGCAAGGACGCGCTCGTCCTGCGCGCCTGCCCCCTGGTCACTGGCACGCGGGTGCCTCACGACATGGTCTGCCACATGCACGAGGGCTTCCTCAACGAGGCCCTGGCCTCCGTCGCGCCGCAGGAGGACCCACAGGTGCCTGGCGAGCGTCCCCGCCTGGTGCTTGCTCCCCTGCGTCCTGACGGCTGCCACCTGCGCTGGCAGCGCTGAGGCGGCCGCGCCGCTAGACCGCCTCCAGGACGCCCTTGGCGCCCTTCTCCATGTCCGCGAAGACGTGGGTGACCATCGCGTAGTGCCCTGCGGCAGGTACCACGGCCTCGACGAAGCCTCCCTGAGCGGGCTGCAGGGCCAGAGCCTGCGACCCTCCGTGCCAGGCGCGTCCGGTCTCCTGCGGCCCGCCCAGAAGGTAGGTGCCCTCCACGAAGACCGTGTCGAGCTGCAGACCGACAACGTGGAAGGAGCTGGGCAGGCTGGGGCCGGCGTCGAGCACCCACAGCCGCACGCGCTCCCCGGCACGAGCCTGCAGGGGCGCCAGAGCGTACTGGAAGGCCACCCCGTTGAAGCACAGGAGGTCCGGCGTCTTGGCGGCGATCTTGTCCGTCAGCGCCGTCGAGGCCGCGCCCGTGGCCGCCCCCTCCTGCTGGCCGGAGTCCGCGAGGTAGGTCTCGGCCTGGATGAGCAGGTACTCGCGGTCCACCTCGCCCAGGCCGTCTGGGTCGATGATGACGGCGCCGTACATCCCCGAGGCCAGGTGCAGGCTCATGGGGGCGGTGGAGCAGTGGTAGAGCCAGATGCCCGAGTGCTGGGCGGTGAAGGTGTAGACCAGGGACTCACCCGGGCCGATGGAGCGCATGGGCTCGTCCGGGGAGACGATCCCGGCGTGGAAGTCGACGGAGTGGCTCATGGTGCCCTCGTTGACGAGCGTGACCTCGAAGGTGTCCCCCACCTTGCCGCGCAGGACGGGTCCCGGCACGGTGCCGTTGTAGGTCCAGCGCGTCTGGTAGACCCCCGCTCCCACATAGGCCTGCTCGACCTCGGTGACCGTCAGGGTCACGCGGTGCACGCTCTGGTCCGCTGCCGGGGCGAGGGCGGCGTCGTAGGGCGTGAAGCCTGGTGGCAACGGTGCCTGCAGGTCGACGGCGGAGCCCACCTGCGTGCCGTGGCCCGCGTGGGCCTCGTGGTCCACGGGCGCGTCCGTGCCTAAGGCGGCAGCGCCTACAACCACCTGCATCACCATGCCTTGAGCGCGGTGCCCGGCGATCGAGCACCAGCCCTGGATCGGGCCGGTGACCACGCCCGCCTCCAGCCGGGCGCTGTGGCCGGCCCGCACGCGGCCGGTGGTGGCCCCGGTGTCCAGGACGAGGTCGTGGACCTGGTCGGAGGTGTTGTCCAGGGTGATCACGAGTCGGTCCCCGGCCTCGACCGTCACCGTGTCGGGCACGAAGCGCATGCCCTCCACCCCCAGCGTGACCTCGACGGTCCGGCCGGTGGGCAGGACGCCGTCGTGCGCGCCGCCGCGCGAGCGCTCACGGACGGCGGAGGCCGCAGCCCCGACCACGGCGGCGGCGCCTGCGCTGAGCAGGCCGAGCAGGACCCCGCGCCGCCCCGCCCCGGCACCAGGTGCCTGACTGCCTCCCGCAGGCTCATCGCCTGCGCTCCCCGTCCCTCGAGCCGGGGCCGGGGCGGTTCCGGCGGTGACCTCGCGGCGAGAGGCGGCTGCGACAGGGCGCGCGGCGTCCTGCGGGTCGGGCTCAGTGGTGGTCTCAGGCACGGTGAGTCTCCTTTGCAGGCCCAGACAGGGCACCAACGGGAAGCTGGACGGCGCCCGCAGCACCTGCGGGCGGTCCGATCGTCAGGCTCGTGGCCACGACGTCGTCGTCCCCGCGACGGGTACGACGGACCAGCTCGCGCAGGCTCAGCCCCATGCCCACGATCACGTAGGCGGCCACTGCGCCGGCGAGCGTCCCGCCTGCCGCACGCACGGACCAGGGCAGGGGTGTGAGCACCGCGAGCGCCAGCCCCGCGTTGGTCGCCGTGACCCGCCAGGAGGCGGCACGGTCCATGACGCGGTTGGTCACGCGGGTGGTGGCCGCTCCCCCGCCGAGCATGACGGGGGTGAGGTAGCTCAGGGCTGCTGCCAGCACCTGGAGGGCGAAGCCTGCCGCCAGCGGCAGGCGCAGGAGGTGCATGACCTCGCGAGCCTCCTCCAGGCTGTGCGCCGTCGTCACGCCCAGGCCGATCCATCCCACGCAGCCCAGGAACCACACGAGTGCGGCGGCGCTCGAGGCGGTGGAGAAGGAGGTGGGTGGCACCCGACGGGCCGTGTGGCAGGCTGGCACGACGACACCGGCGGCCCCGGCCAGGTAGACCAGGGCCCCCAGGCCCGCAGCCGGCTGCCACAGGCCCGAGCAGGCGACCATCGCGGTCCCGGCGACCAGTGCTGGCAGGCCCCGGGTCGTCCACGTCGGGGCGTAGGGCTCCATCCTGGTGCGCAGCATGGTGGGCCACAGCACGGTGAGGGTGCCCAGCACCGTGGTTCCCACGAAGCCCAGCAGCATGGTGGTGGTGTGGGCCAGGTAGAAGACGTCCGAGAGCCGGGCCGAGCCGTGCTCCGAGGCCCGGCTGGTGAGGTAGCCGAGCACCGCCCCCACGGCGAGCAGGAGCAGGGCGAGGGCGTAGTGGACCGCGAGCGCCGCCAGGCGCGGGGCGACGGCGCGGCGGTACTGGATGAGGATCGCTACCGCCCCGGCCCCGGCCGCGGCCGCCACCAGGGTCATCCCGGTCACCGTCAGCACCGGGCGGTGAGCGGTGATGCCGGTCAGGACCGCGAGCGCACCCAGGCTGTGCGTCGCCAGGCGGCCCTCCAGCAGCACCGCGCCTCCCAGCGCCGGGCGGTGCAGGAGGGTGTCGGCGAAGTGGGCCGACCACACGGTGATGGCTGAGCCGATCCCGCCCAGGAGCAGGGCGTGCAGCGCCAGCCACTGCCCCCAGGCGGCCAGCGGACCGGTCAGGACCCCGGTCTCCAGGACCCCGGCGAGGAGGATCCAGGCCACGACGACGACGTTGCGGCGTAGCTGCTCACGGCGCCGGCGTCCCCGCGTCGGTCTCGGGGGACGGGCCTGCGCGCTGCCAGGGAGCGCGGGGCCTGCGGCGACCGGTGCCCTCAGGGCTCCGGCTCGCAGCGTGGTCGTCACGACGACCAGCATGAGGACGAGCACCGCCAGGACCCCGGCCACGCCTCCGACCTGCCAGACCTGGACCTGCGAGGTGACCAGGCCCAGCACGCGTACCGCCAGCCCCAGGTGCAGCAGGGCGAAGGGCACCCACATGCCCCGGTGGTAGGGCAGTCGCCGGTGAAGGAGGGCCGGCAGGATCGTGGGGGCGTGGGCGAGGACCATCGAGAAGGCGAAGCCGAGCGTGAGCGCGTGGACGACGACCTCGTAGGCCGCCCCGGCCCCGGCGCCCCAGGGGGCCAGCGCCCAGGCCAGGGCGCCGGCTGCGAGCCAGAGGTAGCCGGCCAGCATGCACCAGGCGGCCAGGCGGACGCCCCCGTGGCTGCCTGCGGTACGGCGGGCGACGTCGTACCACGCCATGACGACGGCGAGCCCGAGCAGGGCCGGTGCGCTCACGAGCCGGCCCAGGTCGGTGACAGGCAGGGCGCAGGCACCCAGCAGCGTCGCGGCGCTCAGGGCACGCACGGTGGTCTCGACCGCGGGGTCGAGGAAGGCCACACGCGCCAGCTCCAGGCGCTCGCCGACGACGGTGAGCACCGGGAAGAGCAGCCAGAGCGGCACCGCAGGCACCACCTCGCTGCCTGTGAGCCAGATGAGGTTGCCCAGCACCAGGGCCAGGGCGCCCGTCAGCTGCACGTCCAGGGCGGGTGAGGCCGCGCGGCGGTAGACAGTCGCGTAGACCGCCACCAGGACCAGGCTGGAAGCCAGGACGAGCGCCTGGCCCAGCCCCTGCGGTGCTCCTGCCACCAGCAGGAGGCAGCCGACGGCGCTGAGTCCGGGAGCGGCCAGGGCCCACCGGGCACGCAGCGCCACCGCGCGCTCCAGGCCGATGAGCGTGCCGAGGAAGCCCATCAGCATGAGCGGGCCGTGCAGCGCGGCAAGGCGCGCGCTCAGCGTCCCGGACACCGGAGCCCAGGTCCCCAGGCGCAGCAGCGCAGCGTCCAGGCCGCTCAGTACACAGGCCCCGGCCAGGGCGAGCAGCGCAAGACGCGGCACCACCTTGTTTTTCACAAGGCAAACCGTAATAAACTTGCCTTAACGCGGCAACGGTGGCGGCGATGACGTCCCCCTCACCGCCACCCCACGCCGTCGCCCGCGAGGACCAGGACCAAGGACAGACACCACGGAGCACAGATGAGCCAGCGCCCCGCACCCCTCCACCGCACCGTGCTCGAGGCCTCAGACGGCTTCGTGCGAGTTCAGACCCTGCGCACCGCCTGGGCCTGAGGGCCCGTTACCATCGCCCTATGACCCGCTTGGCTGACCTGGCCTGTGCGTCCGGTACACCCGTGGCGGTCCCGGAGGTGCTCGTGGACCGCCACGGGCGCACCGTGCACGACCTGCGGCTGTCGGTGACCGACCGCTGCAACCTGCGCTGCACCTACTGCATGCCCGCCGAGGGCCTGGAGTGGCTTCCGACGCCGTCCCTGCTCTCTGTCCAGGAGATCGCTCGCCTGGCACGCCTGGGGGTGGAACGGCTGGGAGTCGAGCGCATCCGCCTGACCGGGGGCGAGCCGCTCATGCGCAAGGACCTGGAGGAGATCGTCGCCTCGCTCTGCGTGCTGCGATCGGCGCGGACCGCCGCCAAGCCGGACATCGGGATCACCACCAACGGCCTCGGCCTGGACAAGCGCGCCCCCCGCCTGCGCGCGGCCGGCCTGGACCGGGTCAACGTCTCGATCGACACCCTGGACCCCCACGAGTACACCCTGACCACGCGCCGCGACCGCCTGGAGGACGTCCTGCACGGCGTGGCCGGCGCCGAGGCCGCAGGCCTGGCCCCCATCAAGGTCAACGCGGTGGCGGTGCCGGGCACGCTGGACCGCAGGGCTGCGCGCCTGCTGGCCGAGTGCCTGCGCCGGGGCTGGCTGCTGCGCTTCATCGAGCACATGCCGCTGGGGCCGCGCGAGTCCTGGAGCCCCGAGCAGGTCGTGGGGCAGGAGGAGATCCTCCAGGTCCTCACCCAGGCAGGCTTCACCCTGCGGCCGGCCGGGCGCGCCGACCGCCGCCCTGCCACCCTGTGGCACGTCGAGGCCGGTTACCTGGACCCTCGGGCGCTGTCCACCCACGAGGGGGCGGGAGCCTACCCGGCAGGAAGCGTCGGGATCATCTCCTCGGTCACCGCTCCCTTCTGCCACGACTGCGACCGCACACGGATCACGGCAGACGGCCGGCTCATGACCTGCCTGTTCTCCTCCACCGAGACGGACCTGCGCACGCCGATGCGCCAGGGCGCCACCGACGACGACCTCATCCGCACCTGGGCCAGGGCGACCTGGGTCAAGCCGCTGGCTCACGGCAGCGACGAGCCCTGGGCGCTTCCGGACGGCTTCGCCAGGCCCGTCCGGACGATGTCCGCCATCGGCGGGTAAGGCCCAGCCGGAAACACCGGCCTCGTCCCTGCTCCCCACCCACCCGTCAGGAAGGTTGCCCACCATGAGCGAGCCCGTCCAGGAGACCATCAGCCTGGAGGTCCACTACTTCGCCGCCGCGACCGAGGCAGCCGGTCGCACCCAGGAGCGGCTGGAGGTACCCAGCGGCACCACGCTCGCCGCGCTGCGCGAGCAGCTGGCCGGACGCGGCCTGGCCATGGCCAAGGTCGTTGCGGTCTCCAGCTACCTCGTCAACTCCCTGTCCACGCCCGCGGACTCGCTCACGGCGCTCTCAGACGGGGACCGTGTCGACGTCCTGCCCCCCTTCGCCGGCGGCTGAGGCGCCTGGCCGCCGGCCAGCCACCACGCGCTCAGGCGATGTTGGACCACTCACGGGTGCCGTCGGCGAAGAGCTGGTGCTTCCACACCGGCATGCGCTTCTTGACCTCCTCAACGAGGTCGTGCACGGCCTCGAAGGCCGGCGCACGGTGGTCCGCGCTCACGGCCACCCCCAGCGCTGTCTGGCCGATCTCCAGGTCCCCGACCCGGTGGACGACGGCGAGCGCCCGCAGGCCCGGGCGGTCAGCGACCTCGGCAGCGATCTGGGCGACGACGTCGCTGGCGGTGGGGTGGGCGCTGTAGGCGATCCCGCGCACCCCGCGCCCGCCGTCGTGGTCGCGCACCATCCCGTCAAAGGTGACGACGGCGCCGGCGCCGCGGTCCTCGACGCTGGCAGCCAGCTCGGCCACGCTCACCGGGGCCTGAGTCACCTCCGCGCGCACCACGCGCGCCGCCCTGCCCACGGCCCCGGCTCCGCTCGGCCCCTGCGTGGCCGGCACGCTGCTGTCCATCAGTCCTCCGTAGGTCCCCGGTCCTGGGCGCGGGCTGGGCGCCCGTCGCGGCGACGACGCTACACGGGCCCTGCCTCCCCCGCTCGCCCCGCCACGCGCCGGGGCGGCTCGGCGATCTGCCTGCCCGCGCGGCATGATGGACCTCAGTCCCGCACCACCACAGGAGGAGCCGTGCCGCAGATGATTCCCGTCGAGGACTACGTCGCTCAGGTCCTGGCCCCGCTCCGCCCCCTGGTCAGCGTGGAGCTGCCCCTGACACAGGCCCACGGCCTGGTCCTGGCCGAGGACGTGACCGCGGCCCTGCCCGTCCCGCCCTGGACGAACTCGGCCATGGACGGTTACGCGGTGCGGGCCACGGACACGGCCGGCGCCACGGCGAGCGCGCCCGTCGTCCTGCCGGTGGCCGGCGACGTCCCGGCCGGCTCTCTGCCGCCCGCGCTCCAGGCCGGCACGGCCATGCGCATCATGACCGGCGCGATGCTGCCCGAGGGCGCCGACGCCGTGGTCAAGGCGGAGGACACCGACCAGCAGGCCGGTCCCCACCCGCTGCCCTCCCAGGTCGCGGTCCGCGCCCGGGCCTGCGTGGGCCTGGCCGTACGCAGGGCCGGTGAGGACGTCGCCGCCGGTGACCCGGTCCTGGGCGCAGGCACCCTCCTGTCAGCCACGGCGCTCTCAGCCCTGGCCTCGGTAGGCCGCGCGCGGGTGCGGGTCCTGCCGCGGGTGAGGGTCGCCGTCGTCTCCACCGGCTCCGAGCTGGTGGAGCCCGGGGAGCCGCTCAGCCCCGCCACCGTCCCGGACTCCAACAGCCTGCTGCTGGCAGGGCTGGTGGAGGAGGCTGGCGGCCTGGTCACCTTCACCGCCCGCGCCGGGGACACGCTGGAGTCCCTGGAGACGGTGCTGGCTGAGGCTGCGGGCCAGGCGGACCTCGTGCTCACCTCCGGGGGCGTGTCCGCCGGCGCCTTCGACCCGCTCACGATGCTCGGCCAGGCAGGCCCCGAGCACCTGCACGCCCTGGCCGGCGCGGACCTGTCCTTTGCCAAGGTGGCCATGCAGCCGGGCAAGCCTCAGGGGCACGGCACCCTGCGCACCTCCGCCACCGCGCAGGCCGGCCCAGGTCGCGAGGTGCCGATCCTCATGCTCCCGGGCAACCCGGTCAGCGTCCTGGTCTCCTTCACCCTCGTCGTCGCCCCGGCACTGGCGCGCCTGGGCGGTTTCGACGGCGTGGCCACCAGCACCGAGGCCACCCCCTCGACCCGCCCGGCCGCGCCGCCCGAGCCTGTGCCCGCCCGGGCCGCCGTCGCCTGGCGCAGCCCCGCCGGGCGACGTCAGTACCTGGCCGTGCGCGCCGTCCCTGCCCCGCAGGCCGCTGCGGGCCAGGCCGAGAGCCCCTCCGCCTCATCCGGCCCCGCGGACCAGTCGCTGTGGGTCGCTCCGACGCACTACCTCGGCTCGGGCTCGCACCTCGCGGCCTCCGTGGCCCGCGCCCAGGCCCTGGCCGTGGTCCCGGCCGAGGCCGACGGCGTGGGCCAGGGCGATCAGGTCCGCCTGCTCGCCCTGCCATCCCCTCCCGTGCCCGGAGGTGACCGTCTGCCTGTCGGCTACCAGCCTCCTGGCCACCGGTAGCCGCCGGCCCCGTCCTTCACTCCTCTCACGACCCAAGGAGCACCCGTGTCCCCCTCTCCGATCCGCCTGACCCACCTGGACGAGGCCGGAGCCGCCTACATGGTCGACGTCACCGCCAAGCAGCCCACCGTGCGCACCGCCAGCGCCAGCGCCTTCGTCAGCTGCTCGCCCGCGATCGTGGACGCCCTGCGGGAGGGGAGCGTGCCCAAGGGCGACGTGCTCGCCGTCGCCAGGGTCGCCGGCATCGCCGCGGCCAAGAAGGTCCCCGACCTGCTCCCCCTGGCTCACGTCATCGGCGTCCACGGCTGCCAGGTGGACCTGACGCTCGAGGACGAGGGCGTGCGTATCGAGACCACCGTGCGCACCGCTGACCGCACGGGGGTGGAGATGGAGGCCCTCACCGCCGCGACCGTGGCCGCTCTCGCCGTCGTGGACATGGTCAAGGGCGTGGACCGCGCGGTGGCGCTGCGCGAGGCGAAGGTGACGGCGAAGTCGGGCGGCCGCTCCGGCGACTGGGTGCGCCCGGCTGACGGCGAGGACCGCGAGGGTGCTGCGCCAGCCGCGTCCCCAGGAGCACCGTGAGCGCACCGAGCCCGCCGCCCGCACCCACCCTCTCCTTCGACGTCGTCGTCCTGGCAGGCGGTACCGGGCGCAGGCTGGGCGGGGCCTCCAAGCCCGACGTCGTGGCCCGCGGCCGACGGCTGCTCGATCACGTCCTGGACGGGCTAGGGCACCTACGCACCCAGGGGCCTGGCGGCCCTCGGCGGGTGGTCGTCGTCGCGCCCGAGCAGGTGAGCCTGCCCGCCGGCGTGCTGCGCGCGCTGGAGGACCCGCCCCTGGGCGGGCCGGTCGCCGGCATCGCCGCAGGCGTCCTGGCCCTGGCCGCCGACGCCGAGGCGGGCGGCGGTCAGCCGAACGAGGTCACGGCGCTGCTGGCCTGTGACGCCCCACGGTCCTGGCGCACCCTGCCGGTGCTGGCGGCGCGGCTGACGGCGGCCCAGGAGGAGGGCCAGGCGCTCGACGGCGTCGTCGGCGTGGTGCCGCAGGAGGGGGGAGGCCGTCACGTCCAGCACCTGGTCGGGGTCTACCGCACCGGGGCCCTGCGCGCGCTCGTGGCGCCGGGCGGGGTGGGGCTGAGGGACGTCTCGGTGCACCGGACCTTCGCGCGCCTGCGCCTGGGCCAGGTGGACCTGTCCCGGGAGGAGGGCCTGGACCGGGCGGCGCAGGACCTGGACACCTGGGAGGAGGTGCGCCGGTGGGAGCGCCTCGGACACTCCAGCCCCGCCGCCACGTCTCCCGGCTCGGCCGTCACAGCCGTACGCGCCGGGCACCGCCGCCAGGTCGATCTCTGACCAACCCAGGCCCGAGCCCTCAGTGGTCCCCGCCGCCCAGCTGCTCCAGCACGTGGGGCACCAGGGGACCGATCACGGCGACCACGTCCTTGACACCACCCCGCGAGCCCGGGGCGTTGACCACGAGCGCGTCGTCCGCACCCCGCCCGGTCACCCCGACGAGCCCGCGCGAGAGCCCCGCCAACGGCGTCTTGCTCAGCCCGTAGCTGCGCACCTGCGCCTCCAGGCCCTCCAAGCGGGTCTGGAGCAGGGGCGCCGTCGCCTCAGGAGTGAGGTCCATGGGGGTCACGCCCGTGCCACCGGTGGTGAGCACCACCCGCGCCCCCTCAGCCACGGCCTCGGTCACGGCCAGGCGGATGGCGGCGACGTCGTCGGGCACCACACGCACCCGCTCGACCTGGACCCCGTAGTCAGCCAGAAGCCGCTGCGCCAGCGGTCCGGACAGGTCCTCACGGCGCCCGGCAGCGCAGCGGTCCGAGACCGTGATGACGGCTCCGCGCACCGGCACGTCCAGCGTCTTGAGCGCCTTGCGGACAACCGACGCCGCCTCGGGCTGCTCCTCCCGTGTGGCAGCGGTCCCTCGGGGCGTACCAGGCTCGTCAGCAGCGGGGGCGGGGTCGTGCGTCATGGCCCCACCGTAGCGACCCCGACCGCGTTTGCCCAGGCGATTTATTAGAGCATCCGATCATCACTTATTTCGGGGTTGGCCGTAAAAAACAGAAGCGTCCCCATCCTTGCAATCCCAAGGCTCTGACGCATCTGTCGCGGAGTGCGTCGACGCCGCCGATCATGGCAGGTGACCGCTGCCGACCCGCCGGATCCCGAGACAGGACCACCATGAGCAACTCCGCCTCCCGGCCCTCACCGGCCCCAGACACCACCGCCCACCTCCCCGCCCTGGACACCTCCGGGCGCGTGCTGGTGGGCTGGGACCCCGAGGACCCGGCCCACTGGGACAAGGGCATCGCCTGGCGCACCCTGGCGATCTCGACCTTCTCCATGGTCATCGCCTTCTGCGTCTTCTTCCTCGTCTCAGCCATCGCGCCCAAGCTGCGCCTCATCGGCTTCGACCTCACCCCGGGCCAGCTCTACTGGCTCACGGCCATGCCAGGCCTGTCCGGCGGGCTCATCCGCCTGGTCTACATGTTCCTGCCGCCGGTCACAGGCACGCGCAGGCTGGTCGGCGTCTCCTCGCTGCTCTACGTCATCCCGATGCTCGGCTGGTTCTTCGCCGTCCAGGACACCTCCACCCCCTACGCCGTCCTGCTGGCGCTGTCCTTCACCTGCGGCATCGGTGGCGGCACCTTCTCGGGCTACATGCCCTCCACCGGCTACTTCTTCCCCAAGCGCCTGTCCGGCACCGCGCTCAACCTCCAGGCCGGCGTCGGCAACCTGGGCATGTCCCTCATCCAGCTCGCCGGCCCCTGGCTCATGGGCTTCGCCCTGCTGGGCATCACCTTCATCGCCCCGCAGCGCCAGGCTGGCGAGACGGCGGTCTTCGTCCACAACGCCGCGATCTTCTTCGTCCCCTGGGCCCTGGCCGCCGCCGTGCTCGCCTTCACCCTGCTCAAGGACGTCCCCGTCACAGCCAGCATCCGCGCCCAGATGTCCTTCCTCTCCAACCCGAACACGTGGTACATGACCATGCTCTACGTGCTCACCTTCGGCCTGTTCTCCGGCTTCGCCGCCCAGTTCGGCCTGCTGGTCAACAACACCTTCGGCTCCTCCTCGCCCCTGGCCGATCAGGGCTTTGACAACCTGCCGCTGGGCGCCACCTACGCCTTCCTCGGCCCGCTCATCGGATCAGTGGTGCGTATGGCCTGGGGTCCGCTGTGCGACC
Organism: Actinomyces sp.; assembly: GCF_029851875.1. GTDB lineage: Bacteria > Actinomycetota > Actinomycetes > Actinomycetales > Actinomycetaceae > Actinomyces. Next base: position 54,026 of record NZ_JARKVC010000030.1, read on the forward strand.
GCTTCTCCGGAGGCCTGTGGACCTTCGTCTCCGCGGTCGGCATGGCGGTCACGCTGGCCTGGGCCTCGCTCTACATGCACCCCGACAGCCCGGAGGACTTCACGCCCTTCCTGTGGGCCATGCTCACCATGTTCTTCTTCGCCGGCATCGGCAACGCCGGCACCTTCAAGCAGATGCCCATGATCATGCCCCGCCTCCAGGCCGGCGGCGCGATCGGTTTCACCGCGGCGATCGCCTGCTTCGGCCCCTTCTTCGTCGGCGTGGCCCTGTCCGCCCTGGACGCCGGGACCTGGCTGGCGGTGTGCGCCGCCTACTCCGCGGTGTGCGCCCTGGTGTGCTGGGTCCGCTACGCCCGCCCCGGCGCCCCCTTCCGCGGCTGAGACCCAGCGCCGAGCCTCAGCCGCCCCCTCCCGACCTCACCGTCCCCGCCTCAAGGAGCAGCGATGACCGACTCCCCCTCCTCCCAGCCCCTGGTCCCCGGGCCCGGTACCCCGGTCCAGTCCGTGCCCGGGCTGTTCACGCTCGGCTCCTACCTGCGCCGCGGCAGGCCGTCGAAGGACGCCCGCCGCCTCTTCCTTGAGGGCGGGCGCGAGGCGGACGCCTTCTACCGTCGGCGCTGGAGCCACGACAAGATGGTCCACTCCACCCACGGGGTCAACTGCACCGGCTCGTGCGCCTGGGAGGTCTACGTCACCGACGGCGTCATCACCTGGGAGAAGCAGGTGACCGACTACCCCACCACCGGCCCGGACATGCCTGAGTACGAGCCGCGCGGCTGCCCGCGCGGGGCCTCCTTCTCCTGGTACACCTACTCCCCCACGCGTATCCGCTACCCCTACGTCCGCTCGGTGCTGCTGGACGCCTTCCGTGCCGCGCGGCAGCGTCACGACGGCGACGCCGTGGCCGCCTGGGCCGAGGTCACCAGCGACCCGGTCACCTCACGCGCCTACAAGTCCGCCCGCGGCAAGGGCGGGATGGTGCGCGTGGGCTGGGACGAGGCCATGGACATCATCGCCGCGGCCTACGTCCACACCATCCGCACCTGGGGCCCGGACCGCTGCGCCGGCTTCTCCGTCATCCCGGCCATGTCCATGATCTCCTACGGTGCCGGCGCACGCTTCCACGAGCTCATCGGCGCCACCATGCTCTCCTTCTACGACTGGTACGCCGACCTGCCGCCCGCCTCCCCGCAGGTCTTCGGGGACCAGACCGACGTGCCCGAGGCCGGGGACTGGTACAGCTCCCAGTACCTCATCATGTGGGGCTCCAACCTGCCGCTGACCCGCACCCCCGACGCCCACTTCATGACCGAGGCGCGCTACCACGGGCAGAAGGTCGTCGCGGTCTCCCCCGACTACGCCGACAACACCAAGTTCGCCGACCAGTGGCTGCGGGTCGCGCCGGGCACCGACGGGGCTCTGGGTATGGCGATGGGCCACGTCATCCTCTCCGAGTTCCACGTCGGCCAGGGCGAGCCCTTCTTCCTGGACTACATGCGCCGTCACACCGACTCCCCCTTCCTCATTGAGCTGGAGGCTCACGACGACGGCGCCTACGTCCCCGGCCGCTTCGTCACCGCCGACTCCGTACCCGGCTCTGCGGCCCAGGACGCCACCCGCAACGAGTTCCGCCCGCTGGTGTGGGACCGCGAGCGCGGGCCGGCCGATCCCGGCGGGACCCTGGCCGATCGTTTCACCCCGCAGGGCGAGGGCCGGTGGAACCTTCTCATGGAGGGCGTGGACCCGGTCATGAGCATGATGGAGCTGTGCGAGGACGGCACCCACCCTGCGCCGCAGGGGAGCGTCGTCGAGCCGGTGGAGGTCCTGCTGCCGCGCTTTGACCTGCCCGGCTCAGCCACCCCCACCGGGAGCGTGGGCGGCGGCGTCCTGCGCCGCGGCGTGCCGGCCACGCGCCTGGCTGACGGGCGTGTGGTGACCACGGTCTACGACCTGCTGCTGGCCAACTACGCTGTCAAGAGAGCCGGCCTGCCCGGGCAGTGGCCGGCGGACTACCAGGACGCCACGGTGCCGGGCACGCCCGCGTGGGCCAGTGAGCTGACGGGTGTGTCCGGACCTGCCATGATCCGGGTGGCCCGGGAGTTCGCCCGCAGCTCCATCGAGTCCGGCGGCCGTTCCCAGATCGTCATGGGGGCCGGGATCAACCACTACTACCACGCCGACGAGATCTACCGCACGATCCTGGCGCTGACCTCGATGTGCGCCACCCAGGGGGTCAACGGGGGCGGCTGGGCCCACTACGTGGGCCAGGAGAAGGTCCGCCCCATCGCCGGGTGGTCCCAGTTCGCCTTCGCCCTGGACTGGGTGCGCCCGGCCCGGCAGATGATCTCCACAGGATTCTGGTACCTGACCACCGACCAGTGGCGCTACGACGCCACCCCGGCCGAGCGTCTGGCCTCGCCGCTGGGTGCGGGGAGCCTGGCAGGCAAGACCACCGCGGACACGATGGTGGAGTCGATGAAGCGAGGGTGGACCCCCTCCTACCCCACCTTCAACCGCAGCCCCCTGCTCCTGGGCCAGCAGGCCAAGGAGGCCGGGATGGCCCCGGCGGACTACGTCGTCGACCAGCTCGAGCGCGGCGAGCTGCGCTTTGCCTGCGAGGACCCGGACGCCGAGGAGAACTTCCCGCGGGTCCTGGCCTCCTGGCGCACCAACCTGCTGGGCTCCTCGGCCAAGGGCACGGAGTTCTTCCTGCGCCACATGGTGGGCGCTGACAATGACGTCCAGGCCGCCGAGACCCCGCAGGGCCAGCGGCCGGTCTCCATGACCTGGCGAGAGCAGGCCCCGCAGGGCAAGCTCGATCTCATGTGGACCGCTGACTTCCGCACCACCTCCACCACCCTGCACTCCGACGTCGTGCTGCCGGCGGCGACCTGGTACGAGAAGTACGACCTGTCCACCACGGACATGCACCCCTTCATCCACTCCTTCAACGAGGCGATCACCCCGCCGTGGGAGGCGCGTACCGACTTCGCGATCTACCAGCAGCTGGCACGCCTGGTCGCCCAGTGGGCGCCGCAGTACCTGGGCACGCAGACCGACGTCGTGGCTGCCCCGCTGACCCACGACACCCCTGACGCGATGACCATGGCCCACGGGGACGTCAGCTCCCTGCCCCACCAGTGGGTGCCGGGGGTGACGATGCCCAAGCTCGTCACGGTCGAGCGCGACTACACCCAGCTGCTCAACAAGTTCAACACGATCGGGCCGCTGGTGGAGTCCCCCGGCATCCCCACCAAGGGGATCATGCTCGTGCCGGACAAGGAGATCGAGGCGCTGCGACGCGCCCACGGCACGGGTGAGGGCGCCGGGGAAGGGCGTCCGCTCATTGACACCCCGATCAGGGCCGGCGACGCCGTCATGCACATGTCCGGGGCCACCAACGGGCGCCTGGCGACCCAGGGGTGGCAGACCCTCTCGCGCCGCACGGGCACCGAGCTGGCGAGCCTGAGCCAGGAGGAGGCCGGCAAGCAGGTCACCTTCGCTCAGACCCAGAGCCGCCCTCAGCCGGTCATCACCACGCCCGAGTGGTCAGGCTCGGAGCACGGCGGACGGCGCTACAGCGCCTTCGTGGTCAACGTCGAGCACGCCAAGCCCTGGCACACGCTGACCGGGCGGATGCACTACTACCTCGACCACGACTGGATGCGGGACATGGGCGAGAGCCTGCCCACCTTCCGCCCGCCGCTGGACTTCACCACGCTCTACGGCGAGCAGGCACCCGGCACGGTCAGCTCCACCCAGGCAGGCCAGGCCCAGGTCGCGGTGCGCTACATCACCGCGCACAACAAGTGGGCCATCCACTCCCAGTACTACGACAACCTCCACATGCTCACCCTGGGGCGTGGCGGCCAGACGATCTGGATGAGTCCCCAGGACGCCGAGACGATCGGGGTGCGGGACAACGAGTGGGTCGAGGCCTGCAACCGCAACGGGGTCGTCGCCGCGCGCGCCGTCGTCTCCCACCGCATCCCGCAGGGCACGGTCTTCATGTACCACGCCCAGGAACGCACGATGAACACGCCGCTGACCGAGTCCACCGGCAAACGCGGAGGCACGCACAACTCGCTCACGCGCATCGTCCTGAAGCCTTCGCACTTCGCCGGCGGCTACGCCCAGCTGTCCTACGCCTTCAACTACATCGGCCCCACCGGCAACAACCGTGACGAGGTCACGGTCATCCGCCGCCGCTCCAACCAGGAGGTGACCTTCTGATGAAGGTGATGGCTCAGATCGGCATGATCATGAACCTCGACAAGTGCATCGGGTGCCACACCTGCTCGGTGACCTGCAAGCAGGCGTGGACCAACCGCGAGGGCACGGAGTACATGTGGTTCAACAACGTCGAGACCCGCCCGGGCGTGGGCTACCCGCGCTCCTGGGAGGACCAGGACAGGTGGAGGGGCGGCTGGGTCCGCACGGCGAACGGGCGGCTGGTCCCTCGCGGAGGCGGGCGGCTGCGCAAGCTGGCCACGATCTTCGCCAACCCCCAGATGCCCGGGGTCGAGGACTACTACGAGCCGTGGACCTACGAGTACGACAGGCTGCTCTCGGCCCCCAGGGACAGTGCGACGCTGCCGGTCGCGCGGGCCAGGAGCCAGCTGACGGGCGAGTACATGCCCACCATCTCCTGGGGGCCTAACTGGGACGACGACCTGGGCGGCTCCGTGGAGACCCTGTCCGACGACCCGGTCCTGGCGGGGATGAGCAAGAAGGTCCGCACCGAGATCGACCAGGCCTTCATGTTCTACCTGCCGCGCATCTGCGAGCACTGCCTCAACCCCACCTGCGTGGCCGCCTGCCCGAGCGGCGCGATGTACAAGCGCAGCGAGGACGGGATCGTGCTGGTGGACCAGGACGCCTGTCGCGGCTGGCGCATGTGCGTGTCCGCCTGCCCCTACAAGAAGGTCTACTTCAACCACGCCACCGGCAAGGCGGAGAAGTGCACGCTGTGCTACCCGCGGCTGGAGGCGGGCGAGCCCACTGTGTGCTCGGAGACCTGCGTGGGGCGCCTGCGCTACCTCGGCGTGCTGCTCTACGACGCCGACCGGGTCTCCCAGGCCGCGGCCGTGGCTGACCCGCAGGACCTGTACACGGCCCAGCGTGAGATCCTGCTCGACCCCCACGACCCCGCCGTCGTCGAGGCCGCGCGCGCTGAGGGCGTCCCGGCCTCCTGGATCGAGGCCGCCCAGCAGTCTCCCTTGTGGGACCTCATCCAGACCTACGAGGTGGCCCTGCCCCTGCACCCGGAGTACCGCACCATGCCGATGGTCTGGTACATCCCGCCGCTGTCCCCCGTGGTGGACGAGGTCGCGGCCACGGGCATGGACGCCGAGGACCACCGCGTGCTGCTGGCGGCGGTGGCGGACATGCGCATCCCGCTGGAGTACCTGGCCGGGCTGCTGACCGCCGGGGACACCAACCCCGTCGAGCTCTCGCTGCGTAGGCTCGCGGCCATGCGCTCTCACATGCGCGAGGTGAGCCTGGGACGCACCCCTGACCCGGCGATCGCCGCATCGGTAGGAGTCACGGGCGAGCACCTGGAGGCGATGTACCGGCTGCTGGCCATCGCCAAGTACGACGACCGCTACGTCGTCCCCACCGCTTCACCCGAGGTGCCCCGCGGTATGGCGGCCATGGGGCCGGACGTGCGCACGCTGCTGGGCCAGGGGGCGCCGGCCGGCTGCCACACGGTGGCCTCCTTCCACGGCCAGCCCGGTGCCGTAGCCGCCGACTCTCCTTCTACGACGCCGGTCATGCTGCCCGTCCCGGTGGTGCGCCGTGAGCCCGTGCCCGCCTCCGGGCCAGTAGCCCACCCGTCCGCTCCCGCTGCGGACGCCGGCTCCCGGCAGGAGCGGTGAGAGCCGTGCCGCCCCTGACCGGCCACCAGCGTGCCACCGTGCACATGGCTGCCTCGCTGCTGCTGGACTACCCGGGTGAGGAGTCCTTCGCCACTCGCCTGGACGCCGTCGAGCACGCCCTGGGCGCTCAGAGCGACCTTCCCTCTGCGGTGCGTGAGCCCCTGGAGGCCTTCGTGCGCACCGCCCGCGAGCGCGGTCAGCGCGCCATGGCCGAGCACTACGTGGCCACCTTTGACCAGCGCCGACGCTGCTGCCTGTACCTGAGCTACTACGCGGTGGGTGACACCCGGCACCGCGGCGCCGCGATCCTGGCCTTCAAGGAGGCCCTGGCAGCAGCCGGTTACGAGATGGACCGTGACGAGCTGCCGGACTACCTGCCTGTGGTGCTGGAGCTGTCAGCCCGCTCCGGCGGCGACGAGGTTGCCCAGGTGCTGCTCTCCTCCCACCGCGAGGGCCTGGAGGTCCTGCGCACGGCCCTGGCCCAGGCAGCCAGTCCCTACACCGGCCTCGTGGAGGCGGTGTGCCTGACCCTGCCCGAGATCGACCAGGCCACCGCCGAGCGCGTGCGCGCGCTGGTGTCCGCCGGGCCTCCGACCGAGACCGTAGGGGTCACTGACACCCTGCCATTCCCCACCACCCCCGTCCGCCACCCCACCGTGTCGGTCCCAGGGGCTGACCAACCCGCTGCTCGCCGGCAGGAGGAACGCGCATGAGCACCTTCGAGTCCGCCGTCGTCTGGACGGCACTGCCCTACGTCTGCCTCGTCCTGCTCGTGGTGGGGCTGGTGTGGCGCTACCGCACCGACCAGCTCGGCTGGACCAGCCGCTCCTCGCAGTGGAACGAGCGGGCGATCCTGCGCTGGGCCTCGCCGCTGTTCCACCTGGGCGTCCTGCTGGTGGGGGCGGGCCACGTCATGGGCCTGCTCGTGCCCAAGACCTGGACCGAGGCCGCCGGCGTGCCGGAGCACGTGTACCACCTGGCCGCCGTCATCCCGGGCACGATCGCCGGGGTGATGACGGTGGTGGGTCTGGCCGCTCTGCTCTACCGCAGGATCGTGGTGAAGTCGGTGCGCCTGGCCACGACCACCAGCGACAAGGTCATGTACGTCCTGCTGGCAGTCCCGATCCTGCTGGGAGCCTGGGCCACGGTGTCCACCCAGCTGGTCGCAGGCCTGCACGGGGGCTACGACTACCGCGAGACCATCAGCCCCTGGCTGCGCTCGGTCCTCTCCCTCCAGCCCGACGCCTCGCTCATGGCTGAGGTCCCGCTCGTCTTCAAGGCCCACATCGTGGCAGGCCTGCTCCTGCTGGCGATCTGGCCCTTCACCCGGCTGGTCCACGTGGTGTCCGCACCAGTGGGCTACGTGACGCGGCCCTACGTGGTCTACCGCTCTCGCCCTGCGGCGCTGACAGCCTCGACGCACCAGCCAGGCTGGGGGCCGGTGCGGACCCAGGGCACCGGCAACCAGGGAGACGATGACCTCGCCCCGTCCCAGGGGGCCTGAACGCGGCTGAAGCACACCTGGCGCACAGATGGCGGCGTGCTTTCGCCCCACCGCGGCGTGCCTCCAAGGCTGGCGGCGTACCTGCAGGGCTGGCGGCGTGTATTCGCACCCCGACGGCGTACCTCCCAGGATCGACGGCGTGCTTTCCACCCATCGCGGCGTGCATTCCCTCTGACGGCGTGTCCAGAAGCGCTGTGGGCCACGCCCTCACAATGCCAACACGCCCTCACACAACGAACACACGCCCCCACCCAGCGCAGGCACGCCGCAACACGGCACACACGCCCCCACCCAGTACAAGCACGCCGCAACGACGGCGCACGCTGACTTCTACACTGGCGGCGGCGCCCTCGTCCCTGCCAGCCACGCAGGAGCGCGAGGGAGCCCGGGGGGAACGGAACCGGGGCGGGAGCCTGACGGACCGTTCCTCGCAATCCTCCTCCCGAAAGGAACGCCATGCGCAGCTCACGCCGCACCGTACTGACCACCTTGTCCGCCCTGACCCTGGCCGCCGCTGCGCTGGCCGGCTGCGGGTCCGGGTCCACGACCACGGACCAGGCCTCCACCGCCTCCTCCCAGGCCTCCACCGACTCACTGTCCGGTGAGCTGACGGTCTTCGCCGCCGCCTCCCTGCAGGACGCCTTCGAGGAGCTGGCCGACGACTTCACGGCGCAGCACCCGCACGTCTCAGTCACCTTCGACTTCCAGGGCTCCCAGGACCTGGTCTCCGCCCTGGCCGAGGGCAGCGCCGCCGACGTCCTGGCCACCGCCAGCACCTCGACCATGAGGAACGCCACCGAGCAGGACCTCGTGGGCGAGCCCACCGAGTTCGCCACGAACGTGCTCACCCTCATCGTGCCAGCAGGCAACCCCGCCGGCGTGACCGGCCTGGACTCCTCCCTGGAGGGGGCCGACCTGGTCATTTGCGCCCCTGCCGTGCCCTGCGGCGAGGCGACGGCGAAGCTCGCCGCCGAGCTCGGCGTCACCCTCAGCCCGGTCTCCGAGGAGCAGAAGGTCACTGACGTGCGAGGCAAGGTCGAGTCCGGCGAGGCGGACGCCGGCATCGTCTACACCACTGACGCCGCAGGCGCCGGGGACAAGGTCGAGTCCATCGCCCTGCCCGACACCTCCGTGGTCAACCACTACCCCATCGCCGTGACCAGGAACGCCGCCCAGGGCGAGGCCGCTCAGGCCTTCATCGACTTCGTCCTGTCCGAGGCAGGCCAGAAGGTCCTCCAGGACACCTACGGCTTCGGCGCTCCCGCAGCCCAGTGAGGAAGTCGGGCCGCCGCCGGTGCTCCTGGTGGCGGCCCCTCACGCCCACGTGACGCCTGTGCCTGTCATGCCTCCTGCCCCCTCCGCCCCTCGGCCGCCGTCGACTCGCCGCCCCCGCGGAGCCCACCGCCCCCGCGGAGCCGCGAACCCCGTGCCCCTCCTCGTCCTGGTCCTCGCCCTGCTGGGCGGGGCCGTCATCGTGCTGCCGCTGGCCGGCCTGGGCACGCGCGTGGCCTGGACGGAGCTGCCCGTGCTGCTGGGCTCCGAGTCGGCCCAGGCGGCCCTGGGACTGTCCCTGCGCACCTGCCTGGTGTCCACGCTCATCAGCGTGGTGCTCGGGGTTCCTGGCGCGCTGGTGCTCTCGCGCTCCTGGCCCGGGGTGCGCCTGGCACGGGTGCTCGCCGTGCTGCCCATGACCATGCCGCCGGTGGTGGCAGGCATCGCGCTGCTGGCGACGCTGGGCAAGCGTGGCGTGCTCGGCCCCCTCCTGGACCTGCTCGGCCTCCAGGTCTCCTTCACCACCACCGCGGTGGTCATCGCCCAGGTCTTCGTCTCCATGCCCTACCTCGTGGTGACCCTGGAGGCGGCGCTACGCTCACGCGACGCCCACGCCGAGACCATCGCGCGCACCCTGGGAGCCGGGCCCTGGACGGTCCTGGTCCGGATCACGCTGCCCCTGGTGGCCCCGGCCCTGGCACGCGGCACCGCGCTCGCGCTGGGGCGCAGCCTCGGGGAGTTCGGGGCGACGATCGCCTTCGCCGGCTCAAAGGAGGGGGTGACCCGCACGATGCCGCTGGCTATCTACCTGGAGCGCGAGAACGACACCGCGACCTCCCTGGCCCTGGCCGTGGTGCTCATCGCCATGTCCTTCGTCGTCGTAGGTGCGACCAACGTTCCGTGGCAGCGGCTGGCCCTCCCTCTGCCCTCCCGCGGTCCTCAGCCCGCCGCGCCCCGCAGCCCCGCAGCCGCGCGCCCTCGTGGCGCGGCCGGTGCTGCGCCACGAGGTCAGCAGGTCCGCCTGGCCTTCTCCTCACGTGAGCGCGGTGTCGTCGTCGACCTCACGGTGCCGGCCGGAGGGAGGACGGCGATCATCGGCCCCAACGGGTCAGGCAAGTCCACCGCCTGCGCGGTGCTGGCAGGTCTGCTGGAGGCTGAGGGCGGTGAGGTCGCGGTCGGTGACCGCCTGCTGGACGCGCCGGGGGTCTTCGTGTCGGCCGGGCGCCGCGACGTCGCGCTGCTGGCCCAGTCGCCCGGGGTCTTCGGCCACATGTCCGTGCTGGAGAACGTGGCCTTCGGGCCACGCTGCCAGGGAGTACCTCGCGCCCGGGCCCGCGCGCTGGCGATGAGTGAGCTGGAGGCGGTGGGCGCTGCGGACCTGGCCGGCCGCGGGGGCGGCGAGCTCTCTGGCGGCCAGGCGGCGCGCGTGGCGCTGGCCCGGGCGCTGGCCACACGGCCGGCCGTCCTGGTCCTTGACGAGCCCATGGCCGCCCTGGACGTGGACGCGCGCGCCCAGATGCGCACCCTGGTCAGCCAGCGCGTGGCTGAGGAGGGGCTGACCCTGCTTCTGGTGACCCACGACGTCCTCGACCTGACCTCGCTGGCCAGCGACGTCGTCGTCCTGGAGGAGGGGCACGTCGCCCAGCAGGGGCCGCTGTCCCGCGTGCTGGCAACTCCTGGCTCTGACTTCGTCGCGCAGCTGACCGGCACGGCGGTGCTCGCCGGCACCCTGGACGGCGACGCCGACGCCCCGGCCCTCGTGCTCGGCGCCGGGCTGCACCTGGTCGGTCGTCCGCAGGAGGAGTGGGAGGGCGTGCCCGGAGCCAGCGGCATCGCGCTTGTCCCGCCCGACGCCGTCGGGCTCTACCCGCCCAGCCAGAAGGATCCCGGCGGCTCACCGCGCAACCACCTGCCGGTGCGGGTGACCAGTCTGGAACGCGCCGGGTCGATGGTCACCGTGCGCCTGGCCCTGGCCGGACAGGAGGGCAGGGACCAGCAGCTGTCCGCCGTCGTGACCGCGGGGGCCGTGGCAGATCTCGGCATCGAGGTCGGTGTCCACCTGAGCGCCGTGGTCAAGGCCGTCCAGGTCCGCGTCCTTCCCGCTAGCCCCTCGTCCCCGCGCACAGCCCTGTCACCAGGCAGACGGCTCAGGTAGACGACACCGGGCTCCAGCTTCCCCCTGCTCCCCCTGACGGCACAGGCACCTGTCCTGGCGCAGCGGGCGTGCGCACAGGTAGCCCCCGCAGTACCTGGCTCGCGTGATGGCCCTGTCCTAACCTGGAGGCACGTCAGAACACGTCCCACTCTGAGGAGAACACGGTGACTGCACAGTCTGCACCCACGATCCCCGCCACCATGAAGGCCGTCGTCATGCGCGCTCCCGGCGACGTCGTCGTCGAGGAGGTCCCGGTCCCCCGTGTCGAGGCTCCTGGCGACGCCGTCATCAGGCTGGCCGCCGCCTGCATCTGCGGCTCGGACCTGTGGCCCTTCCGCGGCCTGCAGCCGGTGGACCACCAGCGTATGGGCCACGAGTACGTCGGCACCGTCGTTGAGACCGGTGACGAGGTCTCCACCCTCAAGGTCGGCGACTTCGTCATCGGCTCCTTCATGGTCTCTGACGGCACCTGCGAGATCTGTCAGGCGGGCTTCCCCTCACGCTGTGCCAACGCCGGCTCCTACACCGGCAGCCAGGCCGAGTACATGCGTGTCGAGCAGGCCGACGGCACGCTCGTGGTCGTCCCCGGCGGTGCGCCTGAGGACCCCGAGCGCCTGGCTGACTACCTGGCCGCCTCCGACGTGCTGGGCACCGGCTGGTTCTCTGCCGTGGCCGCCGAGGCCGGCCCGGGCAGGACCATCGCGGTCGTGGGCGACGGCGCCGTCGGGCTGTCCGCGGTCCTGGCCGCCAAGGCCCTGGGTGCCGAGAAGGTCATCGCCTTCTCCCGTCACGAGGACCGCGCCCGGCTCGCTCGCGAGTTCGGGGCCGACGTCGTCATCGCCGAGCGGGGCGAGGAGGGCGCGGCCAGGGTCAAGGAGCTCACCGGTGGCCTGGGCGCGCACGGCGTGTGCGAGGCCGTGGGCACCCAGCAGTCCATGGACCAGGCGCTGGCCTCGTGCCGCCCGGGTGGCTACATCGGCTTCGTCGGCGTCTCCCACGACCAGAAGCTCGATGGCCAGGACCTGTTCTTCCGTCAGGTCCACCTGCTGGGCGGCCCGGCTCCGGTGCGCCGCTTCCTGCCTGATCTCGTCAAGCGGATCCAGGCCGGCGAGATCCACCCCGGCAAGGTCTTCACCTCCCGGATCCCGCTGGAGCAGGCGGCCGAGGGCTACAAGGCCATGGACGAGCGCCGCGAGATCAAGGTGATGCTGGAGGTGTGAGACCTCCCGGCGTGGCTGGGGCCACCGCGCCCCGTCCTGGTGGGCCGACGACGTCGCTTGCGCCGTGCCGTCGGCCCACCGGCGCACCTGGCTGGCGGCTGGGTGCCGTGGCCCGCCCCGCCCGCCAGGACGCCGGCCGGGGTGGGCCGTGACGGGGCCGTGTCCTCTACGATGAGCCGGGCGCCGGGAGAGGCTCGGTGCAGGAGTTCGTGTCGGTGGCAGGCGGGAGGATCAGGCCATGAGCTACGTCGACCCCCGCGCGGTGCGCAAGGAGCGCGGCGCCTTCTTCACGCCTGAGCCGATCGCCTCCTTCATCGCACGGTGGGCGCTGCGCGAGGGCAGCGACCGCGTGCTGGAGCCCTCGTGCGGAGAGGCCGTCTTCCTGCGGGCCGCGGCCGCGCGCCTGGGCGAGCTGGGAGGCGGTGTCCGGGACTCGCAGCTGGTCGGGGTGGACCTGGACGCTGCCTCAGTCGACCGTGCACGTCGGCTCCTGGAGGCGGACGGCACCCAGGCACGCTTGTCCGTCGGGGACTTCTTCGACTTCACCACCCCGGTGCCGGTCCAGGCGGTCATCGGTAACCCTCCCTATATCCGTTACCAGGACTTTCGCGGCCCCAGCCGGGTCAAGGCGCAGCAGGCCGCGCTCGCCCAGGGAGTCCGCCTGACCAACCTGGCCTCCTCCTGGGCCGCCTTCACCGTGCACGCCACCAGCTTCCTGGCCCAGGGCGGCCGGCTGGGGCTCGTGCTGCCGGCCGAGCTGCTCAGCGTCAACTACGCCGCCCAGGTCCGTGAGTTCCTGCTGCGTTCCTTCACCGCGGTGCGCCTCGTGCTGTTCACTGAGCGTGTCTTCCCGGACGTCCAGGAGGAGGTGGTCCTCCTCCTGGCCGAGGGATTCTCCCGCCACGGTCGCGGGGTCGACCACTTCGAGCTGGTCCAGCTGGCGAACCTGGCGGCCCTGGAGCGCAGCGGCGAAGCCAGCACCTGGCGCCCCCAGCGCCGCGGGGACCGCTGGACCCCTGCCCTGGCCTCCTCCCCCGCCTACGCCCTGCTCACCGGTGGCCAGGCCGGAACGCTGCCCACGGCGCAGTCAGCCCAGGCGCCCCAGGTCCCTGCCGTGACGTCCGGCTGCCCTGGTGCCATCCCGCTCTTTGCCGAGCTGTCCACCTGGGGCAGGATCGCGCTGGGCGGGGTCAGCGGCGCCAACCACTTCTTTGCCCTCAGCCCGCAGCGCGCCAAGCAGGAGGGGCTGCGCAAGCAGGACCTCCTGCCGCTCAGCCCGCCGGGATCAACCCACCTACGCTCCCTCGTTCTCGATGACCAGGCCCTGGCCGCGCTAGGAGGCCAGGGCGCGCGCACGCTCCTGTTCTCCCCTCCGAGCAGACCCTCAGCGGCCGGAAGACGCTACATCGCCGCAGGCCAGGCCACCGGTGTCCACCAGGCCTACAAGTGCCGCGTGCGCTCACCGTGGTGGAGGGTCCCGCTGCCTGAGGTGGCGGACCTGTTCGTCACCTACATGAACAACGACGCCGTGGCGCTGTGCGCCAACGAGGCCCGCGTCCACCACCTCAACTCCGTCCACGGCCTGTACCTCGCCGAAGAGGCCCACGGCATCGGGGCCGCGGTGCTGGCTCTGGCCGCCTCCGGCTCCGTGACGGCACTGAGCGCTGAGGTGGTGGGCCGCTCCTACGGAGGCGGGCTGCTCAAGCTCGAACCGCGAGAGGCCGCCCGGCTGGCGGTGCCCAGCCTGGCGCTGGTACGCAGCCGCCGTGAGGAGCTGGAGGCCTTCCTGCCACAGGCGCGTCGCCTGCTGGCACAGGGAGAGCACGCACAGGTACGCGAGCAGGTTGACGCCCTCCTCGGCCTTGCTGACGTCGTCGGCGCCCAGGGCCTGGAGGAGCTGCGCGCCACCCGCCGTCAACTCGCCGACCGCCGTCGTTCACGAGCGAAGGGACCCCAGTGACTGAAGCACTCAGCACCGCCGCGCAAGGGCCCACACAGCAGCCGCGTGGTATCGCCCAGTATGACGCGCTTGTGGCCCGCGCCAGCGCGCGCTCCCCCTGGCAGGTCAGCGGTCAGGGGCCGGCGGCCCCTGACGGGCAAGCCCCCTCGGCCACGGCGGCGAGGCAGGCCGCGCAGGACGCACGGTCCCGGGCACGCTACCAACCTGACCTGGAGCTGCTGGCCCAGATCCTGTCCGTTCCTGTTCGCGCCCAGGCAACCACCCAGAGCGGTCTGCTGGGCAAGGGGCTTGACGCCTGGTTCGCGCACGAGCTCCGCCGCGCCGGCTTCGCCCCGGACGCGGTCTGGCCCCGTGCCCAGGACCCGCGCGTGCTCCCCACCGACCTCAGCGCGTTTCTGGAGGGACTGCCCGCGCCGCTGCGTCGCGAGCTGGAGCGGCGCCTGAGCCGCATGCGCAGCGTCGCTCCCCAGGACGCCCGGATCCTCGGACGGGCCTACACCAAGCAGGTCGACGTCGTCATGTCCTCCTGGCAGACAGGCCCTGAGCTGCTGCTGTCCACCAAGTCCCAGAGTGGTTCCTTCGGCAACAACCTCGCCAACCGCTTCGAGGAGGCCTACGGCGACGCCGGCAACCTGCGGGCACGCTACCCCCTGGCGGCGGTGGGCTTCGCCTTCGTGGTCAGCTCGGCGATCCTGGCCGAGCCCACCCAGGTGGACAAGGCCGTGGACATGATGCTCAAGCTCCGCGACCGTGGGGACGGCAACGGCTACACGACCACCACCCTCATCTGCTACGAGCCGCTCCTCGACGGCGAGGTCCGCCTGCGTCCAGAGGTGTTCCCCGCCGAGCTGGGCCCGGGCCCGTTCATGGAGACCATGATCGACACCGTCCTCCAGGCGGCCCCGGCCACCCGCCACAGCCAGGTGCGGGAGCTGCGCCGCCACGGCACCGCTACCCTCTGACCATGAGCCCGTCCGTCTCCCCCTCCCCCGCCTCGCGCCGCTGGCGCGACGACCTCCACCTGGCCCACACCATCGCCGACCAGGTCGACCCCCTCACCCAGGGGCACTTCGAGCGCCAGGACTTCGAGGTCGAGACCAAGCCGGACCTCACCCCGGTCACCGAGGCGGACCGAGAGGCCGAGCAGCGCATCCGCGACTACCTGGCGCGGGCTCGCACCCGCGACTCCGTCTACGGGGAGGAGCTCGGCACGACCGGGCACTCTCCACGTCAGTGGGTCATTGACCCCATCGACGGCACCAAGAGCTTCGTCCGTGGGGTGCCGGTGTGGGCCACGCTGCTGAGCCTGGTCGAGGACGGCGAGGTGGTCCTCGGGCTGGTCTCAGCCCCGGCGCTGGGCAGGCGCTGGTGGGCGGTGAAGGACGGCGGGGCCTGGAGCGGCCGTTCGCTCTCCTCAGCGAGGCGCCTGCACGTGTCCTCGGTCTCGGACACGGCCGACGCCTCGCTGTCCTACTCCTCACTGTCCGGGTGGGCTGCGCAAGGGCGTCTGCGCGGGATGCTCGCTCTCATGCAGTCGTGCTGGCGCACGCGCGCCTACGGCGACTTCTGGTCCTACATGCTCGTGGCCGAGGGCGCCGTCGACCTCGCGGCAGAGCCGGAGCTGGAGCTGTACGACATGGCGGCCCTGGTCCCCATCGTCACCGAGGCAGGCGGTCGCTTCACCTCCCTGGACGGGCAGGACGGCCCGTGGGGCGGCAACGCCGTCGCCTCCAACGGCTTCCTGCACGCCGAGGCCCTGGCGGCCCTGTCCAAGGTCACCGACCCGGCGTAACCGGAGGTACCGGGGTTCTCCTCGCTGCTACGGGGACCAGGCTGCCTCCGTCACGCCGAGGCCTGACCGACTGAAGCGGTCCGGGTGCGCTCAACGCGGCACCACCACCTGGGCCAGGAGGGCCTTGCCCTCGACGTGCCGCTCACGCTCCTGGGAGCAGCGCCAGGTGAGCAGCCTGCTCTCCCGCACCCCTGTCGCGTGAGCCGGACGAGTCAGGGTCTCCCAGCTCGTCACTCACCCGGCCTGGCCGGTACCCTCGTTCCAGCCGTACCGCCTAGCGCTGGGAGCGTCATGAACTGGCTGCACGCCGTCATCCTCGGCATCGTCGAGGGCATCACGGAGTTTCTTCCGGTCTCCTCGACCGGGCACCTCAACATCGTGGAGAAGCTGCTCGGCTACGACATCAACACCGTGGGCATGACTGCCTTCACCGCGGTCATCCAGGTCGGGGCGATCCTGGCGGCGGTGGTCTACTTCTGGCGCGACATCGTGCGGATCGTGCGCGCGTGGGTCATGGGCCTGGCCCACGCTGAGCGCCGCAGCAGCCCGGACTACGTCCTGGGGTGGGGCATCATCCTGGGCTCGGTACCGGTGGCCGTGATCGGCCTGGTGTTCAAGGACTTCATCGAGGTCACCTCCCGTTCCCTGTGGGTCATCGCCGGTGCGCTCATCGTGTGGAGCGCAGTCATGTGGCTGGCGGACCGTCGCTCCAGCGCCCCCGGCGCCGCTCACGCCACCACGGGCAAGGGCATGGAGCAGGTGGGGGTCAAGGACGCGCTCATCATCGGTCTCTTCCAGGCGCTCGCCCCGATCTTTCCCGGGATCTCGCGCTCCGGGGCCACGATCTCGGCCGGGTTGTTCCTGCGCTTTGACCGGGTGACCGCCACCCGTCTGTCCTTCTACATGGGCATCCCGGCCCTCGTGGCCGCCGGTGCCCTGGAGGCCGTCACCGCGGCCTCGGACATCTCGGCCGAGGTCGGCTGGACGCCGACCCTGCTGGCTACTGTCACCAGCGGCGTCGTGGCCTACGCGACGATCGCCTGGCTCCTGCGCTTCGTCTCCTCCAACAAGTTCACCAGCTTCCTCGTCTACCGCGTGGCGCTGGGCATGGTCATCATCGTCCTGGTGGCCACGGGCACGGTGGCTGCCTGAGCCGCTGGCCGCGCGAGGCCCCTGGCGGCCTCGTGCACGGATAAGTGTCGTACCCCTGTGAGAAGGTGCGTCCATGCGGATCCTGCACACCTCAGACTGGCACCTCGGACGCACCTTCCACGGGCGAGTCCTGGATGACGCCCACGCTGCCTTCGCGGACCACCTCGTCGAGCTCGTCGAGGCGGAGTCCGTCGACGCCGTCGTGGTCGCCGGGGACGTCTACGACCGCGCGATCCCGCCCACGGACTGCGTCCGACTGCTCAATGACACCCTCAACCGCCTCACGGAGCGCACGCAGGTGGTGCTCACGCCGGGCAACCACGACTCCGCCCAGCGCCTAGGCTTCGGCTCATCGCTCTTCCGCCCCTCCCTGGCCGTGCGTGCGCAGGTGGCTGAGGCGGACCAGCCGGTCATCGTGCCTGACCCGCAAGGCAGGGAGGGCCTGCTGGTCTACGCCCTTCCCTACCTCGATCCGGACGCGACCCGCGGGGTCCTGCCAGCGCTCCTGAGCGAGCGGACGGGCGAGGTCTTCAGCAGGCCAGATAAGCCTGAGGAGACCGGGAGCGAGGGGCTGCATGAGGCGCAGGGGCCTGTGCGTCTGGCTCGCAGCCACGAGGCCGTCGTCAGTGGGGCGCTGCGTCTGGTGGGCCAGGACCTGGCCCGGCGACGGGCGGCCAGCAGCAGGCGTGTGCCTGCGGTAGTCACGGCCCACGCCTTCGTCGCCGGCGGGCAGGCCTGTGAGGGCTCCGAGAGGGACATCCGCGTCGGCGGGGTGGACTGCGTACCGTCAGAGGTCTTCGAGACCCTGGGTGGGTCTGAGGCCGGCGCCTCCAGCGGTGGGCTGGACTACGTCGCGCTCGGGCACCTGCACCGGCCGCAGGAGATCCGCCTTCCTCAGCGCCCGCCCGCAGGATCCTGCGCTGCTGCGCGTCCGCGCCTGGTCTACTCCGGCAGCCCGATACCTTTCTCCTTCTCTGAGGCCCCGTGGCCCAAGTCCTCAGTCCTGGTGGAGCTGACGGCCGACGGCGTGACGAGCCTCGAGCGGATCCCCACGCCTGTGGCACACCGCATCGAGACGGTCACCGGCACCATGGAGGAGCTGGAAGGGCCCGCCTTCGACTACGCGGTCGGGGCCTGGGTGCGCGCCATCGTGCGTGGCCCCCTGCCACTGGGAGCACCCGCGCGCCTGCGCCAGCGTTTTGGTGAGGTGCTGGCCATCGCCCGGCAGGACGACGAGCAGGCGCCCCGCCAGGCGGCGAGCGTGACCCGGTCCGCTGATCCGCTGGAGGTGGCTCATCAGTTCCTTCACGACGCAGCCCAGAGCGAGCCGACGGCCGCCGACCGGCTGGCCCTGGCCCAGGCCTACGAGGCCGTTCTCGCAGCGAGGAGGAGCGCCTGATGCGCCTGCACCGTCTGACGATGAGCGCCGTCGGTCCTTATCCCGGCACCGAGGTCATCGACTTCGACCGCTTCGCCACCTCCGGGCGCTTCCTGCTCACGGGGCCCACGGGCGCCGGCAAGACGACGATCATCGACGCCATCGTCTTCGCCCTGTACGGAGACGTGTCCGGGGACAAGGACTCCTCCAAGGACCGTATCCGCTCCCGCCTGGCCGGTCCCGGCACCGAGACCGTCGTCGAGCTGGTCTTCTCCACCTCTGCCGGCACCTACCGCGTGCGACGCACCCCTGCCTACGAGAGGCTCAAGCTGCGTGGCAGCGGGACCACCACGCAGAAGGCCTCGCTCAAGGTCTGGCGGCTCGCTGACCCGGCCGGCCAGGTCAGCGAGGACGCCACCCTGCGTCCTGATGAGGCCGGCCCAGAGCTCGTTCGCGCCATCGGGCTGAGCCGCGAGCAGTTCACCCAGACCATCGTGCTGCCTCAAGGCAAGTTTGCTACCTTCCTGCGCGCTTCGTCTGACGAGCGTCACCGACTCCTGCGTGACGTCTTCGGCACACGGGTCTATGACGAGCTCCAGGAGGAGCTGCGCCGTCGTTCCCTGGCTGCGCGAGGCCAGGCCGAGCAGTCGCGTCAGCGCCTGCGCGCTGCTGCCGAGGCCTTCGCCGAGGTCGTCTCGCACGAGCCGGACGGCCAGACAAGGCCGGCGCACACGACGTCGCAGCAGGCGGAGGCCAGCGAGGCAGCGCCCCAGAGCGCACCAGATGAGCCGGACGAGCCGGACGAGCCGCAGCCCACCGTCCACGAGCTGCTGAGCCGCGCCGTCGAGGCGGCCACGCCCGAGCTGGAGGTGATCGCCGAGGTCACCTCGTCGGCGACCAGGCAGGCAGCAGCGCGGCTGCGTGAGGCCCAGGAGGAGGTCTCCTCCGCACAGCACAGGCGTGAGAGGGCGCGTGACGAGCTGGACGAGGCTCAGGCGCTGGCCGAGCTGCTGGCGCAGCGTCGCGCCCTCCTGGAGGCACAGGAGGAGCTGGAGGCCGGGGCTCAGGAGGCCCAGCTGACTGCTCATACCCTGGACCTGGCCCAGCGAGCGGCCTCGGTGGCAGGCATGGTCCAGCGAGCGCACAAGGATGCTGAGGCCGCCGCCCAGGCCCTGGAGCAGGAGGTTGGTGAGCTGCCAGCGGACGAGGTCACGTCCGCGCTCCTCGCCCAGGCCCTCAGCGAGGGCGAGCAGACCCTGGACGAGGTGCACGGCTGGGACCAGGTTGAGCACGCCCCGCAGCCGGGCGACACCCCTGACCTGGCTGCCTCCAGCCGTCTGGTCGCGCACCTGGAGACCCAGGCGCGCGAGCAACGGGACCGTGCCGCCGCCCTGGTGGAGGCCGAGGCCACGGAGTCCCGGGTCTCGCAGCGACGTGAGCGGCTGGAGCGCCTGCGCCAGGAGCAGGAGCGTCAGTCCCAGCAGATCGAGGAGACCCGTGGGGCGCTGACGTCGCTCCCCCGGCGTGCTGAGCAGCTGCGTGAGCTCCTGGCCACGGCGCACCAGGCCCAGGAGCGCGTGCCGGACCTGCGCTCGGCCCACGAGGCCGCCGAGCGCCGGGCACAGGCCGCCGAGCAGGTCAGCTCCGTGTCCAGCGCGCTCGCTCAGGCCCGAGAGTCTGCCGAGCAGGCCCGCAGGGAGGCTGACGCGCTCGAGAAGCAGGCCCACGCCCTGCGCAGCGCCTGGATCAACGCCACGTCGGCGACCCTGGTCGGGGAGCTCTCACCAGGCCAGCCGTGCCCCGTGTGCGGCTCGCCTGAGCACCCGCGTCCCGCCCCAGCCGACTGCGACCCGGTCTCACGCGCGGACCTGGACGCCGCTGACCAGTCCTCGGCTCGTGCCCGTCAGAGCCTGGAGGCCGCCCGCGCCCAGGTCACAACGCTCCAGGCCCGGCTCGCCCAGGCCGAGGCCGCCGCCGAGGGGCGCTCGCCCGAGCAGGCCTCAGCCGAGCTCACCGCCACCAGCCAGGCGCTGGCCAGCGCCCAGGAGCAGGCCGAGCCACGCACGCGGCTGCAGGAGGAGCTCGACTCGCTGACGGCACGTAAGTCCGAGCTCCAGCAGCGGCTGAGCGAGCACAAGGAAGCGGCTGCAGCCACAGCCGCCACGTTCGCCTCCGAGCAGGAGGGGCTGGAGCGTGACCTGGAGCAGGTCACGACGGCGCGAGGTGCCTACGCCAGCGTGGCGTCACGGCGCGCCGAGCTCGGGCGCGCCGCTGAGCTGGCTGAGGCCCTGACGGCCCGCTGGCGCACGGTGCGGACACTCGTGCAGGCTGCACGCGCCTCTCAGCAGGACCTCGCCTCCGAGATGGCCAAGGCAGGCTTCGCCTCTCGCACCGACCTGGAGGCAGCACGGCGCGGCGAGGCCGAGGTCGACCGCCTGGCCGCCCTCGTGCGCGAGCGCGACGCCGAGGTAGCGCGCGTGCGCGCAGGCCTGGCCCAGCCGCAGGTCAGTGCGCTCACGGGTCAGGAGGAGCCAGGTCTCAGCCAGGCCCGGCAGGTCCTGGCTGAGAGCGAGCAGGCCTGGCAGTCCGCGGTCTCGCAGCAGGCCGGCATCCAGGCACGGGACGAGTCCGTGCGCACACGTGCACGCCGCCTGCACGAGGCGGCCACCGAGCTGGCCACCGTGGTCGGGGACAACGCTGCCCTCCTTCGCGTGGCGGCTCTGGCAGCGGGCGAGAACCACGAGGCCACACCGCTGGCGACCTGGGTCCTGACTGAACGGTTCAAGGAGGTCCTGGCCTTCGCCAACCACCGGCTGGAGACCATGTCCGGCGGACGCTACGAGCTCATCCAGGTCGACGAGGAGAAGAACAGCGCCCGCCGGCGGGGCCTGGGCATGGGCGTGCTGGACCGGCTCGGCGGGGAACGGACCCGTGACCCCCGGACCCTGTCCGGAGGCGAGACCTTCTACGTCTCCCTCGCCCTGGCCCTGGCCCTGGCGGACGTGGTGGCAACCGAGTCCGGAGGGACTCTCATGGAGACCCTCTTCGTGGACGAGGGCTTCGGCTCCCTGGATCCGCAGACTCTCCAGGACGTCCTCCACGAGCTCGGCCGGCTGCAGCAAGGCGGGCGCACGGTGGGGATCGTCAGCCACGTCGAGGAGCTGCGCCGCCAGATCCCCGACCAGGTCAAGGTCACCGCAACGCCTGAGGGCTCACGACTGACGGTCGTGGCCTCCTAGGAGCCTGAGCCGAGCCGAGCAGCCAGGTGGCCTCGCTCGCAGACGTCGAACCACAGCAGGTCAGCGTCCGCGGCACGCTCAAAGGCCTCCTCGTCCCCGGTGCGGGCCAGCCGGACGTCAGCCTCAGCCTCGACGTCATCGACGAGGAGTGCTGCGACGTCGTCCCAGCCCACCGGGACCACCAGCTCCACCGTCCCGGGCAGGACGTCACCCTCGACCGTCAGCTCACGCAGGTCAGCAGGGTCGACGTCAGCCGCCACGACCACACGGCGGTCCGCGACCCCGGCGGCCTCCGGCTCTGCCAGCCGCACCAGGGAAGAGTCCGCGGCGCACAGGCTCGCCGAGACCTCCAGACCCTCCTCGTCCTCCTCCGGCAGAGCGGCGGCCAGGGCTGGCGTCACCGCGTGGGCCGTGCGGGGGCTGATCTCAGCGACGGACAGGTCGGCGGCTGTGGCCGGAAGGTAGATGCGCATGGCACCAGTGTGCCCTGCCGTGAGCCGGGACGACGGCTACGCCGCAGGCACCGGTTCAGGCCGTGCGGCTCTGGCTCACCCGTCTGGCCAGCCAGGCCGGGACGGACCGGTCCCTGCGCAGCCCGCGCCCAGGCCACCGCGGCGCAGGAGCGCAGGCTGATCGCGCCAGGTGGTTGACCAGGCCGGTCAGCGCCTGGCCGAGGGGACAGCCCACATCGTCCTCAAGGACGCTGCGCCCGCGCCTGACAGCGAGGTCCGCCTGCGGCCCCTCGGGGAGGAGGACCAGGTCCTCAGGGGCGAGCCTGCCGGCCAGTGCCCGGCGCACGGCCCCCGCCGGATCCGGCCCGGCGCTGGTGGGACGCAACCTGTTGACGACGACCTGGAGGCGTCCTTCCGCTCCGTCCACCTGTCGCAGGCTCGTCAACAGCTGGGTCAGGCGGCGCATCCCGACGACGTCGGCCTTCCCGACCACGACGATGACGTCCGCCTCGCGCAGGAGCGAGGCCACCAGCGCGTCTCGGCCTGGTTCCAGGGTGTAGGAGTCCACCTCCTCCTCGACCTCCCCGCCCGCCACGTCCACCACCGTCCAGGCCGCCAGGTGCCGGCTCAGCGCCCACACGCGCTCCATGGCCACCGGCGGAAGCTCGCGCCACCGCCCCGCACGCCCCACCCCGCCAAGGACACGGGCTCCGGGACCGACGCTAACGAGGAGGGCCTCCAGGGTGTCCCGGTCCAGGGAGCCGCGCAAGGCCAGGTGGGCGGCTGTGGCGACCGAGGCATACTGCTCACCCAGGCCCAGGACCTGGTTGAGGCTCGGGGCGCTGAGGTCGGCGTCGACGAGGATGGAGCCGCCTCGCTGGGCCAGCCCGTGCGCCAGGGCGGCCGCGACGGTGGTCCTGCCCGGCGCGCCGTGCGGTCCCCACACCACGACCAGCGCCCCAGCCTCTCTCAGGCCGCCAGCGCCCGCCCTGCTGGCGCCGTCGGCCCCGCGCTCCCCGAGCGCAGCCTCCTGGAGCCCTCGCACCACCACGGCCTCCGGGCAGTCCCGGGGCAGTACCCTCCAGCCGGGCTGCTCCCAGTCACCTTCTTCCGGCCCCACCAGCAGGACCCCGCCGATGCCAGCCCTCCGCAGGCGCTCGGGCACGGTCCGGTCCAGCTCAGCAAGAGCGGTATCGAGGACGGCCAGACGTACCTGCCGGGTGATGCTCACCGACAGCAGCTCGGTCACGCTCTCGCACTGGCGCGCGGTTCTCAGCCCGGTGCCGCAGCGGTCGACGGCCTCTACCAGGGCCGGGTGCCCGCCGGCCACAGCCAGGGCGACTGCCGTGGGGGCCGGGCCGGTCGCGCGGCGGGAGAGCGGCCAGGGGGTCGAGCTCACGAGAGCCTCCTTGCATACTCGTGACCCTGCATCAGGGTGATGAGGGTGAATTGACGTCGGCTGGTGTGTTGCTCACCGGTTTCCGTGCCCTACAGGGAGACAATCTCACCATGAGCGCCTCATTCCTGACCATCGCAGACGTCGCCGAAAGGCTCCAGCTCTCCACCCAGGCTGTCCGTGCCCTCATCCTGTCGGGGGACCTGCCTGCGATCCAGGTCGGCGCCCGCAAGCTGTGGCGGATCCCCGAGGACGCCTTTGACGAGTACGTCGAGCGCCAGCTCGCCTCTACTCGCCAGATGGTGGCCTCCGAGAAGTCCTCCCGGCGCTCCTGAGCCCGACCGTGCCACAGGGCGCCAAGGCCCTCAGCACTCCCTGACGACCTCGATCGCCTCCAGCGCGACCACAACCTGCTGACCCCCGCCTGCGACAGGAACTCGCTGGCTCATCTCGACGGCGAGCTCGACGTGGTCCTGGCCGACCGGCACGATCGTGCCGGTCACGCTGCCCGCGAGCAGGCTGAGACTGACTCGTGCCCCGCGCCGTCGCAGGTCGCGCAGCGCCTCCCTCATGCTGCGCCACCCCTCCCCCTCGCCGCTCGCACCAGTGCCTCCAGGGCCAACGACGGCGACGGCGTCCGTGCGCACGACCACGGCCCCACCGCCCGGCAGCCGGCCAACGAGGACGTCCTGACCCACCTGCCGCGCGAGGACCTCGACGCAGGCCCCGCCGCGCGTCAGCACGCGCAGCCGCTGGCCGAGCCCGGAGCGCAGCCGGTCCCCCACGGTCACCGTCGCAGCCTCAGCCTCGGCCAGATCCGCACCCTGACCTGCGACCTGTGCCCGCCGTTCCGCATCGAAGACGCTCTCAAGCTCGTCGAGATAGGTGATCGGGTCCATGACCTCAACCCCATCACTCAGCAAGAAGGTACGCATGGGACCTCAATCCCTCTCTTGACACCTCTTCCGCAATTGTCGATGATCAAGCAACCTCAAACATCATTGTCGATTCTCGGAGGTCATCATGTCACTGCGTATGCGTCTGTCAGCGATGACAGCACTCGCCTTCCTGCTCACCGTCATCCTGGCCACCGTGACAGTCGGTGGGACCCAGACCCTCCTTGAGGTCCCTCAGGAGCCCTGGGCGCCGATCTGTCTCGCCTGGCTCGGCGTCCTGTCCTGCGCGGTGCTCACGCTCGCCGGTGCCTGGCACGTCGCCTCCGGCCTGCTGGCTCTGGCCGCCACACGGGACGAGGACGTCGTCTCCAGCCGCCTGGGTCAGGCGCTCCTGAGGGCAGTGGCTCGCCGCGGGGCACCAGCGGTGCGCCGTACCGTCGCAGGCACGCTGTTGCTCGGCCTGGCGACGGCGAGCCCCGCGGCCGCTCAGGTCTCCGCCCCCAGCGACGACCTGGGCTGGTCACCGACCAGCTCGGAGACCGGCGCCCCGCCTCCTGAGCGTCCCGCCGCGCCAGAGCCTGGCACCCAGGAGGGCGAGGGCCCGGACACCCCTGCCGACGCCTCCGCCCAGCCCGGGCAGAGCGAGCCTCCCGGGCAGAGCGCCCCCTCCCAGCCGGGCCAGACGCCGAGCGACACGGCGAGCGACACGGCGAGCACGGGCTCCTCCGACTCCCCCGGCGCTGACGTGCCGCTGCGTCCTGCCCAGCCGCGCCCCTCCGAGCTCGTTCCTCCGAGCGGCCCACCAGCCGCCGACGCCGCCGCAGCGACCACCGCCGGCGGCCCGGAACCTCACGCAGGCAGGGTGCAGGCTCCTGGTCTCCTGGGCACCCAGGCCGCACAGGGTGCTGGCCAGGCTCAGGGGCGCCGCCCGCACCCAGCTCGTCCTCAGAGCCGTGCCCGCTCGCCGCACCCTTCTGCCACGAACGAGTCCGTCCCCACCGCGGGTTCCAGGGAGACGGTCACCGTGGCGCCCGGGGACTCGCTGTGGCAGATCACGCGCTCCCTGCTTGAGGCGGCGAGGGACGGCGAGGTCAGCGACGCCGAGGTCCTCACCTCCTGGCCCGAGCTCTACGCGCTCAACGTCGCCGCGATCGGCCCGGATCCTTCCTTGATCCACCCTGGCACCGTGCTCACGGTTCCCGACAGCCTGCGCCGCTAGCCGGCCCGCCGACAAGGACGCCCGCCATGGCCACCCTCACCGCACCACCCGCTCTGCGAGCGCCGCAGGCGCTCCGTCTGTCCCCGCCCCGTCTGCCCGGCCCTGCCGACGCCCTCGCCCTGGCAGAGCGGCTGACCACCTCCCCGCCCGAGCTCACTCACTGTCCCACTCACCCCCTCCAGGAGCCTGGGAGCCGTCCAGGCCGCGGTCCGGCCCGGTGGGACCGATTCCGCTTCGTCCCCACGGTCGAGCAGAGCGAGGCCTCGCTCGAGGCCATCCGCGAGGCGCGTGCCGGTGAGGAGGCCTCGGCCTTAGGCGAGCAGTCGTCCGGCACCAGGCAGGTGGCGACGGCGACCAGGATGGCGCAGGCACTCGTCACGGCTGCCGCGGAGGTCCTGGCAGGGCTGCGCCCGGTGGACCACCTGTCCGGCTGGACCACGCCCGAGCTCTTCGACGCCCTGGCGCGTCGGGCGGGCCTGGCCCGCCGGATCCTGGGCGAGGCGGCCTCGCCCCGCCCGCGTCCGCGTCGCGCGAGCGTCCAGCTCACCCCCTCGGGGGCCTGCGAGGCCATGGTGCTGCTCGACGTCGGGCCGCAGCTGCGTGGCGCCGCAGCCCGGCTGGAGATGCACCGCGGCCGCTGGGTCCTGGCCGTCGTGGAGATCGGCTAGGACCCAGCGGCCGCGACGGCGGTGAAGGCCCGCGCCCGCTCAGCGGCGGCGCCTGGCCGCGCGACGCTCAGCGCGGTTCATGCCAGTAGTCCTCCTCGAGGCCTGGCCGCCCTCGCTGGCGGAGGCGGTCCCGTCCTCGCCCGGAGCCGAGTAGCTCACGCGCTGGTTCATCTCCTGACGACCGGTGTCCCCCATGACGGTGCCACCAGCCAGGCTCCCGACGGTCGCCCCGCCTGCCTGCGCGACCGTGCGGGCCGGCTCGGTCCCGTCCTCCTCCTCAGCGCGCTTGGCAGCAGCGTCGAAACGAGCAGCGTTGGCAAAGACCTGCTCCACCGTCTCCTCGCGAATGCCCTCCATCATGGCCTTGAACATGTGGGCGCCCTCGTTGGCGTACTCCACGAGCGGGTCCCTCTGGGCCATCGCCCGCAGGCCGATGCCCTCCTTGAGGTAGTCCATCTCGTACAGGTGCTCACGCCAGCGCTTGTCCACCACCGCCAGCAGCACGCGCCGCTCCAGGGTGCGCATGGGCTCGGGCCCCAGCTGGGCGAGCGCCACCGGGTTGTCGTCCAGGCGCCGCTCGGCGTCCTCGTAGGCGACTGCCGCGTCCTCGGTCAGCTCAGCGCTCAGGCGCTCAGCCGTCAGCTGGTCGAGGCTGCCGACGGCCCCCAGGATCTCGTCCCTGGTCAGCCCCACCGGGTAGAGACGCGCCAGGTCGTCCCACAGGCCCTCCAGGTCCCACTGGTCGGGACGGCCCTCGCTGGTGCGCGAGGCCACGACCGTCTCCACGGTCCGCGCGCGGAAGGCCTCGATCTGCGGCTCCAGGTCCTCCCCGTCCAGCACCCTGCGGCGCTCGGAGTAGACCTTCTCTCGCTGCTCGGTCATGACGTCGTCGTACTTCAGGACGTTCTTACGGATCTCGTAGTTGCGCGACTCCACCTGGCGCTGGGCCGAGGCGATGGCCCTGGAGACCATCTTGGACTCCAGCGGGACGTCGTCGGGGTAGGCGTCCGAGGTCATGATGCGCTGGGCCAGCCCCGAGGCGAACATGCGCATGAGGTCATCCTCCATGGACAGGTAGAAACGGGACTCGCCCGGGTCCCCCTGACGGCCGGAGCGGCCTCGCAGCTGGTTGTCGATACGGCGTGACTCGTGGCGCTCGGTCCCCAGCACGTACAGGCCACCGAGCTCGACGACCTCGTCGTGCTCGGCCTTGCAGGCCTCGCGAGCGGCCTCCAGGGCGGCCGGCCAGGCCTTCTCGTACTCCTCGGAGTCCTCCTCCGGGTCCAGTCCCGACTCCTTGAGGGCCGTGACCGCGATGTGCTCGGCGTTACCACCGAGCATGATGTCGGTACCACGACCGGCCATGTTGGTCGCCACGGTCACCGCGCCCTTGCGCCCGGCCATCGCGACCACGGCCGCCTCACGGGCGTGCTGCTTGGCGTTGAGGACCTCGTGGGGGATGCCGCGGCGGGTGAGCATCTGGGAGAGCTGCTCGGACTTCTCCACGCTCGTGGTGCCCACGAGCACCGGCTGACCGGCCTCGTGACGCTCCTCGATGTCGTCGACCACGGCCTGCAGCTTGGAGCGCACGGACTTGTAGACCAGGTCCGGCTGGTCGTCGCGGATCATCGGCTTGTTCGTGGGGATGGGCACCACGCCGATCTTGTAGGTGCCGGCGAACTCGGCCGCCTCGGTCTCAGCGGTACCGGTCATGCCTGAGCGCGAGCCCTCAGGGTAGAGGCGGAAGTAGTTCTGGAGGGTGATCGTGGCCAGGGTCTGGTTCTCGGCCTTGATCTCCACACGCTCCTTGGCCTCGATGGCCTGGTGCATGCCCTCGTTGTAACGGCGCCCGGGAAGCACGCGCCCGGTGTGCTCGTCGACGATGAGCACCTCACCGTCACGGACGATGTAGTCCTTGTCCAGGTGGAAGAGCTCCTTGGCCTTGATGGCGTTGTTGAGGAAGCCGATGAGCGGGGTGTTCTCGGACTCGTAGAGGTTCTCAATCCCCAGGTAGTCCTCGACCCGGGCGATCCCCGGGGCCAGCACGCCCACGGTGCGCTTCTTCTCGTCGACCTCGTAGTCCCTGCCTGCGGTCAGGCGCTCGGCGACCTTGGCAAACTCCTGGTACCACTTGTTGACGTCCCCGGTGGCCGGCCCGGAGATGATGAGCGGGGTACGGGCCTCGTCGATGAGGATGGAGTCGACCTCGTCGACGATGACGAAGGCGTGCCCGCGCTGGACCAGGTCCTCGGGGCGCTGGGCCATGTTGTCACGCAGGTAGTCGAAGCCGAACTCGTTGTTCGTGCCGTAGGTGATGTCCATGGCGTACTGCTGGCGGCGCTCGGCCGGGCTCTGCCCGGCCAGGATGCATCCGGTGGTCAGCCCCAGGAAGCGGTGGACACGCCCCATGAGATCAGACTGGTACTCGGCCAGGTAGTCGTTGACCGTCACCACGTGCACGCCCTTGCCGGTCAGCGCCCGCAGGTAGGAGGGCATCGTGGCCACGAGGGTCTTGCCCTCACCGGTCTTCATCTCAGCGATGTTGCCCAGGTGCAGGGCCGCACCGCCCATGATCTGGACGTGGTAGGGACGCATGCCCAGCACGCGGTCAGCCGCCTCGCACACGGCGGCGAAGGCCTCGGGCAGCAGCGCGTCCAGGCTCTCGCCATCGGCGTAACGCGTCTTGAGATCGTCAGTCGTCTCCCTGAGCTCAGCATCGGTGAGCTCACCGTAGACGTCCGCAAGCGACTCGACCTGGTGGGCGATGGCGTCGAGCTTCTTGAGGGTGCGCCCCTCTCCGATACGAAGGATCCGGTCGACAAGCGACATACTGGTTTCTCCCTGTGGTGACGGCGGAGCGTGTCCGCAGGGCGCAGCCGCAGCCGCGCCCGGAAGCCACGTCCTGGCGGTCCTGCCCCAGGCCGAAAGAGCCGCGAGCGGTGCAGGCGTCGTTCATCGTAGTGGACTGTGCCCGCCCCACGCCTGCGCCGCCACCTCACAGGAAGGCGCCGTGTCCACACCGCGGGTGCGCGAGCGGGCCCCGCCGCCGGCTGTGGAGGAGAGCGACGACGGCGAGGCAGGCTCACCCCATGCCCTCGTCCCCGCCCGAGGCCACCGCCTCCACGCCGCCAGAGTCCTGGCCACCACGACTGCCAGGACCTGCTGCCTGGAAGCCTGCTCGCTGGCTGCGGCGCCTCGTCCAGGACTGCGCCAGCGTGCTCGTCCCTCTCCGGTGCGCGGGGTGCGGCACCTGGGACACCCGGCTGTGCCCGAGCTGCCGCCACCTCCTGGACGGCCCGCTGTCCGAGGTCCTCCACGCCGACGGTGCCGGCGATCTCCCTATCCACGCCCTGGCGACCTACCGCGGTCCGCTGCGCGCCCTGGTCCTGGGCTGGAAGAACGGTGGGCGGGAGGACCTGGCCGAGGTCATGGGAGAGGCAGGGCAGCACGCCGCAGGCCTGTGGAGCGCAGGCCTGGAGACCTCGCTGGTCCAGGAGGTCACCAAGGCGGGTGGAGTGCTGGTCGTCCCCGCTCCCTCCGGCCTCACGCGGCGCCTGCGAGGGCGCCTCGTGGCGGCGGACCTGGCCGACGCGGTGGCCCGTGGCATCGCCCGCTCCTGGCCCGGCGGGGGCGACCTGCTCGTCCTGTCCGCCGACGTCCTGCGCCGCCGGCCACGGCTGCGCGGCGCCCACCAGCGCGGACGCTCGGCACGTCGTCGGCGCCTGAACAGAGCCTCACCCCCGCGCGTGCTGGCGCCGGTCGAGGGCTGGCCCGTCCTCCTGGTCGACGACGTCGTCACCACAGGCTCGACCCTCGGCTCGTGCGCCCGGGCCCTGGAGGCCGCCCGGGCCCGGTGCCTGGGCGCCCTCGTCCTGGCAGCCGCCCCCTCGCCCCGGGCCCAGGTCAGCGGCGTGCCCGGAGGGTCAGCGCCGTCACGGCCTCCCCTCTCGGCCTCCCCCGCCCCTCCTGGCGGCCGCGTGTCAGCGCACGGCGATCAGGTGGCGGGGAAGTCAGCAGCAGGCGTCCACATGGTGTAAGCTATGTGGCACAACGCACACAAGGCGCGGGGATCCCACGGAGGTGTCCCCGTCCCGCCCCACAGGGCGGACGGCACGCAGGAGGTGGTCACGTTCCATCCAGAGCCCGTCGCGAGGTGCGGCGGGTGGCTCCGTTCGATCCACTGAGAAGGATCATCAGGACCCAGAAAGAGGTTCCACCATGGACATCACCGTCGTCGGCCGTAACGCTGAGATCTCCTCTCGACTGCGCGACTACGTCGAGGAGAAGGCCACCAAGGTCGAGCAGTTTGACCCCCGAGTCCAGCGCGTCGAGGTCGAGGTGACCCACGAGCGCAACCCACGCCAGGCCGACACCGCAGAGCGTGCCGAGATCACCGTCATCTCCAAGGGCCCGATCATCCGGGCCGAGGCCTCCTCCTCCGACCGCTTCGCCGCCTTCGACATCGCCATGGGGAAGCTGACCGAGCGCCTGCGCCGGGCCCGTGACCGCAAGAAGGACCACCGTCGCTACCCTGTGGACGTCCCGGCGAGCACCCAGGCCCCGGCTGCCGAGGAGCTGAGCAGGCTGCACGAGACCGACGACGCCCCGATCGAGGACTCGCCCAAGGCTCCCACCCAGAAGGGCGTGGCCGTGGAGTCGCAGCTGGGAGACTCCCCCGTCATCGTGCGCCAGAAGCTGCACGACGCGACGCCCATGACCGTGGACGAGGCCCTGTACCAGATGGAGCTGGTGGGACACCCCTTCTACCTGTTCATTGAGAAGTCGACCAAGCAGCCCTGCGCTGTCTACCACCGCCACGGATGGACCTACGGCGTCATCCGCCTTGACGCCCAGGTGCTCTAGCCACGGCG
Source organism: Actinomyces sp. (assembly GCF_029851875.1). GTDB lineage: Bacteria > Actinomycetota > Actinomycetes > Actinomycetales > Actinomycetaceae > Actinomyces. Next base: position 85,078 of record NZ_JARKVC010000030.1, read on the forward strand.
CGGGTTTCTCGCCGCACTGACCGGGGGCGGCGTCGGTCACCGTACCGACGCCGCCCCCGTGCGCGCCCGAGACCGGCTCGCTCTCACCGGAAGGACCGCCGCCATGAGCCAGGGCGTCACCGGTCAGTCCTCAGCCTCGGCCGGGGTCTGCGCCGTCGGCGCCTCGTGGGGACCGTGAACCGTCACGCCGCTGCCACCGCGGGAGGCCTGCCTCATCCGGTGCAGCCGCCGGACGCTGGGTGGAAGCGCCAGCGCCGCCGCGCCCTCGCCGCCTCCTGCACCGCCGCCAGCCTCGTCCCCGCCGCCAGCCGGCACCTCAGCGTCCAGCTCGGCTGAGCGCCGCGTCACCGGGGTCGCCGGGAGCGCGGCAGACCCGGGTGTCCCCAGCGTGCCGCTGGTGGGAACGTAGCGGGCGATCTCCGGGACGTCGTCGGGCACCACGGGCAGCGGACGGTGCCCCTGCAGGTCACCTGGCGAGCCCTCCTCACCGAGCTGGCGCGGCAGGGTCAGCAGGAAGGACGCACCCTCCCCAGGCCAGCCCCAGGCCTCCAGCGCCCCACCGTGCAGCGAGGCGTCCTCGCTGGCGATCGACAGCCCCAGGCCCGAGCCGCCCAGGGTGCGCTGACGAGAGGTGTCGGCGCGGTAGAAGCGGTCAAAGACCTTGCTCGCCACCTCCGGCGTCATCCCCACGCCGTGGTCACGCACCCGCACCGCCACGGCAGCCTCGTCCCCCGCCACGGTGACGTCGATCTGGGTGCCCTCAGCGTGCTCAAGGGCGTTGAGCAGGAGGTTGCGCACGATCCGCTCCACCCGGACCGTGTCCATCTGCGCGATGACCGGCCCGTCAGGCAGGTCAAGGGTGACGTGAGCGCCCATGCGCTCGATGTGGGTCCGGCTGTCGTGGACCACCGAGGTCACCAGCAGACGCAGGTCCTGGTCGACCGCCGAGAGCTGGACCTTGCCCGAGTCCACCCGGGAGATGGTCAGGAGGTCGTCAAAGAGCTTGCGCAGCCGAGAGGTCTCTGAGACCAGGACGTCAAGGCTGCGTCGGGCCAGGGGCGAGGCGATCTCGTCACGGGCCTCCTCCAGCTGCTCGGCGGCCAGCCCGATCGAGGTCAGTGGCGTGCGCATCTCGTGGGAGACGTCGGTGACGAACAGCCGCTGGACCGCGGACAGGCGCTCCCAGCTGTCGATCTGGTGCTCCAGGGAGTCAGCCATCTCGTTAAAGGCCCTGCCCAGCGCGGCGATCTCGTCCTCACCGCTGACCTTGACGCGCTCGTCCAGGTGGCCCTCCGTCAGACGCCGTGCCACCTCCGAGGTGCGCCGGATCGGCAGCAGGACCCTCCAGGCCAGCACCCACACCGCCAGGACGAGCATGAGCAGGAAGGCCGCCGCCACGAGCGCCGTGCTGCGCGTGGTCAGGCTGACCAGACGCTGCTCGGGGGACAGGCTGTAGAAGAGGTAGAGGTCGTAGGTCCCGCCCTGAGGCATCGCGACCTGGGAGCCAATGACCACCCCCGGCACCCGCTCGGCGGGATCAGGCAGGGTGATCTGCCTCCACGCCTGCGCCCCCTCCGCGCTGCCGGCCAGCTCAGCAGACAGGTCCTGACTGATCAGGGGCAGCAGGTCCTGGTCCGAGGCCAGGTCCCCGATCGAGGCCTCACCGGCGGTGTCCCGGTTGCGCACCAGCGCCACACCCATCCGCCGGGCGTTGCCGGATCCCTGGCCCAGACGGTCCACGATCTGCTGGGCCGCCGCCGTCAGCTCCTCCGGCGTGGCCGTCTCCAGCAGGTCGAGCTCGGCCTGCACGCTCGCCGTCCTCATGCGGGCGTCGGCCAGCAGGAAGACCCTCCGTTCAGCGTAGACATCGTCCTGGATCATGGCTGAGACCACGAGGACCAGCAGGATGATGAGGATGACGCCGCCGGCCAGCGCCGAGACCAGCATCCTGGCCGGCAGGCTGCGCCGCACCACCCGCACGGGGTTGAGCCAGTCACGCCAGCGCCGTCGCCTGGCACCCGAGCCTGACGGCGCCGTCGAGGTGGGGCCCGACGTCGTGGACCGCCCCGCGCTCACCGGGGGTCGCCGGCCCGGTAGCCCACACCGCGGACGGTGACGACGATGGTGGGGTGCTCCGGGTCCTTCTCCACCTTGGAGCGCAGACGCTGGACGTGGACGTTGACCAGACGCGTGTCCGCCGCGTGCTGGTAGCCCCACACCCGCGCCAGCAACTCCTCACGGGTGAAGGCCTTGGAGGGGGTGCGTGCCAGGGTCAGCAGCAGGTCGAACTCCAGGGGCGTGAGGGCCAGGGGGACGCCGTCGCGAGTGACGCGGTGGCCCAGGACGTCGATGTCGACGTCGCCCACACGTACGTGCTCCACCGCCCCGGTCTCGGTGCCCCGGCGCAGTCGCGTGCGCACCCGGGCCAGCAGCTCCTTGGACTTGAAGGGCTTGGTCACGTAGTCGTCGGCTCCGGCCTCCAGCCCGGCGACGACGTCCTGGGTGTCCGTGCGGGCGGTGAGCATGATGACCGGCACGTCCGACTCAGCACGGATCAGCCGGCAGATCTCCACGCCGTCCAGCCCCGGCAGCATGAGGTCAAGGAGGACCAGGTGGGGGTTGACCTCCCGGAAGGCGGCGAGCGCCTGGGCCCCGTCAGCGCAGAAGAAGGGCTCATAGTGCTCGGACTCGAGCATGATGCCGATCATCTCTGCCAGGGCTGTGTCGTCGTCGACGACGAGGATCCGGGTCGTCATGCCCCATATCCTGGCACGCTCGCGAGGTTCGTACAGCAGATTCCCTCCTCGGACTCAGAAGCAGGCCGCAGCGCAGGAGTCATCCTCCAGCCCGGCACGTGAGCGACCTGAACTCCTCCTGAGGAGGGAGGCCGGCCGGGTCCACCGCGTGCGAGCATGTGGCCATGAGCAGTGACGAGACCCCCTGGCGCTCGCCTTCAGCCGGGTCCACCGGGAACGACGACGCCGCACAGGCCTCCTGGGCCCCCGACCAGCCCTCGACCGCCCCTGACGCGCCTGGGGCCAGCGCCCCGAGCGGCCAGCCCCGCTTCGGCGCCTACGGCGCGACCCCACCAGGTCAGGCCTCCTGGCAGCCCGGTCACACGGGCTACGGCCCGGCCCAGGGGTACGCAGACCCGGCGCAGCCCTACGGCGAGCCTGGTCACTCGGGTGTGCCCGGCGGCTTCTTCCTCGCCCCCAAGCCCGGGATCATCCCGCTACGCCCCTTGAGCATCGGCGAGATCATCAGCGGCGCCTTCGAGTCGCTGCGGGCCAACCCCAAGGCCATGTTCGTCCCGGCGCTCGTCGTCATGAGCGTGCTGGGCGTCATCTCGGCCGCCCTGAGCTTCACCAGCGCGCTCAGCCTGGACTCCCTGCTGACCTCCTCAGCCCCTGACCTGGACACGACGACGGGCCTTGACCTGACGGCCACCGCCTCCCCCTCCTCCGTCCTCACCACGCTCCTCGGATCCACCGCCACGACGCTGCTGATCTCCCTGGCCAGCACGGTCCTGACCGGGCTGCTCATCGTCGCGGTCTCCCGCTCCGTCCTGGGGCGCCTGGCCACCCCCGGCGAGGTCTGGCAGCGCACCCGCTCCCGCGTGTGGGCGCTCATCGGGCAGTCGCTGCTGACCTCCTTCATCGTCTACGGGGTCCTCGTCATCGGCGCAGTAGCCACCATCGTGGCCGCCTTCGGCATGATCTCCACCCTTGCCTCCTCACGATCCACCCTGGTCACGGTCCTCCTCGCGGTGGCCATCGTCGTGCTCGCGCTGGCGACGGTGTGCCTGACGGCCTTCCTGTGGGTGCGTCTGTCCATGGCCCCGGCGGTCCTCGTGCTGGAGAACGTCGGGGTTCTCACCGCGATCGGCCGCTCGTGGGAGCTGACGCGGCAGGGCTTCTGGCGAGTGTTCGGCGTCCTGGTGCTGGCCGCGGTCATCTCCAACGTCGCCGTGTCCGTGGTGGGGGGAGTCGTGGGGGTCGTGGCCGGCGTCGTGGGCGCCCTCATCGGCTCCTTCGCGCTGATCAGCGCGCTGTCCTCGCTGCTGGGCGCGCTGCTGGGTGCCGTCATCATGCCCTTTACCGCTGCAGTGACGGCCCTGACCTACATCGACCTGCGTATGCGCCGCGAGGGCCTGGACGTCGAGCTGCGCCAGGCGGCCGCCTGAGCCAGTCAGGACCGGATGATGACTGCTCTCACCTTCCTGCGTCCCGGCGGGCTCGCCGCGGACGTGCCGGCGACCCCGGGCGCCCAGGAGGCGCGTGAGGCCGCCGTCGAGGAGCTGTCCAAGCCGGCCTACCACCCACGTCCGAGCCTGCTGGACCAGGTCTGGCAGTGGCTGAGCGCCCACCTCCGGCTCAGCCAGGTCATTCCGGGGGCACCGGGCTGGTTGTCAGTGCTCATCGTCGTCGTGGCCCTGGCCGTCCTGCTGGGACTGCTCGTCCTCCTGCTGCGCCGGGTCACGCTCGCTGGACGCTCCCGACGGCGCGGCGCCTCGCTGTTTGACGACGACCGCGACTCCGCCGCCCTGACCCAGGCCGCCGACCAGGCCGCGCGCAGCGGTGACTGGGCGACCGCCGTCGTCGAGCGCTTCCGTGCCATCATCCGCTCCCTGGACGAACGCGGCCTCATTGACGACTACCCGGGGATGACGGCGCACGAGGCCGCCGAGGTCAGCGCCACGGCCCTGGGCACCCTGGGCGGTGAGCTGCGTCAGGCTGCCAACCTGTTCGACTCGGTGCGCTACGGCGAGGTGGTCTCGACTGCCGCCCAGGACGAGTGGATGCGCCGCCTGGCGCAGGCCATCACGCAGACCCGCCCCCTCGCCTCCCAGGCGGTGGCCTCATGAGCACCGGGCCGACGACGCCCCTGGCCCCCGCACCGTCCTCCCCCTCCTCCGCCGCCAGCTCCCAGGTGGTGGGTGAGGCCTGGAGCGCACGGCTGCGTCGCTGGCGCCCCCTCCTGGCGGCCCTGGCCGTCTTCGTCGTGGTCTCTGTGGCGACGGCGCTCATGCGCCCCTCGGTGTCCAAGGTGCCCTACGCCCTGGACAACCCGGGACCTACCGGGGCTCAGGCCGTGGGCGCGCTCCTGCGCGAGGAAGGAGTCTCACCGCGCACCGTCAGGTCCGTCAACGACGTCCTCCAGGCCACCGCAGGCTCCTCAGACCCCTCCAGGAGGGTCACCGTCGCCCTCATCCACGCCGGTCAGCTCACCGCGGCTGAGCGGGCCGTGCTGGCCCGGTCCGGGGCGGACGTCACCGTCATCGGCTCCACCTACGAGGACCTGACGGGGCTGACCGACCTCGTGCCCAGCGGGGTCTCCTCCGCTACCGGCACGACGCTCACCCCCCAGTGCCCTGACCCTGACGCCCAGGCCGCGCAGTCGCTGGACGGCGTCACTGGCTCACTGGCCCTGTCCGACGGCGCAGGAGCCGACTCACCCGCTCCCGAGGGAGTCGTCGCCTGCTTCCCGGTGGGCACGGAGGGGGACTACGCCTACGTCGTCGCACCGCTGGAGGGAGGCGGGAGGCTACGGGTCATCTCCGACCCCTCGGTGGTGACCAACGCCCGTCTGGCCCAGGAGGGCAACGCGGCGCTCAGCGTGCGCGCACTGGGCCACCACGAGACCCTCCTGTGGCTGGACGCCTCCCAGAAGGTGGCCGTCTCCGTGTGGAACCCGGGCTCGCTGCCCGCCTGGTTCTCCGTCACCGGGCTCCAGGCGCTGCTGACGCTGGGCGTGCTGGCCCTGGTACGCGGCCGACGCTTCGGCCGGCTCGTGGCTGAGGACCTGCCGGTGCTCGTCCACGCCACCGAGACCACCCGAGGACGCGCGCGCCTCTACCACCTCGCCGGCGACCGTCACCGCGCCGCCCGGGCCCTGCGCGCCGCAGCCGCACGCAGGCTCGGTCACCGTCTGGGCGTGCCTGCCAGCGCCGACCCCGGCACCCTCGTAGCGGCCGTCGCCTCGGCCGCAGGCCGCAGCGAGCGCTCGGTCCACCAGCTCCTGTACGGCCCTGTCCCAGACTCCCACAGGTCCCTGACGGACCTGGCGTCCCAGCTTGACCATCTCGAGAGCGAGGTCTCCCACCGATGACTACTGACACCCCCTACGGCACCACGCCGACGAGGCACGCCGCCCAGGACGCCGCCTCGACCCACGCTCAGGCCCGCGACCCGCGTGAGCGTCTGGTGGCGCTGCGCTCGGAGATGAGCAAGGCCGTGGTCGGCCAGGACGCCGCGGTCACCGGCCTGGTCATCGCCATGCTCGCTGGCGGGCACGTCCTGCTGGAGGGCGTGCCCGGCGTGGCCAAGACCTTGCTCGTGCGCAGCCTGGCCCAGGCCATGGACGTGGAGACCAAGCGCGTCCAGTTCACTCCTGACCTCATGCCTGGTGACGTCACCGGCTCCCTCGTCTACGACGCGCGCTCGGCGGAGTTCTCCTTCCGGCCCGGGCCGGTCTTCACCAACCTGCTGCTGGCCGACGAGATCAACCGCACCCCGCCCAAGACCCAGGCGGCGCTGCTGGAGGCCATGGAGGAGCGCCAGGTCTCTGTGGACGGCACGCCCCGCCCCCTTCCCGACCCCTTCATGGTGGTGGCCACGCAGAACCCGGTCGAGTACGAGGGCACCTACCCTCTACCCGAGGCCCAGCTCGACCGCTTCCTGCTCAAGCTGGTCCTGCCGCTGCCCGAGCGCGCTCAGGAGATCGAGGTGCTCACGCGCCACGCCTCCGGCTTCGACCCGCGTGACCTGGCAGCAGCCGGGCTCCAGGCCGTCGCCTCCCCCGCCGACCTGGCGGCCGCCCGTGAGCAGGTGCGCACGGTCGGCGCCTCGCCCGAGCTGCTGGCCTACGTCGTCGACCTGGTGCGTGCCTCCCGCCAGGCCCCCAGCGTCGCCCTGGGCGTGTCTCCCCGTGGGGCGACAGCGCTGCTGGCCACGGCCCGCGCCTGGGCGTGGCTGTCCGGGCGTTCCTTCGTGACTCCTGACGACGTCAAGGCGCTGGCGGTCCCTGCCCTGCGCCACCGCATCCAGCTTCGGGCCGAGGCGGAGATGGAGGGCGTGACCACTGAGGCCGTCATCACCGGAGTGCTGCGCTCGGTGCCCGTGCCGCGCTGAGGCCCTCTCCGCCCCACCACCACTGCCGGCACGCCGGCCGAGCAGGCATGCCCGTTCACCACGCACCAGATCTCACAGGAGGAGCGATGTACCTGACCACCCGCAGCGTGTGGCTGACGGCGCTGGGCTGCCTCGTGGTCCTCCTGGCACCCAGGCCGGTCACCGTGCTGGCCTGGTGCGCCGGCGTGGTGGCGCTGGTCGTCCTGGACGTCCTGGCCGCCCCCTCCCCGCGCGCCTTGCGGGTGGAGCGGAGAGTGGCCCGCGCCATCAGGCTGGGCGAGTCGACGACGGCGACCCTCACCGTGACCAACGACGGCCGGCGCCCGGCCCGCCTGGAGCTGCGCGACGCGTGGCCGCCGTCGGCCGGCGCCAGCAACGAGCGGGGCACGCTGGAGGTGCCCGCCGGCCAGCGACGTCGTCATCGCACCGTGCTGACCCCGACCCGCCGCGGCGACCGCGCTGCGGACCTGGTCACCGTGCGCTCCCGAGGCCCGCTGGGACTGGCCGGGCGTCAGGCCTCCCTGCGCTGCCCGGCACGGCTGCGCGTGCTGCCGGCCTTCTCCTCCCGCCGTCACCTGCCCAGCCGCCTGGCGCGGCTGCGCGAGATGGACGGCCGTAGCGCCGTCATGGTGCGCGGGGCCGGAACGGAGTTCGACTCCCTGCGCGAGTACGTCGTGGGGGACGACGTGCGCTCCATCGACTGGCGCTCGACGGCGCGCCGGGGGGAGGTCGTGGTGCGCACCTGGCGTCCGGAGCGAGACCGACACGTCCTCATCGTCATCGACACCGGCCGTCTGTCCGCCGCCCGGCTGGGAGACGAGCCGCGCCTGGACGCCCAGATCGAGGCCTGCCTGCTCCTGGCGGCACTGGCCTCGCGCGCGGGCGACCGCGTGGACGTGCTCACGATGAGCGATGAGGTGGGGGTCCAGGTACGTGGAGAGTCAGGGCCGGCGCTCATGAGCGCCCTGGCCGACGCCCTGGCACCGGTGGGCCCCGAGCTCAGCGAGACCGACTGGGCCTCCGTGGCGCGGACGGTGCGCCACACCCTGTCCCAGCGCGCGCTCGTCGTCGTGCTCACGGCCTTGGACGGTGCCGGCACAGACGCTGGGCTCCTGCGCTCGCTGGCGGCGCTGGCACGTGACCACACGGTCCTGGTGGCCTCCGCCTCGGACCCGACGCTGGAGGAGCTGCGCAGCCGGCGTGAGGACCCCTACCTCGCGGCCTCGGCCGAGCGTGACCTGCTGGAGCTGGCGGCCGTCCAGGACCGGCTGCGCCGTGCAGGCATCGAGGTGGTCGAGGCTCCTGCCGTCCGCCTGGCGCCGGCGCTGGCGGACTCCTACCTGGCTCTCAAGGCCGCGGGGCGGCTATGAGCGCCTCAGCCCACCTGGAGCGGGACCTGACCGGCCTCCTCACTGGCCAGGTCCCCGCTGTGCCCAGCCAGGACGGCGCGCCGTCCCAGCCCCACGGTGTAGGCCCACAGGACCGCGAGGGCGAGCACGCCGGCGACGATCTTGACCAGCCAGGGAACCGGTGCAGGGGTCACGAAGGCCTCGATGAGACCGGCCACGCCCAGCGCCGCCGTCAGCGCCACGGCGACGGTGAACAGGGAGCGGCCCTCCTCGCCCAGGGCGACCGAGCGCGAACGCGGTCCCGGAACGAGCATGGTCCAGAAGAGCTTGAGGCCTGCGGCGCCAGCAACGAAGATGCACGTCAGCTCCAGCAGACCGTGCGGAGAGATGAGGGCCAGGAAGAGGCCGAACATGTCATGGTCGGCCATGATGGCGCCGGCCTGACCCAGGTTGACCGCGTTAGCCAGCAGCATGTAGCCCGGGATGATGCCGGTGATCCCGCCAGCCACGCAGATCGCTGCGATGCGGGCGTTGTTGGTCCAGACCATGGAGGCGAAGTCAGGGGCCGAGTAGGTGGAGTAGTAGGACTCGAAGGACCGGTAGGCGTAGGCGTCCAGCTCAGACGGGCTGCCCAGGGCCGCCATGGCGGCTGGCTCCCGCACGGTCCACACGCCCACGACCACAGCAATGAGCAGCTCGACCGCCGTCACGCCCACCGTCCACCACCGCAGGCGGTAGAGCGCCGCCGGGATGCTGACCGTGACGTAGCGACGCAGGTCGCTGGCCCGCAGGTCACGAGCACCTGTGACGCGTCCGCGGGCGGCCGCCACGCGGGTGGACATCTCGGCCAGCAGCTGTGGGTCCGGTGCGCCGGTACGAAGACGAGACAGGTCGCGGGCTGCGCTGCGGTAGAGCGTGACCAGCTCGTCGACCTGGGCGCCGCTGAGGCGGGGAGCGGCCACGAGGTGGTCCAGCCGTTCCCACTGGTCACGGTGGGCCACACTGAAGGCGTCGATATCCACGAAAGGAGTGTGGCATGACGTGGTTGAGTGACACCTCCTCCGAGCGGATGATGGTTCCCGAGCGTGTGGTCATCGGGGAGGCTGTGGCTCTGGAGGTCACCGCGGCCTCGGTAGGAGCACGGATCCTGTCGGGGACCATCGACTACGCGCTGTACACCCTGGGCGCGATCATCACCATGATCCTGTGGCTGGCGCTGTCGGTCAGGCTCGGGGAGGCGGGCGAGGCCAGCTCCGCTGTCCTCCTGTCGCTGGTGCTCCTGTGCTGGATGGTGGTGGTGCCGGTGGCGGTCGAGACGCTGTCGCGGGGACGCAGCGCGGGCCGCATGGTCACCGGGACCCGTGTGGTGCGAGACGACGGAGGCGCGGTTCGCTTCCGTCATGCGCTGGTGCGTGCGCTCACGGCGGTGATCGAGATCTGGGCGACCTCGGGAGGGATCGCCATCGCCTCGTGCATCGTCACCCGACGCGGCAAGCGGCTGGGTGACCTGATGGCCGGCACCTACGTGCTCTCCATCCGCTCGGGCGCCCTGAGCGCTCCCCCGCTGCTCATGCCTCCCGAGCTCGCGCAGTGGGCCGCCCAGGCGGATATGCGGGCCCTGCCGGGCACGCTGGCGCTGGCCGCGCGGACCTTCCTCCAGCGGGCCTCGAGCCTGGCGCCGCAGGCGCGCGACCGGGTGGGCCGGGAGCTGGCCGCTGAGGTCTCGCAGTACGTCGCTGCCCCGCCCGCGGGCACGCACCCAGAGCGTTTCCTGGCTGCGGTGCTGTGCGAACGTCGCGATCGTGAGCTGGAGATGGCCTTGGGCGACCGTGCCCTGGAGGAGCGTGAGCTCGAGCGCTCGCAGCGCCTGCCCTACGGCGTCGTCTGAGCCGCCAGGCCCGCGCTCGCTACCCCACGAGGCCCACCGCTACCCCTCCACAGGCTCCTCAGCCGGCCTCCAGGCCTGGGCACCCATCTCACTCCTCCTTCTGCCCGCGCAGCACGCGCAGGTGACCACGTCGCATGATCTCAGAACCGTCCATCTCCGGCAGGGTCCCCGAGGCCGCCTGTGTCAGCGAGGAGGGCAGGATCCCGCCAGGACGCCCCGTCCGCTCCGCAGGCTGAGGACGGGGACGCTGGTGACGCGAGGCGTCCCTCACGGCGTCCGCGAGGGCGAGGAGGTCATCCTCGCTGGGGGGTGCGGGCTCAAAACTCGCCGCCAAGCGGATCACCTGCCAGCCCCGGGGGGCTGTGAAGGACTCGACGTGCTTCTCGCACAGGTCGTAGGCCTCAGGCTGACGCTCAGTGGCCAGGGGGCCGAGCACGATCGTGGAGTCGGCGTAGACACTCGTCAGCGTCGCGACGGCGGGATTCTCGCAGCCTGGTCTGCGGCAGCTTCTGACGGTTCTCACCGTCGCAGGCTACCGCGCCTCCTGCCCGCTCCCGGCAGCGCCACTCGGTCACGCGGCCGGATCTCTCAGAGCGCCCCTCCCGCAGCCCAAGGCGGGCGGAGCAACGCTCACCTGTCCTGGTCCTGACGGCTCGTAGGGTTGAGGCGTGACCTTCTCACCCGCCCCTGCCCCAGACAGCCGCCCAGCCTCCGTGACGCCCGGACACCGGCGTGACCGCCACGGACGCGGTCTGCGCGGGCCGCTGCTGCCGCCCCACCTGCCGGCCTGGCGCACACGGGCGGAGAAGTTTGACGAGATGGTCGCCTCAGCCGCCGAGGACCTCTCACGCCGCTGGCCGGTGGTCAAGACGATCCAGTTCGCCGTCGAGGAGGTGCCTCCCTCCGATCCCGCACCGTGGGAGCGCGGCGTGGTGCTGGGACGTGGGTTCTCCGCGGAACCGCGGGCAGGGCTGCCCTCCCGCATCATCATCTACCGTCAGCCGGTCTCCTCCCGCGCCCACGGCGAGGAAGACCTGGTTGAGCTCGTCCGGCAGGTCGTCGTGGAGCAGGTAGCGCAGATGCTGGGGCGCCGCCCCGAGGACATCGACCCTACCGCCTTTGGCTCCTGAGCCGAGGCCGCCGGCTCCCGAGGCAGGGGCTCGTCGCGGCCCGCCCGTACAGACCGCGTTCACCCCGCGCAGGCTCAGCGCAGCTGGAGGGACCTCGCCGAGGCTGCGGCGGCGTCAGCCACAGGCGGGACGACGGCGATGAGCGTGCCCGCGGTATCGCCCTCCACGCTCTGGGTCAGCACCGCCACGGCTCGGACCTGGGAGCCCTGCGAGGCGGAGAGAGTCAGCGCTCCTGTTCCTCCGGGCAGGGTGTCCGCGTCCAGGTCGACGCTCACCGTCCTGCCACCCGGCACCGTCACCTCCTGGGACCCGGAGCCCGTCGCCGCGGCCAGGGTCACGGTGGCCGACTGCCTCGCGGGGTTGGTCAGGACAAGCGTGGAGGCGATGGTCTGCCCCTCGCCCGGCGCCGGCACCGTCAGGGCGCCGTCCGCCACCACGGCTGCGTCCTGCGCCTGTACCCAGGCCACGTCGCGCACCAGCGTGCCCGATCCCGCCGGGTACTCCCCTGCCGTCCGCACCAGCCGGGCGGCGGCAGCCACCGGCTGGTCGGAGGTCAAGCGGATCCCGTAGGTACCTGCGGCCACGCCGTCGAGGCTCACGTCAAAGACGGCTCCGGGGTCGATGACGAGGGAGTGCGCACCGGGCAGCTCCTTCTCCCCGTCAGCGCCGATGAGGGTGACCGAGACGGTGGCCTCGGCCTGGGAGGGGTTGACGATCCGAAGTGCCGGACCGGCCGCCGACTGCGTGTCGTCGCCGCCTTGAGTCTCAGAGCGTGCCCCGGCGTCCGACCTCCTGGCATCCTTCTCAGGATCCGCCAGGACGACTCCAGGAACCAGGAGGTCCGTGGCGGGAGCGGCCCCCGCCGTCAGGACGTCCGTGCCAGCCGGGGTCTCGCCGTCGAGAGACTCTGTGACCAGCGAGGCGATGAGCATCCCGCCGTCGGCTTCCACGGAGAGCGCCAGGCGCGCGTCTGCCGAGGAGGCGGACTCCAGGAGCACCGAGGAGGAGCCGCCCGCGGGCACGGCGACCTGCCCGCCAGAGGGGAGGGTGAGCGGCCCCGTCGAGCCGTAGAGCGTGACGGTCGCGGTGACCGTGGTGCGGCCCGGGTTGACCAGGCGCAGCTCGGAGGAGGAGCCCAGCGCCGCCGACCCGCCGACGATCCATGACACCGCCGAGGCCGGGGCGCAGGCGGAGGCGGTCAGGCCCCGCAGGTCGCCCGAGGCGGTCGAGGTCGTCACGAGCCCGGTGGCCGAGGCCTCAGGGTCCTGCCCGGGGGTGAGGGTGAGGACGCCGCCCTCGGCGTCGTCGGTGGACAGCGTGGAGTCCTTCAGGCGCTGGTCCCCGTAGGTCGCGCGCGCCCCCGTACCAAGGACCGTGATCGAGGTGGCTGAGGTGGTATGCCCCAGGTCGACGGCGCCCACCGAGTTGCCGGGGCCGGCCGGGCAGGCGTAGACGGACTCGGTCACGGCAGCGGGCACGCTGACCGCGCCGACCTCGGCCTGGGTGGCGGTCGGGGTCACCGTGGCCCACCAGGTCACGCCGGCCGCGCCGGCAAGGAGGCCGGCTCCGGCCAGGAGCGCCGTGCCTCGACGAAGGAGAGTACGGGGAGTCGTCATCGCAGGCTCCTGCGACGCCGCAGGGGCAGCGCGGCCAGAGCGGTCAAGACCCACACGGCCCAGATGACACGGGTTGCCGTCACGGCCAGCGGCGAGGCGTGGCTCAGGGTCAGGGTCCCGGAGACTCCCGCCGGAACGATGAAGGCCTGGCGCCAGTCGCTGGCGGACAGGCTCGTGCTCTCCAGCTCGGTTCCGCCGACGGCGGCGCTCCAGCCCTGCGAGGCTCGCTCGGCCATGACGAGCGTGCGCTCCTCCTGCGAGGCGGGGACCTGCGCGCCTGGCTCGTCAGGCACCGTGGTGGCCTGGCCGGTGGAGCCCACCAGCGCCAGCCGGGAGACCTCCGTGGCCTGGGAGGGCCCGACCCTCCACGAGACACCCACCGAGGTGTGGGCCAGGGACTCCAGGCCGGGGGTGGCCTCCAGCCCGGCCCGCGCGCTGGCGGTGGCCTCGTCACCGGCGCGCTCCGTCAGCAGGACGACGGCGACACCGTGGCGGGCCAGGTCGTCCGCAACCTGCTCGTCCTGGCCGCCCACGGCCCGCACGACGAGGTCGGCAAGGTCCTGGTCAGCGCGGTCGATCAGGTTCAGGGTCACGAGGGCGTTGTCCCCTGCTGCAGCGTCGTCCGACGCCGTAGCGGCCGCCCCGCCCTGGGCCTGCGGCCGCAGAGGAGCCTGCAGCGCACCGGTCGTGCCTGCCACCCGCGAGCCCAGCTGGGCCGCCAGGACGTCCGGGGTGGTATCGAGCAGGCGGGTGCCTTCGCCCCGCCACAGGCTCACGCTCATGCCCTCCGGGGTGGAGGTGAGGACGAGGACCCGACCGGCGGCAGAGGAAGCCTCCATCTCCGCGGCGATGACGGGAACCTGCTGCGAGGCCGGGCGCAGCGCCATCACCAGGGCCTGGCTGCCCGTGCCTGAGGAGGTGAGTACGGCAGCGGTCCAGGCCGCGCCGAGGGCGAGGGGAGCCAGGATCGCCGCGCAGCCCAGGCCGGCTACCGTCAGGTGGCGCCATCCGAGGTGGTGACGCACCAGCGTGGCCCTGGCGGCGTCCGCCCCCGCCAGGGCGGAGGTGAGCAGTCCTGCGAGCATGAGGCTCAGGCCCGGCCCAGGCCATCCCGTCACCAGCAGGGAGCCGGTGCCGTCCACGGCCGTGCCGATGGCGGTGACGTGACGCACCGCGAGGGCGGCGAGCACCAGGCCGCTCGCCGCCAGGAGGACCCCGGCCCGGGCACGGTGCCCGCGTGCTCCGCCCACCAGCAGGCCGCCAAGGGCCAGCACAGGCAGGACGACGAGCGCGAGGAGCACGACCAGGCTGGCGATGACGGCGTGCCCCGAGCCCTCGGTCAGCGCGTCCAGGGAGACAGGAAGGCCGAGGGCGAGCTCCAGGCCGCCGGGGGCAGGGGCCGCGACCGGCGCGCCAGGATCGGTCAGCAGGTAGCGCAGGCCCTGACGCCAGGCGGCGAGGCCGCCAAGTCCCTGCGCGATCCGCACGGCGTGCCACAGGGCGGGCAGCGCGGTGACGGCCACCGGCACCAGCGTCAGCAGCAGACGCGGCAGGCGCCGGGGCGCCACCACGATGAGCAGGACCAGGGCCGGCAGGATGACCAGGGCCGTGGCCGGGGCGGCGGCCACGACGAGGCTCAGCAGCAGACCTGCTACCGCGGCGGCGGTCGGCGACCCGCTGCCGTACTGCTCGGTCGCTGCGGCGCGGACCGCTGCGCCACGGGTGGTCTGGGCGGAGACGAGGAGGCCCTGGGCGTCGTCGAGCACCGGGGTGGCCGAGTCGTCGTCCACGGGCCCGCGGGAGGGGGCCGACGACGGCGACGTCTGTGAGGCTGGCGAGGGCTCGTCCGTGGCGGCGTCCGTCTGCGCACCCGCCAGGGCGGCAGAGCCCGCGGCCTGGACGGAGCCAAGAGCCTCGCCCCCTGGCTCCAGGCCAGCGTCCTCGTCCAGGTGGGCGAGGGACTCGACGGTCTCGGAGGCGAAGCGGTCCAGCTCGGCGCGCTCGGTCTCAGAGACGTGGCGGGCCCCGACCAGCCCGGAGAGGACGACGTCGCGTCGGTCCGCCCCGACGGCGCGGGCGAGTGCGGTGGCCGCCCACGGCAGGGTGAGGTGCACGAGCAGCGGTGCCAGGCGTCCCTGGCCCAGTGCCAGCAGGAGTGTGGGGGCGGTGGCCCACACGAGCGCGGCCCAGGCTCGCAGGCTCGTGCGTCTGGTGATGGTGCCGGCGGCGTACCAGGCGCCCGCAGCGGCCAGGGGCAGTGCTGCCACCAGCAGGACGTGGACTGCCGCCTGGCCACTGACGCCGAGCAGCGAGACGGCGGCCAGGGGCAGGGCCAGCATGGCCAGGAAGGGGCTGAGGGTGCCGGCGTAGCCGTCGCCGGCCTGGTTCCAGGTGCTCCAGGCCGCGTCCCACAGCTGCCGCCAGCCGGAGTCCAGGGAGGCCAGGGCACCGCCGGTCACGGCACGGGCAGCAAGCACGTGCGAGGTGGCGACCAGCGCCAGGGCAAGGGTGAGCAGCAGGACCGCGCCGAGGACCCTGCGACGACGGCGAGCCAGGCCCGCCAGCTCACGCAGCTCCAGCTCGCTGGGGGCTGCGGCGCGAGCGGCCCGCTCGCGCGCCTGGCGAGCGCGGTCGCGACGCACAGCGCGAATCTCGCGGGGAGACAGGTAGAGCTCGGCCAGGACGGAGCGCGAGACGGTGGCGCGCGAGCCCAGACGCCGCCGGTCACGGCGCACACGCCGCGCGGAACGCAGCGTTGCCACGGCTGCGGCGAGCTCGTCACGAGCCAGGGCCGGGTCCTTGGTCAGCAGCCTCCAGGCGCTGCGCCCCAGTCCCAGCACGAGGAACCAGAGCAGCAGCGCCGGCAGCGGCCGGGAGGAGAAGGAGGCCCAGGAGCGCAGCTGGGCCACGCGACGCGCACGGAAGGAGGAGTCGACGTCGGGCTGCGGCTCGGTGAGCGTGGGAAGAGCAGGGTCCTGACCGGTGGGGCTGCGACGCCGCGAGGCAGCCTGCGCCCCGGCGTCCAGCCCACCCGTGGTGCGCAGGCCGAGGTAGGAGGCGCGACGGTGGCGCACGACGGCCTGCGGGACGACGACGACGCGCCGCCCCTGCAGCCGCAGGGCTCGTGAGATGGTCAGGCCGTCAGCGAAGACGGAGACGTCCTCCGCCACCGGGCTCAGGGAGGCCCAGGCCACGCGGTCCACCAGGGCGCCCGCGGTGCCCACGGCCAGGACGTCGCTGCGGTCGTCGTGCTGGCCCTGGTCGATCTCGCCGTCGATGACGTCGTTAGCGCGCCGGGCGGCGGCCGTGGTGCGCAGGCCGACCTCCAGGAGCTGGTCCGGGTGGTCCCAGTCGACCTGCTTGGGGCCGGCCACAGCGACCGAGCGGGCGTTGCTCACCACGCCTAGCAGCCTCTCCAGGCACTGAGGCTCGGGGGCGGAGTCGTCGTGAAGGAGCCAGAGCCAGGAGTCCTGGGAGGCGGCCGAGGAGTCCATGACGGCGGCGTGGGCGCGGCTCTCGGCACGCGTGATGGGTGACAGGCTCCCGACCGGACCGGTGAGCTGGCCGCGGCCGGAGCTGGTGTCGTGGTGCAGGCCCTGACCGGTGGCCAGGGAGGTGGTCGGCCAGGAGGTACCGGTGGCGCGCGAGCCACGCGGGGCGCGGCGGCGGTTGCCCTGTTCCAGCAGGGCGGCGTAGCGCTCCAGGCCGGTGCGCACGGCGGCGACGAAGGTGGCGGCCTGGGGAGTGCGCACGATGCGCACGTTGGCAACCGAGTCGAGCCCAGAGGCGTCCACCGCCTCCTCCACCGGGGTGCCGTCACCCAGACCGTTGTCGCGCGAGGCGGCGTCCACCACCAGGACCACCCCGGGTACCACGGTCTGGCGGGCCACGGCGCGAAGGGTCGTCGGCAGGTAGGGCGTCACCCCGCACGTCACGACGACGGCGAGCGTCGTCAGGTCGGGCGCGGCGGCGTGAGCTGCGGAGGCGGAGACCGCCGACGTCATCGCTGAGTCACAACCATCCGGTCGCACTCAGACAGCGCGCCGCTTGAGCTTGCGACGCTCACGCTCGGACAGCCCGCCCCAGATGCCAAAACGCTCGTCATTGGCCAGGGCGTACTCCAGGCACTCCTGACGGACCTCGCAGGTGGCGCACACGCGCTTGGCCTCGCGAGTGGAGCCACCCTTCTCAGGGAAGAAGGCCTCCGGGTCCGTCTGGGCGCACAGGGCGCGCTCCTGCCACGCGAGAGGACCGTCGTCGGCCTCCTCGCCACCGAAGATGAGGCGAAGAGCCGCGTCGTCGGCCTCGTCGGTCCGCTGCAGCGGACCGTCTCCGAGGATGTTCCACACGATGGCGTCCCTTCCGAATGGCTCATAGGTGTACAGGTGAAATTACACGGGTGTAGGCAGGGTCCGTCAAGCGAAGTAGCCGACTTCACCTACCTTGGACCTTAGGCACGCCTCACCGTGAGGTCTGTGAGACAACGCGTGGGCACTGCTCAGGTGGGGGCGGGCAGCACGCACCCGCCCGGCCTGGGGCAGACGACCTCGCGCACGCGCCTGGCCCGCGGCCCCGCCGTCAGGTTGAATGCCGCCATGACTGCCCACGCGGACCCCCTGCTGGCCCTCCTCCCCCAGGCCTCCGACTCCTTCCGCCCCTGGCTGGTGTGGTACGCGCCCGGCGAGCGGGTAGAGCTGAGCGGCCACGTGCTGGCTATGTGGGCCGCCAAGAGCGCGGGCCTCCTTGAGGCCGAGGCGGGGGCGGCGCCACGCGTGAGGCTCGCGCTGGGGCCGGGCTGGAGGATGGTCACCTGGTGCCTGGGGACCTGGCTGGCGGGTGGGAGCGTGGTGCTGGGCGAGGACGGCGCGTCAGCCGACGTCTCCGTCGCCTTCGCGCCCCAGGATCTCGACCCGGCGGCCGAGGTCCAGGTGCTCGTGCCACGCGCGCCGCTGGCGGTGCGCTGGGAGGGTGAGGAGGACAGCGACCCGGCCGGGCTGCCGCCACTCGTGCTCGACGGCGTCGCTGACGTCATGACCTACGCCGGCTCCTTCCCGCCGGCGCCAACAGGGCCTGCGCACGCGGCGCTCACGCTCCGCCGCCACGAGCTGGGCGCCTGGCGCGGCGCCGAGGCGGACGACGGCGCAGGCGAGACAGCAGGCGAGACGGCCTGGGTGACGCTCAGCCGGCAGGAGCTGGCGCGAGAGACCGCCCGGCCACGCGAGGAGGAGGACTGCCCGGCTGCGCTCATCCAGGAGTCCTCGAGCGCGACGGCCCTGCTGTCAGTCCTGGCCGCCTGGCGAGCCGGCCGCACAGCCGTGCTCGTGGCGCCCGGTGCCGAGGAGTCCCTCGTGACCACCGCGGCGCGCCAGGAGCGGGCCGTACAGATGAGCGTGGCGCCAGGCCGTTGACCTTCCTCGCCTCAGGGCACGTCGGCCTGGACGACCGTCCCGTGGCCTTCAAGCCACAAGGTGCGCTCATCGGCCCCGACGAACAGAGCCTGACCCGCCGTCAGCTCGGCGCTGCCTGCTGAGGTCGTGGCCGTGGTTGCTCCCTCGAGCGCCAGCACGATCCGCGGCCCGCGCCCGGGGAGGGCCAGGCGATCGTCCTCCGGAACGATCGTGGTCACCATGAGCTCGAAGTCGTCCACGGGGGCGTAGTAGGCCCGGGTGGCGCGCGAGAGGTACTCCGGAGCCGGACGCACCGGCGGTGCCGCGACGTAGTCGACGCAGGCGAGCATGGCCGGGACGTCAATGTGCTTCGAGGTCAGTCCAGCCCTCAGGACGTTGTCCGAGCTGGCCATGATCTCCACGCCCAGGCCGGAGATATAGGCGTGAACGGCTCCTGCTGGAACAAACAGCGCCTCTCCAGGGCGCAGCGTCACCGGGTTGAGCAGGAGGGCCGCCGCGATGCCCGAGTCACCTGGGAAGGCCTGCGCCATGGTGAGGGCGTTGGCATCCACCCGGTGCGAGGGAGACTCCCCCGCCTCCAGGCGCTGGCGAAGCTCCTCGACCAGCTCCGTCACCTCCTGGGCAGAGGGGCGCGTGTCCGCGGAGACCAGCTCGGAGAAGACCTGCCGGATGCCAAAGCGCGTGGGATTGAGACGCAGCCCTCGGCGGATGCGCCGCGCCAGCCCGGAGTCCAGTCCTCCGAGAACCTCGGCCGCCCGGCGTGGGGCCCGGAAGCCGGCCACCGCCTCGAACTGGCTGAGTGCCAGGACCATCTCCGGCTTGTGGTTCGTGTCCCGATAGTTTCGGGCGGGTGCGTCAAGAGGGATCCCCGCCTGGTTCTCCAGCTCGTAGCCCTCCTGCGCCTGAGCCACGGAAGGATGGACCTGAAGAGACAGCGCCTTGTCCGGGGCGATGATCTTGAGCAGGTAGGGCAGCTGCGGCCCAAAGCGCCGTACGACGTCCTCCCCCAGGAGCCGATCGGGCGAGGACTCCAGGAGGGAGGCGAGCGTGGCCCCTGAGGCCAGGCGCGTGGGTCCAGCCGGGTGGGCACCGAGCCACAGCTCGGCCCAGGGCCGGCCGTCCGCTTCAGCACCGAGCAGCTGCGGGATCGCTGTGCGTGAGCCCCAGTCGTAGGACTGACGGGCACCATCAAGTCGCTCCATGTGAGCCACGCTAGCCGACGGCCCCAAAATCCTGGGCAACAAGCGCGTCCTGCCGCATGTGAACCACCTCAGCCGCAGGCACCTTGCACCATCGTCAGCCGCGCCTCATCCCAAAACCTGCGGAAGTAAGCCACACTTGCCCCTATGCGAGGCATCATCCTGGCCGGGGGCTCCGGCACGCGACTCAACCCCATCACGCTCGGCACCTCCAAGCAGCTGGTGCCTGTCTACGACAAGCCGATGGTCTACTACCCCCTGAGTACCCTCATGCTCTCAGGGATCCAGGACGTCCTGGTCATCACCACCCCGCACGACGCCCCCGCCTTCCACCGCCTGCTTGGTGACGGCTCCCAGCTGGGCGTCAACCTGTCCTACACCGTCCAGGAGGTCCCCAACGGCCTGGCCCAGGCCTTCGTCCTGGGCGCGGACTTCATTGGCAACCAGCCCGCCGCGCTGGTCCTGGGAGACAACATCTTCTACGGCCCTGGCATGGGCACGCGCCTGCGCCGCCACACCAACCCCGCTGGCGGCGTGGTCTACGCCTACCAGGTGGCTGACCCCACGGCCTACGGCGTGGTGGAGTTCGATCAGGACTTCAAGGCCATCTCGATCGAGGAGAAGCCCTCTTACCCCAGGTCCGACTACGCGGTGCCGGGTCTGTACTTCTATGACAACGACGTCGTGGAGATCGCCAGGAACCTCAGGCCCTCGGCACGCGGGGAGTACGAGATCACCGACGTCAACCGGACCTACCTGGAGGCTGGCCGGCTTGAGGTCGAGGTCCTCCCCCGCGGTACCGCCTGGCTGGACACGGGCACCTTTGACTCGCTGGCGGACGCGACGAGCTTCATCCGCACGATCCAGCACCGTCAGGGCCTCAACATCGGTTGCCCCGAGGAGATCGCCTGGCGCATGGGCTTTATCGACGACGACGGCCTGCGCGAGCGCGCCGAGCCCCTGGTGAAGTCCGGCTATGGTCGGTACCTGCTGGACCTGCTCGAACGAGGCCAGCGCTGAGCCCAGACGCCTAGCCCCCTCGACACCCCTCAGGGCGGGTTCTGCATCGCTGTGGAGCCCGCTCTCAGGCTCTGCTGAACGCTCCGTACCGCAGTGGCTGTGACCTGAGAGCCCCTCCCTTGTGAGACTCCCAGCATGACGACATGAATCCGAAGCCGAGAGCCCTTCAGCCCCTCCCTCAAGGAGAGCGCAGCCTCGCACCGTGCCGGCGCCGAGAGCTAGCCTCCTAGGCGCCGGTAGTCGCGCACAAAGAAGAGCACCATGACCGCCAGGGCGATGCCATAGGAGGCGACACCCGCCCAGCTCACACCATTCATACCGAAGGCACGCACCGTATACGTCGAGCAGGCCGCTGTGGTCACGACGGCTGCGATATTGCCGATCAAGGCACCCCTAAAATCGCGCAAGGCGAGGAGCAGATCGTTGAAGAACCAGGCGAATGCCGTGAAGACCGTGCAGATGATCGTGGGCTGAAGCAGCGAAATATAGGGCAGAACCTTCTCTCCGAACATGAGCCACAGCAAGGGACGGCCAAAGATCAGGAGCGCCACAGCCAGCACCGCAGCCAGAGCCAGCACAGCGAGAGTTGTCTTACCCAGGAGGCGCAAGCCCGCTCGTCTCTCACGATAGAAGGACTCCGCGAACTCTCCCATCAGCGGGCCATAAACATAGGCCGCCCCCATCTGGACGATGACAACGGGTGCCGCAATCGAGGAGTAGATACCGAGCGCTGCTTCCCCCATTTCCCGAGCAAGCTGCTGGCGAGGAATAGCGAGAACGGCAGAGCTCGCCACCTGAGCAAGCACGAGAGGCAGCAGGGCGAGGAGGGTCCGAACCGCTGTCGGCAAATCGAGGATGGGCGTGATGGAGTCAAAGCGCCTCGTGCGCGGTACGTCATAGAAGATTCCGACGGCGACTGCCGCGAGCGCCATGGCGCCCACCGCGACTTCCAGGGAGTTGGTGAGCCACAGGCCTAGGCAGAAGACAGCCAACGTACTCAGGCCCTGCAGGATGTAGGACAGACCAATGTAGTCCATGCGTCGATGACGTTGATCGATGGCATGGAAGCCCTCAATAAAGGCCGTCGCAATGGAGTAGATGAGGTAGAGCGTCACCACGCCCAAGGAGGCAAGACCATTGGTGAGCAGCGAGTAGACGACGCCCAGAACGAAGGCGATCGTCGAGCTAAGGATCCGTAGACCGATGTACTCCCCCGAAGCACGCTCACCCCTGATATCGGTAACGTGCAAGGTACGCAGACGAAATTCTGCAAACGGGATCGCCAGACTTGAGACTGTGGAGGCCAAGGTAAGTACGCCGTTGCCATCAAAGCCCGTCGACAGCCGTACGACGGCGATGGTGACAAGGTAATTACATGCCAGTCGCACCATCGAGCCTGTGGTATTCCACAGCATATTGGTACGCAGAGACAGGCCGTCCTGAGATCCGTTCAGCTCGGAACTAGCAGGCACGGCACCACTTCCTCATCTAAAAAGCGTACGGCGGACGACCTTGGCGGGCAGGAAGAGGGAGGCCGCCAGCAGCCGCGAGGGCGCGCTACGGACCGGGTCCTTCTTCCCAGCAAGATCACAGCCCACCAGGTAGAGCATGGTTTCACGGATGCGTCCCTTGACAGTGGTGGATCGCTGGGCACAGTATCGCTTGTGCTTCCAATAGCCAATGGGGTTGCGTTTGGCATTGGCCACGAAGTTGTGGGTGAGCCCATCGGGCAGGTAGTGGCAAATGGTGAGAATCGTGTTGTCGGTGAGCATGTCGTAGTGCTCGTCGAGCCGGTAATACACGGAGGTCTCCGCAATGAAGATCTCAGTTGGCGCCACGTCGTAGGGGTAGTCCCGCAGCACCTCAGTGCGGTGGATGAGAGAGGTGTCGCCACGAAAGCCCATCGTCTCGAACAGATCCCAGTACTTCACATCGATACCATCGGCGGGCATCCAGGTATCCATAGGAGTGGCTTCATCTGTCCCGCGCAGTGCGACGAAGCCTGCGTAACGATCCTGGCCTTCGATACGCTTCCAGACCTTGAGGATGTGTTCAACCGCAGTGGGCACTAGCCAGTCATCTGAGTCGACGACGAAGAAAAGCGGACTTCCCGTGCGCTTGACGCCGCGATTGATCGCCCGAGGCTTTCCGCCGTTGTCCACGTGGAGGTAGTCGATACGGATGCGTGCTTCCTCTTGCCAGGAGCGGACGAGCTCGTCGGTGCCGTCGCTTGAGCCGTCGTCGACGATCAGCCACTCAAAATCCTGGGAGGTCTGAGCAAGTAAGCTTTCATAGAGCTTGCGCAGGGTATACGCACGCTGGTAGGTCGGGGTGAAGACGCAGACCGTGGGCGGTGTTGCAGGTGGTCGATCAGTCATCGTGTCCTCACTTCTCACTGTCCCCACCTACCCACACCACTCTTCTCAGGTGGGCTGGAGGCCGCTGATCGGGGGGGATCTGTTCCCACGTCCCGTAGTAGGCGGTGAGGACATCGGCGGCTTTCGCAGGAACCGGAAAGCGTTCGCCCTCGAAGAACGCTTCCCCCACAGGGAAGAGGTCACTGGGGGCAAGGATGTTGCGCTCCATACGGTCGTCAACAAGCAGGACATAACGCGCACGCGAGGAACGCGCCGCCGGATCTAGATTCACCGACCGAGCAAGCTCGTCAGCTCGGCGCGCCAGCCGATACTGATCAATGCGGCGAGTGAGCGGATAGATGGCGTATTTGAGAGCTCGTGCCCGAGCTGACGTCGCAAAGCGTGGGTCGGTGGCCGCCACGTGTCGCCAATAGACGAGGCGATACGCCCGGGCAGCGACGCGCTTCAGACGCGGCGACTCAATATCGACATAGTCGAGAGGAAAAATATCGACCCACAAGCCCGAAGCATGACGCTCATTGAGGAAAGACTCCTCGGCACGCGTCCGGGTATCAACAAGCTTGAAGAAGGGGTAGATCGAGGAGTGATCACGATAGGAAGTGAGCGTGTAACGAGAGCCCAGTTCCCCCACCCGAGAAAGGCGATAGAGCTCTTCATAGTCACTGCGAGGCATGTAGACATCGATGTCATCGTCCCAGGGAATAAAGCCCTTGTGGCGCATCGCGCCGATGAGGGTGCCATAGGCCAGGGCGTAGCGCAGCCCATGTGCTCGACAGACACGATCCAGCTCGCGTAGACACCCGAGCTCTACCTCTCGAATCTCCTCCATCGTTAACGCAGCCATCACCGACCCTCTCGCAGATTCCACTACGTCGCTCCTGGACTCACCGTGCCGCCGCCATGTTAGTCGCAGGTCATAGCAAGTCGCCGCAACTACCCGCTCGTTGCTCGCAGGACCTGGTCGAGGCCTAGCACATCACCGAGGGGCCGTCCACTACCGGCTCTCGACGAAGATCCCGTGTTCACTTGACGAGTGCGGTACATTGAGTTCAAACACGAACTCTTCGGTTTAAGAACTGAACAAGGGAGGCAAGAGTAGTGAGTGAGACCATGATGCCGCTCAGGCACACCCAGTTCCACATCCTTAACACCGTGCGCGCGAGCAGCGAGAGACTCACGCAACGCGAACTCGCTGAGGCAGCAGGAGTCTCCCTGAGCACCGTGAACTCACGACTGCGCGAGCTGCAGGCAGCGGGCTACCTCTCCCCCGAAGGCGCCCTGACGCCGTCGGGCCTAGAGGCCCTGGCCCCCTACAAGGTGGACAACGCTGTCATTATGGCCGCAGGGTTGTCACAACGCTTCGCTCCGATCTCCTACGAGCGTCCCAAAGGCACCCTCAAGGTCCGCGGCGAGGTCCTCATCGAGCGCCAGATCAGACAGCTGCACGAGGCCGGTATCACTGACATCACGGTGGTTGTGGGTTACAAGAAGGAGTACTTCTTCTACCTCGCCGAGCGCTTCGGCGCCACGATCGTCGTCAACGACGACTACCTCACCCGCAACAACAACGGGTCACTGTGGCGGGTCCGCGAGCAGCTGGGAAACACCTACGTGTGCTCCTCTGACGACTACTTCACCACCAACCCCTTCGAGCCCTACGTCTACCAGGCCTACTACTCCGCCCAGTACGTCGAGGGCCCTACTCAGGAGTGGTGCATCACCACCGGCAAGGGCGGACGCATCACCGGAGCGAGCGTCGGGGGCGCCGACACGTGGACGATGCTGGGCCACGTCTACTTCGACCGAGCGTTCTCCACCAGGTTCGTCCAGATCCTGGAGCAGGTCTACGACCTGCCAGAGACCGAGGGAAAACTGTGGGAGTCGATCTACCTGGACCACGTCAAGGAGCTCGACATGGTGATGCGCAAGTACCCCGCCGGCGTCATCAACGAGTTCGACTCAGTGGACGAGATCCGCTCCTTCGACCCGCTGTTCATGGAGAACGTGGACTCCGAGGTCTTTGACACGATCTCCAGGGCCCTGGACTGCGCCAAGTCCGAGATCACCGACTTCTATCCCCTCAAGCAGGGCATCACAAACCTGTCGTGCCACTTCGCCGTGGGCGACAAGGAGTACGTCTACCGCCACCCCGGTATCGGCACCGAGAAGCTTGTCAATCGTCAGGCAGAGCTCGAGGCACTTACGCTCGCCAGCGAGCTGGGGCTGGACGAGACCTTCGTCCAAGGCGACGCCACACACGGCTGGAAGATCTCTCGTTTTGTCCCTGGTGCTCGCAACCTTGACGTCTCAAGTCCTGAGGAGCTTCGGCGCGCCATGGAGATGGCGCGCGAGCTGCACGGCTGCGGACGCACGCTTCCCCGTACCTTCGACTTCGTCAGTGAGGGGATGCGTTACGAGGCCCTGCTGGAGCAGCTCGGACCGATCGATGTTCCCGGCTACCAAGAGCTGCGAGACAAGGTGATGCGGCTCAAGGACCATGCCAGTGCGGACGGCTTCCCCACCGGACCGAGCCACAACGACTTCTTCCCGCTCAACTTCCTCGTGATCGAGGACGGGACGATAGAGCTCATCGACTGGGAGTACGCCGGCATGTCCGACGTCGCCAGCGACTTTGGAACCATGGTCGTGTGCACACAGATGACGCCCGCGCACGGCGAGGAGGCCCTGGGCTACTACTTCGGTCGGACACCTACTGATGCTGAGCGACGCCACTTCTGGGCCTATGTGGTCTTCGCAGGCTGGTGCTGGTACGTGTGGGCGCTCCTCAAGGAGGCAGAGGGCGACGACGTCGGCGAGTGGCTGTTTATCTACTACCGCCACGCTGCCACCTACGTGGATCAGCTGCTCGAGGCCTACGAGAAAAGCAGCGCCCCGGTGCTGACAAGTGTCCTGGCAGGAAGCAAGGAGAGCTGACCATGCGTTACGGAATTCTTAGCGGCGCCCTGTGGGGACTGGACACCGTCATTCTTGGTATGGCACTGCTACTGGCCCCGTTCCTGGGGGCGGGCCAGTCCTCAATCGCCTCAGCCCTTCTTCACGACCTCGCCTGCGCGCTGATCCTTCTGGTGTACATGGGGGTGCGTGGGCGGCTCAGGCACACGCTCCGGGCGGCTCGCACCCGCAGCGGCCGGGCGGTCATGGGGGCTGCGCTCCTTGGCGGACCGCTCGGAATGTCTGGCTACCTCATCGCTATCGACAACATCGGACCGGCCTACACCGCGATCATCTCCACCTTCTACCCCGCAGTCGGGACGGCGTTGGCAGCATTGTTCCTCAAGGAGCGGATGCGTCCACGGCAGGTCGTGGCGCTCATGGTGGCCCTGGGCGCCGTCATCATGGTGGGATGGTCCTCCTCAGGCGCCGAGGTCCCAGGCTCGGCCGTGCTGGGGACCCTTGCAGCACTGGCGTGCGTCATCGGCTGGGGCTCAGAGGCGGTCATCCTCGCCTGGGGCATGCGCGACGAGACGGTGGACAACGAGACGGCGCTTCAACTGCGTGAGACCACCTCGGCGCTGGTGTACCTGGTGGTCGTCGCCCCCGTGGCTGGCGCGCTGGGGCTGGGACTACGTGCCTCAGTCACGCCAGCGGCCGCGGTGGTTGCGGCTGCGGCGCTGGCAGGAACGGTGTCCTACCTCTTCTACTACAAGGCGATCAACACCATTGGCGCCTCACGAGGGATGGCTCTGAACATCTCCTACTCGGCGTGGGCTGTGATCTTCGCCTTCCTGCTCCAGCACACCGTGCCCACGGCCTACCAGGTCGTGTGCTGCGTGGTGATCCTCACCGCAACCGTCCTCGCGGCGACGCCCCACTGGGCCAGCCTGCTGCGCGTTCGAGCGCAGGGTGCGGCTTCCGAGCCGCCTTCATGAGCCCGTGACACAATAACCCTAGCGCAGCGCGGGCTGCATGACGTCTCACCGAAGGGGCACATCTGTGGCAGAGCTTGGCGATCCGCAACTCCTGGCAAAGATTCAGCGCGCAGCAACGGATGTGCTCGCTGAGCTCGACCGTGTCTGCCAGGAGCTGGACATTCGCTACGTCGCCTACGGCGGCAGCGCGATTGGCGCGGTGCGTCACCAAGGCTTCATCCCGTGGGACGACGACGTCGACGTCTGCATGCCACGTGAGGACTATGAACGCTTCCTGCGCGAGGCACCGCCACTCCTAGCCCCGGAATTTGAGGTGGTCTCCCAGCTCACTCATCCCGACTACCCCCGTCCTTTCGGCGTACTGGGCATTGTAGATTCGGTCTTTACACCCAGTGTGGCTCGAAACCGCGCCTTCCAGGTGCCTCTTGGCATCGACCTGTTCCCGCTGGACCGCATTCCCAAGGATCGCCGCGCGTTCAAGCGCCAGAGCGCTGAGAGCTGGGTCTGGGGGCGCCTCATGTTTCTCCACGGCACGCCGACGCCAGACACTGGCCTGACCGGCCCCGCCAAGACTCTGGCTGAGGCCGTCTTCCACGCCACACATCAGGGTCTCAAAGTGCTCCACGTGTCCGCATCCCATCTCTACCGTCAATGGGAGAAGGTGGCCACTCGCTACAACAACACTGGTTCCCCGGTGCTCGGTGACTACTGCACACAGGATCCGTTGCGCTGGTCTGCCCGCGAGGATGAGCTCTTCCCCTCCATCCGCATGCCTTTTGGAGACATTGAGGTAGAGGTCGCTCGCAAGTTCGACGCAGTCCTCACTCGTGGCTACGGCGACTACATGAACCTGCCACCCGAGGACCAGAGGGTGAACCACGCAGCGGTCGAGGTGAGCTTCGGCGTCTGGCAGGACCCCGAGCAGTAACGAGCGCCGAGACGGCTCAGGATCGCCACGAAGGAAGCGAGGGACATGAAGATCGCCATGGTTGTCAACAGCTACCCGCCTCGCGTGGGTGGCTTGGAGTACCACATCGAGAATCTCGCCCAGGGACTGAGCGACCTCG
The DNA here is from genome assembly GCF_029851875.1 of Actinomyces sp. Taxonomy (GTDB): domain Bacteria; phylum Actinomycetota; class Actinomycetes; order Actinomycetales; family Actinomycetaceae; genus Actinomyces. The sequence continues at coordinate 113,153 of NZ_JARKVC010000030.1, forward strand.
GCCATGAGGTGTGGGTGCTCACGATCTCCTCCACGCCGGGCCGCCGTATCGATGGTGAGGTACGGGTACTCACAGGCCGCGCCCATCTGCCCATCGCGGATGTCATTACGCTGCCGAGCCTGGGTACGACACAGGCACTCACCCGATTCCTCGTCCAACACGGGATCGACCTCGTGTCGACCCATACACGTTTTTTCCCGATGAGCTTCGTGGGCCTTCAGGCCGCACGCCGCGCTGGGATTCCCGTCATCCATACCGAACACGGCAGCGGTTACGTTGCCAACTCCTCTCCCGTCATCTTCGTGGGCTCGCGTGCTGTCGACCTCACGATGGGCCGCTACGTGCTCACGCATGCCGACAAGGTGCTCGGGGTCTCCGAGCCGGCTGCGCGGTTCGCAGAAAAGCTTGGTGCCCCTGCGGCAGAGGTCTTCTACAACGCGATTACTCCGCCCCAGCCCACGCCCCCCTCCCCCGACCGTCCTACTCACCTTGTCTTTGTGGGCCGCGTCGTCGCAGGAAAGGGGTGGGCCACCTTCCTTGAGGCAGTACACCGGCTACGCGAGCGCGGCACGGAGGTAACGGGCGAGATACTGGGTGACGGAGCGGAGCGAGAACGTGCCGTTGCATATGCTCAGGAGCTGGGCGTGAGCGAGCTCGTCGCCGTGCGCGGTCGAGTGAGCCAGGAGCAGGTACGTCAGGCCTTGCGCGGCTCAACCCTCGTCAACCCCACCGTCCTCTCGGAGGGTTTCCAAACCACCCTGCTGGAGGCCATCGCTGAGCGTGGGCGTGTCGTCACCTTTGATGTACCGGGAGCCCATCTTCTCCGTAAGCAAGGTGCGCCGGTCACGATCTGTGAAAGCAAAGATGCCGCGGGACTGTCTCAAGCGCTGATCGAGATGCTGAGTGCACCGCCTGGTCCTGCGGATCCGTCCTTCATCACGCAGTGGACGTGGCCAGTACGTGCGGCGCAGTACGCCACGATCGCCGAACAGGTCATCGCGGCGCAGGTTCGCTGAGTCGGCCCGCTCAGGCTGCGCCGTCAGCCGTATCTTCCTGACTACCCTCATTCTCGACGGCGGAGCACGCCTTAAGCTCATCGACTTCCGCCCGCAAGATAGCAATTTCCTCAGTGAGGCGACGACGGTCCTCACTCGCCTGGGACAAGTCCACACTGAAGCGCAGGGAAAGCAGAAGCAGAATGATGCCTGCAGTGAAGAAACCGAGGTTGAGAGGCACCTGCACGCCCAAGAGGGTGGAAAGGCGCTTCAGGGCTCCGGGTACGACAGAGAAGAAAAGACTGCCGAGCGCAATGATGATCCACCACGTGGCATAGCCCTCCTTCATCCCGGAGTTGCGCATCCGCAGGAAGACAGCGCCGAGAACGATGAGGCCAAAAAGAAGTCCCAGTAGGTAAGTCGAGAAGGCAGGATTCATATCTGGTCACCGTCCTCACGCAGGTTGGCGTCATAGCGACGAGTGAGAGCAATCCCGAGAGCGAGGAAAGCACGAAGAAGGAATCGTGCGGCCTGAAGAGGATTGTGCGACGGCGTACCACCCGCACGAGGTCGCATCTCGACGGCGACCTGCCGGATGGTGAGTCCCGAACGTACGGCGATGACGAGAGCCTCAATAGTGTCGCCGAGGTACTCGGCAGGATACTCACGGGCGAAGAGGGCGATTGCTCGGCGGCCAGCAAGCTTGAACCCGGAGGTGGTATCTGTAAGTTTTGTGCCACAGATACGGGACAGGATCACCGCGAGCACGACCATGGCCCAGTAGCGCGGGCCACGCACCTCGTAGGTTCCCTTTCCAGCGAAGCGCGCACCAATGACGAGATCTGCATCCTCGCGCTCGGCAGCAGCCAGTAGCGCGGGAATTTCGGCCGGATCGTGCTGGCCGTCAGCGTCGAGCTGGACGGCATAGTCATAGCCGTGACGTTCGGCGTAGAGATAGCCAGCACGCATGGCTCCGCCAACGCCGAGGTTCAACGGTAGGTCAAGGACCTTGACCCCTGCCTCATGAGCAATGCGCGCGGTGCGGTCCGTGGACCCATCAGAGACAACAAGAATCTCGGCCCCTTCAGGTGCACGCTCCTTTATCTCGTCCAGGACGGATCCCAGAACTGCTTCCTCGTTCCAGGCAGGAATGATGACGAGAACGTGATTCATCAGGCCCTCGCCCCCGAGTTAGTGTCGAAGGACAAATTCTGTCGCGCAACAGACAGCGCAATCGCCAGGAAGACAAAAGCCGTAAGGCTGGTGCCGACCCACACAGCAAAAGGTGAGACTGGCATATCCCACCACCACTCGATCCCATTCAAGAGCGTGCGAGGCTGTCCCCCTAAAACACCGCGAGTAAAACGAAGAATCGTGATGTATAGAGTCAGCGAGTGTGCAACACCGATAAGAAGCACTATGGCCACGTGCTGCGGTCGGCTGAGCAGAGCCGTATCGTCAAGGTCTAGAGCAAGGAGCAAGAAGAAAAGAACTCCAAACAGAGGCAAGATATAACGCGCCTGATAACCAAAGAGGACAGGAAACACGCCAGCCCCGTGGAAAACAGCCGGCAAGCAGACAAGAGCACCAAATATCACGAGAGCCGCGAACCACTTCCTTAGACTGCCTCGCCTGAGAGCCACCATGAGAACAGCACCTGCTGCAATCAAGGACAAGGCGTAAGGAGCGTGTTCGCCAGTGGGGACGTCAACCCATCCAGGCGACCAACTGGAACCATAGAATCCAGCAAGGTAACGCGGCGCTGAAGCAAGTGCCCAGAGGAAGTTTGGTAGAGAGAACCCCGCTCCGCCTCCACTACCTCCACCGTTGGTCGGGAGGGCGGTCTGATTGGTGGTTCCGAGCATTGAATACACGCCCCACAGGCCCGCCATCCACATAAAAGCAAACTCAGGCCAGCGCGACCTGAAGTTCCATCGGATCGCGAAGGTGAGGGCAAGGGCCACGACAAGCATGTAAAAACTCACGTCAAAACGTGAAGAAAGACACAGAATCGCCCCTATCGCTGCCGCAGAAATGAGCGCCCAGCGCCGCCATCCATGCGACTGGGCGGCAGAAAAGGCAGCCGTCGTGAAGGAAAAAAGACCGGCGATTGCCCACGAGGTCGGATTGTTGGAAGCGATAAAGTACACACCCATCGGAAACCAGCACGCCGCAACCGCTAGCCCTATGGCGCGGCGCACGGAAGGCCGAGACATCGCCGAGATCGCCCCGATCAATATCACGGAGATGAGCACATTTACCGCTCGCATCCGGACGACGGAGCTCTCTATATCTTTACCAATCAACAAGTGGTGGAACTGGTAGTAACCAACGGGATAACCACCATCGTCATAGCGGAATGAATAGGTGTATCGATCATCCTTCATGCCCGAAGCGCAGGCAGCAGACTTAGCGGTCTCAAAGGAATAGCAAGTCATCGCCCGGGGACTCACACCCTCAGGAACACTGATCCAAGTCCCATCCTGCCCCTCTGTGGTCTGGCAATGCTCCGCAACTGGTCGCGGACACCAGATACTGCCCAGGTGATAGTCGTCGTCAGGCGATGAAGCAACTGGAGAAGCAACCGCCCATCCGAGGCCGGTCAGCAACATGGCAAGAAGCGCCGCAAAATAGAGGAAGTAGGAACGCCGCCCAGACTTCTCACCCTGCGCTCGCCGAGCAACGACAGGTCTTGCACTCACTTCCTCACACAGTTCCACAGTAGACTTAACCATCACGAAAGTGTCTCCACGTAAGCCTCCAGACGCGCCATCGAGTCCGCCGGCGTAAAGCCGGCGGCTTTGATCTTGCTCAGGTCTAGCGCGGAGTGAGCGGGGCGCGGGGCGATACCTTCCTTGCCGGCGTAGTACTCCTGCGTACTCACACTGGTGACCTCACTCGGGTCGTGGCCCAGCAGCTCGTAGACACGGCGCGCGACCTCGAACCATGAGACCACAGGCCCCTCACCGGAGAGGTTGTAGGTACCGTGCTCGGCCTGTGTGGTGAGCAGGTGGATGATGCCGGCAGCAAGATCCGTCGTGAAGGTGAGTCGACCAGTCTGGTCCCCCACCACTGAGGGCTTCACGCCGCGCTCGGCCAGGCCCGCCATGGTCTTGACGAAGTTCTTGCCATCGCCGACCACCCAGCTAGTACGTACCAGATAGTGGCGCGGGGTGGCAGCCACAGCAGCGTCGCCACCAGCCTTCGACTGGCCATAGACGCCCAGGGGGCTCGGAGACTCGTCCTCGGTGTGGATCTTCTGCGCGCCATCAAAGGTGTACTCGCTGGAGATGTGCACCAAGGTCAGTGCGTGCTCGGAGGCGACACGAGCCAGGTTCGCGGGACCTGTAGCGTTAGCGCGCCAGGCAGCCGGGCGCCCCTCAGCCGTCTCAGCGGCATCGACAGCAGTCCACGCCGCGGCGTTGACGATGACGTCGTAGTCAGACCAGTCGATCTCAGCCAGGGCCGCAGCATCAGCGATGTCGATCTCCGGCAGGTCCACACCAGTGGCACTGAAACCAGCCTTGGGGAGCTGAGCCATCAGAGCTCGACCCAGCTGGCCCTTCGCACCAGTCACCAGGACGCGACGGCCAGCAGTCTCAGGCGCCGGGAAGGGCGTGACCTCAGCCAGACGCGGGTGCGCCTTGTCCTTGTCAGAGAGGACGGCCTCCTCCAACGGGATAGGCCACGGTACGTTGGCCGTCTCATCGGCAAGGTTCAAGAAGGTGTAGCGCGCCTCAGGCGACCAGTGGTCGTTGACAAGGTAGGTGTAGGCCGTGTTCGGCTCCAAGGTCTGGTAGGCGTTACCCACACCCTTGGGCACGAAGACAGCCACAGACGGGTCAATCTCGGTGGTGTAGACCGTTCCGAAAGAAGGGCCTTCGCGCAGATCCACCCAGGCACCGAAGACTCGGCCCGTCGCGACAGAAACAAACTTGTCCCAGGGCTCAGCGTGGATACCGCGGGTGACGCCCACCTCGTCATTGAACGAGATGTTGTTCTGGACAGGACCGAAGTCTGGAAGGCCAAGAGCAACCATCTTCTCCCGCTGCCAGTTCTCCTTGAACCAGCCGCGGTTGTCCCCGTGCACACTGAGGTCGATGCGCAGGAAGCCCGGAATGGGCGTGGTCTCGATCCCCAAGGGCTTGGTGTCGCTCATAGTCTCCATCCGAAGTAAATCCGTGGGTTGCTCATCGAAGGCCTGCACAGATCTGGGAGCAATCCATGCACGTGCCAACTTTACGTCCCTGCGCACATGGGGCACGCGCAGACCCCGTGGCACTGCGTCAGCATAATCGCTTCACGCAGCCGCAGCCGCGTGGTAGGCCTCAAGATGGGCGCGAGCAGAAGCACGCCAGGTGAACTGTCCGCTGACGGCCCGCTCTTGCGCCGCGGTCCCGAGTGCTGCTCGCCGACGTGGATCAGCGGCCAAGTCACTTAGGGCCTGCGCGATGGATTCAGCGCTCGTGCCGCAATAGGCGACGGCCTCTCCCCCGACCTCCGGCAGGCTGGTCTCTCGCGTGGTGAGCACTGCCGCACCGCATGCCATGGCTTCCAGCACAGGCAGCCCGAAGCCCTCAGCGATTGAGGGGTAGGCCAGCACCTGAGAGCCGGACAGGAAGCCTGGCAGGTCCTCAAGCGGGAGGTAGCCGGGACGGATCACCGTCATATGGCCGGGAACCTGAGCCAACGCTGGTTCGATCCCCTCATCCCACCCCTTGCCACCAGCCAGGACCAGGGCAGGCGGCTCGGGAGCGTGTTCAAAAGCCTGCACCCACCCTCGGACGAGGTTCGGCACGTTCTTGCGTGGCTCTAGCGTCCCGAGGAAGCCGATGTAGTCGCCCCCCTCCAAGCCCAGAGAGGCCGCCACACGAGCCCGTTCAGCATCGTCGACAGGATGGAAGACCTCGGTATCCACTCCGTGATAGGCCACGTAGAAGTGTGAAGGGTCGCCGTCGACGAAGCGCAAGGTCTCATCCCGCGTAGCAGCCGAAGGGACGACCAGGGCATCCGCACCACGCACAGCACGGCGGATGGCACGGGTGAAGAAACGACGTTTGAGACGCGTATGGGCTTGTGGGTGGGAGAAGAAGGTGGCGTCATGCAAGGTGACCACCAGCGGTACCCGGTGCAAGGCCGGGTAGGTGTAGTGAGGAGAATGCAGTACATCGGGCCGCAGGCGGCGGATGAGCTCCGGTAGTCCCGTCTGCTCCCAGGCCATGCGCGCCCCACGGTTGGTGAAGACCGGCGGTACAGCGAAGAGCCTGGCCTGGGGCACCTTGGCGGAGAAGTGCTCGACGTCGCGCTCCTGCACAGCCATCGCTAGCTGGACGCCTTCTGCCACCAGCTCCGGCACAAGATCATCCACGTAGCGGCCGACACCGCCCAGACTGGCGGGGATCGCCGTGGCGTCGAGAAGAACCTTCATGGACCTGAGACTAGCGAGGAAACGAGGCACCGTGCTGGGGCACACACCCTGCCCGTACCCTTAGGGTCATGTGCCCCTCACCTTCGACGACGCCCTCGCCCTCTGCCGCCTCGCCGCGTGTCGCCATGGTGGTGGAGCAGATGTACCAACCCGTCCCTGGCGGGAGCGGCACGTACATCACCGAGCTCGCTCAGGCCGCACTGACACGTGGGGCACGAATCGCCGGGTTAACAGCGCATCATGGGGACTCGCTCGACCCCGCCGACGTCGGACTGCCAGCAGCCATGCCGCTGCGCTCCTCACGCCTGCCTCGCCTGGCCCTCTATGAATCCTGGAACCACGGTGGCTACCCACGTGCAGAGGCCCTCCTGCCAGGCAGTGAGGTGGTGCACGCGACGACGTGGGCCATCCCGGGCACTGCCCTGCCCCTGGCAGTCACTGTCCATGATCTGGCCTTCCTCCGATCGCCCGAGCACTTCACTCACCGAGGCAACGCCTACTTCCGCCGCTGCCTGGCTCGAACCATCGCCCACGCCGACGCCGTCATCGCCCCGTCTAGGGCCACCGCTGACGACTGTGTCGATGCCGGTATTGCGCCCGAGCGCATCGAGGTGATCCCGCATGGTGTTCGCCTCCGGACGGTCAGCTCGGCGCATGTGGAGTCCTTCCGACAGACCTACGGCCTCACCCGTCCGTACCTGTTGTGGACCGGCACACGTGAGCCACGTAAGAACCTGCGGGGTTTACTGGCTGCTTTTGAGCTAGCTGCGCCGCATCTGCCTGATCTCGACCTGGTCCTCGTGGGCCCGGCCGGATGGGGCGAAGACTCGACCCAGCAGCCCGTACCAGAGGCCTTGCGCGCAAGAGTCCATGTGCTGGGCCGGCTGTCTGATGACGACCTTGCTGGCGCCTACCGTGGAGCACGTGCCTTCGCCTTTCCCTCGCACTGGGAGGGATTCGGCCTCCCCGTCCTAGAAGCCATGGCCTACGGGGCGCCGGTGGTCACCAGTCGCGGTACATGCATGGAGGAAGTTGTGGGAGATGCTGGTTTGCTGGCTGACCCTTCCTCACCAGAAGATATTGCCGCGCAGCTCGTCCTAGCGGCGGGCAGTGCCCACGATGAGCTCGTCGAGGCAGGGCGGGTACAGGCCGCTCGTTTTACTTGGGAAGCCTCTGCGGCCTCCCATCTCGCGCTCTATGAGGAGATCGCCCGGTGAAGGACGTACAGGGCACGCGCCCCAGCGCGCGCATTGTCATCGTCAATTGGCGCCAGAGCGATCTCACTATCCGGGCTGCACGCTCACTTCAGTCGCAGCTGAGTGAGGGGGACCGTCTCGTCGTCGTCGATAACGGATCTGGGGACGGCTCTGCCCCACGCATCCGCAAGGCCGGCTTCGAGGTCGTTGAAGCCGCCACAAATGGTGGCTTTGCGGCCGGCGTCAATCTCGGAGCGCAAGATCTCACGGAAGACGCACTCGTCTTGCTCAATAACGACGCCGTGGCCAGACCGGGCTTCCTCTCTGCCCTGCTGGGAGGTCTCGGCGGCTCTGTCGGGGCGACGACGGCGCTCCTGCTGCTCACGGGCCGTTGGCGCCTTGCGCTACCAGGCGAAGAAGGCGAGCGCGCCCTCGACGGTCGGCTGTGGACTCGTGTGGATGAGGGCACCAGGACCACTGTTGGTGAGCAGGGAGAAGGCGTAGAGCTCGTGAACTCCACGGGCAATGTCGTCGACCGGCACGGCAACGGATATGACCGTGATTGGCTCACTCCCGTGAGCCAGCTCGACGCACCAGCGGAGGTCTTCGGCATCTGTGGCGGAGCCTGCGCCATCGCCGCACAGCCCTGGAAAGAACTCGGAGGGCTTCGCGAAGACCTCTTCATGTACTACGAGGACAGCGACTTCTCCTACCGTTTACGTCAGGCAGGCTATGAGGTGCGCTTCGTGGAGGAAGCAGTGGCGCAGCACGAGCACTCGGCGTCATCGGGCACGAGCTCGGAGATGTTCATCCGTGTCAATACCCGAAACCGGCTCCTCGTGGCCGCCGACCACGCCTCGCGCGTGGTCTTCCTCGATGCACTGGTCCGCACCATCGTGCGGGCCCTCCGCACGGGGTTGAGAGGTCCCGTCGCTCAGGGTCTCCGAGAAGCCCTGAGGCGCCTCACGGACAAGAGCCTCAAGCCTCCGCACTGACACAACCGAGCACGCAGCCTCAGATTCGAAACCGCTATGCTCCTGTGCAACAGTGCTGCGCCATGGGATCACAATGTCTCGCGGACAGCGCGATGACGGCACAAGCTCAGGTCAAGGAGGAACGCAGGTGACCACCGCCTCGGAACGCGCTGAGCGTTTAGCACTGGAGCCAATGCGTGCAGCAACCCCTCCAGCAGGTTTCTTCAAGGGTACTGGTGAATCCCTTCATGATATTTGGAGTCGCCGAGATCTCATTCGACGCCTTACTCGACGTGAGATTCGGGCCAAATACAAAGACTCAGTCCTCGGTGTCCTGTGGAGCCTTCTCAAGCCCTTCGTCAACCTCCTCATCTACGTCCTGGTCCTAGGGCGCATTATGGGTGCCGAGCGCTCTATCCCAGACTTCGCTATCTATGTCTTCACCGGTCTCACCGCATGGCAGTTGTTCTCAGACATCATCTCGACCTCCACTGCCTCAATTATCAATAACTCAGGGATCATCAAGAAGATTCAGCTCCCCAGGGAGATCTTTCCAATCTCCGCGGCCGGCGCCTCATTGTTTAACTTCCTGATGCAATTCATGATCCTCGTTCTCGCCGTCACGATCCTGCCTCTCACCAGCAATGCGACGCCACCACAGCTTGGAGCCAATCTCCTCTACCTGCCTTACGCTCTGGTGCTTTTACTTGTCTGGGCCCTCACCCTGGGCCTAGCCCTGTCTGCTCTTAATGTCTACCTGCGAGACATTCAGTACCTCGTCGAGATTGCTCTCATAGTCGGCATGTGGGCCTCTCCTATCGTCTACTCCTGGGAGATGGTGACAAAGGTGGCACACGGCTCGTCCTGGATTGAGGGTCTCTACCTCGCTAACCCTGTCACCCTAGTCGTCATGGGTTTCCAACGCTCCATGTGGGGAGCGGGGGCAGACCAGGTTCTCGCGCCGCACCTCCTTACTCGCATGAGCGTTAGCCTGGTAATCGGCTTGATCAGCCTCGGCTTGGCGCAGCGTCTTTTCGCCGTCCTTCAGCGCAACTTTGCTCAGGAGCTCTAACATGACCACTGTCATCTCCGCAGAAAGCATTGGAAAACGCTTCGTCGTCCATAAGGACAAGTCCCTCAAAGAACGTGTTGTCAACGCCCGGACCTCACGGAGACATCGTGAGGACTTCTGGGCCCTCGATGACATCTCTCTCGAGATCGCTGCAGGCCAGAGCGTGGGGTTGGTAGGTGCTAATGGTTCGGGCAAGTCGACTCTGCTCAAGGTGATCGGGGGCATTCTCACCCCCGATCGTGGCTCGGTACGCCTGCGAGGTCGTCTAGCCGCACTGCTAGAGCTTGGGGCTGGATTCCACCCAGACCTCACTGGCCGCGAGAACATCTACCTCAACGCAGCAATCCTGGGCCTGTCGGAAGCAGAAACTCAGCGACACTTTGATGAGATCGTCCACTTTTCCGGGATCGAAGAGTTCATCGACACCCAGGTGAAGTTCTACTCCTCCGGCATGTACGTACGCCTGGCCTTCTCAGTCGCTATCCATGTCGACCCAGATATCTTATTGGTCGACGAGGTTCTTGCGGTAGGCGATGAGCCTTTCCAGCGTAAGTGCCTCGAAAAGATCCGGCAGTTCCAGCAAGAAGGACGCACCATCGTCCTAGTCTCTCACTCCGAGGAGCAAGTACGCGAGGTGTGCGATCGCGCAATTATGCTCGATCACGGTCATGTTGTTCAGGATGGCTCTACCAACATGGTGATGGCAAGCCTGCGCAATAAGTATCAGCAGATCATCGAGGCTAACAGGACAGTGGCACCTATTGTCACCAGATCCTCCACTGGTCTGAGTTTCAAAAACGTCGACATCGACGCAACTCTTGACCCGCACGGCAGGCGACAGATTGCACCAGGAAATCCGCTGATCATCCGCGGCACGATTCTTGCGCCTTCCGGTCTACCTGAAGGCTGGGTGCTGTCAATGATGGTATCCAACACGGAGGGCGCCTCCGTGATTGGCACAAACTCACAGCTGCTCAATCACCGCTTGCCCCGGCTCCACGAGAGCGGCAGTTTTGAGGTCGTTCTCCAAGATCTTCAGCTCAGTGACGGCGAGTACAAGGTAACCCTCGCTGTTCTCGACCAGACGATGACTCCCATCGCCGAAGCAAACGATGCCCTGAGTTTCGTTGTGCACGGACCAGGCCTCACGATCGGAAATATCAATTCAATTCCGTTGCTGTCCGTCTCACCAGCCTGATATTTCTCCTACGATCTTTTGAACGCTTCATTAGGAGCCCACCTTGAAATACCGCACAATTGTCGACCTCAGCGAACCGAATTCGAGTCAAGCCATCATCGCCAGGCAGATTGACGCCCTGTGCCCGCGGGGAGCCCGCGTCCTTGATCTTGGCTGTGCAGCAGGAGACCTCGGCGCGGCTCTCACTGAGCAAGGTTTTCATGTCACAGGTATCGATCGAGACGCTGAGGCGCTCGCAATTGCTAAGGACCGCATGGCACGCACCCTCGAGGCAGATTTGGCGGAGCGCTCGTGGGTGGGAGCGCTTCGTGATGTGGCACCCAACGAGTCCTTTCACGCGATCTGTCTGGGAGACATTATCGACCAGCTCACCGAGCCTGCTACTTTTCTTCGTGAGGCCCTTGAGTTCTTAGCCACTGAGGGTGTTGTTCTGATCTCAGTGCCAAATGTTGCTCACGGCGCGCTGCGTCTCTCTCTGCTTCAGGGCCAGTGGAGATATACTGAGGAGGGACTACTTGATAGCACTCACACGCGTTTCTTCACGCTGAATTCAGCTGCTGAGCTCATCCGCTCATGCGGCCTGGGGATTAGTGAGATCAAGGCGACTAGCCGTGAGGTCTTAGACACCGAGGTCTTGATTGACGACGCAGGCTTGCCCGGGTCGATTGTTGAATGGGTTCGCAACCAGGACGGGACAAGCGACTATCAGTACGTTTTCACCTGTTCACCTCAGACACCACCTAATGCTCCCCTGCCTGCTGTCATCCGCGAGGCACCTGCGTCGCGCCCCTATGACCAACATGCTGAACGCCACCGCCTCGAAGCCCATCAAAACCTTGTGAGCCAGCGCCGTGAGCACTTGTTTGAGACAACAGCCCAGCAGCGATACGACGCGCTGACGACTCGCGACAAAATCATTGGTCTTCAGGCCCAGGTTGCTCTGCTCAAGAAACAGCTTAATGACCGCGAGATCGAGGCCATTGCGCTGCACGATCAACTCGTGCGTGCTCACTCTCGACTAGACAGGACCATTGAGGGCGTTACCTATCGGGCAGTACGCAAGACTCTGCGTAGGTTTAAGAAGGGCGAGTGAACATGAGCGCCCCATTTTTCTCCATCCTTACACCGGTCTACAAGCCACGCCCCGATCACCTGGAACTGACCATTGAGTCTGTCCGGTCCCAGACCTGTGAGGATTGGGAGTGGATCCTTGTCGATGATGCCTCAGGAGATCAGGCAGTCCTTCAGGTGCTTCGCCGAGCGGCACAGCGTGACCCGCGCATTCACGTCGTCGAGCGAGAGACGAATGGTCATATCGTCGCTGCTTCCAATGATGCGCTTGCCCGCGCCAAGGGCAACTGGATAATCCTGGTCGATCATGATGATCTTCTTGTTCCCGACTCTTTGACGGTCATCAAGGCAGCCATTGACGCTCATCCTCGAGCGGGCTACATCTACACCGATGAAGACAAAATCGACAACGACGGCAACCTGTCACAGGAATTTCGCAAGCCAGATTGGTCGCCAGAACGTTTACGTCACCAGATGTATCTCGGACATCTCTCAGGACTCCGCCACGATCTTGTCACACAGGTCGGAGGGTTTCATGAAGGGTTCGATGGCTCTCAGGACCATGATCTCGCCTTACGCGTGACCGAGATCAGCGAGGAAGTGGTCCATGTCCCCCGCACCCTATATCACTGGCGTATCGTCCCTGGCTCCACCGCTGGAGATTCCACCGCCAAGGACTACGCCAGCGTAGCAGGGCTGAAGGCAGTCCAAGCACACTTGGAGCGAGTAGGCCTGGATGCAACGATGACCGCTGAACCACACCCTACAATTCCATACACCTATAACCTGCACCGTGAGCTTCCTGAAGACACGCTCGTAAGCGTGGTCATTCCAACGCGCGGAACACAAGGCAGGATCTGGGGCAAGCGTCGTGTCCTCGTCGTCGACGCTATTCGCTCTTTGCTGACTCATACCTCGCATGAGCAGCTGGAGATCGTCGTCGTCTATGACCTCGACACCCCCCAAGAAGTCCTGACTGAGCTCAAAGAAGTCGCAGGCGCCTCGCTCACTTTGCTTCCTTACGATGCTCCCTTCAATTTCTCCGACAAGTGCAACCGAGGCTTCCTCGCCTCCTCAGGTGATGTTGTTGTCTTCTTGAACGATGACACGGAGATCATCTCTGATCGCTTCGTTGAGGAACTATGTGCCCCGCTCGTTGAAGAAGATGTCGCAGCAACAGGTGCTCTGCTCTTCTATGAGGACTCCACGATTCAGCACGCAGGCCTTGGATTCCAAGACAACGAATTCGTTCACCCCTATCTCGGCGCCCAAAAGACAGATCTCGGTCATTTTGCTGAACTATGTGTCGATCACGAAGTCAGCGGCCTGACCGGTGCTGCTGTGGCTACACGTCGCGAAACCTTCGAGGAGATCGGAGGATTTACGCTTGACCTGCCAAGCAACTTCAACGACGTTGACTTTGCCTTTAAACTGCAGCATAAGGGTAAGCGCATGGTATGGCTCCACGACGTGCAAGCTTATCACTTTGAATCCAAGTCACGGGTCAATACAGTGCACGGATGGGAGCACCAGTTCATTCTGGATCGCTGGGAGCAGCCAAAGACTGACCCCTATATGCCTTTCGCGACCACAGAACTGACGGAGATTCAAAAGGCGTTACGGCTGTTGACAGGGGCCGCCGGCCCTCAATAGGAAAGAGGGTCGTGCATCGCCGAGGTCTGCGCGCCAGAAGGCTCTGTGGCTTCCCACGCGCAGACCTCGGCGATGCACATGCTTCAAGGGGATGAGTTCAGAGGCCTAGGAAAGCACAGCCCTATCGAGAGGTCTCCACCACCGACCTTCAAAGGCCTTGGTGACAAAAGCGACGACGGCCTTGACCAAGTGATCAAGGGCGGCAGCCAGAGCCGCGATGATGATCAGGGAGGCCAGGAACATCATGGCGAACTGAATGGGGAGGAAAGCGCTGGTATCCATCACCATAAACAAACGCATGATGACGACGTGGTGTACCAGGAAGATCGGGTAGGAGTACTTTGCCCCCCACTCAATGAGGAGGCGGACTGGACCAATGGCCACATATCGGGCCACGGCGACGAGGATCAGGAAAGTCGAGATACCTACGAGCGCCGTACCCACATCTTTGGGCAGTACCGCAGGCCACAGCGAGTTTGCCAGGAGGACAAGGCCGGCACCTATGGCTGAGAACGGGTGGACTCGGCGAATATGACGAACGAGATAGATACCGAAGGCGAGTTCTGGCAGGCGCATAGTAAGGATCACCGAACCCGGGATTGACGGGAAATAGGTCTTCATCACGACGAAGGTGACAGCGAAGATGAGGAGGAGGCTCATTGCTGACGTCTTTGGGAAGCGATCCACGCACCACAATAGAAGGGGAAACACCACATAGAACAGGATGATGAAACCTAGAAACCACTCACCCAGCAAATAGGCCGTCGTGAATCCGAGGACGCTTGCCAAGCCATCGACGCCCAGGAGCGTCCAGATAAGAGAACGTGCCGGAGCCGCGTTCGGTGGTACACCATTGAGGGCCACAAAGAAGTAAAGCGTCCCCAGTAGCCAGGCGATCCAGAATGCCGGATAGATGCCTTTAAATCGCTTCCAATAGAAGCGACGAAGATCGACAGGGCGCTCGTAGGTATAGGCCAGCGCAGCACCAGAGATGATAAGAAAGAGGGACACACCGAGGTCGCCCACGTAGATACCAAAAGGCTGGTTAGTGAGCAGGTAGCGTCCGTCACTCAAGAAGGGGTTATTGAAGTGCGAGAGAACAACGAGGAAAGTTGCCAACGCACGCACGAGATCCAGATAGAACAAGCGTGGGCGTCGCTTCATCATCTGCGTAACAGCCGCAATTGGGGCCACGGACACCTCTGCTTCTCGCGAACTCATGGTCTCGCTCACGGTGTCCCCCATCATCTCTTCCTCCACATAGAATTTGCCGACCGCCACAGCGCTCGCACTCTCGGACGCATCGCCTGCGGTACCAGAACGGCCACCTGGGCTTTGACGATCTGGCGTGTACTACGCATATTGTTGAGACGAAGGAGCATCTCCATCGCTGTCCTGCCTCCCCATCTTTTCGCTATCGCTCGTGCGAAAGAATGCGTGTAATACGCCAGGGCTGTGAGCTCAGCGCGGGCAAACGAGTCGGAGAAGAGCCAGCCGGAGTAGTAGCCCCGAGCCTGTGCCATGTAGCAGTACACACGCTCAATGGCGTGGCTGATCGTACCGTCAATAGGAAGTGGCTCTGCCGGGAAGTCGTCATATCGCCATTCACGCTCCAAGAGTGGTCGAATGGCCTGCGGGCGGAACCAGAAAACTGAGCCGAACGGAGCAATCGCCTCCTTGTCCGGATCGATGGGAGCGTGCAGCCCGAAGGACGCCAAGAGCTCTTTGGTGTTCTTGTCATTGGGGCCCCAGCTAAAGGCCGAGATCGGGAAGTAGTCCCCGTGGTGGGGAGCCGAAGGGGTGAGAACACCCAGCCTGGGCTCAGCCTGGAAGGTAGCGATGACGTTGGAGACGAACTCTGGCGTTGCCAGGACGTTCTCGAAGCAGCGCTTCGCGAAGCCTTCACCGACGGAACCGGGGCGGATCTGCGTGACCTTCTTGTCATGGATGAAGCAGACGAGGTCATAGTCCAGCAGGCGTGGGCGAGCACCCACGAGCAGCGCAGCGACGTCGCGCCCTCGGTTCTCAATGAGGATGGTCTCAACATTGAGTGAAAGACCCGCTGTCGCCTCGCGCACCTGCTGCGCCTTCGCTTCAGTATCAACAGTGGCGATGAGGTCGCAGCCAGCCGGCATGGAAGCGGCGTAGTGAAGAAGCTGGGGCAGCAGGTCCATGTGGTAGACGTGCATGACTAGCGCGATCTTGCTCTCCTCGGGCTGCACCGCGACCGCCTGTGTGGGCAGGATGTAGGTGAGCTCAAGGTTCTTGACGAGATCTGCGAGGCTGTTGGTTCGTAGCAGGTTCTCCCAGATGAGGTCCGTGTCGAAGTCGGTGTGGTCGCGCAGGTAGTCGTAGAGCTCTCGCGTGGTGGTGCCAACGGACTGGTCCAGGACATCGCCGTAGTCGTGGAAGAAAGAGCGGCGTTTGAAGATCGGGCAGCGCTTGTACTTGATCAGGGTGACCGGCGCAAAGACAATAGGTTGGTATGTGAAACCTTCGAGGTCGTCCGTGTTGACGTACGCCTCTGCCTTGAATCCGCGGTCCTGGAAGTAGCGGGTGAAGGGAATCTCGTGCTTGGTGACAGAGTCGATGTAGGTCTCCATCTCCGGCAGGTTGTCCCAGTAGTCCTGGAATGCCTGACTCTGCACCAGGGAGCGGCGGTAGACGTGGAAATGGGACTGCAGGTGGCGAGGGTGGTGAAGCTCGTCAATTTCACCGCGATACTCCGACGGCGCGGCGTGGAACCATGTGGGGCCCCAGAAGTCTAGGTCTCGGCCCGCCATCTCGGAGAACATCTCCTCAAAGGGGTACACCGGCCCCATGATGGTGGCGTTAAAGAGGACGATCTCATCGAACTGCGTCAAGGCGGACCACCCGTAGTGGTCAAGAGCGGCCTTGTACGCCCATGCGTCCAGACCTCTGTTCTCACGCACAAGAAGATGATCGGCATAGCGGGTCAGGGCGACACGACCCTGATCAGTCAGCTTCCCGTTGACGACGACGACGAGCTCGGCGAGCTGGGTCTTCATGCCTTCCAGCATGACCTCGACGTAACGGTCCACGATGCCTTCGCCGTCGTAGAAGAAGAAGATTCCTAGACGGCGAGAATCAGTACCGAGGATCATGGACAGCCCTTCGTACTCAGCACAGGACCCCAGGGAATCACATATGAAGCACCCTGGGGCTCGGTCACAAGGTCAGCGAGCGAGGATCTCGTTGATCTTACTCGGGTCGCCCCACACGCCTGGCGAGTCGTAGGGCCGGTCCGGGAAGGCCCCGTATTCAAGGGTAATGTTGAGGTTGTTCTCGGCGATGTAGCGCTCGACTCGCTCAGCGAGGCCCACCGGACGGCCTGTGCAGGCGTTGATGATGCCGTTGACCTCCTCCTGAGCGAGGATGGCAGAGATCTGCTGGGCCAGCTCATCGATAGAGATGAAGTCGTACTTGTTCTTGCCCGTGGTGAAGGGGAAGGTCTTACGCCCCTGCTCAGCGGCGTCAAGCAGCTTGGAGAAGATCGAGGAGCCGAACTTGTCATCCCCTACGATGTAGTAGGCACGGATCCACTGCAGAATGCCACCGTGCGCCTGGGCCGAGAGAAAAGCAAGCTCGCGCAGAGCATTCTTTGAGATGCCGTACAAGGACGCCGGCGAGCACGGAGTGTCCTCTGTGATAGGGCCTTCCCAGTAGCCGACCTCATGCATCGTGCCCATGACAGCGAGTTGCTTCAGACCTCCTGCGTAGAGGTTCTCAATGAGCTCATAGTGTCTCGGAAGGTCGTCAATGTGAGCGGGAGATCCGTGCTTGAAGCCATCACGCCAGGCCATGTGGAGCACAGCATCCGGCCGTCCCATCTGGTCATAGATGTCTTTACCACCAGAGAAAAGATCAAGAGGCAGACGGTCCGCTCGCTCATCCACGCCGTCGAGCCGCAGGTCAACAGCAGTGACCTCCAGGCCACGGTCCAAAAGCGCCGTCACCACATGCCGACCGATGTATCCCCCAGCACCAGTCACAAGAACAGACTTTCCCACGGCCAGGATCGTATCAGGGGCGGCGGCGCGGTTTGGGGAGGAGTCGCGTGATACCGCCGTTTAGACGTCGGTAGGCAGGCTTGAGAGTCTCAGCGAGACCTGGTAGGCGGTGTTCAAGCTCGCGTCGAACCATCGCGCCGAGACTCGCCTGCGGACCGCTGCGGGAAGCGAGATAGCGCTGGGCCTCTTCAACATCCTCGGGCAGCAAGGCAGCGAGCGCCTGGTAACGATATTCAAGCAGAGCGTAATCCTGCTGAGCTCGGCCGGTCAGAAGCTGACGATAGTGGGCACCCGTACTAAGGAGGGCTGGGACTTCAAGGAATTCAAGGAGCTGACCAGCATCGCGGGCACCGTATGCGGTCCTCAGCGCAGACAGATCACAGGAACGCAGCGCTGTCAGACCTGCTGGACGCACAAGGATAGGAGCGCGATAGGCACTGACTGGGCTGTGAGCATCCAACGGAACGCTCAGGCCCAGCGCCGAAGCGCAGTCAACAGCAGCATCCCGGAGGCCCTGCCAGCCGTGTCCCAGCGCTGAGCTGCCACGCACGGGGCTTGGGAGGCCCAGGCCACCCAGGCTCGGATGCTGGTAGAACAACGATCGCGCCGCCAGCAGGATAGCCAGATCACGAGTGACCGGCTGCTCACCCTCCCCGTCAGGAACCTGTGCGCTGCACTCTTCCGGGGTCTCTTCTCCCCCAGCGCATGTCAGGCGCAGGAGCACACGATCCTTCTCGTCATCATCCAGAAGGTCGGCAGCGTCGCTCAGGAGCGCTGCGAGCGCGCCCAGATCCGGCTGGCTTGCCACACGCAGCTCCGCCCGCCCGCGTAGGTCTTCTCCGACCTGTGAAAGAGCAACCTCTGCCTCACTCTCAACGCGGGAATCGACGGTGAGGATCACGCGTACGCATGTGCGGGCATCGCTGAGGACCCTCAGCCTCGCGGCAATCTGCCCAGCTGACGCCCCATCTCCGACATGAAGGTGCGCGTAGAAGGGCATCTCAACCTCGGGTGAGGCTACGTCGTCTGGACGCTGCTCAGTGAGCCCAGCGTTCGCAAGCAGAGTGCGTGGTTCGCTCGAACGGACCAGGCCGGAGAGGATCATGGACTCACTCACCGGGCTGTCCGGAGTCTGACTCACCGTCCTCAGGATGTCGGCACCGTTGGCACCACAGGCGTCCAGATAGAGCGGGTCGTGGAAGAAGATGCGACGTTTGAGTGCCGGGCAGCCTGCCTGGAGCAAAGCCATGGGTTCTTCGAGAGACGGATTGAGGCTGGCGAACTCTTCCGCCGGGTACACCGCAAAGGAGCTGTACCCGCGTGCGTTGAAATATGGCGTGAAACGCGATTCGTGATGTGCGATGGAGTCGTGATAGCTGTTGACAGGCGGCATGGTCTCCCAGTAGCGGCGGAAAGCCGGATCCCTCAGCAGAGGCGAGCGCACAGCGAGGAAATGAGACTGTAGGTGCCGAGGCATCACTGCCTGACCTAAGAAGGGGTGAGGACGCTGTTCCGCGTGCTCCGTCAGTCCCCAGAACGAGGCCTCTACCCGTTCAGCAGCCTCCTTAAAGACCGGTTCCCAAGGACGCACCGGCGCGAAGAAGGTGTTGTTAAGCAGTACAAGCTCATCAAGGTCTCCGATCTGGTTCCAACCGAGGTGAGCCAAGCCGTCCTGATATCCGCCGACGTCCATGCCCTCGTTACCGCGTACGAGCACATCATGGGCAACCGCATCTAGCCGTGCTTTGCCAGCCACTGACACAGCACCGTTAACGACGACGAGGATGTGGTCAAGGAAGGGGAGCAAGCTCCTGATCACTTGGACCACGTAGTCATCAACGACACCGTCTCGGTCATAGAAGAGGTAGATACCCGCTCGCCGGCACGCTCTGAGCTCACTCGAGAGACCTTCGACCTCAGCTCCGCTCATGCTCACCTATCCACGCGATTGAGAGTAACGGTGTCCAACCGTCAGGTTCCGGACACCATCGGCAGCATAAGGCAGCTCCGTCTCTCAGCCGAAGTGGCTGCGCACCATCGCCATCAGGTCAGTTCCGTACCCCTTCGCCGTGGCCCACCCAGCACCACTCGGATTCTCCTGGGTGCCCAGGTACTCGATGTAGGGGGCGCTCCCCTTCTTCACGTAGGAGAAACGAGGATCGACCACGTCATGGGCCAGCCTGGCCGTCGTCACGGTCGGGTCGGCGTACGCCCGTAGGTGCTGTACCTGTGCCCTCAGCCCGATCTGGACGCTCGCGAAGCTGTTTCCCGGGTTACCTCCACCAGTCGCACCGAGTCCACCAAAGTTGAACTGAGTGGCCTTGACGTCCCCGCCGTACTGAAGCCAGCCGGTCTCCTTCATCGCCTGGACAAAGAGAAGCTCAGGACTCACGCCCTCGGCGGCCGCCTCGTCATAGGCAAGCCCGGCGAAAGCTGAGATCGTGCTGGCCCCACCACGTCCCAGCACAGAGGCCGGGTAGGTCTCTCCTGAGCGCTGGTAGGCAGCCACCATCTTGGCCACCGTCACTGATCGTGTGCTCGTCGGTGCGGCCATCACGAGGTGCAGTCCCTTGGCCTCTGCCTCAGAGATGTAGCCCTTCCAGGCTCCCGATGGAGCGAATTCGCTGTACCGACCGTCGATCAGCTGCGTACCAGTCACCATGGCACCGCTGCCACGCAGGTAGTACCACGAGCCACCGATCTTCTGCCAGCCAGTGAGCATTGCGCCAGAACGATCCAGGTAGTACCAGGTGCCGTTGATGCTCAGCCAGCCGGTCATCATCTCGCCAGAGGAGCCGAGGTAGTACCAGCGTCCGTTGACATGAGCCCAACCAACAACCATGGCGTTGCCTGGCCTGAAGTAGTACCAGGTGCCGTTGATCAACTGCCACCCGAGCGCTGCGGCACCGCTGGGATGCAGGTAGTACCAGGTCGAGCCCAGGTGCAGCCACCCCGTCATCATCGCGCCGGAGTCACTCATGTAGTACCAGCTGCCGCTAACTTCAACCCAGCCGGTCGCCATGGCACCAGACCCGGTGAGGTAGTACCACTTTCCGCTGATTGCCTGCCATCCGGTGGCCATAGCGCCATTGACCGGCGAGAGGTAGTACCAGTTCCCGTTGACCTTCTGCCAGCCAGTCAGCCGTGCGCCGTCCGCGTCATAGAGGTACCACGTCTTGTCAACAAGCCTCCATGTGGGAGCGGCAGGAGTCGATGAGCCGCCACCAGTCGATCCACTGCTGATCTGGCTCTGAGCGACAGAGCGAATCTGCCCCATCTTGGAGTAGCCCGCGTCACCCGGACAGGTCGTGTACCCGACGTCGCGGTGCGCAAGGATCCTGGGCAGGTTCACCACCTGACCAGCCTTGTACTTCTCCGTCGTCAGGATCGTGAAGCTCGCCGACGCTGACGCGTTGGTGACGCCCGAGCGCTTGAGGAACCAGCCAGCCATCTTGCCCACCCGGTCAAGCTGGACGTCAGTGGGGCTGGTCGAGACGTAGTTCCCCATCATGGAGATGCCCATCGTGCCCGTGTTCGCGCCACGCGCGTGCCCGCCGACGACCATCTTCCCTGCGGCCGATGAGAGCGTGCCGTACCGTCCCTCGAAGACCTGGCCGTACTTGTCAACCAGGAAGTTGTATCCGATGTCGCCCCAGTCCAGCGTCACGGCGTGGTAGTAGTAGATACCCGCGACGATCGACGCCGACTGGGCGGCGGTGTAGTTGTTGGTTCCAGCTGTGTGGTGCACAACGACGTGAGCGGCGTCGCAGTACTTGGGGGACCACGTCATGTAGGCCTGGTTGGCTCCCCACTCGGCGCGCGTCACGACGGGTACCGGCAGGCTGTTCGCGGTTGTTGTTGCGGCAAGCGCCGCTGACAGGTCGAGATTGACACCATGACCGGCGCTGGCCGCGGCAGGCGCGGTCGAACCCGCCGCCTCATCCGCCGGCTCGACCGGCTCAGTGGCACCCAGCAACCGATCCACTGGATGTTTCTCAGCGACCGCAGTCTCCTTAGCAATCTCCGTCGGCTCGGCCTCAGTGGTCGTCACATCATCTTCGGAGAGCACCTCTTCACCGGCGGGCTTCGCTGGGACCAGCGCCAGGGTAAGGTCCGTCGGCAGCGCGCGCCCTCCGCTGACGACCGCCGCCTGAACGGCATCGGCGCCACCGGTCACGAACTCATCCGTCCCCCCGTTGCCTTCAACGTCATCCGGGCCGGCATCAGCAGCCTCATTGCGGTACCAGGAGGACCAGGTACCGTTCTCACGCACGCGCAGGTAGATCTGCGTCCCCGTGGGAAGCTCCTCACCACCGCTCCACGTGAAGCCTGCGACGAGGAAGCCGTCAACCTCCAGAGGCTCGGTGAGGAGGTCAGCCTCCTGCTCCAGGTCAGGAACGTCTGTCGCCGCAGCCAGCAGAGATGCGCGAGCAGGAGCGATCGTGCTTCCCTCAGCAGTCCCTGCGGGAACCACAGCGTCGGTCGCAGAGCCTGGCTCCTTCTCACTCAGACCCGCCTCTGCCAGCTCAGTGGTCTCACCGCTGGGAGTGGTGAGCTCAATGAGCTGGACCGGTGCAGGAGCCGTGCCTGCAGCAGCCGGCTGGGTCTGAGCCGCGGCGACCTGTCCAACGCCCACGAGTGCCAGAGGGATAACGGCCGCGACACGGAGATAACGAGACGCCGACATAGGGGTCCTTTCGGCACGACGAGGAGCTCCCACATCGCCGGGACGCGTGGGCCATCTGTGACTGGTGTGACTAATGGGAACAATACCGAGATTCCGCCTCAAGAAACGGCCGATTGAGGAGAATCACGTAACTACACGCATGTTGTTCATACGCACGTATCTCACGGCACGATCGGCCACCAGCCCACCTACAGTGCTTCGCACCCAGACGCGCCCCCTGTGGCATCATGGCAAGCGGCAGAACGGCGTTACTGCGCCGTACCCGATCATTCAGGGAGCTTGTACATGAACGTCCTCATCACCGGAGGTGCCGGCTTCATCGGCGCCAACTTTGTCCACCAGACCCTCGTGCGCCACCCTGACGCCAAGGTCACGGTCCTGGACAAGCTCACCTACGCCGGCAACAAGGACTCCCTGGCCGACCTGGGCGAGCGCGTCACCCTCGTCGTCGGCGACATCGCGGATGCCGACACCGTCGACCCGCTGGTCGCCGACGCCGACGTCGTGGTCCACTTCGCCGCCGAGTCCCACAACGACAACTCGCTGCTGGACCCCTCCCCCTTCATCCGCACCAACCTGGTCGGCACCTTCACCCTGCTGGAGGCGGTACGCCGCCACAAGGTGCGCTTCCACCACGTCTCCACCGACGAGGTCTACGGCGACCTTGAGCTGGACGACCCCGCCAAGTTCGAGCCGACCACGCCCTACAACCCCTCCTCCCCCTACTCCTCCTCCAAGGCAGGCTCGGACCTGCTCGTGCGCGCCTGGGTCCGCTCCTTCGGCGTAGAGGCCACGATCTCCAACTGCTCAAACAACTACGGCCCCTACCAGCACATCGAGAAGTTCATCCCCCGCCAGATCACCAACCTCATCGACGGCGTCAAGCCCAGGCTCTACGGGGCCGGCGAGAACGTCCGTGACTGGATCCACGTCCTGGACCACAACGACGCCGTGTGGGACATCATCGAGAAGGGCCGCATCGGCGAGACCTACCTCATCGGCGCCGACGGCGAGAAGAACAACAAGGAGGTCGTCGAGCTCATCCTCGAGCTCATGGGCCTCGACAAGGACGACTACGAGCACGTCAACGACCGCCCCGGTCACGACATGCGCTACGCCATCGACAACTCCAAGCTCGTCGAGGAGCTCGGCTGGTCACCGAAGTACACCGACTTCCGCTCCGGTCTCCAGGCCACCATCGACTGGTACACCACCAACGAGGCCTGGTGGCGCCCCCTCAAGGCCGAGGTCGAGGCCAAGTACGCCGCCCAGGGGCAGTAACAGCAGCAGTTCCAGGCCTGACAGGAGATGCATTAAATCACTGCATGGCGACAGTCAAGCCCGATATAGTGATTTTATGTCCCTATTCTCTACGCCTCGACGCCTACGCACAGCCTGCGTCCCACTTGCTGCCCTCAGCCTCGCTTTCGGCGTTGCTATCCCGGCACACGCCGATGACATGGCGCCCACACCAACGCCCACACCCACTGTCTCCCCTCAGCAGCAGGAGACGACCGACACTGGATCGGACAGCACTTCTCAACCTTCTGCCCCGCCTCAGGCCCCCGAGGCTGTCGGTAGCGCCCAGTCGCCCGTCGAGCTGACCGGGCAAGGCCGCTGGATAGCATCAGGCAGCCGCTGGTGGTGGCGAAACAATGACGGCTCGTACCCGCACGGTGTGTGGGGCACGGTTAACGGCACCCTCTACGCCTTTGACGGCTCTGGATGGATGCGGACGGGCTGGTTCAAGGACGGTGACGTCTGGTACTACCTCACTGCCTCAGGCGCCATGGCCAAGGGATGGGCCAAGGTCGCCGGCACCTGGTACTACCTCAACCCCACCACCGGCAAGATGGCCACCGGCTGGCTCGACACAGGCGGCACCACCTACTACCTCACCTCCTCCGGAGCCATGCACACCGGGTGGCTCCAGGACAACGGCTCCTGGTACTACCTCACCGGCTCAGGCGCCATGGCCAAGGGATGGGCCAAGGTCGCCGGCACCTGGTACTACCTCGACCCCACCACCGGCAAGATGGCCACCGGCACCATCACCGTGGACGGCAAGACCTACAACCTGAGCCCGAGCGGGGCGTGGATTGGGTACACCGCGCCTGCTGGCTATCTGCAGCCGACCGATCGCATTACACCCCTTGGCTGGGCCACGAACGAGTTGACGCCAGGGATGAATGGTGTCAAGGTCCGTATCGTCCAGCAGCGTCTAGGCATCAGTAATGGAAGCGCCTTGGCAACCGCCAACGGGACCTTCCAGAATGCTGTCCGAAACTTTCAGAGGCGAGCAGGGCTTCCTCAGACTGGCGTCGTCGACCAGCAGACCTGGAACGCCATGGGAACTGGCTTCTCCTGGTGGGTGGACCAGTACCAGGCCACGCCGATCGGGCTGAGCGCGACCAAGAGCGAGCGCATCGAGGCGATGATTGGCTATGCCTGGAACCAACTCGGCTCCTCATACACCTGGGGTGGAGCGGGCACCTACGGTCTTGGCTTTGACTGCTCCGGACTGGTGCTCCAGTCGCTGTACCACGCTGGCATGGACCCTCAGCCCATCAACGTCATCAAGCACGCGTGGCCGGCCTACCGCACGTCCCGCGAGCTCTACGCCTACCAGGGGTTCATGCACGTCCCCTTCAGTCAGCGGCAGCGCGGGGACATCGTCTTCTATCGCAGCGGAGGGACCGTCGTCCACGTCTCGATCTACCTTGGCAACGACCAGGTGATCCACACCGACTACATGGGGCGGCCTGCACGCGTTGACAACGTCACTGCAGGGTACTCCTGGGGGGCCATTGCCCCGGAGGTGGTTCGGCCCTTCCCGTGATCCACGCGCACCCCACGATGTTATGAGGGGGCTGTCCGGAACTCTCCGGGCAGCCCCCTCATAACGTTTCTTGTTCTCACGTCGGCTAGAAGACGACGGGCCAGGACGGCATGCAGGCCGTCAAGGTGGTGTGTGCGGCGACCTGAGCGTCAGTGGCCTCCTGATACGCCGGATTCACTTCCGGCTCTCGCCCCTCCTTGACAGCCATCTCCGCTTCTCGTTCATCAGCGAACTCCGGGATCTCCCCCTGAGACAGGCGCGTAGTAATCATGACATAGTCATCGAGAGCCTGGATGGCGGCCTGTGCGGTCTCATCACCTCCAGCCGCGTCCTCCAGCCGCGACCGGTATTGGCCGTCAACCAGTGTCACGAAGGCCAGCCAGTGCGACTGCGAGTCCTGTCCAGCGGCAACATCTGCTGAAAATGCCTGGCCCTCCGAGGTCGTCGAGAGGGCTTCAGCGAGAATCGAATCCATCGCAGCACATCCATTCGTCGGTGCGATGGTCTGGGGAGGCCCAGATGGAACAGGAGCCGCCGAGGAGGCTGCACTTGGCCGCTGAGCCCCTACCGGATCAGAGCCGGGACTTGTGCAGGCTGCAGAGCCAAGGACGAGAAGTGCGACGCTAAGGGCTGCGGGAAGAACATGATGCCTCATAGCTCGAGGCTAGCGTCCTGAAGCCGGTCGGTGCCTAGACTTCACGTCCAAAACAACATCAGGCATACCCGAGCCATGCTCCACTGCTAGCAAAACGAGACTCACGGCCATCAATGACGACGGTGTCTTTGTCGACCATCACACCATCCGTACCCAGGTAGTACCAGGTGCCAGCGACACTCTGCCACCCGGTTGCCATCGCACCATTGGGATGGAGGAAGTACCAGGCACCGTCCACCTTCACCCAACCGGTCGCCATCGCACCACTGGGTTGCAGGTAGTAACGAGCCCCACCGATATCCT
>NZ_JARKVC010000045.1 GCF_029851875.1 Actinomyces sp.
CCAGGACCTGGGAAGCACGCCCCAATCAGTGAGGCACGGTGGCATGCCAGAACGCACGCACGAAAGCGCGCCCGACGCCGCGCTCAGCCCTTCTGACGAGCGCGCGCCGCGTAGGCGGGACCTTCCAGCTCAGTGCCAGCCGGTGCCGAGGCGGGCGAGGCCTGCTCCAGGTTGGTCCCGCGCACCTTCGAGATCCAGCGCATGGCGTGGTAGATCGCGATCGCGGCCACCGAGCCCATGGCGATGCCGGTAAAGGTCATCTCGCCCCAGTGCCAGGTGTAGTCGGCGATCGCGACGACCATGGCCACGGCGGCGGTGTTGAGGTTGACCGGGTCCGAGAGGTCCACGCGGTTCTGCACCCAGATGCGCACTCCCAGCATGCCGATCATGCCGTACAGGATCGTGGCGGCGCCGCCCAGGACGCCCGCGGGGATGGTGGCGATGATGACGCCGAACTTCGGCAGCATGGCAAGGCCCAGCGCCGTGACCGCCGCGACGACGTAGGCGGCCGTGGAGTAGAAGCGGGTAGCGGCCATGACACCGATGTTCTCGGCGTAGGTGGTGGTACCCGAGCCGCCGCCGCTACCGGCCAGCATCGTGGACAGACCGTCGGCCAGCAGCGCACGGCCCGTGACGTCGTCGAGGTTCTCCCCGGTCATCGCGGACACGGACTTGACGTGACCGATGTTCTCCGCGACGAGCACGAGCACCACCGGCACGAACAGGCCCAGCAGGCTCAGGTCAAAAGCCGGGGCCCGGAAGGTGGGCGCGCCGATCCAGTCGGCCGAGGCGATGGCGGAGAAGTCGACCTCTCCGCGCACGCAGGCGGTGGCGTAGCCGATGAGCACGCCGATGAGGATCGCCAGGCGGCCGATGATGCCCTTGAAGAGCACCGTGATGAGGAGGATCGCCACGATCGTCACCAGCGCGGTCACGGGCGCGGTCTTGACGTTGTTCCACGCCGAGGGGGCCAGGTTGAAGCCGATGAGGGAGACGATGGCGCCCGTGACGACGGGAGGCATGAGCCGGTCGATCCAGCCCGCACCGGCAAAGTGGACGATCAGGCCCACCACCACCAGAGCAGCGCCGGCGCTGATGACCCCGCCCTGGGCCAGGGAGGCCAGGTGGGGGTCGATCGCCTCGCCACCTCCGGCCACGTAGCCGGTCACGGCGCCGATGGGAGCGATGAGGGCGAAGGAGGACCCGAGGTAGCTGGGCAGGCGCCCGGCCGTGATCCCGAGGAAGAGGAGGGTTCCCACGCCGGTGAAGAACAACGTCGTCGAGGGCTCGAAGCCGGTGAGCAGCGGAACGAGGAAGGTCGCGCCGAACATGGCGACGACGTGCTGGACACCGATACCGATAGTCCGGGGCCAGGTCAGGCGCTCAGCCGGGGAGACGACCTCACCGGGAGCGATCGAACGGCCGTCGCCGTGGAGGCGCCAGCCGCGCGTGAGCGCGGGGCGGTCTGAGGAGGAGGTGGGCACAGGTGCTCCTGTCACGGGTGGGAGGGGACGGGCGGCAGCGCGCGAGCCGGCTCCCGCGCCACGCGGCAGGACCCGGCTGAGCCCTGCCGGGGCTCCACTTTAGACGCCCCGACGTCTCAGGTCAGTGCACGCCCTGTCCGCTGCGCGGCACCGGGCATAGGGCATGATGGTCGTGTGACGACGCCCTCCTCGCCCTCCGCCACCGCCGGCACGCCCCCCACCGCAGGCTCCCGCCCTGGCCTGGCGGAGACAGGGGCGGGCGTCGGGACGCCGTCCTATCCCCGAGCCGCGCCGCGCCGGCCCTTCCCCGGTACTGAGGATCTTCGGCCCGCGGAGGTCTTCGCCGGCCCTGGCTACCAGGCCCCTCGCACACGCACCAGCCCCCTGGCCGTCACCGCCCTCGTCCTGGCCCTGCTCTCCGTCATCCCGGCCGTCGGCCTCATCGCGGCCGTGGTCGGGGCACTCGCGCTGTCGGCGATGCGTCAGCGCTACCAGACCGGCCAGTCACTGGCCTGGTTCGCGATCGTCGTCGGCCTGGCCTCCTGCGTCGCCTGGCTCGCCCTCATGCTCCTGGCCTCCATGTAACCGCCTCACCGCGCCGCCCGGTAGGTGGGACGCCGTCGTCCGTCAGCCCCAGGGCCTTACAGTGGTCCTGTGAAGCCCTTCATCATGGTGTCGACGCGTCCGGAGATCGAGGCTGCCGAGCAGGAGTACGAGTCCTTCCTCCTGCAGGGCGGCCTGGAACGTGACCAGCTCCAGCACGTGCGCCTGGAGGAGGTCGACTTCCTCGGTTCCTTCCAGGCGGGGGACGTCTCCGGCGTGCTCATCGGCGGCAGCCCTTACGACCTGTCTACCGCTGAGGCCTCCAAGACCCGCACTCAGGTGCGTGTGGAGGAGCAGGTCCGCGAGCTGCTGGCAGTCGCCCTCAAGGAGGGTGTGCCCGTCCTCGCCACCGGCTTCGGGCTGGAGGTGCTGGCCGGCTACCTCGGCACACCCACCTCGCGCCGCTACGCCGAGGACCTGGGCGCCACGGACATCTTCCTCACTGCCGAGGGACGCGCGGACCCCCTGCTGGAGGGGATGGCGCAGACCTTCACCGCCTTCGTCGGACACCACGAGGGCGCGGTGGCCGTGCCCGAGCACGCCACGCTCCTGGCCAGCTCGGCAGACTGCCCGGTCCACATGATCCGGGTGGGACGCAACGTCTACGGCACCCAGTTCAACCCCGAGCTCGACGTCGAGCGCTTCCTGCAGCGCGTGTCCATCTACGCTGACGCAGGCTACGGCGACCCGGGCCTGATCGACGACGTCCTGACCGAGGCGCGTACCAGCGTGGACGAGCACCAGGCCGGCCGAGTCATCCGCCGCTTCGTGGAGTACTTCGCCCAGGACTGACCGCCGGGCAGGACGAGAGCGGAGCCAGGAGGAGACCGGTCATGCCATCCACGCACCGCAGCCAGCCGGGCGAGACGACGGCGCAGCAGCGCCCGGTGGCCGAGGCTGCCGAGGCTGCCGAGGCTGCCGAGGCGGTGGCCTCCCTCATGGCGGGTCGGCGCACGCTTGCGGTCACCGGGGCCGGCATGTCCACCGATGCCGGGATCCCTGACTACCGCGGGCTGGGGACCACACCGGTCGAGCCGGTCAACTTCCACCAGCTCGTCTCCGACCCGGTGTGGTACCGCTGGGTGTGGGCACGCAACCACGCCACCTGGCAGCTCCTGGAGCCGCTCCGCCCCACGCCGGGGCACCAGGCCCTGGCCCGGCTGGAGGAGACCGGGTACCTCACCGGCGTCGCCACCCAGAACGTCGACCGCCTGCACTCACGTGCGGGGCAGGCCACCGTCTGGGAGCTGCACGGGGCCTACAACCGCGTCGTGTGCCTGGAGTGCGGGCGGGTCCTGGCCCGCGCCGAGGTCGATCAGCGGCTGAGCGCCCTCAATCCCGACTACCCGCGCGAGAGCGACCCGGCGCGGGTGGCGATCACCCCGGAGGCTGATCGCACGGCAGCCGAGGCTTGCGACTTCCAGGTCGTCACCTGCTCGGAGTGCTCCGGCCTGCTCAAGCCGGACATCGTGTTCTTCGGCGAGTCCCTGCCGCCCGTCATGGACCAGGCCATGCAGGCTGCGGGCGAGTGCGACGTCGTCATTGCTGCCGGTACGAGCCTGGCTGTGCTCACCGGCCTGTGGATCGTGCGCCAGGCCGTGGCCAAGGGCGCTGATCTCGTGGTCATCAACCGCGGACCCACGGCGGCCGACGAGCTGGCCACGATCCGCGTGGAGGGTGGGACGAGCCAGGTCCTGGTCGCCGTCGCCGATCGCCTGGCCGGCTGAGAACCGGCCAGCCTCCTGCTCCGCAAGGGCCGCAGGGTCCCGACTCGCCGGAGCCGCCCCTCACGCCCGCCTTCAGCGGGCATAGATCTCCACGAAGTTACGCAGCACCGCCCAGGACTGGCTCACGTCCTGCGCGCGGGTCCACGCCTGGACGCTGGCCAGCTCATCGGGGGCGAAGTAGCCGTGGTCGGCGTAGAAGGACTGCCGGTGGGCGAAGGCCTCGCCGTCGAGCTCAGGGTGGAACTGGGTGGCATACAGGTTGTTCCTGATACGCAGCATCTGGATCGGGCAGGCCTGGGACGTCGCCAGGACCACGGCACCGGGCGGCAGCACGCTGATGGCATCGTTGTGCGCCACGAAGGCCCGGAAGGGGCTGGCCATGCCGGCACACAAAGGATCCGCCAGCCCCTGTGGCGTCAGCGTGATCTCAGGGGCGTCGACCTCCTCGGCGTAGCGGGAGTCGATGACTGCGCCCTGGTGGCGCGCCAGCGTGCCGATGCCGTAGCAGGCGCCGAGGAAGGGAAAGTCCTGCGCGACCAGGCGGTCCAGCAGCGCGTCAAACTCCGCCTCCACGCGCAGCTGGACGGTGGACTTCTCCTCCTGCGGGGTGGTGGTGTTGAAGGGCGAGCCTCCCACCATGACTCCTGACCACTGGTCGAGGTCCAGCTCCGGCATGGGCTCGGCCTCCAGCCGGTGGCGAACGAGCTCGCGCTCACTCAGGCCTGTGCGCGCGAGGAAGGCCTCGTACTCACCGTCGGCGGGTCCGTCGTCGTCGCGCGTGGCCAGCAGGAGGAAGGGCTTCATGAGGCTGGAGCCTAACGGTCCGGGTGGTCAGGAGAAGGGGTGTCCAGGTGCTGGGCTGCTCAGCGCAGGCTCGACAGCACGGTCTCCACCGCTGCACGCACGACGTCGGGTGCCGGGCGGTGCGTCACGGAGGCGTCCTGGCTGGGGGCGGCGGCGCGCCGCCCCGTACGGCGGGCGGGCGCGGTGGCGTGAGCCTCGGCCACGTGATCGACGTAGGCCAGGGCGGCCACACGCACGCCGCGTGCGGCCAGGGCCATCGCCTCAGCCACACCGTCCATGACGACGGCGTCCGCCCCCAGGCCGCTCATAAGCGTCGCCTCGGACCTGGAGGGGCGCACCGGACCGGGCACGAGCGCGGCCACACCCGCGCCCCGCACGCCGTCGATCCGCGAGACGGCACTGGTGAGGTCCTCGTCCCACGAGGCGTCCACGCACTGCGTGTCGGGGAAGAGGGGCGAGCCCGTGAGGTTGAGGTGATCGGCCACCGCCAGGAAGTCACCCAGTGAGGCCTCACCGAGGCTGGAGGCTCGCGAGACCATGAGCGCGGCACGCACTCCTGCCCCTGCGGCCAGGCGCGCCAGGCCCGTCACCCGTCGCGCGGGCTTGCCCTCGTACAGGCAGGTGCGACCGCGCGCCACGAGCACGCCCAGGCCTCCGCGGTCGTGGGAGGTCAGCAGGTCCTCCTGGCCGGGTACCTGGGGAGCGGAGACTCCAGGGAGGAAGGACAGGCGCACGCGGGCCGCCGGACGTCCCCAGGCGGCGTCAAGCTCGGCCAGGAGGGCGGGCTCGGCGACGACGAGCAGGTCGTGACGTGGTCGGCCCGTGGCCAGGAGGATCGAGGCTGCTGTCGGGTCCTCGTCCCAGGTGCCGGGGTGTGCGCCGGCAGTGACGCCAGTGGGCTTGGGCGACACGGCTCCTCCTCGTCGCATGGTCGGTTGCCTCCTGGCTGAGGGTACCCGGCTCGGGCACTCATGCCTTCTCCCTGAGGAAGGAGACGATGATGACGGTGATCGCCCTGAGTGTGACAGGGCGGAGCTATCACCGTTGTTACCAAGGCCAGAGTGTGCGACGCCGCCACCCTGCGCGCCATGATGTGTCCGTGAGCACCCCGTCTGACCCGATCACCCGGCTGCTAGCCTCCCCGCCGCGGCTTCCGGTAGTGGCCGGCCTGCCACGGCTGCGTGAGCTGCTCACCGCTGAGGCGAGGACGCCGCAGCCGGCAGCCTGCGTCGTCGTCACAGCCCCGCCGGGCACCGGAAAGACGACCCTCGTGCCGCCGCTGGTGGCTGACGTGGTCGCACGCCGCGGCACGGGAGACGGCCCGGACGCAGCCGCCCGGCCCGGCCGCGTCCTGGTCACCCAGCCCAGGCGAGTAGCCACCCGGGCCGCGGCTCGGCGCCTGGCCAGGCTGCTGGGCGAGGGGGTCGGCCAGAGCGTGGGCTACTCCGTGCGCGGCGACCGGCAGGTCAGCCCCGCCACCCGTATCGAGGTGGTGACCGCAGGACTGGCGCTGCGCCGCTTGCAGGCTGAGCCTGACCTTCCGGGTGTGGACGCCGTGATCCTCGACGAGGTCCACGAGCGCGCCCTGGAGAGCGATCTCCTGCTCACCCTGCTGCTGGACGCACGAGCGCTGCGTGAGGACCTCACCCTCGTGGCCATGTCCGCCACCCTGGACCTCACGCGCCTGCCGCAGGTGCTCGGCAGCGAGGACGCTCCGGCCCCGGTCCTCGACGTCCCCTCCGTCCTCCACCCGGTCCAGGAGCGGTGGGCTCCCCCGCCCGCGAGCGCTCCCAGGCTCGCGGCCCGCGGCGTTCCGCGCGAGTTCCTGGCCCACGTCGCCACCACGACGCTCCAGGCGCTTGAGGAGCCCGGCGACGCCCTCGTCTTCCTGCCCGGAGCCCGGGAGGTCGGCGACGTCGTCGCCCGGCTGCGCAGCCAGGTGCCCCCAGGCGTGGACGTCCTGCCGCTGCACGGACGCCTGGGTGCCGCGGCGCAGGACGCGGCCCTGGCTCCCTCGCCGCCTGGCCGACGACGCGTGGTGGTCTCCACGAGTGTCGCCGAGTCCTCGCTGACCGTGCCGGGTGTGCGGATCGTCGTCGACGCGACGCTGGCACGCGAGCCTCGCGTGGACCTGGCCTCCGGGATGTCCGGCCTCGTGACCGTCGGTGAGTCCAGGGCGGAGGGCGTCCAGCGCGGCGGGCGTGCCGGGCGTGAGGGACCGGGCGTCGTCGTGCGATGCTGCACGCAGGTGGACTGGGCCCGCGCGCCCCAGGCACCCACGCCCGAGATCCTGTCCTCGGACCTGACCCGCACGGCGCTGGAGCTGGCGGTGTGGGGCGCTCCTGACGGGCGCGGCCTGACCTGGCTCGACGCCCCGCCCGAGCCTGCGATGGCGGTGGCCTCCCGGGCCCTGAGCGAGCTGGGACTGGTGGACGAGGCCGGGAGCGTGACGGCGCTGGGACGTGCGGTGGCGGCGGTACCCACCCAGGTACGTCAGGCCCGGGCGCTGCTCCTGGCCGCCCAGGTCCTGGGAGCACGCCGAGCGGCGGAGGCGACGGCGCTGCTGACCGCAGGACTGCGCGCGCCCGGCGGCGACCTCACGGCCCTGGCGCGCTCGGTGCGCGCGGGTGGGGACGGTGCGGCCGCCTGGCGCGAGGAGGCTCGACGTCTGGAGCGCGCCGCAGTGCACGGCCTGGAGCTGGGCGGAGGCGAGCGCGACGCCGTCGCCGCGGCTGTCGCTGACGTGACGGTCAGGACGCGTCAGGCCCTCGGTGACGCACCGACCACGAGCGCGGACGCTGTCGGCCTCGTGACGGCCCTGGCTCACCCGGAGTGGATCGCCTGCCGTCGTGGTCCCCTGCCCGCCGCCGGTCAGGAGGCGAGGTACGTCGGGGTCGGGGGCGTGGGGGTGCGAGTGACGGCAGGATCGCCCCTGGCGGCCTCCCGGTGGCTGGCGGTGGCTGAGGTCGACCGCGCTCCCGGACGCGCTGAGGCGCTGGTGCGTGGCGGTGTCCCCGTTGACGAGGAGCTGGCGCTCTTAGCGGCAGCCAGGTGGCTGGCAGAGCGCGAGGAGGTCGGCTGGGAGCAGGAACGGCTGCGAGCCCGCCGTGTCCGTGGCCTGGGTGCGATCACCTTGTCTGAGACGCCGTTGTCCGCGCCCTCGGCCGAGGCCGTGGTGCGCGCCGTCCTCAAGCGTGGACGCGAGGAGGGGCTGGGCTTTCTGCCCTGGGAGGGTGGAGAGCACCCTGCCAGCGTGCTGCGGGCGCGGCTCGCACTGCTGCACAGGGCTCTCGGGGAGCCGTGGCCCGACGTCGATGACGAGGCTCTGCAGGCGCGCGCCCAGGAGTGGCTGGCACCGGCGGTCCGGGCGGCGGCAGGAGCAGGAAGGCGCTTCGAGGTGGGACGCCTTGACCTCACGACGGCGCTGCGCTCCCTCCTGCCCTGGCCACAGGCTGCTCGGCTCGACGAGCTGGCCCCCGAGCGCCTGACGGTTCCCTCAGGATCCCAGGTGCGGCTGAGCTACCTGGGTGAGCAGGGCGAGGTGCTCGAGCGTCCCGTCCTGGCGGTGCGGGTCCAGGAGTGCTTCGGCTGGGAGAGCACACCGCGGGTGGCCGACTCCCGCGTGGGTGTGCTGCTCCACCTCCTGTCGCCCGCACGCCGGACCGTGGCCGTGACGGACGACCTGCGCTCCTTCTGGGAGGGGCCCTACCAGCAGGTGCGCCGCGAGCTGCGCGGGCGCTACCCCAAGCACGCCTGGCCCGAGGACCCGTGGGCGGCCCCGGCTATCCGAGGGACCAAGCGGCGAGGCTGACGCCTCTGTCCGCCGTCGTCCCGCCACATCCCTTCGTTGCCACCGTGGTTTTCTGTGCCGGGCCGGGGGCTAGGCGCGTTGCAGCCCCTGGCCCGGCGCAGGAAAGCACGGTCTCGACGGGTGGGTGACCACAGGTCAGACCTCGACCCTCGGCCGGAAGTAGCCGACCTCAGTCCGCGAGCGCCTGGCGCAGGACGTCCAGGCCCACGCTGCCCAGGCGCAGGGCACGCATGTGGAAGTCCTTCAGGCTCGTGCCCCGGGACACCGCCTCGTCCCGCGCCTGCTCCCACAGGCGCTGGCCGACGGCGTAGCTCGGCGCCTGCCCGGGCCAGCCGAGGTAGCGGTCCAGCTCGAAGCGCAGGAAGCCCTCACTCATCGCCACGTTCTCACGCAGGAAGGCCCAGGCGGACTCGTAGTCCCAGCGGCCCTCGCCCACCCCCGCGAGCGCGGCCAACTCGGCCGGACGCTCCTTGCCCAGGTGCACGCCGATGTCGAGCACCACGCGCGCCGCGCGCAGCCGCTGGGAGTCGAGCACGCCCATCCGGTCGCCCGGGTCGTCCTGGAACCCCAGGTCCGCCATGAGCCTCTCGGCGTACAGCGCCCAGCCTTCGCCGTGCCCAGAGACCCAGCAGCCCAGACGCCGCCAGGAGTTGAGCTCGTCTCGCACGTAGGTCTGCATCCCCACCTGCAGGTGGTGGCCGGGCACACCCTCGTGGAAGACGGTGGTGCGCTCCTGCCAGGCGGCAAAGGTGTCGGTGCCCTCAGGCACGGACCACCACATCCGGCCCGGTCGGCTGAAGTCGTCCGAGGGACCGGTGTAGTAGATGCCGCCCGTGGCCGAGGGGGCGATCATGCACTCCAGCGTCCTCAGCGGGGCCGGGATGTCAAAGTGGGTGCCGTCCAGGGCGGTGATCGCCGCGTCGGAGGTCTCCTGCATCCACTGTCTGAGAGCCTTCGTGCCGTGGATGGTGCGAGCCGGGTCCTCATTGAGCCGGTCCAGGGCCTCGCGCACGCTCGTTCCCGGCCCGTAGAGCCTGGCCGCGATCGCCCGTTGCTCGGCGTCGATCGCTGCCAGGCGCTCACGCCCCCACTCATAGGTCTCGTCCAGATCGACGACGGCGCCCAGGAACTCCCGGCTGAAGCGGGCGTAGCGCTCGCGCCCCACGCCGTCGACCTCACCTGAG
The DNA here is from genome assembly GCF_029851875.1 of Actinomyces sp. GTDB lineage: Bacteria > Actinomycetota > Actinomycetes > Actinomycetales > Actinomycetaceae > Actinomyces. The sequence continues at coordinate 9,614 of NZ_JARKVC010000045.1, forward strand.
AGCGGCAGGATCTCTGCCTCCAGCACCCGGGCGATCTTCTCGTAGCCCTTGCGTGCTGCTGCCGAGGCCGACTCAAGGTCGGCCTTGAGGGCCTCAGGCAGCTCGGCGCCGTCGGCCAGCCGGGCCTGGGAGACGAGGGTCGTGTACGAGCTCGTGGCCGCCCCGGCCTGGTCCCGAGCCTGCTCGATGCAGGCGCGCACCTGGCGGCGGGCCGCAACGTCCCCTCGAGAGGCGGCCAGGCGCAGGGAGGTGGCGTACTCACCCAGGGCGCGCGGGACGTCCCGCAGGCAGGAGGCGAAGTCTGACCAGTCCTCCTCGGTGGCGGTAGGCAGGTTGTCGAAGAGGTCACGCAGGCCCTGGATCGGCGAGACGATGTTGTTCAGCGCGCGCAGGCGCTCGCCAGCCTCGGCCAGCTCGACGGCAGTGCCGAGCCGCTCACGCATGGCCGCCACGGTGACGCGGTCGACGTCGTCGGCCGGCTCGAGGCCGTCGAGCTCGGCCAGCGTGCTGCGGTCCAGCTCGGTGGCCTCCTGGAGGGCCTCAGGCGAGTAGCCGTCCAGGACGCCCCGCCTGCCAGGCAGCCCGACGGCGACGGCGAGCTCCGGGGAGAGCTCGCACAGGCGGGTCATGTAGCGCTCGGCGACCTCGTCGACGGCAGTAGGGCGGCGCACGGGCAGGGCCTGGGTCTCAGTCATGTCCCGAGGGTACGGCCCGCCGACGACACGCACCGGTCATCTGGCCCCGCTCGTGCCTCCGTGCTCGGGGCCGGGCGGCAGGCTCTCGGCGTTCACCTGCCGTCACGGCGTCGTCACCGTAAGGACAGACCGGGTTGGAAGGCTCGCCCCATGAGCGAGATCATGACCCTCGTGTCGCCCGTCATCACCCCTTCTGACCTGCCCGCCCCGCGCACCGCGAACGGGCCCTACCGGATCATCATGGTCTGCACCGGCAACATCTGCCGCTCCGCCATGGCCGAGGTGGTCCTCATCGACCGCCTCGCGGCTGCCGGCGTGCCCGCTGACGGGGCCGACGGCGTCCTGGTCACCTCCGCGGGAGTCTCGGACGAGGAGCAGGGCAACCCGGTGGACCGGCGTGCCCGTCGTGTGCTGGCCGACCACGGCTACGGCGTCGGCTCCTCCCCCGCCGATCGCGCGAGCGCTGCCGCCATCGCCACGCACCACGCTCACCGGCTGTCTGACCGCGAGCTCGCCGGTGCCGACCTCCTGCTGGCGATGACCTGCAGCCACCACCGCGAGATGACGCGCCGCGCCGAGCGGCTGGGGCTGGACACCTCACGGATCCGGATGTTCCGTGAGCTTGATCCGCAGGCTCTCGCTCAGCGTCGGGAGCCCGCCGAGGGCGTCGGGGCGCGCTACGCGCTCGATGTGCCCGACCCCTGGTACGGGACGGTGGAGGACTTCGTGGAGACCCTGGAGGTGGTCGAGCGTGTCAGCGACGCCCTCACCCCGGCACTGGTCGAGCTCGCTGCCGCATCTCCTCACTTCAGGTCCTGAACAGTCGGACTCCGTCCGCACCGGCACCGCGCTCGCTCCCCATCTCTTCGCTTGAGGCCCTGAACAGTCGATCCCAGTGCTGTGAGCATGGGGATCGACTGTTCAGGGCCTCAAGCGACGGGAATTCTCAGCCCAGACGGGCAGTGAGCCAGGCCGTCAGCGCCTGCAGGTACTGCGAACGCGCCGGCTCGGGCGAGAGCGCGAGGTCGTGCACACCTCCCTCGATCTGGCGCACCGTGACGTCGTTGCCCAGGTAGGGCGCCCGGTCAAGCATCTGCTCCACGCTGAGGACGACGTCGCAACGCAGCGCCTCCTCGCGCGTCGCCTCGGCCCCGGCCGACGCCGTCGAGCAGCACAGCAGGATCGGGACCTCGATGCCCAGACCGTGGTGGACCTCGCGCTGGAGCCTGCGGATCCCCGCCAGGAAACCGGCCCGGACCGGGAAGGACGGACTGGGCTTGAGAGTGAGGTCCCAGTCCCACTCCCCGCCCCACCGACGGTGGAGGCTGTGGGCGTACAGGTCAGCGTCCTCGGCCCGTGCCTCAGCCGGGTTGTCAATGACTCGCTCCGGGGCACGCCGCGACAGCAGGTCGACGAAGGCCGAGCCGTAAGAGCGGATGAGGGCCGAGGAGCTCAGGTCCAGCCACGGGGAGTTGAGGGTGAGGGCCTCGACGCTGCCCGGGTGGTCGGCGGCCCAGATGACAGCCTGCAGCCCGCCGGTTGAGTGTGCGTTGAGGACGACGACGTCATGGCCGTGCTCCTGCCGAATGATCCGCAGGGCCTCAGCAATCTCCTCGTCATGGACCCGCAGGTCACGCACGTCATGAGGTGACCAGTAGCCCAGCCCCGCCCGCCCGCAGGCGCGCAGGTCCAGGGCGTAGAGCTCGTAGCCGGCCTCATCCAGCGCCTCAGCCAGCCAGGTCTGGAAGAAGTAGTCGTTGCGACCGTGCAGATAGAGCACGGCGCGAGCGTGACGCGGCCGCGCACCGTCGGCCGCGGCAGCCTGGCGGCGGTAGACCAGCATGGCGTGGTCAGCGCCCGGGGCCGCCGCAGACTCGGTCACGGGGATACGGCGGGCGAGCCACGGCTCACCCAGGATGTCGGTGGTGACGTTCGCGCTGGTGGCACTCATGCTCTGATCCTGGCACCGTGCCAGGCCTGCACGCAGCCGCTTTTCGCCCGCGGCTGCCACGGCCGCCCCTTGGCGCCAGCGTGACCTTCATCCCTCTGTACCTCACGTACTTGAACGGCTGACTGCACGCTGCCTATCGTTGCGGTGACCATCCAGAGCAACCGAGAGACCTGGCTCGACGACGTTGCAGCAACCCCCGCTCGTGCGGTGAGGGTGCTTCCGCCAGGACCGATGGAGGAGCTATGAGCGCAGTCTCAGCACATCCCACCGCCATCGACGTCCCTGCTGGTCCCGACGCAGCGGACGCCGCTGCGGCCGCAGGTGGGGAGCCGATGATCTCCCTCAGGGACGTCCACAAGGTCTACCGCCTCTCCGACGGCAGCGAGGTCCGCGCGCTGGACGGGCTGAGCCTGGAGATCCAGCCCGGCACGATCCACGGCATCGTCGGCACCTCCGGTGCAGGTAAGTCCACCCTGGTGCGCTGCCTGACCAGCCTGGAGCCGGTCACCAGCGGGACCGTGCGGGTGGCAGGCAAGGACATGTCCTCGTTGTCGACCCGCGAGCTGCGCGAGGCACGCCGCTCGATCGGCATGGTCTTCCAGCACGCCAACCTCCTGGAGCAGCGCACGACGGCGCAGAACATCGCCTACCCGCTGGCCATGGCTGGCGTGCGCAAGGGCTCACGCCACCAGACCGTGGAGAAGATGCTGGACCTGGTGGGGCTGGCCGACCGCGGCGCCTCCTACCCTGCCCAGCTCTCTGGGGGTCAGAAGCAGCGCGTGGGAATCGCGCGAGCCCTGGCGGACCAGCCCTCGGTGCTGCTGTGCGACGAGCCGACCAGCGCCCTTGACCCAGAGACCACGCGCTCCATCCTGGAGCTCATCCGCGACGTGCGCGACCGCCTGGGCGTCACCGTCGTCATCATCACCCACGAGATGAGCGTGGTCCGCGCGATCTGTGACTCCGTGAGCCTGCTGGAGGCCGGCCGCATCGTCGAGTCCGGCCCCATCGAGGAGGTCGTCTCGGACGTGACCTCGCGCCTGTCCCACGAGCTCGTCCCCGTCCCCGTCATCCCCCACGGCGCGGTGCACGAGGGCGAGGCCGTCATCGACGTCGCCCTGACTGCCCACCCCGGTCAGCCCGCTGCCGCCCAGGTCCTCGCCCTGGTGGCCGAGCAGGGCGCTGACGTGGCCGGCGGCGTCTTCGAGACCCTTGGCCAGGCTCAGGTTGGACGCCTGGCACTGACTCTTCCTGCTGAGCGCACGCAGGCAGCCCTTCAGGCCCTGCGCGGTGCCGGCGTCGTCGCGGAGGTGCGCGCATGAGCATCCTGACTACCGCCCTGACCAGTCCCCTCGCTACCGGGCTGCTGGCCACCGCAGAGGACGGCACCTGGTTCGAGCGCAAGGTCATTCAGCGCAAGCTCGTCTCCGCGACCATGGAGACCCTGGGCATGACCTTCGTGTCTGGTGCGCTGACCATCGTCTTCGGACTGCTGCTCGGCCTGGCGCTCGTGTCCACCGGCAAGCGAGGCCAGCACCGCAACCGGGCCGTCTACGAGGTCCTGTCCCAGATCGTCAACTTCGGCCGCTCGATGCCCTTCATCATCCTGCTGGTCGCGATCATGAGCTTCACACGCTTCCTGCTGGGGACCTCGATCGGCTGGCAGGCAGCCTGTGTCCCGCTGACGGTGGGTGCGATCCCCTTCTACGCCCGACTGGTCGAGACCGCGATCTACGACGTCGACCACGGCAAGGTCGAGGCTGCTCTCATGATGGGAGCCTCGGGGCGCCAGATCACCTGGGGCGTGCTCGTGCGCGAGGCGCTGCCCACCCTCATCTCCTCGGCCACCGTCACGATCGTCACGCTGCTGGGCTACTCGGCCATGGCCGGCACCGTGGGCGGCGGAGGCCTGGGGGACCTGGCGATCCAGTACGGCCACAACCGCAACTGGACGGACGTCATCATCATCACCGTCGTCGTCATCGCGGTCATCGTGGCGATCATCCAGGTGCTGGGCGACGCCCTGGCGCGCCTGGTCGACCACCGCTGACAGCCGCCCCCACCCACCACCGCCGTCGTCACCCGGGTCTCGGCGGCAGGTGCCGAACCCGCGACAGACTTCCTGACCCAACCAAGAGAATAGGAACCCGCACCATGTCCCTCACGATCTCCCGTCGCTCCGCCGTCGTCGGTGGTCTGGCAACCGCCTTGGCCGCCACGCTCGCCGCCTGCGGCAAGAGCTCCGGCTCCAGCTCCTCGGCCGCCTCTGGCAGCTCTGACGGCCAGGTCGACGGCATCACCGTCGACGGCGACGTCACCACCATCGCGGTGGGCGCCACCCCCAACCCGCACGTCGAGATGCTACAGTGGATCCAGGACAACCTGGCCGCCGACGCTGGTCTCAAGCTCTCCATCGTCGAGATCACCGACTACCAGACCCCCAACTCCTCCCTCAATGACGGCTCCCTCGCGGCGAACTTCTACCAGACCCCGAACTTCCTCAAGCAGCAGGAGGAGGAGAAGGGCTACGACTTCGAGGCCGTCGCTGACGTCCACATCGAGCCGATGGGCCTGTACTCCTCGAAGTACAAGTCGGTTGACGAGATCCCCGACGGCGGCACGATCGTCCTCAACAACGACCCGGCCAACACCGCCCGCGGCCTGAAGGTCCTGGAGCAGGCTGGACTCATCAAGCTCGACGAGTCCGTTGAGATGCCCTCGGACCTCGACGTCACCGAGAACTCCAAGAACCTCACCTTCACCACGGTCGACGGCGCCCAGGTCGCTCGCACGATGGAGGACGCCGACGCCGCGGTCATCAACGGCAACTACGCCCTGGAGGCCAACCTCAAGCCCAACCAGGACGCCCTGGTGCTGGAGAAGGCGGAGGGCTCCCCCTACGTCAACCAGCTCGTGGTGCGCGCGGCGGACAAGGACAACGAGTCCCTCAAGAAGCTCGCTGAGCTCATGAACGCCGACGCCTTCCGCACCTGGATCCAGGAGAAGTGGACCGACGGCTCGGTCCTGCCCGCCTTCTGATCCTCTCCGGACCTTCTGGCTCGACGGCTTCGCCCGTCCTGCGCCTCAGTGCGTGGGGCGGGCGACGCCGTCGGCGAGGTAGAGGAGGAAGGCGTCAGGTGAGCTGGCCGGCTCAGTCGACGATGCCGTAGAGGCGGTCACCCGCGTCACCCAGGCCGGGGACGATGTAGGCGTGCTCGTTGAGGTGGTCGTCAACCGCAGCGGTGACAACTGTGACGTTGGCACGCTCACCCACCGCCTCCTCCAGCTGCTTGACGCCCTCGGGCGCGGAGATGAGACAGATCGCGGTGACGTCCCGGGCACCGCGCTCCAGGAGGTAGTCGATGGCGGCAACGAGGGTGTGGCCCGTGGCGAGCATGGGGTCGATGACGAAGCACTGCCGCCCGGACAGGTCGTCCGGGAGACGGTTGGCGTAGGTCTCGACCTCCAGGGTGTCCTCGTCGCGCTTCATGCCGAGGAAGCCGACCTCAGCAGTAGGCAGCAGCCGGGTCATGCCCTCCAGCATGCCCAGGCCGGCGCGCAGGATCGGGACGACGATCGGACGAGGGTCAGCCAGGTGGCGGCAGCCGGCGACGGCGACCGGGGTCTGGATCTCGACCTCCTCGGTGCGCACGTCGCGCGTGGCCTCATAGGCCAGGAGGGTCACCAGCTCGTCGACGAGCTGACGGAAGACGGCGGACGGAGTCTCCTTGTCTCGCAGGACGGAGAGCTTGTGGTCAATGAGCGGGTGGTCAGCAACGTGCAGGCGCATGGGCCAAGCCTACGGCGTAGGGATCGCTCATCGCCGCCCGGTAGGAGGTGAGCCTGCCAGAATGCGGGGCCGAGACCGGTTGTGGGAGGCTCGGGGCGTGAGTATCACCGAGGAGTGCTACGGCCAGGCGATGGGCCGGGCACTTGATCTGGCCCGAGCGGCGGGCGAGCACGGAGAGGTGCCCGTGGGTGCCGTCGTCCTCGATCCTTGCGGCAGGGTCGTTGCCGAGGCCGCGAACGCCCGCGAGGCTGAGCACGATCCGACGGCGCACGCCGAGGTCCAGGCACTACGTGCGGCTGGTGCGAGGCTGGCGGACTCACACCTGGACGGGTGCACGCTGGTCGTCACGCTGGAACCGTGCACGATGTGCGCCGGGGCGATCCAGCTCGCTCGGATCCAGCGCGTGGTCCTGGGAGCCTGGGAGCCCAGGACCGGAGCGTGCGGGTCTGTGCGTGACGTGCTGCGCGACCCGCGGGCGAACCACCAGGTTGAGGTCCTCGCCGGTGTGAGGGCCTGGGAGTCAGAGGACCTGCTGCGAGAGTTCTTTGCCCAGCGCCGCTGAGCCGGTGACAGGCCAGAGGCTGTGGTGCAGCGGGGGACCGGCGCATCAGGCAACGGCGTGAGCGACCTCGCAGCGCGATGGAATTGGGGATAGGCACGGTGACGTGTACCCTCGGTCTGCGAGGTAGCGTGTCCGAGCGGCCGAAGGTGCAGATCTCGAAAGTCTGTGTGGTTCATAGCCACCCTGGGTTCGAATCCCAGCGCTACCGCGGAAAAAGGGAACGCCCGCCACTACTCAGTGGCGGGCGTTTTCTTGTACGCAGACACCTCACCGCGTCGCTTCAGGCCCTGAACAGTCGATCCCAGTGATGAGCGCATGGGGATCGACTGTTCAGGGCCTCAGACGACGACGGGATGGGGAGCAGAAGTGGCTCCCGTCCGATAGCTCCCCCAAGCCGGTCACAGGAGAGAGTCTCAGGGCGGCGGTCTTGGGGGCCGGTAGGGTGTGGATCGCCTTCTCTCCGGCACCTTCCCTCCGGCCCGCCAGCGTCCTTGCCGGGGAGCGAAGAGGCCAAGGAAGGGGAGGTGAGGGCCGTGGCTAAGCCGCAAGGTCGTCACGTCCAGCAACAGGAACGGGACACGGCCCGGAGAGTGAGCGAAGTTATGAACTCCACCGCTCGACTCGTCCGGGCCGTCAGCGTCCTTATTGCTGCCCTCAGTGAGTGGTTCACGTAGCCACTCACTATCGGGGCCTCGCCTGGTTGCAGCCGGGTGAGGCCCCACCATTATCGCCTCCAGCCTTCCCCAGGATCAAGAGGAAGCTAGGGCTGATCACCCCGGCACCTCGTCACTTCAGGCCCTGAACAGTCGATCCCAGTGCGGGGAGCATGGGGATCGACTGTTCAGGGCCTCAAGCGATGGGAAAGGAGACCAGCCCCTCAGGAGGCCTGGACCGGCTCCGTCTGCTCCTGCTCGCGCTCCTGCTCCGCGCGCGCCTGGGCGGCCCCCTCCTCGATCTTGTGGGCAGCCAGGTAGGCCAGGGCCACGAAGACCGCCCCGCCCACGATGTTGCCGGCCCCCACGATGAGGATGTTGCGGGCCGCCGCAGCCAGGGTCCCGCCGTCGACCCCCTCGAAGATGCCCAGGGCGAAGGTCGTCATATTGGCCACGACGTGCTCGAATCCGCAGGTCACGAAGGCCGCCAGGCACCACGCCATGGCGATCATCTTGGCGACCTCACTGGTAGAGCGGGTCACGCACCAGATCGCCAGGCACACCAGCACGTTGCACATGATGCCGCGGGCGAAGAGCTGGATCGCGGTGTAGTGGCTTCCCTTGTTGAGCACGGCGGCAGCCAGCATCGCGCCGCCTGCCGTGCGGGGCTCGAGCACTCCTGACAGGTGGACCAGGTAGGCCAGGACGACCGAGCCCAGGAGGTTGCCCACGAGCATGAACAGCAGAACACCAACCCCCTTGGCCCAGGTGATGGTTGTGCGCGCCGCACCGATCGTGAAGGTCATCATGGCGCTGGTCGCAAGCTCACCACCGGCGAAGACGCACAGGATGAGGCCGATGCCGAAGACAAGGCCACCCACAAGCGGCGCCCAGGGGCTGCCGACCTCCTTCATGGGGCCTGCGGCGGTGAACATGAAGACGTCGGCGATCCCGATATAGGCACCGGCGAGCATGGTGGAGATGAGGAAGGGGAAGGGTTTACGCGCCCCGCCGGTACGAGTCACGGCGTAGCCGCCCTGGTACTCGACGTTCTGGGTGACAGTCAGCATAGGAAGATGATCCCTCACCCTGCAGGCGCACGCATGACTTTCGACCCAGACGTCAGAGCCAGCGGGGCAGGAAGCAGACCGGTCACCTGCCCCTCCAGCGTGCTCAGTCCGGGATGACGAAGGAGCATCCGAGGGCGAAGGGGAAGCCTGGCTGAAGGATCGCGTCGACGACGGGCTGCGCCATGGCGATCAGCCGCTCAGGGTCGAGAGACTGCTGGGCCGGGTCGGCGTGCGCACCGTGGGTCCTGGTGTCCGCCAGGAGGCTGACGTAAGGGACGTCGAGGTCGAGCAGGGCCATCCCCTCGGAGTACTGAGCCTCCTCCCACGCCCCGCCCTCCATCTCCAGCAGGGTGCCGAGGTGGAAGTGCAGCACACCGTCGTCGTCGACCTCACTGGGTGCCGAGAGCAGGTGGTGCGCCTCAGGATCGTTGGGAGCCCGGAGCGTGAACAGGAGGATGGCGCGGTCACGCGCCGCACGCAGCATGAGCCGGGCAACGTGGACCGAGAAGCCAGTGATGTCGAAGTCACCAGCAGTGGATCCCATCGCCTCCTGGAGGCTCAGGGCCGCTGACAAAGGCACCGGAGCACCCGTGCCCGGGTCATTGATGGCACGGCGTCCCGACGGCGTGACGGCCTTGAGCATGAGGACCGGGCCGACGGCAGAGGGTGGGTCGGTCTCGGAGGTCGCAGCCCGGCTGCCCGTACCGGAGGAGCCGGCGTCGTCCGCCGCAGGCGGCAGGAGCGTGCCGGTCTCGACGCGCTCGCTCCAGCCCTCGGGGACGGGCGAGGGGCCGTCCTCCGTCTCGACGTGGCCCAGGCCCAGGACCTGGGCGAGGTCGGTGCCGTCTGTGGGGCGGTGCCAGGTGATCTCAGTACCGTCGTGCCAGATCGGGACGACGCCGTTGAAGGGTACCCCGAAACGCACGTGCTGCGGGCCAGAGGGGACTGCAGCCGCCACAGCGTCCTGGTTGGCCTCGTCCTGGGGCGGCAGGCCGGGGATCGCAGGCTCCATCGGGTCCTGCGATCCGCGCCCGTCCTGATCCGCTCGCCCCACGAAGTACTCGCTCATAGCCACAAGCCTACGGGCTGGGGATGGTCAGGCCTCGTCAAGCAGGACAGCCAGTACCTCAGGAGCCACGAAGCGCCCGCGCTGTTGCCTCTTTCCAGCACTTCACGATCACCACCGGACCGTTGATGACTGACAAGTGCCAGTTGTCAGTCATGATCGCGCCCATGATTGCACACAAGTGGCACTTGTCAGTCATCAAAGCCATCTCGGTGCCACACATCATCCCTCTCCCAGGCATGACAAGACGTGTGTGCTCCCCGAGCGCACAGGCTCGGGGAGCACACACGTCCAGCGAGACCGGCCCAGGTGAGCGTCAGAAGTCCCAGTCCTCGTCCTCGGTGGCCTCGGCGGTGCCGATGACGTAGGAGGAGCCGGAGCCTGAGAAGAAGTCGTGGTTCTCGTCCGCGTTGGGAGACAGCGAGGCGAGGATCGCGGGGTTGACGTCCACGGCGTCGGCCGGGAACAGCGCCTCGTAACCCAGGTTCATCAGCGCCTTGTTGGCGTTGTAGCGCAGGAACTTCTTGACGTCCTCGGTCAGGCCGAGCTCGTCATAGAGGTCCTCGGTGTACTGCTCCTCGTTGTCGTACAGCTCCATGAGCAGGTCGAAGGTGTAGTCCTTGAGCTCCGCCTGGCGCTCCGGGGAGGACTCACGCACGGCCAGCTGGTACTTGTAGCCGATGTAGTAGCCGTGGACGGCCTCGTCACGGATGATGAGGCGGATGAGGTCTGCGGTGTTGGTCAGCTTGGCGTGGCTGGACCAGTACATGGGAGCGTAGAAGCCGGAGTAGAAGAGGAAGGACTCCAGCATGGTCGAGGCGACCTTGCGCTTCTCCGGGTCGTCACCGCGGTAGTAGCTCAGGATGATCTTGGCCTTGCGCTGCAGGTTCTCGTTCTCCTCGCTCCAGCGGAAGGCCTCATCGATCTCCGCGGTGGAGATGAGGGTGGAGAAGATCGAGGAGTAGGAGCGGGCGTGCACCGACTCCATGAAGGCGATGTTGGTGTACACGGCCTCCTCGTGAGGCGTGCGGGCGTCCGGGATGAGCGAGACGGCACCCACCGTGCCCTGGATCGTGTCCAGGAGGGTCAGGCCCGTGAACACCCGGGTGGTCATGTTCTTCTCGGCCTCGTTGAGGGTGGCCCAGGACTGGACGTCGTTGGACAGCGGAACCTTCTCCGGCAGCCAGAAGTTACCGGTCAGGCGGTCCCAGACCTCCAGGTCCTTGTCGTCAACGAGGCGGTTCCAGTTGATCGCCTGCACGCGGTCCAGCAGCTTGATCGACTCACTCATAGAGGCATCCTACGTAGCCGACGCCGCGCGAGCAGCGAGCGAAACGTCTCGCTTGAGGAAGCGCCTGGGCAGCAGGGGCGGTCGTGGGCTCGTTGGGACGCAGCTCGATCGGCTTGGTCGGCACGGCCAGCTCGGCCACCTCGTGCTGCCTGTGCGAGGTGGCCTATGGGTGGGCGCTTTGAAGTGGCAGCTGGGCCAACGGCAGGAGCACTAGCAGACCTCCGCGTCCAGTGCCGAGCGAGAAAGCGCTTGATTCAGCCACTTGTGTCGCCACCTGCTCCTCCATCGGGCCGTCGCCGGCACCGGACTGGCCCAAGAAGCGCAGAACGTCCTCGGCACGGCCGCCTGCAGAGACCGCGTCAGCCTTGCACGCCTTCCTGCGCCCAATACCGAGCAATCGCCGTGCGATCACCGTACGAGGCCTGCGCACCGAGAGATCGTGTGGCGTAGGCGGCCACAGCCGAGGCGAGCCTCGCTGCCTCAACAAGGGAGGAGCCTGACGCCAACATCGCCAACAAGGTGCCCAAGAATGAGTCACCGGCACCGGTTGTATCAACGACATCAACCGCATGAGGCGCAATTCTTGTGACCTCCTCACCTTCCAGAACCACAGCGCCAGCGCCCCCCAGCGTCACCACCACGGCAGGAAGCCCCAGACGCGACATCACCGCGGCATACCGGCCCCAGTTCACGTGTGCGGGATCAGAGACGTCACCCAGGTCCGTGACCTCTTCCGGCACGACAGACTCTGCCATGGCGCGCAGCTCGTGCTCGTTGACAACAAGGACGTCCACGGCCTCCAGCAACGCCGGCGAGAGCTCCGCCTGGACAGGCGAATTGTTGAACACAACCTGCGTACCGCCCTGGTGTGCAAGCACGGCTGCAGCCTCCACGGCCTGTGGGCTCACCTCCATGCACAGCCCGAGCACCGCAGCGGAGCACACCAGCTCGGCATTCGCCTCGACCATCGCACGATCTACCGTTGCGTTTGCCCCTGAGGCGACGACGATGGTGTTGGCACCGGAGTCCTCCACGGTGATGAGAGCCGTCCCCGTAGGCTCCTCGGAGAGCTTCACCCCCTCCGTTCCCACGCCCGCGTCGCGAAGAGACCTGAGCAGCAGCTCACCGTGTGCATCTCGCCCCACAGAGCCGATGATCTGGACCTGTGCCCCGAGAAGAGAAGCTTGAACCGCCTGGTTAGCAGACTTGCCTCCGGGTAGGACGGCAAAACCCCGTCCCGCAACCGTCTCACCGGCTTTCGGGAAGCGCTCGGTGCGGACCGTCAGGTCAGCGTTAAGAGAGCCACACACCACGACATTGCCCTGAATAGCATCCAGCTGTGTCGCGATATCACTGTCCATCGTTTCTTACCTCCTGCAGCTCCACGTGTTCTCACACGCTGCTCACGGCCTCATTGCCGACTCGTTCCCCGCGGGCACAGGGCTTCGAGATGTTGATTCACGCAGAAGAAGGCTCGCTTCCTGCGTGAGGACCTCAATCGCTCCTTCTGGATTGTCGATCCGCCGAAGCAATAATCGAACCGCCTCACGCGCCATCGCGGGAATATCGGCACTGACTGCCGTCAAGGCTGGCCGCATCAGCTCAAACCAAGGCACGTCGTCGAAGGTTGCGAGGGCGATCTCAGGACCGACAGCCACCCCACCTTCCTGCATGGCGCGCAAGGCACCGAGCACCAAGACATTGCCACCACAGATGACAGCATCCGGTCGTGCCGAGCCCAACAGCGCCGCGGTTGCCGCGCGAGCAGCGTGCGCGTCATGAGGGCAGGAGACGGTGGGACAGTCCTTCCATCCGACTCGCTGCAATTCTTCTGAGAGAACGGAGGCTCGCCCAATTCCGGTACTGGTCACCTCTGGCCCCGCAAGAATGACAGGGCGTCGATAGCCAGACACTCGAAGATGCTCAACAAGCTCCCTCACTGCATGCCGCGGATCAACCGTGACGGAATCCATTGAGAAAGTTGAGTAGTGACGATCGACGGCGACCGTTGGCTGTGCAGAAAGAAGTGAACGCATGTTCTCGCTGGGCTCGCCCACAGGAACGAGAATCATTCCGTCGACCCGCTGTTCCAGCATGGTCGTCACAGCCTTCTCCTGGGCTAGCGCGTCCTCATGAGAGTTAGCGATCATCAGCCCTAAGCCGTGCCTGTTCGCCTCCCGCTCCACCTCATGCGCAAGCTCAGAGAAGAAGGGATTATCGATCGCTCCGACGACGAGGCTGATCATCCCTGAGCGCCCAGTTCTCAGGGAAGCGGCATGGGCATCTCGGCGGTACCCCAGACGTTGCGCCGTCTCCCGCACGAGCTGCTGTGTGCTGTGAGGGATATCAGGTGAGCCCGCCAAGGCCCGGGAGACAGTGGAGACGGCGATCCCGAGCTCATGCGCAACATCCCGTTGAGTGACCACCGTGCCTCCTCCTTGACCTTGACGGACTCAGGGTCTCACATCCCGCCCCTTAGGTGCGCACCTCTGCCTTGACCTCGTGAGCATCCGCCGCGGCGCGAGGAATGAGGAAGGACGCAGCGAAGGCGAGTGCGAGGAGAAGCGCGCCAGCGATGATGGTTGCGGAATAGGACCCGCTGCCGACGTCGCCCGCAGCGCTCTTCACGGCATACAGCACAGCAAAAGACATGCCTGCTCCGAGATTAAAGGCACCAGCATTCAGGCCCGGCAAGTAGCCCGGATTGTCCTTCGGAGAAAGCTCAATCCCCAGACCGTTGAGCATGATGTTGGTGATGCCCGCATAGGTGACCCCCACACAGAGGGACACCACAAGCAAGAGCCAAGACTGTGGCACATAGACCGCAGAGAAGAGGAGGCCCAGGCCCACGACAGTGCCAGCAAGGCCCACGCGCAGGACCCGGTGGTAGCCCATCCGGCCTGCCAGTGTTCCCGCAACTGGCCCCATGATGAGACCCGCAAGAGCGTAAGGCGTGAGCGTCCAGAAGGAAACGACGTCGGCACCAAGGCCAGCACCATAGTCCTTGTCTTGACCAAGCGCCGGAAGAATGCCGTTCATGAGGGCGAAGACGCCCGTCATCGTCAGCATCGTGGTGAGGAGCAGGGCCCAGGTGGAGCGCGAACGCAGGTAGGCCGTGGTGACCAGCGGGTGCGGGCTGAGGCTTTCTTGACGCCAGAAGGCCACAAAGGACACCAGCGCGACGACAAGCAGGATCGCCACGATGATCCAGTTGGCAGCCGCGAGCTTGCCTGCCTGGTCGATCGCGATGAGCGCCGCCCCCACGGCAAGCATGAGGAGGACTGATCCCAGCCAGTCCATCGGCGTCGGCTCATCAATGCGCGACTCGTCTGTCAGCCGCCACACAGCAAGTGCGGCAGTCCCAGCAAAAGCCGTCATGACCCAAAAGACCGATGCGAATCCATAATGGTCAGCGAGAAAACCACCGGCGATAGCGTCAACGCCCGCAATACCACCATTGACTGCCGTCACGACGCCAAGCAATGTGGCGTAGCGCTTCGGCTCAGGAACCGCCTGCTTCAAGATGATGAGACACAAAGGGACCGTCGGCCCGGCGACGCCCTGAACGATACGTCCCAGGAAAAGCAGTGGCACTGAGCCGAGTAGACCAGACAACGCAGAAATGACGCACCCAAGACCGGTGAGAACCATCATCCAGACCAGGAGGCGACGTCGGCCCATCATGTCACCTAGTCGCGGCAGGAAGAGCGCGAAGAGAGCGGCGGCAGTAAAGAATGCGGTCTGCGACGTCGCAATGACGGCACTCGTCGTACCGAGCTCCTTCTCCATGATGACCAAGGCCGGACTGAGCATGGAGGCGTTGAGCTGAAAGGCCAGGCAGGCCAGCAGGAGAGCCGTCATGACGGCGGCGACAGACTTCTGTGGTGCCGACGACGCCAGAAGTGAACCGCGGGTGCTCATGCGTCAACCACCTTCTGGATACGGTCGATAGCGTCCACGACCAGGTCCCAGAACCGCGGGGCGTCAAGCGTCGTCGCAGCCCAGGTGTGGCAGTCCTCAGGCGCAGGTGAGCGGAAGTCTGCCACGGTCATGCCCGTGGTCAGGGTGCCGGCGAGCTCCACGTCAATCGGCACCTTCACTGTCTCGACAATGGTGGGGTCGATCAGGTACGCAAGCGTGCAAGGATCATGAACCGGCGGGAACTCGAAGCCCTGGGCATCCTGGTAGGCCTTGCGGAAGAAGCTGAAGAGCCCGAGGGTGAAGTCGGAGACGCTGCCCGGAACGTTGGCAATCTGCTGGGCCACTTCGTCGGTTGCCAGGGCCTGGTGGGTGAGATCAAGACCGACCATGACGACGGGCCACTGCTCGTTGAAGACAATATGTGCCGCCTCCGGGTCTACCTTGATGTTGAACTCGGCGACAGGCGACCAGTTGCCGACGTGGTAGCCGCCTCCCATCAAGACAACCTCCCGAACCCGTTCAACAATGCGCGGCTCCTTGCGTACTGCCATCGCGATATTCGTCAGTGGTCCGGTGGGCACGAGTGTGACGGCCCCAGGCTCGTGACTCATGATCGTGTCGATCATGAGATCGACGCCGTGGCGCGGGTCGAGTTCCATGGCAGCTGCTGGAAGGTCGACGCCATCCAGTCCAGAATCGCCATGGCAATCAGGGGCAGTATCCACAGGGCGGACGAGGGGGCGTGCACAACCGGCCGCAATGGGCACATCGTGCATGCCCATCACGGTGGCGACGGCGAGTGCGTTGCGTGTGACCTTCTCCAGGGTCTGATTGCCGCCAACAGTGCTGACACCAAGGAGATCGATCGTGGGATTCCCCCACGCGAGCATCATGGCGACAGCGTCGTCATGACCAGGGTCGCAGTCGAGGAGAACTTTGCGTCGCATGGTTGCCTTCTTTCATCGCTGGACGCTTCCTTGCGCAAACGATTGCGTAACTGAGATGCTAACAGACCCTCACATTGCGAGGCAAGGCGCCACCCAGCTCGTGTTCATCGACCTCAAGGAATCACGGAAGGTGGCTCACTGGTAGTACTTTCGTCTTGAAGATGAGCCATTGCTAGGCACTTTCAACCTGCCGCGCCCGTTGACTACGACGGAGGAGCGCATGATTCAGCCGTTGAGTGCTCTCTGCACGCTCAACGGCGCTACATGTGCCTGCAGAAGGGCTACTCCCTCGATGAAAGGGCCCGCCGTTGGGCCCTGTGGACAGGGTGGCGCGCCGGCGCTGAGCCCTGAGAAGCTCAGCCCGCCGGAGCCGAACCTGCCCTGGAAGCCGCGGCTCGTCGTCGGACTTGAGTGAGACAGGTAGGCGCGGTCATCTGCGCAGCTGAGCACGCAGTCGACCGCGCCTACCTCAGCAGTCTCAGAGCATGCAGGACACGCAGCCCTCGACCTCGGTACCCGTGAGCGCAGCCTGGCGCAGACGGATGTAGTAGAGGGTCTTGATGCCCTTGCGCCAGGCGTAGATCTGGGCCTTGTTGACGTCTCGCGTGGTCGCGGTGTCCGGGAAGAAGAGCGTCAGGCTCAGTCCCTGGTCTACGTGCTGGGTGGCCACGGCGTAGGTGTCAATGATCTTCTGCGGGCCGATCTCGTAGGCGTCCTGGTAGTACTCCAGGTTCTCGTTGGTCATGTAGGGCGCCGGGTAGTAGACGCGCCCGATCTTGCCCTCCTTGCGGATCTCGATCTTGGCCACGATCGGGTGGATCGAGGAGGTCGAGTTGTTGATGTAGGAGATCGAGCCGGTCGGCGGAACCGCCTGGAGGTTGCGGTTGTACATGCCGGTCTCACGGATCCGCTTGGCCAGAGCCGCCCAGTCCTCACGAGTGGGGACCGTGACCGAGGAGCGCTCGAACAGCTCCTTGACCTTGTCCGTCACCGGCACGAAGTCCTGGGTCGTGTACTTCTCGAAGAACTTGCCGGAGTAGTAGTCCGAGTCCTCGAAGCCCACGAAGGACTCTCCACGCTCGACTGCCAGCTCATTGGTGGCCGTCAGCGCAGCGTAGAGCACGCAGGCGAAGTAGACGTTGGTGAAGTCCAGGCCCTCCTCGGAGCCGTAGAAGATGTGCTCGCGCGCCAGGTAGCCGTGCAGGTTCATCTGCCCCAGTCCGATGGCGTGGGACTCGTGGTTGCCACGGTTGATCGAGGGCACCGAGGGCAGGTCCACCTGGTCGGAGACGGCGGTCAGTCCTCGCACGGCGGTGCGGATGGTGCGCATGAAGTCCGGAGAGTCCATCGTCTTGGCGATGTTGAGGGACCCCAGGTTGCAGGAGATGTCCTTGCCCACGTGCGCGAAGGACAGGTCCTCGTTGAGCGTGGAGGCCTCGGAGACCTGAAGGATCTCCGAGCACAGGTTGGACATGATGACCTTGCCCTTGATGGGGTTGGCCTTGTTGACCGTGTCCTCGAACATGACGTACGGGTAGCCGGACTCGAACTGGATCTCAGCCAGGGTCTGGAAGAACTGACGGGCGTCGATGCGGGTCTTGTGGATGCGCGGGTCGTCCACCATCTCCCGGTACTTCTCCGTCACCGAGATGTCAGAGAAGGGGACCCCGTAGACGCGCTCGACGTCGTAGGGGCTGAACAGGTACATCGGCTCCTTGTTCCTGGCCAGCTCGAAGGTGATGTCCGGGATGACCACGCCCAGCGAGAGGGTCTTGATACGGATCTTCTCGTCCGCGTTCTCACGCTTGGTGTCCAGGAACCGCATGATGTCGGGGTGGTGGGCGTGCAGGTAGACCGCCCCCGCCCCCTGGCGGGCGCCGAGCTGGTTGGCGTAGGAGAAGGAGTCCTCCAACAGCTTCATGACCGGCACGACACCGCTGGACTGGTTCTGAATGCGCTTGATGGGCGCACCCATCTCACGCAGGTTGGTCAGCAGCAGGGCCACGCCGCCGCCACGCTTGGACAGCTGGAGGGCGGAGTTGATGCCGCGCGCGATGGACTCCATGTTGTCCTCGATACGCACGAGGAAGCAGGAGACAGGCTCACCGCGCTGAGCCTTGCCCTCGTTGAGGAAGGTCGGTGTTGCCGGCTGGAAGCGACCGGCCATCATCTCCTCAACCAGGTCCAGGGCGAGCTGCTCGTCGCCGTCGGCCAGGGCCAGGGCCACCATGGACACCCGGTCCTCGAAGCGCTCCAGGTAGCGCTTGCCGTCGAAGGTCTTGAGCGTGTACGAGGTGTAGTACTTGAAGGCGCCCAGGAAGGTCTGGAAACGGAACTTGTGGGCGTAGGCAGCCTTGAAGACCTGCTTGACGAAGTCCGAGGAGTACCTGTCCAGGACGTGGCCCTCGTAGTAGCCCTCCTCGACCAGGTACTTCAGCTTCTCCTCCAGGTCGTGGAAGAAGACGGTGTTCTGGTTGACGTGCTGGAGGAAGTACTGGCGCGCGGCCTCGTGATCGGCGTCGAACTGGATCTGACCGTTCGCGTCGTAGAGGTTCAGCTTGGCGTTGAGGGCGTGGTAGTCGAGGCTCGGGTCAACGGTCTCCGAGCCGGTGTCCGTCAGCGTGTCTGCCAAAACGTGTCCAATCCTTCTTTGACGCGTGCGACGTCAGTAGGGGTGCCGAGAAGCTCGTAGCGGTACAGGAAGGGAACCTTGAGCTTGGCGGAGATGATGTCACCGGCGATGCAGTAGGCCTCGCCGAAGTTGGTGTTGCCGGAGGAGATCACTCCCCGGCACAACGCGCGGTTGCCTGGGTCGTTGAGGAACTTGATGACCTGCTTGGGAACAGCGCCGCGGACGGAGCCGCCCCCGTAGGTGGGGACGACAAGCACGTACTCACGGTCCACCGTGAGCGGGTCCTCCCCCGGGCGCAGCGGGATCCGCGCGCTCGGGTAACCCAGCTTGGTGACGAAGCGGTGCGTGTTCTCCGAGGTGGAGGAGAAGTAGACGAGGAAGGGGGCGTCGTCGGCCCC
>NZ_JARKVC010000047.1 GCF_029851875.1 Actinomyces sp.
GAGTGAAGACCTGCGACCCCTTCACTCGGTCGCAACCGCACACGCTCGACGCAGGTAGGCTTAGCCGGGTGACCGATGTGAACGCCACCGACGTGAACGCCACTGCCTCCCGCACCCCTTTTGACGACGGCGCCACCTCCGAGGCCGCCCCTGACCGCGAGGAGCTCACCTGGGAGCTGTTCGGTCAGGCCGAGCGTGAGCTGTCCGCCCAGATCGTGGCCTCCGGCTGGATGCCGGACCTCATCATCGCCATCGCCCGCGGCGGCCTCATCCCGGCCGGCGCCATCGGCTACGCGATCGGCGTCAAGGCCATGGGGTCGATGAACGTGGAGTTCTACACCGGCATCGGCGAGACCCTGGAGGAGCCGGTCATCCTGCCTCCACTCATGGACGCCTCCGAGCTTCCCGGCAAGCGGGTCCTCGTGGTCGATGACGTCGCCGACTCCGGCAAGACCCTCAAGATGGTCATGGAGCTGCTGCGCCACCAGGGCCTGGACCTGGGCGGGGAGAACGTCCAGGTCGACGCCCGCTCGGCCGTTATCTACCGCAAGCCTCGTTCGGTCTTCGAGCCGGACTACTGCTGGCGCGAGACCGACAGGTGGATCAACTTCCCCTGGTCCGTCCTGCCTGTCATCACCCCGGAGTCCCTCCAGGACTGAGCCGCTAGCGACTGCTCCGCCCGGCCATGGAGCGCATGAACGCGGTGACGTCCTCGGCGTAGGGGAAGGTGCCGGGCTGGTAGGCGCACAGCGGCTCCTCGGCGTGGAGGTTGCCGGTGGTGTTGTAGGCCCTGGCCCGCGAGCCACCGCACACGCGGTTGTACTCGCAGCGCCCGCACTTGCCCTCCAGCAGCCTCGTGTCCCGCACGCCGGTGAAGACCTCCGAACTGCGGTAGATCTCGGTGAGCGAGGACTCGCGCACGTTGCCAGCGCTCTTCTCCAGGAAGCCCGAGGGCGTGACGTCCCCGACGTGGGAGACGAACATGAAGCCGTTGCCGCTGGAGACGGTGATCGGAGGACGACGGCGCCTCTCACCGTGGTCCAGGCCGAGCTCAACGATCCGCTCACGCAGCTGGTGGTAGAGGGGTCCGAGGTGCATGGCCTCGACGACCTCGTCATGGCTGAGTCCACGCTGAGCCAGGACGTAGCGCTGGAGGCAGACACGGCGGAAGTGGTGTCCCTCAGTGGTCTTGGCGGGCACGGCCTCGCCCATGTCATAGAAGCAGCTGAGGACGTCCTCGATCTCCCGGGCGTCCAGGGACCCCAGGTCCACGCCGCGGCCGGTGGGCACCAGGAGGAAGCCGGACCAGGTCATGGCCCCGTGCTCGCGGACGAGCGCCGCCAGGTCCGGCAGCTCGTGGACGTTGTGGCGGGCGACGACGGAGTTGATCTGGACCTTCATCCCCAGCTCGCGAGCGGCCTGCCAGCCGGCGATGGTGCGGTCAAAGGTGTGCTCGACCCGGCGGAAGGCGTCGTGGGTGGCGGCGGTGGCGCCGTCGAGGGAGAGGGAGATGACGTTGACACCGTTGTCCTGCAGGCGTGCCAGGGAGTCCTTGTTGAGCTTGTCCGTGCCCGAGGGTGCTACGGCCACGTGCAGCCCGGCGGCGGTGCCGTAGGCGGCCAGCTCGGCAAGGTCGGGGCGTTCGAAGCAGTCGCCGCCGGTGATGATGAAGATGACCGCCGGCTGGCCAAAGGAGGCTGCCTCGTCCATGAGGGCCTTGGCCTCGTCGGTGGTGAGCTCGCGGGGGTCGCGCAGCGGGCGGGACTCGGCGCGGCAATGGCGGCAGGCGAGCTGGCAGGCTCGGGTGGCCTCCCAGGTCACGAGCATGGGACGCACGGCGGGGTCGTGACGCTGAACGCGTACGGGACGCGCGGAACGCGGTGACTGGCTGACCGGCGCGGGCTCGGAGGGGGTCCATACCGCGCTACCGGCAGCACCCTCGTGTTTTCTGACGCTCTGTGCCGTTGCTCGCGTGCTTTGAGGCATGCTTCGATCGTAGGGACCCTCCGCCCCGCTGCCTAACCTTGTCGCATGTCTCGTCACCAGACCCGGATCCTGCAAGGCCTGACGATCGTGTATCTCGCCATCGTCCTCACGGCCACCCTGTGGCCTTCCGGTGACGACGTCACCGAGGTCAAGAGCGTGCTCGTCCCCCTTTTCATCTCTCCCCAGGTCAAGGACGTCGTGCTCAACCTGGGAATGCTCGTTCCGCTCGGCTTTCTCGCGAGCATCGCCTGGCCCCGGACGCCCTGGTGGGGGTGGGCGCTGTCACTGTGTGTACTCAGCCTGACCATCGAGCTGGTCCAGTACCTGGCGCCCTTCCTCAACCGTCGTGGCACCGTCGTCAACGTCATCGAGAACTCCGTCGGCGCCTGGCTCGGCGCAGCGGCGGCGCAGCTCTTCCGCAGCACCCGGGCATCGCGACGAGGGCCCGGATCCTCACCGGATCCGGGCCCTCGTCCGTCATCGTGCGCGGGGGGGGACTCGAACCCCCATGAACGTTAGTTCACACGGACCTGAACCGTGCGCGTCTACCAATTCCGCCACTCGCGCTTGGAGCGAGGATGACGATAGCGGCCCGCAGGCCCCGAGTCCAATCCACCACCCCCTTCCAGGTGGTGAGACCCGTCACCTACCTGCCACGTAGGTGCCCTCCCGCCGGCTCGCAGAGACAGCGGTTACGATGGTGGCGGTATTACCGTGACCAGACACTGGCGCAGATGGGTCGCTGTCATCTGATCACTCACAGGAGGTGAGGAACATGGGGTTCCTAGACAGGTTCGAGAAAGGCGTGGAGAGCGTCGCCGAGCGTGCCATGTCCCGCTTCTCGGGCGACGTCGAGCCCATCGAGATCGCCTCGAAGCTGCGCGAGACCATGGACAAGCGCGCCGCCTCCTTCGCGCGTGACCGCTCCGTGGTCCCTAACATCTTCCGTGTCCGCCTCTCCCCCTCGGACGTCGACCGCGTTGACGCCTGGGGCCGTGACGAGATGGTCCGCCAGATGGAAGAGGTTGCCACCTCCCACGCCAGCGAGCAGGGCTACTCCTTCGTCGGCCCCGTCCAGGTCACCTTCGTGGCCGACGACGCCCTGTCCTCCCCGGCCATCGAGATCGAGTCCTCGACCCGCCGTGGTGCCGCTGCCCCGGCCGCAGCCGCCACCGCCTCGCCCACCAGCCCGATCCTGGACATCGACGGCCAGCGCTACCTGCTCACCGGCCCGGTCACCGTCATCGGCCGCGGCTCGGAGGCGGACATCGTCGTCGACGACTCCGGCGTCTCGCGCCGTCACCTGGAGATCCGCCTCACCCAGGGCCACGCCATCGCCACGGACCTGGGCTCGACCAACGGCACCTACGTCGAGGGTCACCGCATCGACGCCGCCACCCTGCTGGACGGCAACACGCTCACCGTCGGCCGTACCCGCATCATGTTCTGGGACGGCACGCACTCCTCCGGGGTCAACGGGTGAGCGAGCTCGCCTTCACCCTCGCCAGGTTCGGCTTCCTGGCGCTGCTGTGGGTCCTCGTGCTGCTCGTCCTGCGCACCCTGCACCGCGACGTCGCGCCGGGCTCGCCGCGCTCCCTCAGCCTGAGCCGCTCCGGCGAGAGGACGACGTCGAGGCCCGCTGCACGCTCACGACGTCGCCAGGCCTCGCGCCTGGTCATCACCGAGGGCCCGCTGGCCGGCTCGACCGTGCCCCTGTCCCCCACCTCCATCACCATCGGACGCTCCCCCTCCTGCACCCTGGTGCTGGAGGACTCTTACGCCTCCTCCCGCCACGCCCGCATCTTCCCCAAGGACGGCAGCTGGTGGCTGGAGGACCTTGGCTCCACCAACGGCACCACCCTGGCCGGCCAGAGCGTGACCGGAACCGCTGAGCTCTCAGTGGGTGTACCCGTCAGGATCGGCCAGACGACCCTGGAGCTGCGTCCATGACCATCTCCCTGCGCTACGCCGCACGCAGCTCAGTGGGACTCGTGCGCGCCTCCAACCAGGACTCCGCCTACGCCGGGCCGCACCTGATGGCCATGTGCGACGGCATGGGAGGCCCTGCCGGCGGAGACATTGCCTCAGCCGTCGCCGTCAGCCACCTCATCCCCCTGGACGCCGACTCCCACCAGGCCGGCGAGCTGCTCGGCCTGCTGCGCGGCGCCATCCAGGAGGCCCACGCCGACCTCGTAGCCCGCTCCGCCGCCGAGCCAGACCTGGCAGGCCTGGGCACCACGTGCGTGGCCGTCATGCGCAGCGGCAACAAGCTGGCCATGGTCCACGTGGGCGACTCACGCGCCTACCTCCTGCGCGAGGGCGAGCTCACCCAGGTCACCACGGACCACACCTTCGTGGAGTACCTGGTGGAGACCGGGCGCCTGACCCGCGAGCAGGCGCGCCAGCACCCCCAGCGCTCAGTCCTCCTGCGCGTCCTGGGCGACGCCGACGGCGAGGTCCAGCTTGACGAGTCCATCCGCGAGGCCGTGCCCGGCGACCGCTGGCTGCTGTGCTCCGACGGCCTGTCCGGTCCTGTCACCGCCGCCACCATCGGCGAGGTCCTCGCCGGTGTGGAGGATCCGGCCCTGGCGGCGGACCAGCTCATCGACCTCGCCGAGCGCGCCGGCGGCCCGGACAACATCACCGCCGTCGTCTTCGACGTCATTGAGGACGACCCCACCCCGCAGACGGAGCCACAGGTGGTGGGCTCGGCCTCCGTCCACCGCGAGCGCCTGGCCGCCGACGGCGTCAGCCAAGCCCCGCTCCCCGCCACCCCGGCGGCCAAGGCCGCCGCGCTGGTGGCTGGCCTGGACGCGCAGAGCGAAGGCTCAGCCACCTCCCCCGACTCCGCTCAGGAGGAGGCGCTGGCTGCTGAGACCGAGCGGCACCGCAGCGCCCGCCGTCGTCACCGTCTGCGCACCACCCTGGCCTCCCTAGCCGTCCTGGTCGCGCTGGTCGTGGCCGGGGTCAGCGGTTACACGTGGACCCAGACGCAGTACTACGTCACGACGGCCGGTGGGAAGGTCGCCATCTTCCAGGGCATCCCGCAGACCCTGGGGCCCCTGTCCCTCAGCCACCTCGTGCAGACCTACGACGAGCCGACCCTGGCCGACCTCGATGAGCGCATGCTGCACCGCCTGGAGGAGACCGTCGCCCAGCCCTCGCTGGCTGAGGCCCGCAGGTACGTCCGCGAGACGGTCTCGGCACGCGTGACCGAGGAGGCCACCACCGCCCCCAGCGCCACGGACACGATGGCCAGCTCGGACCCCGTCGCGGTCACTGCACCTCCCCCTGACGCCACCACAGGACAGTAGGGCGCAGCAATGTCCTCCTCAGAGCTCGCTGCCAGCTCCCCTGCGACGACCCCCTCGGCCTCCTTCTCACCCACGACCCGCTCCGGCCGCTGGGCCGAGGCAGGTCTGCTGGTGCTGTCCCTGGCCCTGGGCCTGGGTGGCTTCACCCTGACGGCCCTCAACCGCTCCGGCTCCTCCCCCGCCCAGCTGCTGCCGATCGCGGGCGTGGTCGTCGTCACCACGGCCCTGGTCCACCTGTGGGTACGCCGCACCGCCCCCTGGGCGGACCCGGCCCTGCTGCCCGTCGCCGTCGCCCTCAACGGCATCGGCCTGGCGATGATCCAGCGCCTGGACCTGTCCTACGAGCGCCTGGGTGAGGCTCACGGCTACTCCGTCAAGCAGGCCATGTGGACAGGGCTCGGAGTCCTCCTGTTCTGCCTGGTCCTGCTCATACGTGACTACCGGCTCCTGCGCCGCTGGGACCGGTGGGCCATGGCCGGAGGGCTCATCTTCCTCGTCCTGCCCTTCGTGCCAGGCCTGGGGGCGCAGATCAACGGAGCCCGCATCTGGATCCACGTGGGTCCCATGTCCTTCCAGCCCGCTGAGCTGACCAAGGTGCTGCTGGCGGTCTTCTTCGCCTCCTTCCTCGTCGCCAACCGGGACAACCTGGCGCTGGCTGGGCGCCGGATCCTGGGTCTCAACCTCCCGCGGGCGCGTCACCTGGTCCCCCTGCTCATCGTGTGGGGCGTGTCCATCGCCGTCCTCGTCCTCCAGCGCGACCTCGGCTCCTCACTGCTGCTGTTCGGGCTGTTCGTGGTCACCCTCTTCGTGGCCACGGACCGCCCCAGCTGGCTGGTCATTGGCGCCGCGCTGTTTGCTCCCGCCGCCTGGTTCGCCGCCACGCACCTCACCCACGTCCAGCAGCGCTTCTCCGCGTGGCTGGACGCGATGGACCCGCAGGTCTACAACGCTCCCGGCGGCTCCTGGCAGCTGGTCACCGGCCTGTTCGGCATGGCCTCAGGAGGCCTGCTGGGTGCGGGCTGGGGTGAGGGCTACCCCAACCTCGTCACCTTCGCCAACTCCGACTTCATCGTGGCCTCGCTGGGCGAGGAGCTGGGACTGACAGGCACGCTCGCCCTGCTCATGCTCTACCTCATCCTGGTCCAGCGTGGCCTGAGCACCGCGATGCACCTGCGTGACGGCTTCGGCAAGCTGCTGGCCGTGGGGCTGTCCTTCACCATCGCCCTGCAGGTCTTTGTGGTGGTTGGTGGCGTCACGCGCCTCATCCCACTCACCGGCCTGACCACGCCCTTCCTGGCCTACGGCGGCTCCTCCCTCATCGCCAACTGGATCATCCTGGCCCTGCTGGTGCGCCTGTCCGACGCCGCACGACGCCCGGTGACCTCGGCCCCACGCATCATCGACACCGCCGAGCTGCCCACCTCCATCCGCCGGGCCGTCCTGGACGCTGAGGACACCGAGGCCGAGCCGGCTGCCGACGCCTCCTCCGCCAGCGGCCCACACACCTCCCAGGCCTTGCAGGACGACCAGCCCACCACCGCTGTGAAGGGAGCCAGGCCGTGAACCGTCAGATCCGCCAGGTCACCGTCCTGGTCCTCATCATGTTCCTGGCGCTGTCCGCCTCGCTGACGTCAGTGCAGGGCTTTGCCCGCCCGGCCCTGTGGGAGTCCTCCTCCTCGCAGGGCACGCTGACCACGGACTCGCGCAACTCGCGCACGGTCTACGCCGAGTTCGGCACCGACCGCGGGCCGATCATCGTCGGTGAGGACACCGTCGCCGACTCCGAGCCCTCTGACGACGCCTACGCCTACCAGCGCACCTACACCAACGGCCCGCTCTACGCACCCCTGACCGGCTACTTCTCCACCTACTTCGCCTCCATGACCGGGCTGGAGCGGGCTGAGAACTCCGTGCTCAACGGGCAGGACCCCTCGCTGCTGTCCTCGCGCATCAAGTCCCTCGTCACCGGTGGCACCCAGCAGGGTGGCGCCCTGGAGCTGACCATCGACCCCCAGGTCCAGCAGGCGGCCTGGGACGCCCTGGGCGGACGGCGCGGCGCCGTCGTCGCCATGGACCCCGCCACCGGCGCGATCAAGGCCCTGGTCTCCTCCCCCTCCTACGACCCCAACCTGCTGGCCTCCCACGACGGCGCTACCGCCCAGGAGGCCTGGGAGTCCCTGACTGCGGACGAGTCCAAGCCACTGACCAACCGGGCCATCGCCGGGGACCTGTACCCGCCCGGCTCGACCTTCAAGGTGCTCACCGTGGCCGCGGCCCTGCGCGCCGGTCAGGTCACCGCGGACACCGAGGTCGCCGCCCCGGACACCCTCACCCTGCCCCAGACCAACCACGCCCTGTCGAACTACGCGGGGGAGTCCTGCGGCAACGGCACCGTGACGCTGACCTACGCCTTTGCCCACTCGTGCAACACCCCCTTCGCCCAGATGGCGATGGACGTGGGCGACGACGCCCTGGGCCAGGAGGCCCGCGCCTGGGGCTTTGACTCCTCCCTGTCCATCCCGCTGACCGTCACGCCCTCGACCTTCCCGGCCAACTCCTCGGCGGCCCAGACGGCCATGGCGGGAATCGGCCAGGCCTCGGTACGCGCGACCCCGCTCATGATGGCGATGGTCGCCTCCACGATCGCCAACAACGGGGTGCAGATGAAGCCGTACCTCGTCTCCCAGACCCTGGACTCCGACCTCAACGTCGTGTCTACCACCACCCCGACCTCGCTGCGCACCCCGATCAGCCAGGACACCGCCTCCCAGCTCTCCTCCCTCATGCAGCAGGTCGTCTCCGAGGGCACCGGCACCACGGCCCAGGTGGCCGGGGTGAGCGTGGCCGGCAAGACCGGCACCGCGGAGACCGGCTCCGAGACCGGTGGCCCGGTGACCTGGTTCATCGGCTTTGCGGGCACGGACATCTCCAAGCCCTCCATCGCCCTGGCCGTCGTGCTCGACGGCGGAGAGCAGACCGCGGGCTCAGGCACCGGCGGCTCAGTGGCCGGTCCAATCGCGGCCTCAGTGATCGACGCGGCGGTGGACCAGTGAGACCACACGTCGGGATGGAGCTCCAGGGGCGCTACGAGCTGATCGAGCGCATCGCCCTGGGTGGCATGGGTGAGGTCTGGCGCGCTACCGACCTGCGCTCCGGGCGCGCCGTGGCCGCCAAGATCCTGCGCCCTGAGCTGACCGGGGACGAGATCTTCCTGTCCCGCCTGCGCGCCGAGGCCACCAACTCCCGCGGCCTGCGCCACCCCAACCTCGCCGTCGTCCTGGACTCCGGGGAGCGCGACGGCTCGGGCTGGATCATCATGGAGCTGGTCCAGGGCCGTGCCCTGTCTGACATCCTGTCCGAGCAGGGCACCATGCCGGCTGCCGAGATCCTGCCGGTCCTGGCCCAGGTGGCTCGTGCGCTCCAGGTGGTCCACGACGCCGGCGTCGTCCACCGTGACGTCAAGCCCTCCAACATCCTCATCAACCGCGAGGGCCTGGCCAAGCTGACCGACTTCGGCATCTCCACCGGCGTCCACCAGCGTCCACTCACCGCCACCGGCATGGTCATGGGCACGGCCCAGTACCTGTCCCCCGAGCAGGCCATGGGCCATATGGCCACTCCCGCCGGCGACCTGTACGCCTTGGGAGTCATCGCTTACGAGGCCTTGGTGGGCCACCGCCCCTTCACCGGTGCCACGCAGGTGGACATCGCCTTCGCCCACGTCAACCAGCCGGTCCCGCCGCTGCCCGACGCCGTCAACCCTGAGGTCCGCGAGATCGTCATGGAGCTGCTGGCCAAGGACCCGGGTGCCCGCCCTCACTCGGCGCGCGAGGTCGCTCGCCGTCTGGACCGCATCGTCATCCACCTGCCCAAGGAGTCCTGGGACCCGCGCGGCCAGCTGTCGTGGGTCGCCACCGGCCGCCCTGCCACCCCGGTCGGCAACGACGGCGATCCCGCCTCCGCCCCACCCTCGCACCCAGGTCCCGGCACGCGTCGCCGTGAGGAGACCACGGCCGGCACCCGCGTGGCCACCCGACAGATCCCCGCGGCCTGGCGTACCCGCAGCGCCGTCGTCTCACGCACGCGCGCCGAGGGGACCCTTGACGAGCCGGCTCCGCGCCACTCCAGCGGTCACGGGATGCTCGGCCTACCCACTCGGGCCTCCGCGCTCCTCGTCCTCGGCCTCGTCGCCGCCCTTGTCCTCATCATCACGATCGGTACCCTGGCCACAGTACACAGCGCTCCAGGGTCCGGCGCTACCTCATCTGTCACGTCACCGAAGGAGGCACTGTGACCGGCCAATTTCCCCAGGTCCTCGCGGGCCGTTACGAGATCCGTGAGCTGATCGGTCGCGGCGGCATGGCCGAGGTCCACCTCGGGTACGACAAGCGCCTGTCCCGCATCATCGCGATCAAGCTGCTGCGTTCTGACATCGCCGGCGACTCCACCTTCCAGGCCCGCTTCCGCCGTGAGGCGCAGTCGGCTGCCGCTCTCAACCACCCGGCGATCGTGGCGGTCTATGACTCCGGCGAGGAGGAGCTGACCGCACCGGACGGCTCGCTCCACTCCGTGCCCTACATCGTCATGGAGTACGTCGAGGGGCACACCGTGCGCGAGCTGCTCGGCGAGGGCGAGGCCGTGCCGATCTCCGAGGCGGTGGAGATCGTCACCGGTGTGCTCGACGCCCTGGAGTACTCCCACCGCGCCGGAATCGTCCACCGTGACATCAAGCCCGGCAACATCATGCTCACCTCCACCGGCGCGGTGAAGGTCATGGACTTCGGCATCGCCCGGGCGATCGAGGACTCCATGGCCACGGTCACCCAGACCCATGCCGTGGTGGGCACCGCCCAGTACCTGTCCCCCGAGCAGGCACGCGGTGAGGTCGTTGACGCCCGCTCCGACCTGTACTCCACCGGCTGCCTGCTCTATGAGCTGCTCACCGGCGTACCCCCCTTCACCGGTGACTCCGCCGTCGCCATCGCCTACCAGCACGTGCGGGAGGTGCCGCGTCCGCCGTCGTCCATCGCGGCCGACATCCCCGAGTCCCTGGACCGCGTAGTGCTCAAGGCGCTGGCCAAGAACCGCGACGACCGCTACCAGGACGCCGCCCACATGCGGGCCGACCTGCTGGCGGCCGCCCGTGGCCTGCCCGTAAGCGCCCCGACCACGGACACCTGGAACCAGTCCACGACCGTCCTGGACTCCGTGCCCGCACCGGCCACCACCACGATCCCCGCTGCTCCTGCACCACTCGATCTGCCGGGTGAGGAGGACGAGGAGCCGCGTACACGTCGGCCCTGGTGGATCTGGCTGCTGATCGTGCTCATGATCGTCGGCCTGGGCACCCTGATCGGCCTGGCCGCCTCCGGCTACTTCTCCGGGTCGGACCCCGATCCCTCAGCCACCGCGACCGCCACGAGCGCCCCGGTGCCCGAGGTGAAGAACATGACGGAGGCCGAGGCCAAGCGTGCTGTCGAGGACGCTGGTCTGGTCTACCGCCGCGGCGACGACGTCGCCTCGGACAACGTCAACGAGGGTCTGGCGGTCTCCTCCGAGCCCGGTGCGGGGACCTCGGCGGTCCTGGGGACCCAGGTCACCGTCCACTTCTCCTCCGGCTCGGCCATGGTCGACGTCCCGGACGTGTCCGGCAAGACGCAGGACAAGGCCAAGCAGGCCCTGGAGGAGGCAGGCCTCAAGGTCGGCAACGTCACCACCGAGGACTCGGGCACCGTGGACAAGGACAACGTCATCCGCACCGACCCCGTAGCAGGCACCTCCGTCTCGCGCGGGGACACGATCGACCTCGTGCTCTCCACCGGTCAGACCGCCGTCCCCGACGGCCTGGTGGGACTGACCCAGGAGCAGGCGCGTGCCGCGCTGCAGGAGGCCGGTCTCGCCGTGGGCAACGTGACCCAGGAGGAGTCCACGGACTACGCCGCGGGTCAGGTCATTCGCACCGACCCGGGCACGGGCGTGAGCGTGCAGCGCGGCAGCGAGGTGGCCCTGGTGATCTCCTCCGGCGCGCCGACCACCGCGACCGTCCCCTCCAACATCCTGGGCATGACTGGTACCCAGGCCATGGCCGCGCTGCAGTCCGCCGGCTTCACGAGCATCACGATCCAGGGACCGAACGACGGCGTCGTGACCTCCGTGAGCCCGAGCCCGGGCTCCGTTCTCGGCAAGGACACGGCGATCACCGTCACCACCTCCACCGACTCTCGGGCGACCGGGCGACCCGGTTCCTGACGCCGGAGGGACACGACGCTCTGAGGCCCCCAGCTTCGTGCGCTGGGGCCTCAGAGCGTCTGCCGCAGGCCGACGGCGGGCAGCAGGCAGCGCTAGACGGTCGCGTTACCCGACAGGTGCCAGGTCTCGTTGGCCCAGGGGAAGACCACCTGGAAGAGAAGCAGCACGACGGCCGCGATGAGGATCAGGGCCTCGAAGAGCCTCAGCCAGACCGGGCCGGGAAGGTGTCGCCAGATCCATCCGTACATCAGTTGACCTCCGGGTCGTTGAGCACCGAGGCGGGACGGCCCTCGGAACGTGGCATCCAGTAAGAGAGCTTCGCGTGGACGACCCACCGGTGGTCGTTGCCCCACTCACCGGTGGTCAGGGAGTGGCAGGTGGTCAGCGTCATGTACCGCTCGGTCGGCGCCGCGCTCGGGTCACCGGGGACCGGGGCGATCACCTCTACCGCCTCAGGCACCACGATCTCGTGCGAGGTGACCGTGTAGACGTACCACGTGTCCTTGGTGGCGACGATGACCTCGTCGCCCTCCTCCAGCAGGTCAATGCGACGGAAGGAGTTGCCGTTGGTGCGGCGGTGACCGGCGATAGCGAAGTTGCCGACCTCGCCGACCTGCTGGGTGTCGCTGTAGTGGCCGGCCGCTGCCTGGTCGAGGACGTCAGCCCCGGTTCCCTCCTGGATCGGCATGTTGTTGTTCGTCACGCCGTACCACTTGGGGACGATCAGCATACCGATGGTCTGGCCGTAGCCCACCTGGGCGGGCACCGGAGGATCGTCAGTGTGCTGGGTCCCCTCCACGCGAGGGGACTCCACCTGGGTCTGCTGGAAGGCCGCCTTGTGCTCGTTGGCGAGCTTGGTAGCCCCGATGCCGGTCCACCACAGCTGCCACACGAGGAAGAGGGCGATGACGAACCCTGCGGTGATGAGAAGCTCTCCGACGCCTCGGATGGCGACGTCGAGCGGCCTGCGCTTGCGGGCACGCTGGTGGCGACGACGGGACGACATCTGGCCTCCTGTGTAGGTGTTCCGCCTGTCAGTCTAGAGATCTGCGCCCGCGATATCGGCCACCGTCACGTTGCGTGGGACTCATTCCGGGCCCTGAGGAGGAGCGCCACCACGCCTGCTGACTGGCGTGTGAGTGTCAGGTGGATGTGAGCCGACGGTGCCACGGCGTCGTCGCCAGCAGGTCGTCTCCCGCGTCCAGGCCTGCGGCCGTGATGGCCTAGGCTGTTCACGGACCATGCGTCACAACACTCGACCGGGCGACCCGGTCGTCCTGTCTGCAAGGAGGCCCGCGTGAGCGAGAAGAAGAAGGACCCGACGCGCTCCGGCAACCCTGCCAAGGCTGCGGCCGCTGAGCGTGAGCGCCTAGAGGCCTCGCGCGCTGCCGCCAACCGCGTCTCGCGCGTACCCACCAAGGTCAAGGAGACCGGCTCGCCGCGCTGGTACGCCCCCACGATGGTGGGCCTGATGTGCGTGGGCCTGATGTGGGTCGTGACCACCTACCTGTTCAAGGGTCAGTACCCGATCCCCTACTTCACCGCCCACCACGCCAGCGACTGGCTGGTCAACGGCAACCTCTACATCGGTTTCCTCATCATCATGGCTGGGTTCCTGGGGCTCCTGCGCTGGAAGTGAGCGTGAGGGCGCGAGCCGCCCTGCGCCGTCGGGGCTGACCGGGGCTGACCGGGGCTGACCGGGGCTGCTGTGCGGCAGCCGCGCTAGAGCTGCACCGTGTCCGGGTGGGAGCCGGTGCGGTGCCCACGTTCCAAGGAGTCCAGCAGCCCCATCTGCTCGGGGCTGAGGCTGAGGCTGAAGACCTCCGCGTTGGTGCGCAGGCGCTCAGCGTGCACGGACTTGGGGATGACCACCAGGCCGTGCTGGAGGTGCCAGCGCACCACCACCTGGGCGGGGCTCACCTCCAGCTCGCGTGCCACCGCCTGGACCACCGGGTCGCTGACCATGAGGCCGCGAGCCAGCGGCGACCAGGACTGGGTGACGATGCCATGCTCCTCGTGCACCGCGCGCATCTGCCGCTGCTGGAGGTAGGGGTGGATCTCGATCTGGTTGACAGCCGGAACCACGCCGGTGGCCTCAATGATCGTCCTGAGGTGGTCCGCCTGGTAGTTCGAGACGCCGATGGCGCGTACGCGCCCGCTCTCGCGCAGCCTGATCATGGCCTCCCAGGTTCGCTCCAGCGACAGCCCGGGGGTCTTGGCCAGGGGCCAGTGGACCAGGAAGAGGTCGAGGACCTCCAGGCCCAGGCGCTCCATGGTCTCGTCGAAGGTCCGAGCCACGTCCGCGGGCGCGTGGTGGGGGTTGTCCAGCTTTGAGGTCACGAAGACCTCATCGCGCGGCAGGCCGATCGCCGCGATCGCGCGTCCCACGCCGGCCTCGTTGCCGTACATCTGGGCCGTGTCCAGGTGGCGGTAACCGGCCTCCAGGCCCTGCTCGACCACAGCCTGGACGTCGTCGTCGCTGATCTTGTACGTGCCCAGGCCCAGCTGGGGCATGAGGACGGGGGGAGTCCTTGGTAGCCTCGTGGCTCAGGGGAATCATGGCGGCGGGAAGCGCGTGGGTCATGGCTCAAGCCTAGGTGTCATTCCCCGCCACCCCTTCCCAGCTATCGCTGCCCCCTACCGCCACCCCTCGTTCCCACCGACCCCGATCGTGCGAGCCACCCCCTCTTCACCGCTATCCCTTCCTGCCTACCGCTCTCCACTAGCGCGTCGCTCGCGACCCTGTCGCGCGCGACAGGAGTGCGAAGGACACGAAAGGGTAGCGAAGGACTGGCAGGGGTAACGCCCCCGGGGAGAGGTCACAGAGGTCGCCCAGGTGGCAGACACAGGTCTCGGGCCGGTACGTACGTGCGTACCGGCCCGAGATCGTGGGAGAGCAGGCGCGTGCGCGCGACAGCCTCAGTCCTCGAGGGAGTCCTTGAGATCCTCGACGGCGTCGGCCGCCTTGTCCTTGAGCTCCTCGGCCTTGTCCGCGGCAGCCTCAGCGACCTCGGCAGCCTGGTCCTTGACATCCTGGACAGCCTCGGCGGCGTCGAAGTCGTCAGAGTCGGCCCAGTACTCCTCGGCCCACGGGTCCTCGACGGGCTGGCTGCGGCGCCACACAACATAGGCCGCAGCAGCCGCACCAGCGGCCAGGGTGGTCCACCCCAGGCACTTGAGGAAGCGGTGGGACCTGCGGGGCTTGGGAGCCTCGACGGCGGCCAGGCGGGCAGCCTCGGCAGCACGCTGAGCACGCTCGGTCACAGTGCCAGGAGCCTGAGCCGCAGCCTGAGCGGCTGAGGCGGCACGCTGGGCACGCGGCAGGTAGTCCTCGACCACGCGGGTGCGGGCCTCGGTGTAGGCCGGCTCCAGGCGCTCCTGAGCCCCGGCGGCCACACGAGCCAGGTCCTTACGCGCCTTGACCACGTGCGGGGCAACCCACTCAGCGGCACGCTCAGCCTGCTCAGCGACGTTCTCCGCGAATGCGGCAGCCTCCGCGCGCAGCTGGTCACTGTCAAGGTTCTTCTCGATCTTCTTCTTGAAAGCCATGGCTTCTCCTAGCTGAGAGACGTCGGTCATACAGATGATGACTAAAGCCTATGGTCCCACTCCTGGCCGACAGCCGCCTGAGAACAGCCACCTTGTTTTGCCTGGGGTGAACACTGTGGGTCCATCTGCGGTCATCGGTCCATGACGGTACGCACGCGTGCAACGATGTGGCCCATGGAAGCGACACTGCACACCAACCTCGGCGATATTCGCCTCGAGCTCTTCCCCGAGCAGGCTCCTGAGACCGTCTCGAACTTCGTGGGCCTGGCCACCGGTGAGAAGACCTGGACGGACCCGCGGACCGGTGAGGAGTCCAACGCTCCTCTGTACGACAACGTCATCTTCCACCGCGTCATCCCCGGCTTCATGATCCAGGGCGGTGACCCGCTGGGCACCGGCACCGGCGGTCCCGGATACGTCTTCGACGACGAGATCGACGCCTCGCTGACCTTCGCCTCCCCCTACGTGCTGGCGATGGCCAACGCCGGCCGCCGCTTCGGCAAGGGCACCAACGGTTCCCAGTTCTTCATCACCACCGGTCCCACCGAGTGGCTCCAGGGCAAGCACACGATCTTCGGTGCCGTGGCGGACGAGGACTCGCGCAAGGTGGTCGACGCGATCTCCGCCGTCCCCACCGACCCGCGCGACCGCCCGCTGGAGGACGTCGTCATCACCTCGGTGACGGTCCAGAAGTAGCTGCGACTGACCGTGTTGGGTCACCACGAGCGTGCCCACCGATCTTGACCCGACGCCGTCGGACCAGCCGGTCCGACGGCGTCGTCCACATCTGACTGAAGGAGTCGCCCATGAGCCAGGACCTTCCCACCGCCTCTAGCGCTGACGGCACTCAGCCGGTGTGCCCACGCCACCCCGATCGGGTCTCCTACGTGCGCTGCCAGCGCTGCGACCGGCCGGCCTGCCCACAGTGCCAGGTGCCCGGCACCGTCGGCATCCACTGCGTGGACTGCGTACGCTCGGCTGAGCAACGGCGGCGTCCCACGCGCACAGTGCTGGGGGCAGTGGCGGTGCAGGACGCACGCATCACCACCGGGCTCATCGTGGCCTGCGTCGTCGTCTACGTCATCCAGATGCTGCAGCCTTCCCTCACCACCGATTTTGGCTTCGCGCCCGTGGTCGCGCTGTCCCAGCCCTGGCGCTTCCTGTCCACCGCCTTCCTCCACGGCTCGATCATGCACCTGGCCTTCAACATGTGGGCCCTGTGGGTCTGCGGCAGCGCGCTGGAGCCTGTGCTCGGACGCTGGCGCTTCGCGGTGCTCTACGCCCTGTCCGCCCTGGGAGGGTCGACGGCGATCTACCTGCTGGCCTCACCGAGCTCCTCGTCCTGGATCACGCTGACGGTAGGTGCCTCAGGTGCGGTCTTCGGTCTGTTCGCAGCCGTCTTCGTCATCCAGCGACGTTTTGGCCGAGACACCTCCGCCATCCTGGGACTGCTGGCAGTCAACCTGGTCATCTCGGTCCTGGGGGCCGGCATCTCCTGGCAGGGACACCTGGGAGGCCTGCTGACGGGCCTGGCGGTAGCCTCGTTGTACGCCCGGGCGCCGCGGCAGCGTCGTGGCGTGATCGCTGCGTGGGGAAGCGTGGGCGTCGCACTCGTCCTCCTGGTGCTGGTAGCGACCAAGGACCTCCTCGTCTGAGGCAGGCCTCAAGCCTTGCCTCACCCTGGTTGTCAGCCGGCGTCGGAGCCGGTGGACCGGCGTCAGCGCCGTCAGCTGGGCGGTCGCTCCGGCCTCTGCGCATCCGTGCCGGAGCCCGGGAGAAGAGGGGAGCGCCCAGGAGTGCCGCGTTGTCCACAGGTCCGGCGAAGCACAGCGGTGTCATTCCTCCACACCTGTGGGTAATCCTGTGGAATGACATTCGTGTAGTTCTCCACAGGCCTTTCCACACCTGGGGACAATTGCGAGTGATGACGCCTCGAGAATGACAAGAATCCCTCGAGCCACAGCTGGGGACGGCGCTGAGCCACAGCGGCGCACAGTGTGGATGACTAGTGACGATGTGGATGACCAATGACGACTCGTCATTTCAGGCCCGGAACAGTCGCACTCGACTCTGGCCGGAACTCAGGTCTCCCCAACATCGCTCGTTTCAGGCCCGGAACAGTCGATCCCATTGCGGGGAGCATGGGGATCGACTGTTCCGGGCCTGAAGCGAGGAAAAAGGGGGCCGGCACGAGGCTGTCCAGGGCTGCGGACGACTGTTCCGGGCCTGAAGCGACGATCCCCCGGGACCTCAGCGGGCCCGGGGGATCTGGTGGTGGAGCCAACGGGACTCGAACCCGTAACCCCCTGCTTGCAAAGCAGGTGCGCTACCAATTGCGCCATGGCCCCGATGGAGTTGTCGCAGCGATCCAGTACCTCGGCCGGCTCAGTCAACCTCAGTCCACGGTGCCCGGATCATCCGCTCTGACTCGTACCTGAGCCATGCGGCGTAACCCGCCCCGGCCAGGGACAAGAAAACCGCGGCTAGCACGAGCGGCCGGTTCCTCATGAACCCTCCTCATCGTTCCACCGCGGGTGGTGGGCCTAGCTGGACTCGAACCAGCGACCTCATCCTTATCAGGGATGCGCTCTAACCAACTGAGCTATAGGCCCTTGCGACCGGAAGAGACTAACCCACCCGATCTCAGGCGACCAAATCCAATCACTCGTCCGCCAGTGTGAGATGAACCCCACCGACGAGTGCCGCGGTCACGTTGTAGAGGAAGGCACCCACCGTAGCCAGTGCGGTGGTCAGGATGATGTTGATGACGGCGATGATCGTCGCCATGGACACAGCCCGGGAGAACTTCATGTACTCCAGCAGCGCGGTGAAGGAGTTCGACTCCGACTCCATCACCGTGCCCACTAGGTCCTGGATGGTGGAGAACACGTGCATGGCATCGAGCATGAACCATACGAAGGCTGCTGCCACCACGAGCATGATGCCTCCGGCAACGCTCAGCAGGAAGGCCACCTTCATCACCGAGAAGGGGCTGACCCGGGTCAGGGCCAGACGCACCCGACGCGGACCGGTCACCGTGCTCTTGGTCGATGAACTCGGCATCTGGGCGATGTCGGCGTTGTCTGCCGTGCCGGGATCACCGGCGGGGTGGCGGGGTTCCGGCTTGCTCATGCCTGGTCCTCACTCTCGTCGTTGTCGCTCAACGCTACCGCGTCCTGCGCCTCATCCGCAGGAGCGGCAGGCTCGTCGTCGCCGTCAAGCTCACGCTCGGTGTTCCGGGCGACGGCGATAATGCGGTCGCCGTCGTCAGGCTTGGCAAAGGTGACGCCCTGGGTGTTGCGGCCGGTCACCGAGACCTCGTCCACGCGAGAGCGCATCACCTTGCCCGACTCCATGATGCACAGCACCTCGTCACCGGGTGCCGTGACCAGGGCGCCAACCAGGTCGCCACGCTCCTGCACAAGGTTGGCCACCTTGACGCCCAGGCCTCCACGACCCTTGGTCGGGTACTCAGCCACGTTGGTCCGCTTGGCGTAACCGCCCTCGGTGACCACGAACAGGTCCGCGTCACTCCACTGCGGGTCAACCACGTCCATGGCCAGCAGCCAGTCACCGTCACGGAAGCGCATACCGGTCACGCCGCTGGTAGCGCGGCCGGTGGGACGTAGGACGTCGTCGGAGGCATGGAAGCGGGCAGACTGGCCGTGTCGGGAGACCAGGAGGAGGTCCTGGCCCTCAGACAGCAGCCGTGCCGAGACGAGCTCATCCGGGTTGCCCTCAGCGTCCTGGCGCAGGTTGATCGCGATGACACCGCCGGAGCGGTTGGAGTCGTACTCGCTCAGGTGAGTCTTCTTGACCAGACCACGCTTAGTGGCCAGCACCAGGAAGTCAGCCTGCTCATAGTCCTTGAGCTCCATGACCTGGGCGATCTCCTCGCCGGGCTGGAAGGCCAGCAGGTTGGCCACGTGCTGGCCCTTGGCGTCGCGCCCACCCTCAGGAAGCTCGTAGGCCTTGGCCCGGTAGACCCGGCCTAGGTTGGTGAAGAAGAGCAGCCAGTGGTGGGTGGTCGTGACGAAGAAGTGGTCGACGACGTCGTCCTCACGCAGCGCAGCACCCTTGACGCCCTTGCCTCCGCGGTGCTGGGAGCGGTAGGCGTCGGTACGCGTGCGCTTGGCGTAGCCCGAGCGCGTGATGGTGACGACGACCTCTTCCTCGGGAATGAGGTCCTCCATGCTCATCTCACCGTCAAAGGGGACGATCCGGGTACGCCGCTCGTCGCCGTACCTCTCGACGATCTCAGCCAGCTCCTCGGAGACGATAGCCCGCTGGCGCTCGGGGGAGGCGATGATGTCCTTCAGGTCCGCGACCTTGGCCTGCAGCTCCTCGG
The DNA here is from genome assembly GCF_029851875.1 of Actinomyces sp. Taxonomy (GTDB): domain Bacteria; phylum Actinomycetota; class Actinomycetes; order Actinomycetales; family Actinomycetaceae; genus Actinomyces. The sequence goes on from NZ_JARKVC010000047.1 coordinate 19,447, forward strand.
CCTCCTGCTGGATCTTGAGGCGCTCCAGGGCCGCCAGGCGGCGCAGCTGGAGGGCCAGGATGGCGTCAGCCTGGACCTCGTCGACCCTCAGCAGGCCCATGAGGCCTCCACGGGCCTCGTCAGCGGTCTGGGAGCGGCGGATGAGGGCGATCACCGCGTCCAGGGCGTCCAGAGCCTTGAGGTAGCCCTCGAGGATGTGCAGGCGCTCCTGGGCCTTGCGCAGGCGGAAGCGCGAGCGGCGCACGATGACGTCGATCTGGTGGCTCACCCAGTGACGCACGAAGCCGTCGAGGCTGAGCGTGCGCGGCACGCCGTCGACCAGGGCCAGCATGTTGGCCGGAAAGTTGTCCTGGAGCTGGGTGCGCTTGTACAGGTTGTTGAGGACCACCTTGGCCACGGCGTCGCGCTTGAGCACGATGACCAGCCGCTGGCCGGTACGCCCCGAGGTCTCGTCACGGATGTCGGCGATGCCGCCGACCTGGCCGTCACGCACGAGCTGGGCGATCTTGTCCGCGAGGTTGTCCGGGTTGACCTGGTAGGGCAGCTCGGTGACCACCAGGCACTGGCGTCCCTGGATCTCCTCGACGTTGACCACCGCGCGCTGAGTGATCGAGCCGCGGCCGGTGCGGTAGGCGTCCTCGATGCCGCGCCGGCCCAGGATCGTGGCGCCGGTGGGGAAGTCGGGGCCGGGAACGCGTTCGATCAGCGCCTCGAGCAGCTCCTCACGCGAGGCGTCAGGGTGCTCCAGGAACCACTGGACACCGCGCGCCACCTCACGCAGGTTGTGGGGCGGGATGCGGGTGGCCATCCCCACCGCGATGCCCTCGGAGCCGTTGACCAGGAGGTTGGGGAAGCGAGCCGGCAGGATCGTCGGCTCCTGGTTCTTCCCGTCGTAGTTGTCCTGGAAGTCGACGCTCTCCTCGTCGATGTCGCGGACCATCTCCATCGCCAGCGGCGCCATCTTGCACTCGGTGTACCGGGGCGCGGCCGGCCCCAGGTTGCCAGGGGTGCCGAAGTTGCCCTGACCAGCCACCAACGGGTAGCGCAGCGACCACCACTGCACCAGGCGCGCCAGGGCGTCGTAGATCGCGGCGTCACCGTGGGGGTGGTAGTTACCCATGACCTCACCAACCACGCGGGAGGACTTGGAGAAGGAGGAGGTGGGGCGGTACCCGCCGTCGTACATGGCGTACAGGACGCGACGGTGGACAGGCTTGAGACCGTCACGCACGTCCGGCAGCGCACGCCCCACGATGACGCTCATGGCGTAGTCGAGGTAGGAGCGCTGCATCTCCATCTGGAGGTCGACCGGCTGAACGCGGTCGTGGGTCTGCTCGCTGATCGGGGTGGTCTCGTCGCTCACGGGTTTCCTTTGCTGGTCAAGTCAGGTCTGGTCTCTCGACGGCGCAGCCGGCGGTGACCGGCCGGTCACCGCGCTGCGGGCTAGATGTCGAGGAACCTCACGTCAGCGGCGTTGCGCTGGATGAAGGAGCGACGCTGCTCGACGTCGTCGCCCATGAGGATGGAGAAGGTCTCGTCCGCGTCCGCGGCCTCGTCAAGGGTGACCTGCTTGAGGATGCGGGCGGCGGGGTCCATGGTGGTCTCCCACAGCTCGTGGTCGTTCATCTCACCCAGACCCTTGTAACGCTGGATGCCGCCCTCCTTAGGCAGACGGCGACCGGCCTCGGCCCCGGCCCGGAGCAGCTGGTCGCGCTCGGCGTCGGAGTAGGCGAACTCGTGCTCCGCGTTGGACCACTTGAGGCGGTACAGCGGCGGCATGGCGATGTAGGTGTGACCCTGCTCGATGAGGGGCCGCATGTAGCGGAAGAGCAGCGTCAGCAGCAGGGTCGCGATGTGCTGACCGTCGACGTCGGCGTCGGCCATGATGACGATCTTGCCGTAGCGCAACCTGGAGATGTCGAAGTCCTCACCGATGCCGGTACCGAAGGCGGTGATGAGGGAGCGGATCGTGTCACTGGACAGCGCCCGGTCCAGACGCGCCTTCTCGACGTTGAGGATCTTGCCTCGGATCGGCATGATCGCCTGGTGCTCGGGGTCGCGCCCGCCCACGGCGGAGCCACCGGCCGAGTCACCCTCGACGATGAAGATCTCGCACTCGGCGGCGTTGCGTGAGGAGCAGTCACGCAGCTTGCCGGGCATGGAGGCCGACTCCAGCACGCCCTTGCGGCGGGTGGCCTCGCGGGCCTTGCGGGCAGCCACGCGCGCGGCGGCGGCCTGGCTGGCCTTGGTGATGACCGCCTTGGCGTCAGCCGGGTGAGAGTCGAGCCAGTCACCCAGGCGGTCGTAGACCGTCTGCTGGACGAAGGTGCGTGCCTCGGTGTTGCCCAGCTTGGTCTTGGTCTGCCCCTCGAACTGAGGCTCGGAGAGCTTGACGGAGATGACGGCGGTCAGGCCCTCACGGATGTCGTCACCGGTGAGGTTGTCATCACGGTCCTTGATCAGCCCCTTCTCACGCCCGTACTTGTTGATAAGCGTGGTCAGGGCCGTGCGGAAGCCCTCCTCGTGGGTACCGCCCTCGGTGGTGTTGATCGTGTTGGCGTAGGTGTGGACGGACTCGGAGTAGGCGCTGGTCCACTGCATGGCGATCTCCAGGCTGATGCCGTGGGTCTCGTCCAGGGCCTTGTCCGCCTCGAAGTCGATGATCTCGGGGTGGATGAGATCGACCTTCTTCGACTTGTTGAGGAAGGCGACGTAGTCGTGCAGGCCGTTCTCGTAGCAGTAGGAGACCTGACGCTTGCCCTTGATAGGGTCGTCGGCGGTGCCGGCCTCGTCCCCGGTGATCTCGTCACCGTCGTCAGTGACGCCCTCGCGCTCGTCGGTCAGCGTGATGCGCAGGCCCTTGTTGAGGAAGGCCATCTGCTGAAAACGACGACGCAGGGTCTCGTAGTCGAACTGGACAGTCTCGAAGATCTCGGGGTCGGGGTAGAAGACCTGGGTGGTCCCGGTGGCCTCGGTCTCCTCGCCCATGACCAGGGGGGTCCTGGGGTGGCCGCCGTCGCCGAAGCTCATGCGCCACACGTGTCCCTGACGGCGCACCTCGGTGTCCACGCGGGTGGACAAGGCGTTGACCACGGAGATACCCACGCCGTGCAGACCGCCGGAGACGGCGTAACCGCCACCTCCGAACTTGCCGCCGGCGTGCAGGACGGTCATGACCACCTCGACGGTGGGCCTGTGCTCGGTGGGGTGCTCGTCCACCGGGATACCGCGTCCGTTGTCGGCGACCTTGAGCCCGCCGTCAGCCTGGATGGTGACCTCAATGTGGTCACAGAAGCCGGCCAGGGCCTCGTCCACGGAGTTGTCGACCACCTCGTAGACGAGGTGGTGCAGGCCGCGCTCGCCGGTGGACCCGATGTACATACCCGGGCGCTTGCGCACCGCCTCCAGTCCCTCCAGGACCGTGATGTCACTGGCGCCGTACTCGCCGCTGGGGTGGCCGATGTGGGCCTCGGCCCCGGGCTCCGGGGTGGTCACAGGCTGGTCCTGGTCAGACACGTGTCAGCTGCTCCTCATTCTGTGCGTCGATGGCAGACAGGACCTCTCAGGACGCCGTGATGCAGATGAGATCCACGGCATGTAGGTGGGTACCTGCGCAAGGTTCGCGACGCACCTTGGGCTATTCCAGGGCCATTCTAGCGTGTCCGGCCCTTGAAGCCTCATTCCTGCGGACGAGCCCAGCACGTGGGAGGGGTCACGCCGAGCAGGCCGACGGCGCCCACACCCTCACCCGTAGGTGTCACGCGGTCCGCGCCCACCCCGGGCCCCGCCGAAACGGCCGTGGCGCCAGCTGGGCGTGCTGGGCCCCAGGACACGGATCTCGACGGCGGGTGCCCGACGTCCAGGGTTCAGGCTCTCCAGCTCGTGTGCCACAGCAGCGCTGACTGAGGGCAGCATGAGCCGCAGCTGCTGGGCCCAGGCGCTGGAGGAGGTGCGGACATCCAGCCGCCCTTCCTCAAAGGAGACCACCTCGGCGTGCTCAGCGATCTGGGCACCGACGATCCGCTCCCAGGACACCACCACCTGCGCCATCGCCAGCTTGCCTGCCCACCCGCGCTCGGCGACGGCGCGGGCCAGCTCACGCTTGCCGGTACGCGGGTCAAAACGCGTGGGTCCGGGACGATCCCGGCCTGGCGCCAGGCCCGGTCCGCGGTCCGTCTCCGGATCCTCCTCGCCCTGGTTCCCCCGCCGGCTGCGCGGGGCGTCCCAGGCAGCCACGCCGTCGGGGCCGGCCTGGGCCCGCCGCAGCGAGCTGCGTGTCACCCCGCCCGCCCAGGCCATCTCCTGGAGCCGGGCCAGCTGAGCCAGGGCGAGCGCGTCACCGTCATCACCGGCAGGGGCGGGCGAGGTGCTCTCAGCGCTGGTCACGGCTGATCCTGGACCCGTCTACGCCAAGGCGCGTGCCGTCAAGCTCGGCAGGTACGTCCTGCGGTACCGCCGCGGTGAGGAGGACCTGCTGGGCACCAGCGACCACGTGCGCCAGGGCACGACGGCGCTTGTCATCCAGAGAGGCGAAGACGTCGTCAAGGATGAGGACCGGCTCGCCGTCGCCGCCGTAGGCGTCCACGTCGTGACGCAGCATCTCGTAGGAGGCCAGGCGCAGGGCCAGGGCCAGCGACCACTGCTCACCGTGGGAGGCGAAGCCCTTGGCGGGCATACCGGACAGGAAGAGGCTGAGCTCGTCACGGTGGGCGCCCACGAGGTTGGCGCCGCGGTCGATCTCGCGGGCGTGAAGCTGACCCATCGCAGCCTCCAGGCGCTGGGCCGTGGCGGCCTGGTCCAGCAGCTCGGCCTCACCTGGCGGCCAGGACTCCTCCTGCCCGCTGGCGAAGGTGCGCGGGTCGGGGTCAGGCACCCCCTCGTGGGCCAGGAGGCTGGAGCGATAGGCCAGGTGCACCGGCGAGTGCTCCTGGCTGACCGCCTCGTAGGCCGAGGCCACCCACGGCCGCAGCCTGCGCACGACGTCGACCCGGGCAGCGATGAGCGTGGCTGCGGCGGCAGCGAGTTGGGCGTCCCAGACCTCGAGGGTGGAGAGCATGGAGGCCGTCGACCGTCGCGCCGCACGCGCTGACTTCAGCAGGCTGGCGCGTTGGGCGAGGATCTTGTCGTGCTCGGTACGCACACCGGCCAGCCAGGGGCGCAAGGTCACCGCGAGATCGTCAAGGAGACGACGACGCACCCCCGGCTCCTCGCGCACCAGGCTCAGGTCCTCGGGGGCGAAGATGACCGTGCGCAGCACCCCGAGGAGCTCTCGGGGCCGCACGGGGCTGCGCCCCAGCCGAGCGCGGTTGGCCTTGCCGGAGATGATCTCGATCTCCAGGACGGTCGGACGCTCGCCGTGAACGACCTTGGCCCGCAGGACCGCGCCGACTGGCTGCGGCTGCCCGGGCTCAGCACGACGAATGAGCGCTGAGTCAGCGCCCACCCGGTGGCTGGTGAGGTTGGACAGGTACCCGATAGCCTCGACGAGGTTGGTCTTGCCCTGGCCGTTGGAGCCGATGAAGGCCGTGACGCCCGGCTCCAGGGAGAGCACAAGGTGCTCATACGAGCGGAAGTCGTCCGCAGACAGGTCCGAGACGTACACGAGCAGTCACCGCACGCCCTGGCTGGGCCCGGCCTCAGGCTCCGAAGCGGATGGGCATGATGAGGTAGCGGAAGGACGGGTCCTTCTCGCCACCGATGGAGTCCACGCCGGTGAGCACCGCAGGCTTGGAGGGGTGGGTGAAGTCCAGGGTGACGTAGGGCTGGTGGATGGCCCCCAGGCCGTCCAGGAGGTAGCCGGGGTTGAAGGCGGTGGAGATGTCCTCGCCGTCCAGGTGAGCCACCAGCTGCTCGGAGGCCTGGGCGTCCTCGCCGGCGCCGGCGTCCAGGGCCAGGCTGCCCTGGGTGAAGGACATGTGGATCGGGGTCGAGCGGTCGGCGACGAGGCTGACGCGACGCACGGCAGCCATGAGCTCCTCACGGCCCACGGTGGCGTGGATCGAGGTCTCCTCTGGGAACAGCCGCAGCACCGGCGGGTAGTCGCCGTCGGTCAGCAGGCTCGTGGTGCGCCGGCCCCCAGCCTCGAAGCCAATGAGTCCGGAGGTGGCCGAGCCGGCATCCGTCAGCGCCACGGTGACGTCACCGGTGGAGGTCAGCGACTTGGCGACGTCGGAGAGCGTGCGGGCCTTGAGCAGCGCGTGGGTGGCCAGGGTCTTGTCCTGGCTTGCCCAGGTCATCTCACGCACGGCCAGGCGGTAGCGGTCGGTGGCCATGAGGGTGAGGGAGTCGCCGTCGACCTCCATCTGGACGCTGGTGAGCAGCGGCAGGGTCTCGTCGCGCGAGGCAGCGATCGACACCTGCGCAACGGCCTGAGCCAGGTCGTGGGCGTCCACCGTGCCTGCGGTGGAGGGCATGACAGGCAGGGTGGGGTAGTCCTCAGCGGCCATCGCGGCCAGGGCGAAGCGGGAGGAGCCACAGCTGACCGTTACCTTGGTGCCCTCAACCTCGAGATCGACGGGCTTGGAGGGCAGAGCCTTGGCGATGTCAGCCAGGAGTCGTCCGGAGACCAGGACGACTCCCTCCTCCTCGACCTCAGCGGGAACCTCGCAGTGAGCCGAGACCTCGTAGTCGAAGGAGGCCAGGACCAGCGAGGCGTCAGAGGCCTCTAGGCGCACACCGGCAAGAACAGGTAGCGGGGGGCGGGCCGGCACCGAACGGGCGGTCCAGGTCACGGCCTCGGCGAGGACGTCGCGGTCAACCCTGAGCTTCACAGTGCACTCCTGTCTGCGTTCATGCAGTCCCGGCCGGCAACGAGGAGTGGCCCTCATGACAGGCAGGACGATCCGTATGGAGTCTAGACGCATGGGTACCAGGCGCGTCGAGTCCAGGGGCGGGGACCGTTGGGAGAGACCGGGCCGGCGTGGGGCGGGGTGCGGACCGTTGTTGGCAGGGCGGGAGAGAATGAGATGAATTCTTGGTTCGTAGGGGTGTTAGGAGATGTGAATTCTGGGGAGAACCACATCTTTTCCTGTCGTCTCACTCCTGAGGGGTGTGGAGGTACAGCTGTGTAGCTCGGTGGAGCACCTCAGGGCCCGGTGGACGGTTCTTGGAGGGCGACAGCCTTGTCCCCAGGAGAACCTAGGATCCTCCACATGACGTCGGGGGCTTGTCCACGCCCTGTCCACGCCCTGTCCACGGGTCTGTCCACAGGGCTGACGGGCAGTCACAGACATGTTGGCCGGCTGACGTGTCAGTGGTGGGGGTGAGACCGCGCCACAGGCGTGGTCCTGAGCCTGTTCAGCGGCGCGGAGCCAGGGCGACCTGCTTGATGCGGCTGGTCAGCTCGTTGACCTCGTTGAAGGTCTCGCGGCGCTCACCCATCTGGGTGGTGATCTTGCGGTGGGCGCTCATGACGGTGGTGTGGTCACGCCCACCGAACTCGCGTCCGATGTTGGGCAGCGAGAGCTCGGTGAGCTCGCGGCACAGGTACATCGCGATGTGGCGGGGGTGGACGAAGTTCTTGCGCCGGCTCTCACCGCACAGGTCGTCGATCGTCATGTCGAAGTAGTCGGCGACCTGCCCCATGATGAGACCAGAGGTGATCTCCTCGCCCATGGGGTCGGTGATGACGTCCTTGAGCGCGACCTCGGCCAGGGTGCGGTCGATGGGCTGCTTGTTGAGGGAGGCGAAGGCCGTCACACGTACCAGCGCGCCCTCGAGCTCACGGATGTTGGTGGTCACGCGGCTGGCGATGTACTCCAGGACGTCCTCGGTCACGGAGATGTCGTCAGCGCGCGCCTTGAGGGTGAGGATGGCCTGGCGGGTCTCCAGGTCCGGTGGCTGGACGTCGGCGACCAGCCCCTCCTGGAAGCGCGAGATGAGCCGGTTGTTGAAGCCCTTGAGCTCCAGGGCGGGCTGGTCGGAGGTCAGGACGATCTGCTTCTCCGCGATGCGCAGGGCGTTGAAGGTGTGGAAGAACTCCTCCAGCGTCTGCTCCTTGCCCTCAAAGAACTGCACGTCGTCGACCAGCAGGATGTCGACGTTGCGGTAGCGGTCCTTGAAGTTGCGCATCTGACCGTCGGCCACCGAGGCGATGAAGTCGGAGACGAACTCCTCGGAGTTGACGTACTTGACGGTGATGCCGGGGTAGAGCTTGCGGGCGTAGTGGCCGATGGCGTGCAGCAGGTGGGTCTTGCCCAGTCCGGAGCCGCCGTAGATGAACAGGGGGTTGTAGGCGCGGCTCGGCGCCTCGGCCACGGCGGCTGCGGCGGTGCGCGCCAGGCGGTTGGACTTGCCCTGGACGTAGGTGGCGAAGGTGTAGCGCGGGTTGAGGCGGGAGTCGTCCACCACCTGAGCCGCCGGCAGCGTGGCTGTGGGGTGGAGCGGCGGCACGTAGCCGGTGGTCGACGACGGCGTGGCTGGCGCTGCGTCGGCGTGGCTGGCGCCTGCGGGGGAGGGGGCAGAGGGAGCCTCGGCCACCGGGGCCTGGAGGGGCTGGGAGGCGGGATGCTGAGCGGCACCTGGCTGCTCAGAGAGCCCGGTGTCATCTGCTGCCGGGTCGTCCTGGAAGGCTTCGGCGGCCTGCGTGCGCGGGGTGGGAGCCTCAGCTGGTTCGCGGGAGTCGGGCCAGCGGCTTGAGGAGTGGCTGGAGGACTCCTGGGCGGGGTCGATCGTCACCTCGAAGGTCACGGGACGGCCCCACACCTCGGCCAGCGCCCGGGCGATGACGGCGTGGTTCTTGTCAATGATGTCGCGGGGCAGGGCGAAGCCGACCACGAGGACCAGGACGTCGTCGACGTCGATGACGCGGGTCATGCGCAGCAGCGCGACCTGGCCTCGGCCGAGCTCCTGACGGGTAGCGAGGAGGTTGAGGGCGGACTCCCACCGAGTGGTGGCGACGTCAGTCACGACGTCCTCCTCGTCTGTGCGCGCGAACTGGATACGGTGACGGCCGGGAGCCCGCCGAGCAGGGCAGGAAGGACACCACCGAGTAGCCCATCATGATCGTTGCTCACAGAGTTGTCCACACCAGCCGGGCTGGGTGCGGTCGTCACAGGCCTGGCAGGCCACGAACGTGGTCGGTTTCTCAGTGCGGGGACCTGCAATTCGTTTGACCCTGCGGGAAGTCCAACCGTATCGTGGTGAGGACGTTCGTGTGGAGTCACGTCCCGCTCCATGGGGCAGCCAGCACGAGCGACAGTGCCGCGAGTCCCGTGATGCACTGTTCCGATCATCCGACCAGGAGTACACCCGTGAGCAAGCGGACCTTCCAGCCGAACAACCGTCGTCGCGCCAAGGTGCACGGCTTCCGCAAGCGCATGAGCACGCGCGCTGGCCGCGCCGTCCTCGCGTCTCGCCGTCGCAAGGGCCGCGCGCGTCTCGCTGCCTGACACGTGCTCCCCGCCGCGCACCGGATGCTGCGGAGTGAGGACTTCACGACCGCGGTAAGGTCAGGTGCGCGCGCAGGCAGCCGCAGGCTCGTCATCCACTACAGCGCCGGCGAGGCCGGGGACACGACCCCGGCGCTCGTCGGCGTCGTCGTGCCTAAGAAGCAGGTGGCCCAGGCGACGCACCGCAACCGGATCAAACGGCGTGTACGCGCGCTCATGCGCGAGCGCGTGGCCGGCCTGGAGCCGGGAGCCAGAGTTGTGCTGCGCGGCCTGTCCGGTGCGGACGGTGCGACCAGCCAGGAGCTGGCCGCCGATCTCGACCGGCTGCTGGAACGCGCTCGTTTCGGGCGCCCCCGGCGCTCAGGCGGTGGGTCATGAGCCCCGGGCATCAGAGCCTGGTAGCACGCGCGGTCCTGGTGGGGCTGCGGTGCTACCAGCGCTGGGTCTCCCCGGCGCTGCCACGCCGGTGCCGTTACTACCCGACCTGCTCGGCCTACGCCGTCGAGGCGGTCCAGGTGCACGGCGTGGCCAAGGGGATGGTCCTGGCGCTGTGGCGTGTGATGCGCTGCAACCCGTTCGTGCGCGGGGGCGTGGACCACGTGCCGGAGCCCGGGCAGTGGCGCTATCGGTACCCCCGCGATATTCCTCGACCCGAGTCTGCGGCGACGACGTCGCTGTGACCCAAGCCGTGGCCGGTCCAGCCGGCCGGTGGCCGCATGACACTGGCGGCCACGCCCCATCAAAGGAGTGCAATGGACGCGATCCTCTGGCCGCTGAAGGTGGCCGTTGCCTGGATCATGGTCTACATCCACAAGGCCCTGGTCTTTGTCGGCCTGCCTGACGGCCCGGGCGTGGCGTGGGTGCTGTCGATCGTGGGTCTGACGATCTTCGTGCGGCTGCTCATCATGCCGCTGTTCGTCAAGCAGATTCGCGCCAGCCGTGGCATGCAGCTCATGCAGCCCGAGCTCCAGGCCCTCCAGGCCAAGTACAAGGGCAAGAAGGACCCTGCCTCCCGCCAGCGCCAGCAGGAGGAGATGATGGCGCTGTACCGCAAGCACGGCACCAACCCCTTCTCCTCGTGCATGCCGATCCTCGTGCAGATGCCCGTCTTCTTCGCCCTCTTCCGGGTGCTGGCCTCGCTGCAGGCGGTGGCCACGGGAACCTACCCGGGGCACGACTCGATCGGACCGCTCACCGCTGAGCTGGCCGCGGACGTCCAGGCCTCCACGCTCTTCGGGGCGCACCTGTCAGAGTCGTTCATGAACTCCTCGGACGTGACGACCAAGGTGGTCACCGTCCTGATGATCATCGCCATGTCAGCCAGCCAGTGGTACACCATGGCTCAGCTGACGATGAAGAACATGCCCGAGTCGAGCAGGAACTCGGACAACCCCATGATGCGCTCCCAGCGCATGATGATGACGATCATGCCGATCTTCTTCGCCTTCACCGGCGTCCAGTTCCAGATCGGCGTCCTGGTCTACTGGGTGACCTCGAACCTGTGGACCATGGGCCAGCAGTACTTCACCATCCGCAACATGCCGGCACCGGGCTCTGAGGCGGAGAAGAAGTACCGTGCCCGAGTCAACGCTCGACGTGCTCGCAAGGGCCTGCCGAGCCTGGAGGAGGAAGAGGCAGCCCAGCGCGCCGCTGAGGCTGAGGCTGCCGGCAGGACCGGCGGTCAGCGTGTCCAGCCGGTGCGCAAGAACCGCCAGAAGCGTGCCTCTGCCACGGCCTCGATGACTGAGGAAGAGCGGTACCAGGCTGCTGCTGACGAGGAAGCAGCGATCGAGAAGATCGAGACCAATATCGTGGGCCTGACTCCCGAGGAGATCGCTCGGCGTCGTTACGAGAAGCGTGCCCGCCAGCGCCAGCAGCGCAAGAAGTCCAACAGCAAGAAGCGCCAGTCGCGCTGAGCCAGCACACCCCAGGCCCTAGAGAACGGAACCTCAGATGAGTGAGAACACCACCGCCTCCACCGCCGTCAAGCGCCTCGAGGAAGAGGGCGAGATCGGTGCCGACTACCTCGAGGAGCTCCTCGACATCGCCGACCTCGGCGGCGACATTGACATCGATATCGACCACGGCCGTGCCTCGGTCGCCGTTGTCGCCTCGGAGGAGGGGGACGAGCACGAGCTCGCCGACCTCGTGGGTCGCGACGGCGAGGTGCTCGAGGCCGTCCAGGAGCTCACCCGCCTGGCCGTCCAGGCCCGCACCGGCAACCGCTCTCGCCTCATGCTGGACATCAATGGCTACCGCGCCGCTCGTCGCGCCGAGCTGACGAAGGTGGCCCAGGAGGCCGTGGCCAACGTCCAGGCCACCGGCGAGGTGGTTGCCCTGGCTCCGATGAACCCCTTCGAGCGCAAGGTCTGTCACGACGTCGTCGCGGCCGCTGGCCTTGTCTCGGAGTCTGAGGGTGCGGAGCCGCACCGTCACGTCGTCGTCCTGCCTGCTGTGGCCCAGGACGAGGGCGACGAGGACGCCGAGCAGGACTGAGACTGCGATGACGAGCCAGATCATGCCGGGCGGGAGCCAGGAGCCCGACGCCGCACTGCAGCCTTCGCAGGTAGCGGAGGACTTCGAGCAGCCGACTGAGGAGATGCGTGAGCTCTTCGGCATCGCCTTCTCCGCGGCCGAGCACTTTGCGGACATGCTTGTGGCTGAGGGGGAGCTGCGGGGCCTGGTGGGCCCGCGCGAGCTCCCGCGGCTGTGGTCTCGGCACATCGTCAACTCTGCGGCCGTTGTTCCCTTCCTGCCTCGACAAGGCAGCGTGGCTGACGTCGGTTCCGGCGCCGGCTTCCCAGGCATTGTGGTGGCGTTCATGCGGCCCGATCTAGAGGTGACACTGATCGAGACGATGGAGCGTCGAGTCGAGTGGCTCGACCTCGTCGTCACTGAGCTCGACCTGGATAACGTGACGTTGCGACGTGCGCGGGCCGAGGAGATCAAGGACCGTTACGACGCCGTCACGGCGCGGGCTGTGGCGAACCTCAGCAAGCTGGTGCGGCTGACCTCAGGCCTGCTGCGTCCAGGAGGCAGCTTGCTCGCCCTCAAGGGCGTCAAGGCACAGCAAGAGGTCGACGACGCCACGTACGTCATCAAGAAGGCGAAGCTCGAGCCGGCTGTGATTCACGAGGTGGTGACACCGGGCGAGGAGTTGACCCGAGTGGTGGAGGTCCGTCGTCGGCGTGGCTGACGTGGCCTCTGACAGGTGACTGAGGTGACGGCTGGGAACGAGACCGGTGAAGCGGGGGGCTGCTGCACGGTGCAGTGGCCCCCGCGGTCTGCGTCGGTGGACTCACGTAGACTGTGCTGCCTGGGGGAGCGACCCCGCAGATCCGCTCGTCCGAGGAGGACAGGTTTGTCAGATTCGTCCATCTTCGACCAGCTGCAGGCGGATCATGCCGCTTTGAGCCACGTGACAGCCGCAGGTCTCCCACGACCTGAGCAGACCAGGGTGATTGCCGTCGCGAACCAGAAGGGCGGCGTCGGCAAGACCTCGACGACGGTCAACGTCGCTGCGGCGCTTGCCGAGGCTGGGCTCAACGTACTCGTCATCGACGCGGACTCTCAGGGCAACGCCTCGACGGCGCTCGGCGTTCCTCACAGCGAGGAGGACGTGACGCTCTATGACGTCATGGTCGAGGGGAGGCCGATCGTTGACGTGGCCGTCCAGACGAGGTTCGCGCCGACCCTGTGGTGTGTTCCCTCGTCGATTGACGTCGCTGCTGTGGAGATCGAGCTCATTGGCTCTGCGCAACGTGAGTCACGTCTTCGTCTGGCTTTACGCGAGTACCTCATTGGACGCAGTGAGGCGGGCCTGGATCGGCTTGACTACGTCCTCATTGACTGTCCACCGAGCCTGGGCATCATGACGATCAACGCCTTCGTGGCAGCCGGTGAGGTGCTCATTCCGATGCAGGCGGAGTACTACGCGCTGGAGGGGCTCGCTCTGCTGACGCGCTCGGTGGACAGGATCGCGCAGATTCATAACCCGGCCCTGCGGGTGTCGATGATTGTCTTGACGATGTTTGACAAGCGCACCACCTTGGCACGTGACGTTGAGGAAGAGGTGCGCACCTACTTCCCGCAGGCGACCTTGGAGACACGAATCCCCCGATCCGTGCGTATCGCGGAGGCCCCCTCTTTTGGGGCTCCTGTGGTCTACTGGGATCCTCGGTCAACGGGCGCGGTGGCCTACCAGGTGTTGGCTCAAGAGATTGCGCAACGAGGCAGCGGCCACCCTGCCCAGGTGGAGGAGAACTGATGGCACAGAAGAAGCGGGGACTGGGGCGCGGACTGCAGGCACTCATCCCGGAGGCGCAGGCAGAGAACCCCTCGCGTCGGCCGATGGACGTCTTCTTTCCGTCGGGCGCCTCGGATCAGGCACACGACGGCGAGGCTTCGTCTCACGCGGCTGACATCGCCTCGACCTTGCTGGCTCCTTCCAAACGCATGCAGGCGTCGAAGCGAGGTGCTGCTCGGAAGGGAGACGATGTTTCACGTGAAACATCAGCGTCGGGCGAGTCTAGGCGCGCTGACCTCAACACCTCGGTTTCACGTGAAACATTCTCCTCGCGTCGCTCGGGTTCTCAGGGCTCCGCACGTGAGAGGGCAGCGCGAGGCGAGATCAGGTCAACGGCTGCCGAGGCGGAGAGTGCGGTGGCTGCTGGAACCGGAGTGACCGCTGACGGGGGAGCACTGGTTCCCGTGCCTGGCGCAACCTTCGCGGACCTGCCTGTGGCCCTCATCCAGCCTAACCCTCGCCAGCCGCGGCAGGTCTTTGATGATGACGACATCGCCGAGCTCGCCGCCTCGATCAAGGAAGTCGGTCTGCTCCAGCCCATCGTCGTGCGTCGGGTTGACGGTCCGGATGGTGAGGCCACCCACTACGAGCTCATCATGGGTGAGCGGCGACTTCGCGCTTCGAAGGAAGCAGGGTTGGAGACGATTCCCGCGGTCGTGCGATACACGGAGGATGAGGACCTCCTGCGTGATGCGCTGCTGGAGAACCTGCACCGTGTTCAGCTCAATCCTCTCGAGGAGGCTGCTGCCTACCAGCAGCTCCTTGAAGACTTCAGCTGTACGCATGCGGAGCTCTCCCAGCGCATTGCGCGGTCTCGGTCGCAGATCTCCAACACGCTGAGGCTTATGAAGCTTCCGCCTCTCGTTCAGCGTCGCGTGGCTGCAGGCGTGCTCTCCGCCGGCCATGCACGCGCCCTGCTGGGGCTACCCGATGCCGCCGCGATGGAGCGTCTGGCTCAGCGCATCGTGGCGGAGGGACTGTCTGTTCGAGCGACGGAAGAGCTCGTGGCGGTTCATGACGAGCCGGCCGGTGACCTTAAGGTACCGGTGGTGCGCGCTCGTACCACGTCCATGCCGCAGCTCTCGAGTCGCCTGTCGGACGTCTTTGACACTCGGGTCAAGGTGACCAAGGGCGCCAAGAAGGGCAGGATCACGATCGAGTTCGCGGGATCAGAAGACCTGGAGAGGATCGTCAGCGCGATCGCACCAGGTACGGACTTCAGTGAGACCTGACCTGCCGGAGAACGCAGGTGACGGGGGGGGGGAGTGTTTCACGTGAAACACTCCGCCCCCGTCACCTCGGACAGATGGCTGGGAATCACCATCCCCGTCACCGCACGGTCACCGCACGAGAGAGCCGGTTGGCCGCGAAGGAGACCTAGTGGAGCAGTGGGTGGTGCACCAGAGCGTCGTACAAGCCGGGGAGATCGCCGGCGGCCTCAGCTGCGAGGGGCAGCAGGGAGGTCTCAGTCATCCCAGGCACGACGTTGACGTCGATAAACCACGGTGTGCCGTCGTCGTCAAGGATGAGATCAGTGCGCGAGACGTTGCCCAGGCCTAGGGTACGGTGAACGCAGAGGGCAGTCTCCTGGACGAGGGTGGTCTCCTCGGCAGTCAGGCGTGCTGGTGTGAAGTACTCGGAGCGTCCAGGGTTGTAACGGGCGTCGAAGTCGTACTGGCCCTCGGTCACGACCTCAACTGGTGGGAGCGCCCGAGGTCCCTGGCCAGCATCGACGACCGAGACGGCGATCTCGCGACCGGCGACATAGGCCTCGATCAGCGCCCGCTCGTCGTAAGCGAAGCAGGCCACCATGGCGTTGCGGAGCTGATCGGCGTCGGAGGCCAGCGAGACGCCTAGCCCAGAGCCACCTTGCTGGGGCTTGACGACCACAGGCAGACCGAGCCGACTCATGACCGTGCCCAGTACCTCCTGGGCGCCGAGCTGGGAGAAGTAGGCCTTCGGCAGGGTGAGGGAGTCAGGGGTCTTGACTCCCGCCGCGCGGACACCGGCCTTGGCTGTCGGCTTGAAGGAGGCGCGCTGGCAGCCGTCAGAGTGCGTGCCCACGTAGGGCAGCTCGAGTGCCAGGAGGATGTTCTGAAGGCCACCGTCCTCACCGGGGCCTCCGTGTACGAGAGGCCAGACGACGTCGGGACCGAAGGCGCGCAACGAGGAGATGGTGCGGGCGTCAACGTCGAGAACAAGGACGGTGTGACCCAGGTGCTTGAGCACCTGAGCCACGCGGTTGCCTGAGCGAAGGGAGACGTCACGCTCGTGGCTGAGGCCGCCGGCGAGGAGGGCGACACGAAGTGGCTCGGTGGAGGAAAGGGTTGTGGTGGTCATCGTGGTCCTCAGATCTGGTCGGGTGCGGGAGCGACGATGCCGTCGTCGTGACGGGAGCGAGTGGGGCCGAAGAGCGTGACAAGGTCGAGGTCGCGGGCGACGACCTCGGAGAGTCGACGAACGCCCTCGCGGATCTCCTGAGGCTCGGGATAGCAGAAGGACAGACGCATGTGGTCGCGTCCGGAGCGTCCACCGGCGTAGAAGGCTGTGCCGGAGACATAGGCCACGAGGTTGGTCACGGCTCGGGGGAGCATCTCCTTGGCGTCCAGGCCCTCAGGTAGACCGACCCAGACGTAGAAGCCGCCGTCAGGGACATTCCACGTACACATGGGCATAAACTCGTCGAGGGCGGCGACCATCGCGTCGCGGCGGCGGCGGTACATACCGCGGAACTCGCCAATCTGATCCCGCCAGTCGAACTGGTTGAGGTACATGGCAATCGAGTACTGGCCGACGGAGGAGGGGCACAGGATCGCCGCCTCGGAGGCGAGCTTCATCTTGTCCCGGACCGCCGGCGGAGCCACAGCCCAGCCCACACGGTATCCAGGGGCAAAGATCTTCGAGAAGGAGCCGAGGTAGACGACGTCGTCCGGCGCGAGGGTCTTGAGCGCCGTGTAGGTCTGCCCCTCGAATCCGAGAAGGCCGTAGGGATTGTCCTCCACGATAAGGATGTGGTGGCGGCGGCAGATCTCGATCACCTGGGGACGTCGCTCCTCAGAGAGGGTGACGCCGGCCGGGTTGTGGAAGTTGGGCAGGCAGTAGAAGAACTTGATGGAGCGACCTTCGCGCTCGAGCTGGGCGATGCGCTCCTCGAGGGCCTCGGGGATGACGCCGTCAGCGTCGATCGCCACGTGCTGGACGTCGGCCTGGTAGGTAGAGAAGATGCTGAGCGAGCCTACGTAGGTCGGAGCCTCAGCAAGGATGACGTCACCGGGGTCGATGAAGAGCTCGGTGATGATGTCAACGGCCTGCTGGGAGCCGGTGGTGACGATGATGTCCTCGGGATCAGCGTCGATCCCCTCCAGGGCCATGATCTCAGGAACCTTCTCGCGCAGAGCAGGCAGGCCCTGACCGTTGCCGTACTGGAGCGCGCGGCCACCGTCCTGCCGGATCATCTGGGCGGTCGCATCGGCGAGGCGGTCCAGTGGGAGGTCCTTGAGGTTGGGCATGCCGCCGGCCAAGGAAACCACCTCGGGACGAGAGGCGACGGCGAAGAGGGACCTGGTCTCCGAGGCTCGTAGCCCGTGAGCTCGTGCTGCATAGGAGTCCAGCCACGGGTCGAGTCGGTTCCCACGTACCTGGTTCGCGTCAGTCACGTCCAGCTCCTCTCAGGCGGGTCTTTCCGCGTCTAGAGGACAAGTCTGCCACGTGCTCACTGCTGTAGGAGACAGTGGTCACGGAGCAGAAGGTTGGCGTTGATGTTTCACGTGAAACATCAAC
>NZ_JARKVC010000029.1 GCF_029851875.1 Actinomyces sp.
GACGGACCCCTGGATTTGCGCAATTCCAGGGGTCCGTCGCCCATCACGTGATCGGTCAGCACATAGGTGGTCCGCCGTCAGGCGAACAGCGCCTGCGCCCAGGTCGTGTCCGACTTCGACACGCCACGCGGCACCGCGAACAACGCCGAGCTACGGTGCTGCAGGTACTCCTGCAGCGCGTCGTTCCTCGTCATCTTGTCCAGGATCGGATAGAAGTTCGTGCGTGGGTCACGCACGAAGGCGATGAAGAACAGCCCCGTCTGCAGCCGACCCAGCGAGTCGTTGCCCTCGGTGTAGTTGTAGCCGCGACGCAGCATCCGCCGCCCCGAGTTTCGCTCAGGTGCGACGACGGCGATGTGCGAGTCCGTCGGCACCAGAGGCTCCCCCTCGGCGTCCGTGGCCTCGTAGTCCACCGTGGTGAACTCCTCCTTCGACGAGGTCGGGTCGGTGACGCTGAGCGGCGCGCCGTAGCGCTTGTCCCGCCCGAAGACCTGCTCCTGCTCGACAAGCCGGATGCGGTCCCAGACCTCGGAGTACATGTGGATCTTACGGGCCACGAAGTAGGTGCCGCCCTCCATCCAGGGGGCTGCGTCGTCGTCGCCCGGCTGGACCCACAGGTGCTCGGCGAGCTCGTCAGCGCAGTCCTGCGCCTTGACGTTGTTCGTCCCGTCCTTGAAGCCAAAGAGGTTGCGAGGCGTCTCCTGGTCCGTGGAGGTCGAGGAGGTGCGCCCGTAGCCGATCTGGCTCCAGCGCATGACGGCGGTCCCGAAGGCGATGCGCGTGAGGTTACGGATCGCGTGGACCGAGACCTGGGCGTCGTCGGAGCAGACCTGGATGAGCAGGTCACCGTCCGAGTCGGCCTCACGCAGCTGGTCGCCCCGGAAGCTGGGCATGCCCTCATCCAGGATCGTCGGCATCTTGGCCTTCAGACCAAAGCGGTCACTGCCCTCAGCGTCCACGAACAGGGACTTGCCCACACCAAAGGTGATGGTCAGTCCCGAGACCGGGTAGCCCCAGGCCTCGCCCGTGTCCTTGGGCGGCAGCTGCTCGTTCGCGTCCGGCTCACCACCCACCAGCTCGCCGGCACACATCTGCTCGGCAGCCACCGTCCAGGCGCTGATAAGCTTCTTGAGCTCCCCGACGTCATCCGTTGTGACGTCAAAGGCCGCCACGTAGAGCGTGTCCTGGGCAGGGGTGAGGATGCCTGCCTGGTGCTCGCCACGGAAGTCGTAGGCCAGCGCCGTGTGCTCCACCGGCTCGGCAGCGGTGGCCCGCCCCGCCCCGAAGCCAGCCAGTCCCGCCACTGCCGCACCGAAGCCCGCGGCGGTGAAGGCAGCCCGTCGACTGACCCGCGGCCGCTCCCGGCCCGGGTCGGCCGGCGCTGTCACCTCCGTGGCAGCAGCCACCTGCGACGGCCCCGCGGACCCGCTCTGTTCCTCTGTGCTCACGGGCTCCGAGTCGTGCTCAGAGGCGCTCGAGGGCGTCATCGTCTGTCTCCTCTCAGTGCAGTACCGTGCCGGCAACCTGGGACAGGGACTCGCTCAGGGCGTTGACGGCGTCGGAGAACTCCCGCTGGACGGCGGTGTAGCTGGCGTCCGAGGGAGCCTCGCCGGCGTTGACCTGCACCGCGGCGATGGTGGAGTAGTCCACGTACCTCGTGGCGCCGTCGGCGGTGGTTCCGTCCTCCTGGGCGGAGATGAGGTCGTTGACCTTCTTCAGGCCCTCCTCGATCTTGGCGGCCAGGTCGGCGTTGTTCTTCTCGACGATGGCCTGGACGTTGCCGTAGGCGACCTCGGCGCCCTCGACATTGGCCTTGAAGTCGTAGAGATCGGTGTGGGAGAAGGTCTCCTCCTCGCCCACGATCTTGGACAGGGCGACCTCCTCCAGCAGGGCGGCAGCGCCGGTGGCCACGTCCGTGAGGGTCAGCTCGAAGGTGCCGTTGGGGCCCTCGACGTTGCCGTAGACCAGGTCGTAGAGCTTCTGGGTGTCCTCGACCAGCTTGTCCGCCACGGCCTGGCGAGCGGCGTCGTCGGCGAAGGCGAAGGGCGAGCCCTCCCCGCCGTCCCACAGGTCGGCCTCGATGCGGTGCCAGCCGGTCCAGCCCTCGATGACTGAGGGGTCAGTGGTCTTCACGCCGGCGTCAGCAGCCAGGTCCTGAATGCGCAGGTCGAGCGCCTCGTCCAGGTCGCCGGCAGCCTCGACGCCGAAGGACTCGGCGGTGGGCTCGATGCGCTCGTAGTGCTGGCGGGCCAGCGGGTAGAGCTCCTTGGCCTTCTCGGTGTCCCTGCCGGTGTAGGCGGTGGTGAAGGTCTTGGTGGCCTCCAGCAACTGGCCGACCTGGTCACGCACGTAGGCGGTGTAGTTGGTGACAGCCTGGGCCTCGAGCTCAGCGACGTCGTCGGAGACCTTGACCTCCTCGCCCTTGGTGACGGTGATCTCGGTGACGCCCTTGAGCTCGCCCACCATGTTCGGCTTGCAGGCCGCGTAGTACGTGCCCTCGGACAGGGCGGTGGTCAGCGAGGCGGTGGTGCCGGGGCCGATGTTCTCCTGCTCGGAGACGATCTGCAGCTTGTTCTCCGTCAGGACCTCGAACTCGTTGGCCACCGTGCCGTTGTTGGTCATGGTGAAGGTGACCACGCCGGAGGGGAAGGAGGTGGTGGACAGCTCCAGGCCGCCGTCAGTGATCGTGACAGTGACCTCGGTGGCCCCCTCGGAGGAGCCAGCGGACCCGTCGGAGGAGGCAGGCTTGTTGTCCACGCAACCGGCCAGGCCGAGGCCGGCCAGGGCCAGCAGCGGCAGAATGAGGACGGTACGGCGAGTGGTGCCACGCAGTGCGGGGCGGACGGGAGTGGTCACGTGATTCTCCTGTGAGACTGGTTGGGAGCTGGGTGGTCAGTAGTCAAGAGGGTTGAGAAGGCCAGGCCGCGCTCAGGCGGAGGCGACGGCGGAGCGAGAAGCGGCTGCGTCGTCGTCCCGGGTGGCGGGCACGCTCGGAGCCGGGGAGACCGCGCGCCCGGCAGAGCCGCGGACCTGGCGGGTGAAGAGGATGAGGGTGGGCACGATGTAGAGCCACCACCCGACGACCTGAGCCACCGTGGGCTGGACCTCCACCTGGAACATCGCCTTGAGCACGATGTAGAGCCAGTGGAGCGGCGAGGCCTGCCCCGGCAGATAGGCGGAGATGTCCCAGGCGTGGTTCATGATGCCGGGCAGGAGACCGGCCTCCTGGAAGTCGGCGACGGCATAGGAGACCACACCCGCGGCCACGAAGATCAGGAAGTAACCCGTGACGGCGAAGAACAGGCGCATGTTGATGCTGGCCGCGCCCCTGTAGGCCAGCCAGCCAAGGACAACGGCGATGAGCAGGCCCACCACCACGCCGGCGCTGGTTGCCACGACGTGGTTCTCTACCGAGGACTTGACGGTGGCCCAGATGAACAGGGCTGTCTCCAGGCCCTCGCGGCCGACCGAGATGATGGCGATCCACACCACGCCCCAGCCGGAGGAGGAGTCTGACAGCGCGTGCTCCAGGTCGCCCTCGATGCCCTTCTTGAGCATGCGGGCGTTGCGGCCCATCCAGAAGATCATCCAGGTCACCATGGCCACCGCCACGAGCGACAGGCTGCCGCCGATGAGCTCCTGGGCCTGGAAGGTCAGGGTCTTGGGGCCCCAGGTCAGTACCGCGCCCAGCGCCAGCGGCAGGAAGGCTGCCACCATGACGCCGAGCCACATCTTGGGCAGGACGTCGCGGCGGCCGCTGCGAACCAGGTAGGCAGTGATGATGCCGACGATGAGCGCAGCCTCAAAGCCCTCGCGCAGCGCGATGAGCAGGTTGGCGATGAACAAGGCGAGTCCTTAGGCAGTGGCAACGAGACACTCAGTCCCGCTATTACTTGCAGAAGGCTAACCTTACTTAGGTGAGGCTGACAACCCTGATGGGACTTTAGGGGCTTGATGTCGTCTCCCTGCAGAGCTAGGCGTCGTGGCGCCATACGTTGTCAGCAGGGCGGCCCGGAGCCTGACCGTCAAGGCCGGTCCTTCGCCACCCCTCCACCGCGGTTGCCACCCCTTCGCGCCCCGCCGCCCCGGCCCGTCCTTCGTTACCCCTCCGCGTCCTTCACACCCCCACCGCATGCGCTACGGGATAGCAACGAACGCCAATGGGTGGCGACAGCCAGGATGAGGTAGCGAGCGCGGGTGCCAGGTAGCGGTCAGCCCACTAGGGCAGCAGCCAGAACGGGCTCACGACCACCGCTCCGCACGACGGCGGCCGGGCACCTGTGAAAGGTGAGCGGCCGCCGTCGTCATCACGGGCCGGGCAAACCAGGCTGGCACCACCAGCCTGTCGCCCAGCAGCGGGTTCAGCCCAGCAGCGTGTGGCGGGTGATCGTCGCCTCGCGGCCCGCGCCCACACCGATGGCGCTGATGCGCGTGCGCGCCAGCTCCTCGATGCGCAGCACGTAGTCCTGCGCAGCCTGGGGCAGGTCGGAGAAGTCGCGCACGCCCGTGATGTCCTCGCTCCAGCCAGGCAGCTCCTCGTAGATCGGCTTGGCGTGGTGGAAGCCGGTCTGGGTCAGCGGCATCTCCTCGGTGCGCTCGCCGTCGACGTCGTAGGCCACGCACACCGGAATGGTCTCGTGACCGGTGAGCACGTCCAGCTTGGTCATGACCAGGTCCGTCAGGCCGTTGACACGGCAGGCGTAACGGGTGACGACGGCGTCGTGCCAGCCGCAGCGGCGCGGGCGGCCGGTGGTCACGCCGAACTCGCCGCCCTCGGTGCGCAGGCGCTCACCCATGTCATCGAGCAGCTCGGTGGGGAAGGGGCCCTCGCCCACGCGGGTCGTGTAGGCCTTGACCACGCCAACCACCGAGTCGATGCGCGTAGGGCCCACACCCGTGCCGGTGCAGGCGCCACCGGCAGTGGGGTTGGAGGAGGTGACGAAGGGGTAGGTACCGTGGTCGATGTCCAGCATCGTGGCCTGGCCCGCCTCGAAGAGGACCGTCTTGCCGGCGTCGAGGGCGTTGTTGAGCTCCAGCGAGCAGTCGATGACCATCGGGCGCACGCGATCGGCGTAGGACAGCAGCTCGTCAGCGACCTCGTCCGGGTCGATCGCAGGGCGGTTGAAGACCTTGAGGAACAGGCCGTTCTTCTGGTCCAGGGCCGAGTGGACCTTCTGTCGCAGGATCGACTCGTCGAACAGGTCCTGGACACGGATGCCCACACGGTTCATCTTGTCCGCGTAGGTCGGGCCGATGCCACGGCCGGTGGTACCCAGCTGGCGGGCGCCGAGGAAACGCTCGGTGGTGCGGTCCAGGACACGGTTGTAGGAGGGGATGATGTGCGCGTTGGCGGAGACACGCAGGCTGGAGGCGTCCTTGCCACGCGCCTCGATCTCAGCGATCTCGCTGAAGAGGACCTCCAGGTCCACCACGACACCGTTGCCGATGATCGGCACGACGCCGGGCGTGAGCACGCCAGCAGGCAGGAGGTGGAAGGCGAACTTCTCCCCGTCGATGACGACGGTGTGGCCGGCGTTGTTACCGCCGTTGAACTTCACCACGTAGTCGACGTCCTGACCGAGCTGGTCAGTCGCCTTTCCCTTGCCTTCGTCGCCCCACTGGGTTCCGACGACCACAACGGCTGGCATATGAGCTCCCTGGATTGGTGACGGCGCGAGTGTGAGCACGCCGCCCACCAGACTACCGGAGCCGCGGGCCGCGCGTCCGGATCGGAGGTCTGAGCGGATGCTCGCCCGGCTTCGCACAGGCGCCGTCCACGAATCCGTCGCTTGAGGCCCGCAACCGTCCACACCCACCTCACCAGCTCCGCAAATCCGTCGTCTTAGGCCTTGAACAGTCAATCCCCCATGGTTCTCACCCCCAAACTGACTGTCCCCGGTCTGAACCGACGACGCGGGCCAACACGGAATCGCCGAACCGACTGTCCAGGGCCTGAAGCGACGGAATTGTGGGTAGGGCAGAGACCGGGGCCAGCCTGGGCTAGCTGTTCACAGCCACAGGCGACTCCAAGCGCAGCCAGCTGCTCTCAGCGCGCTGCGTCGCGCAAGGCATCGATCACCTTGCGCTGAACCAGAGCCACGAGGTATCCCAGGAAGGCGACCCCCAGGAGCACCATGAACCAGCCCAGGGCCAGGCGAGAGACCGGTAGCAGGGCGAGCAGCGCCGTCGGCACGGCGATCAGCACGAGGCACGCCACCGTACGGCCCAGGTGCCCCACGGCCAGACGCGCCGCATTCGCCAGGTGCGCACCAACCGTGTTCTCGAAGAAGGCCACCAGCGGCACGAGCCAGACCAGCACGCCTACGACGATGAGTCCTCCTGCCGTCACCAGGCCACGCATGGCGGCCAGCAGCGTCGGGCTCAGTCCCGCTCCGCCGTCGGCCGACGCACCCGCGATCTCAGCCTGAGCAAGCCACAGGTTCATCGCCCCCGCCAGCGCCCCCAGCACCAGGACAGGCAGCCACCACACCAGCGACTGCACCAGGTTGCCGCGGAAAGAGCGCCACCAGGTGCGCACCGTGTAGGACTCCTCCTCGCGCACCATCTCCATCGTCACACGCGCGCACGCCGTCAACGCAGCACCGGCCGTGAGCACCGGCAGGCAGGCCAGGATGGTCAGGACGTTGACGACGACGAGGTCGGCCGCCGAGGACCACGCGCGGTAGAAGGGAGAGTCGAGACGGATGAGTCGGGCCATACGAGCTCCTGGAAGTGCGAAGGTAGCAAGGCAAGTATCGCGCCCACGCCGCCTTCGCCCACGCGCCGCAGGGGCGGGGGGGGGGAAGACGATCACGCCCACACCGGCTTCGCCCACGCATCGGCTGGGAGGCGAGGAGCCCCCTCAGCCGTCATCGCGCCCGTGGCGACACTGCCCGCGCGTCGATTCAGGCCCGGGGCAGTCGCTTTCGGTGCCGACTGCGGCTTGAGGCCTCCAGCAGCCATCGCTTCAGGCCCTGAACAGTCGGTTCCGTTGCAGGGAGCATGGGAACCGACTGTTCAGGGCCTCAAACGACGAGAGCGCGACAGGACGGGATCACGACGGGAGCGGAGCGTGACAGGCGGAGAGGAGGCGCGAGAGCAGGCGGACTTCAGCCCTTGACCGCGCCGGCAGCCACACCCTCCACGATGTGCCTCTGACCGAAGAGGTAGAAGATCACGATCGGGATGATCGCCAGCACCAGCATGGCCATCTGCGCACCCATGTCACGGTTGCCGTTGGAGCCCACGAGCATCTGGATGACGATCGGGATCGTCTTGTAACGCTCATCCTGACCGATGACGAGGTTGGGCAGGAGGAAGTCGTTCCACACCCACATGGCGTTGAGTACCGCGACCGTCACCGAGGTCGGCTTGAGCAGAGGCATCACCACGCGGAAGTAGCTCTGCAGCGGCGAGCAGCCGTCCATGTAGGCAGCTTCCTCGATCTCCATGGGAATGGACTTGATGAAGCCGGCGAACAGGAAGACGCTCAGCCCTCCTCCGAAGCCCAGGTAGAGCACGATCATGCCCCAGGGCGTGGCTAGTCCCAGCGTGTCCGCGATCTTGACGGTCGGGAACATGACCAGCTGGAAGGGGGCGATCATCGAGAAGGCGAAGAGGTAGTAGATCAGCGAGGTCCACCAGGTCTTCACACGCGTGATGTAGTAGGCGGTCATCGCCGTCAGCAGCACGATGACGATCACAGAGCCCACTGTGATGAACAGCGACCATCCGATCGCCCGGGCGAAGCCGGAGAGCTGCAGGCCCGTGACGTAGTTGTCGAAGCCCGCAAAGGTCTCGCCGGTGGGCAGAGAGAAGGGCGAGTCGGAGATGTAGAACTTGCCCTTGAAGGAGTTGAGCAGGATGAACAGCAGCGGGACGACCCAGATAAGGGAGAGCACCGTCAGCAGCCCGGTCAGCGCGTTCTGACCGGCGGTCTGACGACGGCGAGCGGGCCGGGCCGGTCGCGTCGCCTTGGCAGGGGCCGGGGTCGTGCCGCTGCGGTTGGCGGCGGGGACGAGGGTCTGGGCGCTCATGCGTCCACCTCCTTGGCACGGGTCGCGCGCAGCTGCAGCACGGCGATGACGGAGACGATGAGGAAGAAGATCACGGCCTGAGCCTGAGCAACTCCCTGCTTGCCGACCTGCTTGTACATGAGGTCGACGATGTTGAGTGCCGCCATCTGCGTCTGCTTGAGCGGCGCACCGTTGGTCAGCGCCAGGTTCTGGTCGTACATCTTGAAGGTGTTGGCCAGCGTGAGGAACAGGCAGATGGTGATCGAGGGCATGACCATCGGGATGGTGACGTTGCGCAGCGTGCGCCACTTGGAGGCGCCGTCGATCTGGGCCGCCTCGATGAGCTCGGGCGGCACGTTCTGGAGCCCGGCGATGTAGATGATCATCATGTAGCCCATCAGCTGCCAGTTCACCAGCAGGATGAGGCCGATCATGCCCAGGCGCCAGTCGTTGACGATGGTCTGGTTCCAGTGGCGCAGGATGGCGTTGAGCATGACCTGCCAGGTGTAGCCCAGCACGATGCCGCCGATGAGGTTGGGCATGAAGAACACCGAGCGGAAGGCGTTGGTGCCACGCAGCTTGCGGGTGAGCAGGTAGGCCAGGGTGAAGGCGCCGAGGTTGACCGTCACGATCGAGATTACCGAGACCAGCGCCGTGAATCCGAGCGCGCGCACGAACCCGGTGCCGCCGGCCAGGGCCGTGCGGTAGTTGTCGAGCCCTACCCAGGTGGCGTTGGTCAGCGTCGTGAACTTGGTCAGCGACAGGTACAGGCCCATGAAGAAGGGCACGATGAAGGCGATGAGGAAGGCGATCAGCGTGGGGCCGGTGAAGATGAGGAAGTACTTCTTAAGCGACTGAGTCATGTGGACCTCGGATGAGTCACGGGATCTGGCTGCGGGGTCATGGACAGAGGGGAGGCGACGACGCCGCGCCCTCGTTGGGGCGACGGCGCCCGACCGGCTGGCCGGGCGCCGTCGTCACGCCCTGAGGTAGAGGGACCCGGAAGGGATCGAGCACAGGTCAGGAGCTCTTCTCCGCCTTCCACTCGGACACGAAGTACTCCTTGACCGCGGCCCAGTCCTCTGAGCCTGCAGCGTACTGGGCCAGGTGCTGACCGAGCTGGTCCTTGAAGTCCTGGCTCGGGAAGGTCTGGAAGACCCAGTTGATCGGGTAGAGGTCGGAGTTGTTCATGTAGTCGACAACCTCCTTGCCCAGCGGGTCGGCCGGAGCGAGGTCAGCGAAGGCCGAGTAGGGGGCCATGGAGACCACCGAGTTGTCCGTGAGGAGCTTGGCGCCCTCGGCGTCGGTGAACAGCCAGTTGAGGAAGTCGATGGAGGCCTTCTGGCTGGCCTCGGAGACCTGGGAGTTGACGGACAGGTAGTTCTCCGTGCCCAGCGCGATACCGGACTTGTCCTCGCCCGCGACGCCGATGTAGATCGGCATGAAGTGGATGTCCTCCGCCTTGACCGTGTTGCCCTCGACCTCGGAGATCTGGGACCAGGCCCAGTTTCCGTTCTGGACGAAGGCGGCCTTGCCGAGCGCGAACTCAGCCATGGAGTCCGAGACCGTCTTGGCCGAGGTCTCCGAGGGGGCGACCGTGGAGTTGTTGATGTAGAGGTCGAAGATGTCCTTGTAGTTGTCCGAGTAGGTCAGCTCAAGGTCGGGGGTGTCCGTGACCTTCTTGTCGCGGAACTCGTAGTAGACGGGGTAGTTGGCCAGGTGGGTCTGCCAGCGCCAGTCCTCACCGGGGACCAGGGAGGTGGAGGCGAAGACGCCCTCGATACCGAGGTCGGCCTTCTTGGCCTGCATGTCCTCAGCAACCTCCTTGAGCTTGGCGAAGCTCGTGATCTCCTTGACCGAGGTGGCCTTTGCGCCGTCGGTGGCGAAGTACTTGTCCAGGATGGCGCCGTTGTAGATCAGGCCGTAGCCCTCGGTGGCCAGCGGGGAGCCGTAGACCGTGCCGGAGTCGTCAGTCAGGGCCATCGAGGGGTCGGTCAGGTCCTTGACGAAGCCGGTGTCCGACAGGTCGAGGGCGTAGTCCTTCCAGGTGGCCAGGCCGACGGGGCCGTTGATGTTGAAGATCGTCGGGGCGTCGGACTTGGCGACCTCGGACTGCAGGGTCTGCTCGTAGGTGCCGGAGGCGGCGGTGACGACCTTGACGGTGACGCCGGTCTTGGCCTTGTAGGCCTCGGCGATGGTCTTGAAGGCGTCCTCAGCCTCGGGCTTGAAGTTGAGGAAGTAGACCGAGCCCTCAGCAGAGTCGGAGCCTGAGTCCGAGCCTCCGCTGGAGCCGTTGGAGCAGGCAGCCAGGGTCGCGGCCAGGGCGATGGCCGCAGAGCCGCTGAGCATGGAACGCCGGGAGATGAGCCGCATGTCTTGTCCTCCTTTGGACATCGGATGAGCGGGCGGGCACCCGCTTCGAGAGCGACGACCGCTGAGGAGCCTCGGTCCGGATGGGCCGACGCTCACGCGCGGCGTTGACATCTCCATTACACACAAGACAGGGTCTTGCTGCAAGCCTTGCACGGACCTTTACAGAACTGTGACCCTGAGGTTCCGCCGTCTTCCCCACTATTCTGGGCAGATCTCAACCCCGTGCAAGGTCTGTTACATCCGCCATATCACGGTGTTGCTGCGGTCGCGACAAGAAGGCGGAGGAGGAACGGCTCGCGGCGTCAGCTTCGACGCCAGCCAGGAGCCACGTGCGGGCGTGCCCTTCCGTCGCTTCAGGCCCTGAACAGTCGGTTCCGCTGCAGGCAGCCATGGAACCGACTGTTCAGGGCCTGAAGCGACGTCTCGAGGCCAGGCAGGCGCAGCAACGCCGTCGTCCCACCATCCGAAGACAGCGGGACGACGGCGTTGCGCACGCGCGGCACACCCGCCCCAGGACAGGCCTGGACCACAGCGCCGCGCTAGGCGGACAGATCGCGGCCGGTCGACGGCAGCGCCGCCGCCGGCCGCGATCTGTCTCAGTGGTGCTTGGAGGCGGAGCCGACCGAGCCCAGACGCTCGCAGGCCTCGACGACACGGGCAGCCATACCCTTCTCAGCAGCCTTGCCCCACGCACGCGGGTCGTAGGCCTTCTTGTTGCCGACCTCGCCGTCGATCTTGAGGACGCCGTCGTAGCTCTTGAGCATGTGGTCCACGACCGGACGCGTGAAGGCGTACTGGGTGTCGGTGTCCACGTTCATCTTGATGACACCGTTGCGCACAGCGGTGGCGATCTCCTCGGCGGTGGAGCCGGAGCCACCGTGCATGACCAGGTCGAAGGGAGACTTCTTGTCCCCGACCTTGGTCTGCAGACGGTCACCCAGGCGGCGGGCGACCTCGTCCTGGATCTCGCCCAGGAGCTCGGGACGCAGCTTGACGTGGCCGGGCTTGTAGGCGCCGTGGACGTTACCGAAGGTCAGAGCGGTGGTGTAACGACCGTTCTCTCCCAGGCCCAGGGCCTCAACAGCGGCCCACGCGTCGTCAGCGGTGGTGTAGAGGTTGGCGTTCTCCTCGCCCTTGATGCCGTCTTCCTCGCCACCAACAGCACCGATCTCGATCTCAAGGATGGTGCCCGCCTGCTTGGACAGGGCCAGCAGCTCCTTGGCGATGGCGATGTTGTCCTCGAGGGTCTCGGCGGAACCGTCCCACATGTGGGACTGGAAGGCGGTGGGCTCACCGCGCTTGGCCTGCTCAACCTCGATCTCCAGCAGGGGGCGCAGCCACGGGTCGATCATGCCCTTGGGGCAGTGGTCGGTGTGCAGGGCGAAGGTGATCGGGTAGAGGCCCTCGATGGCGTAGGCATAGGCGGACATGGCCAGGGAGCCCTTGACCTTGTCGGCGCGGGAGGAGCCGGACCAGTAGGCGGCGCCACCGTTGGAGACCTGGACGATGCCGTCAGACTCGGCCTCGGCAAAACCCTGAAGGGCGGCGGAAAGAGTCTGCGACGAGGTGACGTTGATCGCGGGGATGGCGTAGCCGCCAGCCTTCGCGCGGTCGAGCATGTCGGCGTAGGACTCCGGGGTTGCAATGGCCACTGGATGCCTCCTGAGTATTCAAAGTGCAGTGGTGCAGTGCTGATTGTCCCACGAATCACGGCCAGCGGAAACCGGCTGAACGTCCTGGACCTCTCATCACGGCCGACGGCGGCCCTCCACCCGGCCCACACCTCACCTGACGGCCCAGCCCGACGGCGTGGCTCCTGCCCGCTCGACGCCCTCTGCCTCAGTCCGGCGCGGGCCCTGCGTGCTGAAGGACCCAGGTGTGCATGGCGATCGCCGCTGCTGCCGCCACGTTGATAGAGCGGGTCGACCCGTACTGCCCGATCCTCAGTAGCCGCGTGCAGCCAGCGCTCAGCTCCTCGCTGATGCCCTCACCCTCCGAGCCGAAGACGAGCAGGCAGCGCTCCGGCAGCTCCACACGCTCGATCTGGAGCGAGCCGGGTCCGTTGTCGATCGCGACCGGCTCGTAGCCAGCCTCCGCGGCCCACGCCAGCAGCCCGGAGGGCTCAGGGTGGTGGCGCACGTCAAGATAGCGGTTGGTGACCATGGCGCCGCGCTTGTTCCACCGGCGTCGGCCCACCACGTGCACCGCGCCGACGTTGAAGGCGTTCGCCGTGCGCACGATCGAGCCGATATTGAGGTCCTGCGTGACATTCTCAATCGCCACGTGCAGCCCGTGGGCGCGCAGAGCCAGGTCCGCCCGCACCGCCTCCACGCTCCAGTAGCGGTAGCGGTCGACGACGTTGCGCCGGTCGCCGTCGCGCAGGAGCTCGCGGTCGTAACGGGGGTCCGTCGGCCAGGCGGCCTCTCCCCCGGGCCACGGGCCGACGCCGACCTCCCGGACGTCCGCCGGACGGTCCTGCTCAGGAGGGAGCCCGACCCAGTAGTCGGCAGCGTCCGTTCCCACCTGCCCACCGCGCAGTCCGCGACCGGCCGAGGAGGAAACGCTGCGGCCCCGACTTTCCTCGCCGCTCACAGGACGTCAACCGCGTGCAGCGTGCCCGGGTGCTCAGGCGTGAAGACCTGGGCAGGTTGACGCTCCAGGCGACGGTTCCACAGGACGTTGAAGGGGCTGGCCACGAGCCTGTTGTACCCCATCGCCAGCTCGCTGTAACGCCGCCCCACGGCCTCCACCTCCTCCCAGGCGGCTGCGTACTCGGCCACCGCACCGGCGAGAGGCTCACGATCAGGCGCGGCGACGTCGTCGTCCGCAGGTCCCAGGCAGGAGAGGACGACGTCCATCGCCTCGTGCAGGTTCATCTCCCGGCGCGCACGCTGGGAGGGTGTGCCGGTCATGGTCGCGACGGCAACGGCGGACTCGGCGCGCTCGCGGTCGCCGTCGGTCAGCAGGCTGCGCACGTCCGTCTGACGCACGAGGTCCTCCGCGGCGCGGTGGTGACGGATGAGGACCGCCTCCAGGCCGCGCCAGAACTGGTCGATCATCTCCCCGGCCGCGTACAGCCTGCGGCCATGGCGCCACACGAGGCCGAGGAAGCCCGCAGCGATCAGAAGAAGTAAGCAGACAAGCAGGTCTGGAGCCGGTGACCTCATGCATCCTCCCTTGCTCGAGTCGCCCGGCGCATGAGCCCGTTGACCAAGCGGTCATAGCCGCAGCGGTCAGCCGGCCGGACGTGCCTACCCTCATCACGGAGCACCTGAAGGCAGTCGTACACCTCGCCACGCGTCATCCACCGCGCCGCCTCAAAGTAAGCCAGCAGATCAACAGTGCCCAGGCAGCGGTCGATCGAGGTCTCCGCCTCAGCAAACTGTCGCGCCTGGCGATCATCTGTGAGGAAGATAGCCCCTTCATACTCCTCGCGTCGTCGGATGAGCACGATCGTCTCGGCTTCACCCAGGTTCTTCGTCCGGGCCTCGCCGGGAGCCCGCATTCTCACGGCAAGGTCCTGAATCTCCACGTGATCGCCGCGGTCTGGGAAAACCGGCCGGCCGCACACGCGCCTAACCGCTTCGTCCATGCCATCAAGCTGGAGCACGTCCCGACTCACGCACCACTCACGCTCAATCGACGCACACCATCGCCCCTGCTGCTGGACGAACCGCTCCAGCAGCCCCACACGCTCAAGAAGCGCCATATTGATCAGGACAGTGTTGTCGGGAAAGAAGAACGGGCGAGCGACCACGGTTACACGAGCCCGTCGAGAAGATCGGCACTCAGGTCAGGAGCGGGCTCCGCCAGATCCTCGTCCTCCTGCGGAACGCCCAGAGCCCAGGCGAGGGACGCATGGGGAGCCTTACCAGCATCGACAGCCTCCCGCAGGTCGGTCAGGAGCCGCTGAGGGAAACGTCTAGCAGCCGTCGCAGTGATGCGAGCCGTGACCTCGGCCTGACTGACAGTGTCCGGCGACAATGAGGCTTTCACCAGGGCAGGCGTGGACATCGCCAGAGCCTGCGCTGCGGCCTCTCCCAGCGGGCGACGCAGGAAACGTAGACGTGAGCGCAGAGCCGCAGTCGACACCCCCAGCTGCCAGACTCGACGAGCCACCGTCTCTGCCCCCACCTCCTGCCAGTCCCAGGCACGCATCTGCTCGGCCGGCATGAGCAGCTCAGCAGCGAAAGCATTGGCACCGTTCTCCTCAGACTGCGGATCGCCATCGCCGTCCGGCAGCTTCCCGGTCAGCAGGTGCCCCAGCTCGTGCGCCAGGGTGAAGTGGCTACGAAACCACTTCTCAGTCGCCCCGAGAATGACGACGTCACGGTCGGCAATACGGCATGAGTAGCCATCACCATCAAGGGGAACGACGATGACGTCGATGCCGAGACGTTCCTCGACGCGGTCGACAAAGTGCGTGATGAAGTCCTCCCCCAGGCACGCACGAGTCTCTTGCGGTGTCAGTGCCACCGTCGCACCACTCATACCGACTGCGCCTGCCGGTACAGCAGCTCGACAGCCTCCAAAGTCCTACGATCCTTCTCCGGGCTGCAGGAGTAGGAACGCGTCAGCACGTCGAACTCGTGCCTCGCCGCCAGACGTACAGCGAAAGGGTCAGCCTCCCCTGTCACCAGCCAGTGCATCGACACGCCAAGCTCATCCGCGATCTCAGCAACTTCAAGTGCGGACAACCCTCGCGTCCCAGATATCGCCTTCGAGAGAGCGGACTCGCTCATCCCGACGGATGAGGCCAGTCCTGCCTGTGAGAGCCCCCGCTCACGCAGCCTCTGCCGGATACGTGTTCCCATACTGTCCACAGCACAAGTGTAGACAGATCTTTCGAATATCGAAAGACGATGTCAGGAGAGCCCTACCACCGCCAACTCGTTACCAAGCCGCTTGACACCGTGGCAACGAACTCGACAAGCATCAGCGCCGGGCCGACGAAGGACGCGGACCGCGTCAGACCTGATGAATGCCCAGGTGGACAAGAGACGCGATCCTCAGATTCTCAACGCAGGCCAGGCCTCAGGATCGACACGACCAGCACGACCACGCCCCGGGCACCGGCTCTCAGCGCAGGCCCAGGTCGTCCAGGTCGAGCGCGGCGTGATAGGGAAGACCGGCAGCCTCGATGCGTTCGCGGGCGCCCGTGTCACGGTCGACGATGACGGCGACCGCGCGCACCTTCGCGCCAGCCTCGCGCAGGGCCTCGACCGCCTCCAGCGGCGAGCCGCCGGTGGTCGAGGTGTCCTCCAGGACGACGACGTCGCGCCCCTCGACCTCCGGCCCCTCGATGCGGCGCTTCATGCCGTGGTCCTTGGCCGCCTTGCGGACCACGAAGGCGTCCAGGTCAAGCCCGCGCGAGGCGGCGGCGTGGAGCATCGCGGTGGCCACTGGGTCAGCGCCCATGGTCAGGCCGCCGACGGCCGCGATCTCGTCAGTACCCAAGCCGGCCTCCTCGAGCATGTCGAGCATGACGTGGCCGATGAGGGGGGCCGCCTCGTGGTGGAGGGTGGCACGGCGCATGTCCACGTAGAAGTCCGACTCCAGGCCGGAGGCGAGAGTGACTTTGCCTCGCACCACGGCGAGGTCGTTGACGAGCTGGGCCAGGCGGGCGCGGTGAGAGTCGTTGGCGATCACGCTCTAAGGGTAGGCGACGACGACGGTCGCCTCAGACCGGCGGCACAGGCGTGGGACACAGTATGCCGGCAGCCAGCCGGGCGTCGATCTGCCCTTCGGCCGGCCGGTTCAGGCCAGCGCGGCAACGGCGGGAAGCTCACCGACAGTGGTGACGGAGTTGTTCTGCAGCGTGATCGAAGCCGCAGACTCATCATCTCATTCAATAAGTATCGGCACCAGCCATCTCAGTAGCTTCTCTGCCTTGCTGGCCGCGGCAGGGGCGCCGCGCCCAATGCCGCTGCGCCGGCCGAGTACGCCACACGGGCCGCCGAGCCATGCGACCTCACCGGCCGCCGTCACAGCACCAGCAGCTGGTCGTTGAGCGCGGGCCACGCCGCCACATGCGTGCGTCCAAAGGGCCGAGCCCCCAGGAACACGGCCTGCCGCCCAGCCACCGGGTCCACCCAGATCAAGGAGCCGGCCTGACCGAAGTGCCCAAAGGTCTGTGGGCTGTTGCTCGCCCCCGTCCAGTGCGGGTGCTTGGCCCCGCGGATCTCCACACCGAGACCAAAGTCGTTAGGCGACTGCCGCCCGTACCCCGGCAGCACGCCGTCGAGCCCGGGGAAGACGACGGCGCAGGCCTGCCGTGCCAGCGACGGCGAGACGAGGGTGGGCGCCGCCAGCTCGCGGGCGAAGAGCGACAGGTCCTCGGCACTGCCCTGGCCGGAGTAGGCCGGCGAGCCCGGCACGCTCACGCTCGCCATTCCCAGCGGCTCCAGCACCGTGGTCTCCACCCACTCCTCCAGCGGCACGCCAGTGGCCTCCACGAGACGCTGCCCCAGGATCTCGATACCGCGGTTGGAGTAGACACGTCGGCGTGCCGGCGGGGCCAGCACGGCGTCGGAATCGAAGGCGACGCCCGAGGAGTGCGACAGCAGGTGGCGGATCGTCGCGCCTGGCAGCACCACCCGGCGGCCAGTGCCCGCCCCGTCGCCAGAGCCGCCGTCGCCTGCCCGGCCCCCGACAGCCACGCCGTCGTCACCGCCGCTGGTCGGCGTGGCAGGATCGTCCAGGC
This sequence comes from Actinomyces sp., assembly GCF_029851875.1. Classification (GTDB taxonomy): domain Bacteria; phylum Actinomycetota; class Actinomycetes; order Actinomycetales; family Actinomycetaceae; genus Actinomyces. The sequence continues at coordinate 17,092 of NZ_JARKVC010000029.1, forward strand.
TCAGCAGCCCGCGGTCGACCGCTACCAGGGCGCTCCAGGCGACGATCGGCTTGGTGACGGAGGCGAAGGGGAAGACCTCGTCGGTCTCCCCAGCCTCGGCCAGCACCTGCCCGCCGCCGGAGAGCACCAGGCCCACCGGGAAGTCGAAGGCCTCCAGCGCGGGCAGAGACCGGCCGTCGTGCGTGGTCGAGACAGTCACTGACACGCTTCCGGGCTAGTCGAGGCAGAGCCTCTGCTCGTGGAGGACCTCAGCCACCGGGAAGGTTGAGGAGCCGCCCTTGCCCAGGGCACGCGCGATCTGAGTGCTGAAGGAGTCAAGGCGGCGGCCGGTGTCGCGCATGTCGTAGTACTGCTCGACAGCGTCGTCATAGGTCGCGAGCGCCTCCTCGTGCGCCTCCAGGTCCGGGTAGGAGTTGGTGCCCACGGTGATCTCGCGCGGCAGACGCGGCTTGAACTGCGGATCCTGGTCGGGGTGGCCGACGAGGAGACCGAGCAGCGGGTAGGTACGCTCGGGCAGAGCGAGGGCAGCGATGACGCGACGCGGGTCGGCGCCGATCGAGCCGAGGTAGGTGGTGCCCAGCCCCAGCGACTCCGCGGCAACGACGACGTTCTGCGCCGCGATGACCACGTCCTCCACACCCTGGAGGAACAAGGTGGTGCGCTCCAGCGGCTCCAGGGACGCGCCGGCACGCTCACGCAGGACCGCGTTGCGGTGCAGGTCGACAACGAGGACCAGCAGCTCGCCGTTGGTCCCGCCCACGTAGGGCTGGCCGGAGACCTCGCGCAGCTCCTCGCGCAGAGCCGGGTCAGTGACGCGGATGATGGTCACCTGCTGCTGGAAGGACGAGGTGGCCGAGTGGCGAGCGACCTCCAGCAGAGTCTCCATGACCTCGGCGCTGACCGGCTCGTCGGTGTAGGCGCGGATTGTGCGGTGGGCGAGCTGGGCGCGGATCGTGCTGTTGAGGAGCGGAGCCTCAGGGGCGGTGCGCAGTGCAGGTGCGGCGTCAGTCATGAGGCGAGCCTAACGCCGGGCGCCGCTGTGTCGACCAACCACCTGTTCCTCCATCGACCACCTATGTGTCGGCCGACCACTGGATTCGCGCATCTGCAGTGGTCGGTGGAGGCATGGGCGGTCCGTCAGCACATAGACGGTCGTTGGGGCGAGCCCCGGCCCGGCTAGCATGTCCGCGATGCCCTTCTACCGTCGCTCACGCAGCCTTGGCCCGCTCCCCATCGTCGGCTCAGCGCCGCGCTCCGCCACCGCACCGGCCCTCCAGCCCGACGGCGAAGCCTCCACCACGCTCGTCCCCACCTCAAGCGCTCACGGCGCCAGGGCCTCCCGCAGCACCAACGCGGGTGTGCTGCCGGCCAGCACACGCCACGCTCAGCCAGCCGACCCCACTGAGGTGGGCTACGCCGTCGTCGACCTGGAGACCACGGGGCTGTCCCCCGCCGCTGACGCGATCCTGGAGATCGGCCTGGTCCTGACCGGCCCCGACGGCGAGCCTCAGCGCAGGTGGTCGACCCTCATCAACCCCGGTGCGGGGCCGAACGGAGTCATTGAGGTCGGCCCGACCTTCATCCACGGGCTGCTGCCCGCCGACCTCACTCGTGCGCCGAGCCTCGACGACGTCGCCGACCTCCTCGCGCGCGACCTCGCCGGCCGGGTGGTCGTGGCGCACAACGCACGCTTTGACGTCAGCTTCCTCACCCAGGCGCTGGGCACGCGCGGTCACCTCGCCCGCGGCGCGCGCGTGCCTCGCGTGTGCACGATGGAGTGGGCACGGCACTTCATGACCACGCCCTCGCGCCGGCTGACCACGTGCTGTGAGGTGGCCGGCGTTGAGATCGGTCGGCACCACAGTGCGCTCGACGACGCCGAGGCCGCCGCGGGCCTGCTGCGCCACTACATGGTGGTGGGAAGGGAGCGCGGCGAGGAGCCGCTGGCGTGGTCGCGCACGCTCGCTGACGCCGCGGCCTTCCGAGGCTGGTCGTGGGACGACGGCGCAGCACGCGCCCAGGAGCAGCGCCTCGCCCCGCGTCCAGGCCCAGGGGTGCCACGCGCCCGCTGAGGCAGCGCCTCCCTGATGGGAACGTACTACCCCGACTGCGCAGCGCCTGCCAGGTCCTGCAGAGCACGCAGCAATCGCCAAGGATCGCCCGCATCTGCCGGGGCACGCCCCGAGCGGGCTAGAGGGAGACCAGGAAACCGTCCTCATCCAGGGCACGGCCACCGGTGGCCTCCACCAGCGCGCGAGCGGCCGCCTCGATCAGCGCCGCAGCCGCTGCACGCTCGCTGCGCCGGGTCCGCGTCAACCGCGCGGGGTCGCGGTCGGCCAGCTCCAGCGGCCGCCACACGATCTGGTGGACGACCACCCCCTGCACAGCCCACGGCTCGCCGGCCACCGCCAGGGGCAGGTACTCAGCCGCCTCCACCTGGACCTCAACATGCCCCCACCCGGGCCGCGCCTCATCCACCGGCGCGACGACGGCGTAGCCGGTGCGTACCTCCTCCAACGGGTTGCCCGCCTGAGCAGCCTCAGCAGCGATGACGACGGCTGCCTCCTCCCGCTCGCGGGCGGCAGCCCAGGCCTGGTCCAGCCGATCCTCCCCCAGCATCTCGGTGAGACGATCCAGCTCCGCCTGGGGAACAGCGGCCAGGCCCGTGGGCCCCTCGGGCAGCCGCGGGTCCAGCTGCGAACGGGCTCCGGGCAGGACCTGCGCCAGAACCGCCTGGCAGGCGTCCGGAGTCAGCCACACCGGTGCGTAGACGTCAAGGTTGACGTTGGCGTCCGGGTCAGGCTGGACGAGCACGCTGACGCTCTGGTGACCGCTCGCCCCCTGCTCACCACCTGTGGCCTGCCCGCTGCCCGCACCAGCACCACCCGCCGACTCCGCCGGCGCGTCACCGCGCAACAGCAGCGCACCGGCCAGCCGGCGGGCGATCGCCTGCAGGCGGATCAGGGCCACCAGCTCCGTGCCTGCCGGCTGGGCCGCGGGGAAGGCATCGGCCAACGGGTCGGTGCCGGCCAGCTCAGGAGGCAGCGCACCGCGACGCTCGGGCTCACACTCCAGGATCATCAGGCTGGCCGCCCACTCGGGCAGCCCCATGAGGGCGCGCAGCTCGCCGTCGAGAGGCCAGGGGCCCTGCAGCTCGACGCCCGGCAGCAGCTGAAGACGCGAGGCACCCACCCACCCCGCCTGGGCGTCCTGCGAGACGGCGAGCGCCTCCACCTCCTCGGCCGACACGTCGTCAGCCAGGACGAGGGCGTGCCGCTCCTCCAGACGCCCTACCGGCAGCATCCCGGCCACAGAGAAGGTCAGGGTATCCGTGGGCAGGGAGACGGACAGGTCAGGTCGGTGCTCAGCGTCAGCGCTCATGCCTGGTCCTGGGCTGCCTGGGCGTCCGCACCGCCATCCGGGCCGCCTACCGAGGAGGGCAGGTCCGAGAAGGAGGCAGCGCCGTCGGCCAGCGGGCCGGGGTCCTCGATGCGGGTGCGCAGGAAGCTGCGGTAGGAGCGCGAGGCCGTGGGGCCGCGCTGGCCCTGGTAGCGCGAGCCTACGGCACCGGCGCCGTAGGGAGCCTCGGCCGGGCTGGACAGGCGGAAGAAGCACAGCTGTCCCACCTTCATACCGGGCCAGAGCTTGATCGGCATGGTCGCGGTGTTGGACAGCTCCAGGGTGACGTGCCCGGTGAAGCCGGGGTCGATGAAGCCTGCGGTGGAGTGGGTGAGCAGGCCCAGACGCCCCAGGCTCGACTTGCCCTCCAGGCGCGCGGCGATATCGGCGGGCAGGGTGACACGCTCGTAGGTGGCGCCCAGGACGAACTCGCCGGGGTGGAGGATGAAGGGCTCGTCAGGGCCGACGTCCACCAGGTGGGTCAGCTCGGGCTGATCGACGGCGGGGTCGATCACCGGGTAGCGGTGGTTGTCGAAGAGCCGGAACCAGCGGTCCAGGCGGACGTCGATGGACGCCGGCTGGATCATCGCGGGGTCGTAAGGCTCCAGGCGCACGCGCCCGGCGTCGAGCTCGGCACGGATGTCACGGTCGGAGAGCAGCACGGGGCTGATTGTGCCAGCCGCGGCTGGGTAGGACATGAGAATCGGCGCAAAGACACCGCCGTCCCCGGCCGGGCAGGGTGCCACGGTCAGGGACGACGGCGCAGGCGGCAGGCGCCGGACGGCTCACCTGGTCACGGGGCCGGGCAGCTCGGCCGGCGACAGGGCGGCGGAGCGGCTAGCAGGCCCCGCAGGATGCGCCTTCACTCCTTGAGCGGAACGCCGCGAGCGTCCAGGCCCCACGGCTGGACGCCGGGCTGGGCGGTGAGAATGAGGATGCCCTCCACAATGCCCCAGATGACAGAGACCCAGGAGAGGAAGCCCAGCGAGAGCACCGAGATGAGCAGCTGGGCGACGGCCTTGCCGGTATGTCCGAGATAGAAGTTGTGGATACCCAGTCCTCCCAGGAAGATGCCGAGCAGGCCTGCGGCGAGCTTGGACTTCCGAGGGTCCACGTATCCGGGCTGGGCGTAGCCCTGCGAGTATGCCGGAGCGCTCTGGGCGTAGGGCTGCTGGGCGTAGGCCGGATCGGTGTACGGCTGCTGAGCATGAGGCTGCTGCGCGTAGGCGGGGTCAGCGTAGGCCTGCTGACCATAAGGCTGCTGACCATAGGCTTGCTGGGAGTAGGGCTGTGGGGAGTAGCCCGCAGCCGGCTGACCGTAGGGCTGGCCGCCGCTGGCGTCGGCCGACGCGGAGGAGACAGGAGCCGAGTCTGAAGAGAGGGGCTCCGGCCCCGAGGACAGGGGGTCGGAGGGCTGGGGCGTGATGGTCATTGTTGCCTCTCGGTCATTTGCAGAACAGGGTCCTGCATGGGGTATGCTGCTCCCGCACCTCACCAGACGGTGAGCGCGCGGGTGTAGTTCAATGGTAGAACTTCAGCTTCCCAAGCTGACAGCGCGGGTTCGATTCCCGTCACCCGCTCCACGGGGTTTCCGTTGAAACGGCGCCGCTTCCTCAACCGAGGAACCGGCGCCGTCGCCATAGGAGCGTGCGTGGCCAGCCGCAGAGCCATCAGCCAGGTGGCGGGTCCCGCTGCTCCAGCGGCACCATCAGCTGATCTCCACGATCACAGGGACGTGGTCGGAGGCTCCCTTGCCCTTGCGCTCGTCACGATCAATCGCAGCGCCCGTCACCCTGGCCGCCAGCGCCGCCGAAGCGTAGACGAAATCGATACGCATGCCCTCATTCCGGGGGAACCGGAGCTTCTGGTAGTCCCAGTAGGTGTAGTTCGTGACCCGCGAGCGCGTGACCTCCTCCATACCCACCTGTTCGAAGGCTGTGAAAGCCGCCCGCTCCGAGCTCGACACGTGAGTCGCCCCCTCGAAGGCCGCCATGTCCCACACGTCCTCGTCCCGCGGGGCCACGTTCCAGTCGCCCACCAGCGCCAGGGGAAGGCCGGGGTCCTCAGCCAGCCAGGTGTCCACGTCCTCGCGCAGGGCTCGCAGCCAGTCCAGCTTGTAGCTGTAGTGCGGGTGGGTGAGCTCACGGCCGTTGGGGACGTACAGGCTCCACAACCGCACCGGGGCGGAGGCGGGCGCTGCGGTTCCAGGTGCGGACGCCGTCGTCGAGACCGCCGGCCGGCCCCCTACCGTCACGCCCAGGGCGCGGGCCTCGACCACCGCGCCGCTCGGGGAGGCCGAGTCCCAGGTCGGCTGGCCAGGGAAGGAGGTCTCGACGTCCGACAGGCCCACGCGCGAGGCGACGGCCACGCCGTTCCACTGGTTGAGGCCGTGGACCGCCAGCTCGTAGCCGGCTGCCTCGAAGGGCTCGCGCGGGAACTGCTCCGGCTTGCACTTGATCTCCTGCATCGCCAGGACGTCGATGTGCTCGCGTTCCAGGAAGGCCATGACACGGTCGACACGGGTGCGGATGGAGTTCACGTTCCAGGTAGCCAGGCGCATGCGGTCAGGCTAGCTGAGTGAGGAAGGCAGGGAGGGGGGCGGGGCGGACGGGAGGTGATGCCGAGAGACGTCGGCTTAGGTCCTCAACAGTCGATTCCTTTACGAACAGCATGGGGATCCGACTGTTGAGAGCCTAAAGCGATGGAGGAGGGCCTCGAGCTGGCCCTGCTGCCGCAGGCAGGAAGCAGCGCCTAGGCTCAGGGCATGGGAACCGCACTCGTCACCGGCGCGACCAGCGGAATCGGGCTGGAGCTCGCCTGGCAGCTGGCCACCGCCCAGCACGACCTCGTCCTCGTCGCCCGCACCGCCTCACGCCTTGAGCAGGTAGCCAAGGAGCTGCGCCAGCTCGCTGGCATCCAGGTCCAGGTCATCGCTGCCGACCTGTCCGAGCCGATCGGCATCGAGGTCGTCGCGCAACGACTGCGCATCGGACGTCCTGCAGGCCCGCGCCCGGCTGAGGTAACCCAGCGGCCCGTGGACCTGCTGGTCAACAACGCCGGGTTCGCCGTCGGGCAACGATTCGTGGGCGGAGACATCAAGCAGGAGCGCCGTGCGATGGCCGTCATGGTGCGTGCCGTCATGGAGCTCACCCACGCAGCCCTGCCTGGGATGGTCGAACGCGGTCACGGCGCGATCCTCAACGTCTCCTCCGCCACCGCGCTCACCGCTATGGGCACCTACGCCGCCCACAAGGCCTGGGTCCGTACCTTCACCGAGGGCCTGGCCTCCGAGCTGCGCGGGACAGGGGTGAGCGCCACCGTCGTCAACCCCGGACTCACGCACTCTGACTTCCACACGCGGGCGCAGATGGATGAGGGGGCCTGGCCCTCCTTCGCGTGGCTCAACGCCGAGGACGTGGCGCACCAGGCGCTGGCCGCGGTGCGACGCGGTCAGGTGATCTGCACGCCGTCGGTCCGTTACCTGGCCGTCAACGCCGCGCTACGCATGAGCCCGCGCTGGCTTGTGCGGCGGGTGGCCGGGCACGCCTCCGTGCGCCACCAGTACTGAGCCCTGAGCCGGCCCGGCCACCGGGATCAACCGCCACGCCTGTGGGCAGGCGCGCTCCGCCGTCGGACTACCCACGGGCTCAGGCCACAAGCCCCCGGGTGAGCCAGACCACCCACGCCGTCGCCGCGCCGTCGGCCAGGAACCAGGTGCCCAACCAGAACCACCCGGGCAGGTGCGTGAGCCGGGCGAGAGTGCCGTTGTCCTGGTGAGGGTCGGCGCTGCGGGCGACGTCCCCGAGCGAGCCCCAGGCACCCACGAGCAGCACCAGCCCCACGCCCACCAGGACGCCCGCGCGCCAGGTACCTCCCAGCCACCACAACGCAGCCGTCAGCGATCCGACCGCCAGCACCACACTGACCGTGTGCAGCGAGCGTGACATCACCAGCAGCACGAGCAGCGTCACCAGCCCGAGGCTCAGAACCACACCGCTCCAGCCCCGCAGCGCTGCAGCCACCACCACCGCTCCCAGGAGCGCGGGCGCCGGGTAACCAGCCCAGGTGGTCAGCGTCCTGCCGAGGCCTCGTGGCTTTCCCGAGGTCACCGCGTGGCCGGACAGGTCCTTGGACACCACGAAGCCGAGAAACCGCCGCCCCACCAGGAGGCCGACCGCCGCGTGGCCCGCCTCGTGGACCACAGTGACCAGGGTGCGGCCCCACCGGTGGGCTCGAGGCCAGAGCAGCGTGAGCAGGACGATCGCCAGGGCCGGCCACAGACTCGTGAGCGTCGCAGGCTCGGCAGGAGCTGCACGTTGAGTGACCTGAGACCACAGGTCCGTCCAGTCGAGTGCCGGCGCAGAGACAGCGATGGCTGTGAAGGCGTGGGTCGGCATGGCGTTCGGCGGGGTCAGAGGCGTCAAGGTGATCACGGGCGCAGTGTGGCAGGCAGGTCTGACCGCGTCCTGAGAGCCCCCGTCCACGGCCCTGACGCGGGGACGGACCTGGCTGGCGACGGGTGCGTGAGAGCCCCCGTCCACGGCCCTGACTTGGCGGCTGTTGCCTGCGCCGGCTGACAGTTCGCAGGTGCCGGGCTGGGGCCGTCTGGCTCCGTCGGTTCAGGCCGTTAACAGTCGATTCAGCTCATGGGAGCACGGGGAACCGACTGTTGAGGGCCTCAAGCGACGGGAATCAGGTAAGAGACGGTCAACAAAACCTGCCTGCACCCCTTGCCAGAATGCTCCTACGTGGAAATTGTGAGGCCTATAGATGACATTTCGACCACCAATTCCAGGACAGGAACAACAATTCGCCTTATGGTCGAGACGCCCATCCCAGCAGCACGGTTCTACGCGGACCAGACAGCAAAGGAGCCGTATCGTGCACACAGCAACCACATGGTTATCTCACCTTGAGCCCGGAAGCATCACCGAGCTCATTGCACTGCTCCCCGGCATTCTCGCCATCATGATCGCTTTGTGGGCCAACCGAATTGCACAGGCCTCCGCACACGAGGCCCACAGAAGCGAGGTAGCCCGCCACGCTTTCGAGGAGCAACGCCTTCGCGAGGACAGTGCTCGTTACCAACGCATGGAATTACGTGAGCGAGAACGAGACGCTCGCGAGCAAGAGCGCGAGCGAAGACTGATCGCCGGGTCTTTGCAGGCCTGGTGGGCCACCGATGGCGGGCGTTGGGGCCTGGTCATTTCCAACTCATCGCGCGACTCCTCCGTCTTTCACGACATCAAGGTCACCGCCCCCGTCAACCGCTCCGACGCCACGACGGAGGACTGCACGCCCGTCTCCATCGAGGCGCTCCCACCAGGGCGGTACTTCGTCGAGGCCAGGGCCTCGCGGCGCTGGGGGCTGCCCGAACCCATCACTCCCGACAGCGCACCTGGGGTCGTCCCCGTCACCAGGAGCACCAAGCACCATGTCGCCTCGATCGAGTTCACTGACCACTTAGGATCACGGTGGCGTTGGGAACCGAAGACCAGCCTGGTTCGGCTCTCCTCATAGCGGCGCCCGTCAACGCGGACCTTGGATACCGGACCGCGGCCGTCGGTTCAGGCCGCTAACAGTCGATCCCACAGCAGGGAGCGCGAGAAGCGACTGCTCAGGACCTCAACCGATGCGGATGGGACGGTTGCGGGGGGCTGGCGCGAGCGGGAAACGACTGCTCAGGACCTCAAGCGATGGCAGCGGGCAGACGCTAGCCTGTGGGTGATGAGCCCTTCCACCTCCTCACCCTCCTCGCAGCGCTCCTCACGCCTGGTAGTCGCCGCCGCGATCGTCGACTCCCTCTCCCTTCCCTCCGCCATGCTGTGCGCAGCCCGCTCCTACCCCGCCGAGCACGCAGGCCAGTACGAGCTCCCCGGCGGCAAGGTCGAACCCGGAGAGACGCCCACGCAGGCTCTGGCCCGAGAGCTGCGTGAGGAGATCAGCCTGTCGGTCCGTCTGGGCACCGAGGTTGCTCCCGCTCCCCCGCTGGCTGTTCCCTCACCGCCGCACACCGTCCCTACTGAGGCGAGCCCCGACGTCGTCGACTCAGCCTGGCCCGAGGACGACCAGCCTGCCTGGCCCGCCATGCACGGCTACCGCATGCGCGTGTGGCTGGCCGAGCCCGCCGATGCCACCTGCGGCCCGAAGCAGGGCAGCGCCCACCAGTCACTGGAGTGGGTCGGCCTGGAGCAGGCTCGCACGCTACCCTGGCTGCCGGCCGACCTCCCCGTCCTGGAGGCCGTTCTCACCACCCTGGGCGCCCAGCAGGCCAAGTCTTTGTGACACCGCCCCTCGATCCGTCACTTTCTAGGTTAGGGTTCCCTCATGCCGAAAATCATGGGGAGCTCACTCGCCGAGCACCGCGAGCGGATGCGCACGGCGCTCTTTGACGCCCTGTCCGAGCTCATGAGCCAGCGCTCCTTCGACAAGATCACGCTGTCCGACGTCGCCGCGCACGCCGGAGTGGGGCGCACCGCCGTCTACAACCACTTCGCGGACAAGGAGGACCTCCTCCTGGCCTTCATGGAGTACGAGACCGCGCGCTACTCCGACCAGCTCTCCCGCGCCCTAGCAGGGATCGAGGACCCGATCGACCGCCTGCGCGTCTACGTGCGCCAGCAGGCGCTCCTCAAGCGCCACTACCACTTCCCCGCCTCCGGCCCGCTGTCGCACTCCGTGTCCCGAGACGCCGCCGGACGCCTGCGCGCCCACGCCGGGCTCATCATGCAGATGCTCTCCCAGATCCTCACCAACGCCATGGACAAGGGGGTCATCCCGCGGCAGGACCCCAGCATCGTCATCCCGCTGATCCACGCCGCCATCATGGGCGGCCGTCCTACGCCTCTCCAGGCGCAGGCCCGTTCGGCCTACCTGGAAGCACTGGACGTGTTCATCCTGCGGGCTGTGGGCGCCGAGGTCCCCACCCACGCCGTGCCGTCGATCGGGCAGACGGCCAGCACCGAGCCCGTTGAAGGGGTAGCGGAGGACGGCTCGCTGTCGGTCGCCGCCGCGGGCTGACCCGCGCTCCCACCAGGGCAGCTCCCGCCCGCGCGAGGAGCCTGCGAGGCCGCCGACGACCTGGGCGAGGGCTTCGGGGCAGCTCCCGCCCGCGCGAGGAGCCTGCTCCTGCACCCAGCCGCCCGCGCACGGATGAGAGCGCACCGGGCAGAGGCCGCACGACCTAGCCCCCACAAGGCTGAGACTGCGCCACTCAGGTAGGCTCACCCAGTCGGAGTGCGTCAGTCTCCGACCACGCCGCGAGCCCCGCCCCTTCGGTAGCGGACCCGCGTGTCACAGTGGGCGCAACTCAGGAGGACACAGCATGTCTCGGTCTCAGGACGATCTCGTCGCACGCGCGAGCGACCCGAATGCCGAGCTCGCCACCCTGCACGAGCTCGCTCAGAACTACCCCGGGCTGCGGCCCTACATCGCAGCCAACCCCCGGACCTACCCCGCTCTGCTGGAATGGCTCGCAGGGCTCGGCGACCCTGCTGTCAACGCCGCCCTGACCTCCCGCGGCAGCGCGGCCGACGCCGCGGCCCGGGCCGCAGGGACCGCGGTCAGCGCCGCCACCTCCGTAGCCGCCGCGCCCACAGCCCAGCCCACCAGCGGTCCCACGCAGGCCCTCCCGGCGACCGAGCCAACCGCCGCCTTCCCCGCGACCCAGGCCACGACGTCGTCGACCACCTCAGCGGCTTCTGCCGAGCGCCCGGGCACCCAGGCCTATCCAGGCGCCGTCCCTGCCGCCCAGCCGCCCACACAGGCTGTTTCCGTCTTCACGCCCGAGCGCGTCGCCCCTGCCACCAGCCCAGCCCCCACGCAGGTCGCCCCGGCGAGCAACACCTCCGCCCTGCCACCGCTCGCCCAGCCCACAGCCTTACAGCCCGTCGGCGGCCAGCCCGCAGCCTCGGTGGGAGGCTCGGACGGCAGCGTCTTCGGCGTCGGCGTCACCGAGAGCCAGGCCCCCAGCGGCCCGCGGCGCTCCACGATCGTCCTGGGGATCCTGGCCGCCATCGCCCTCGTGCTGGTCGTGGCGATCGTCGTGTGGTTCTTCTCCTCCGCCAGCTCCAGGCCCAGGGCCTCCTCCCCGACCGCCCAGTCCCAGCAGGAGCAGCCGGCCGCTACACAGGACACCCGTGATCAGGAGTCCACCCCCACCACCGAGGCCTCTCCCACACCGAGCCCCTCGCCCACGCAGAGCCAGAACCTGCGCGCGCCGGCGCCCACGGACGCCGTTGAGATGAGCTCCTTCTCCGCCCCCAGCGGCAACATCGCCTGCACCCTGGGCAAGAACTCGGTCTCCTGCACCATCAACGAGCACAGCTTCATTCCCGAGGACACCTCCTGCAGCTCTGACCCCACCCGTCCCTTCACCGTCACGGTGACCAAGGACGGCCAGGCCCAAGGCAGCTGCGGTGGCACCGCGGCCGCCGGCGGCGACACCCTGAACTACGGCTCCTCGGCGAAGAACGACTCCTTCGCCTGCACCTCGACCGAGTCCGCCATCAGCTGCTGGAGCCAGGTCAGCGGCCAGGGCTTCTCCCTGTCCCGCGCGGACGCGCTCAGCACCGTCCGATAAGGTCCGCGTGCACCGCATGACCTCCACCTACGGCCGGATCCTCATCAAGCCCGGCGCCTGGCAGTTCTCTCTCGCGGGCCTGCTTGCCCGCTTCCCCATGTCCATGGTGGGTATCTCCACCATCCTCGCGGTCCAGAGCCTGTACGGCTCCTACTCCGCGGCCGGCACCGTCAGCGCCGCCAACATCGTCGCGGCCGCCGTCGGCTCCCCGCTCCTGGCCCGGCTCGTCGACGCCTACGGCCAGGCCCGCGTCATGCTGCCGGCCATCCTGGCCTCCTCCGCCTCCCTGCTCGGGCTCATCGTGGCCACGCAGCAGATCGCACCGCTGTGGACGCTCATCATCCTGTCCGGCCTGGCCGGTGGACTGGGCGGCTCCATGGGCTCGCTCGTGCGCTCACGCTGGACCACGCTGCTGGACTCGCCCGACGACGTCCACACGGCCTTCTCCCTGGAGGCGGCCCTGGACGAGGTCGCCTTCATGATCGGCCCGGTGCTCGCCACCGCCCTGTGCACCACGCACGTTCTGCCGGTGACCAGCGGGTGGGTCGTCGCCCTGAGCCTGCAGCTGGGCGGTGGCCTGTGGTTCCTCTCCCAGCGCGCCACCGAGCCCCGGCCGCACCCGCGCACGGCCCGCCCCCGCCGTCGAGGCTCCGACGACGACGCACGCAGCGCCGAGCTCGACACGCTCGCCCCGCCCCGGCTTCCCTCCGTCCTGTCCTACGGGTCAGTACGGGCCATCGTCCTGATCTTCCTGTGCTCGGGCATCATGTTCGGCGCCAATGACGTCTCCGCCGTCGCCTTCGCCACTGAGCTGGGACAGAAGAGCCTGTCCGGCGTGGCCCTGGCCTGCTGGGCTTCCGGGTCGCTCATCGCCGCGCTGGTCTACGGCGCGCGCACCTGGGGCTGGCCGCTGTGGAAGCAGCTGGGGGTGGGGATGGTGTGGCTGGCTCTGGGGGCCTCGACCTTCCTGCTTGCCCCGAACCTCGCGGTCCTCGTCGTGCTCTACGTTCTCGTGGGCCTGGGCACCGCTCCCACGATCACCTCAGGCAACAACATCGTCCAGGTCACCGTGGCCCCCGGGCAGCTGACCGAGGGCCTGGCCTGGATCGGTACCGCCTTGAACATCGGCGTCTCGCTGGGCTCCATGCTCGGGGGCCGAGCCATTGACGCCGCAGGCGCTCACGGTGGTTACACGTTGACCATGTGCGCGGCGTGGATCGGTGTCGTGGTCCTGCTGGTTGGCCTGCGCACCCTGCGCGGGGCGCGCACTCACGGGCACCTGGACGCATGAGGCCGCTACCCTCGCCCCCTTGGCAGCGCTGGGCCGACTCCGTCCCTGTGCAGGTGGTGGCGTGGTGCGCCGTCCTCATCTCCTGCTACCCACGGCTGTGGAACAAGGCTGGCGAGGAGGTGTTCAAGCTCGATGCGTGGGTCTACTACCACGCCGTCGCGCAGTGGCACGCCGGCGGCAGCCTCTACGACTGGTGGGCCAACCCCGACGAGCAGCTGTGGCCCTTCACCTACCCGCCCTTCGCCGCCTGGGCCTTCACGCCGCTGACCTGGCTCGACGACCGCAGCGCCCAGGTCCTCCTGGTCCTGGCCACGCCCGCGTGCGTGGGCGTCACCGTCTGGGCCGCAGCACGCGCGCTGGGGGCGGGCCCGAGGCGGGCGTGGGCGCTCGCGCCCTGGGTGACGCTGGCCAGCGTGAGCGTCATCGAGCCGGTGTACAAGTCCATGGAGTACGGCCAGGTCAACGCCGTCCTCATGATGCTCGTGGCCGTGGACCTGCTGGTCGTGCCCGCGCGTTCACCCTGGCGCGGGGTGCTGTCCGCTCTCGCGGCGGCCTTCAAGCTCACCCCGGCGATCGCCGTCATCGTGCTGCTGGCACGCCGGGAATGGCGGGCGGCCGCCACGATGACCGGGACGGCTGCTGGTGTCACCGCGCTGTGCTGGCTGATCTCGCCCAGCGAGTCCGTCCAGTTCTTCTTCTCTGCCATGTGGGACCCGGGCCGGGCCGGCTTCGCTGACTACTCCGGCAACCAGAACCTCAAGGGCCTTGTCGCACGCTGGCTGCCAGAAAGCCTGTGGACCGCGGTGTGGGCGCTGGCCGCGCTAGGCGCGCTGGTCGGGGCCTGGATGCTGCTGCGACGGCTGGACGGGCTGCGTGGTCTACCTGCTCAGACCGGCATGAAGGGGGTGGCGAGCCCGGACAGGCTGTGCGCGACGCCGTCGGACGAGGCAGTCGTCCTCACCCTCCAGGTCTCGGTCGCGATGACGCTGGGGCTGCTCATCTCCCCGATCTCCTGGTCCCACCACTGGGTGTGGTGCGTGCCGGCGCTCATGGCACTGGTGGTGGCCGCGCAGCGGTGGGAGGCACCGGCGCTGTTGACGGCCGCGGCGGCAGGGGTTGCCGTCTTCGTGCTGGCGATGCAGTGGTGGTTCCCCGAGCAGAACCACGTGGAGCAGGACTGGCCGGTGTGGGCGACCGTCGTCGGCTCGTCCTACACGTGGTGGGCGCTGGGCACCGGGGTGGTGCTGACCAGCACGGGCGTGCTGCCCCTGCCTGAGCGGACGGGGACCAGGCAGAGTCGGCGGAGGCGGACCGAGGCTGGGCCGTCTGGGTCTGGGCCAGCCAGGCCAGAGCAGGCTGGGCTCGCATAGCCTGAGGCGAGCTCGCGCGCAGGATCGTGTCAGCGAGGCCCCGCTAGGATCCCGGTGTGCCGTTTTCTGACATCGCTCGCGCCGCCGAGGACCGCCTGCACCGCGGCATGATCCCCGTGCTTCGCGCCCACGGCTGGCGGCCGCGCGTCGTCACCTACGACGGCTACGGCTCGGCCGGTGACCACGGCTCGATGGTGCGCGTCCTGGCGCGCATGGTCATGCGTCCCAAGGACGCCCCCGCCGAGGGACCGCTCTTCCGCTCCGTCCCGGACTCGCTGCCCGTGACCGCCACCGAGGTTCGCGACCTCGCACTGGACTCTCTCATTGACGCCCAGCGCGGCTGGCGCCAGTTCATTGACGTCCCCGTCCCCTACCTGCCGGTGACCATCCACGTGGGAGGGGCCTCGGTGCGTACTCGCGCTGACCGCGGAGGCTACGTGGACGTCGTCGTACGCGATCACGGGCTGGAGCCGGGTTGGCACGAGGTTGCGATCGACGCCGCAGGCGCCGGACTCGTCCACGCGCGCGTCAACATCGTGCCCCCAGGCCCCCAGCTCGGCATCGTCTGCGACATCGATGACACGGTCATGGTCACCAACGTGCCCCGCATGTTCATCGCCGGGTGGAACCTCCTGGTCAAGAACGCCTCGAACCGCGAGGCCGTACCCGGCATGCCGGAGCTGCTCGCCCAGGTGCGCGCCGCACACCCGCAGGCGCCCCTGGTCTTTCTGTCCACCGGGGCGTGGAACGCTGTGCCGACGCTGCGCTCGTTCTTCAAGAAGCACGCCATCCCCAACGCCCCCATGCTCATGACGGACTGGGGACCAACCAACACCGGCTGGTTCCGCTCGGGTATTGAGCACAAGCGCACCGAGCTGCGTCGCCTGCTCATCGACCTGCCCGAGGTCCAGTGGCTCCTCATCGGCGACGACGGCCAGCACGACCTCCTCATCTACTCCGAGGTGGTGCGCGAGCACTCTGACCGGGTTGCGGCCGTGGCGATTCGACGTCTGTCCCAGAAGGAGCAGATGCTGGCCGGTGGCCAGATCGCTCACCCGATGGGGCTGGGACCGCAGGCGCGCACCCTGGCTGAGGCGGATGTTCCCGTGGTTCAGGGGCGCGACGGCTACGCGCTGGCGCGTACGCTGCCGCGTTGGATCACCCAGGCGGGCGAGACCACCCTCGATTGAGGCAGGCGCCGCTGCCGGGGCCGTCGCTTTAGGTACTCAGCAGTCAGTCGAGGTCTCTGCCGGCCTCCGCCTCACCCACAATTCCATCGTTTTAGGGCGGGAACAGTCGATCCCGTTGCGGGGAGCATGGGGATCAACCGTTAAGGGCCTGAAGCGACGAGAGGACGAGAGAACAGGGCGAGAAGCCGGGTCAGACCGAGACGCCGATGAGGTGGCCGATGCCCCAGGTCACCATCATGGCCAGCGCACCGCCCGCCATATTGCGGATGACCGCTGGACGCACCGGCGCCTCGCCCAGCCGGGCGGAGACCCCACCGGTCAGCGCCAGACCCACAAGCACCGACACGAAGGTCAGCGGGATCTTGACCGCCGTGGGCAGCATGACGATCGCCAGCATCGGCAGCAACGACCCCAGCGTGAAGGCCACCGCGCTGGAGAAGGCGGCGTGCCAGGGGTTGGTGTACTCGTCCTCACGCAGGCCAAGCTCCGCCTCCAGGTGTGCGCCGACGGCGTCATGCGCCGTGAGCTCTCGAGCAACCGTCAGTGCCGTGGCCGGGCTCAGTCCCTTGGCACGGTAGTGAGACGCCAGCTCGTCAATGCCGGCCTCAGGATCCTCCGCAAGCTCCTCACGCTGACGCACCACCAGCGCCCGCTCAGTGTCCGACTGGGTCGAGACCGAGACGTACTCGCCAGCCGCCATCGAGACCGCGCCAGCCAGCACACCCGCGACGCCAGCGGTCAGGATGGCGCCGGCGTTGTCTGGCGTGGCAGCGGCAACACCAATCACGAGGCCGGCAACCGAGACGATGCCGTCGTTCGCGCCGAGCACGCCAGCGCGCAGCCAGTTCAGCCGAGAGGCTAGGGAGACGGCTGCGTCGCGAGACTCACGGGCGGCGTCGGCGTCGGCCATGTCGGTTGGGCTCAGGACGCTCGTCGAACCGGGAAGAGCAGCCGAGCCCGTCTGCTCGCCACCGGAAGACTGCGTGCCAGCCTGAGCTGCGTCGTCGGCCAGATCGGCCAGACTCAGTGACGCGCTCAGCGGGGCGCGAGCGTCCAGTGCAGGGATGTCCGGCGCCTGCACGGCCTCCTCAGGCTGAGGGCGGGTGCTGCTCGTGGTCGTCTCGTTCGTGGTCACAACTCAATAGTAGAAGCAATGAATAGCGCCGTATAGCAACGCAAGTCTTACCTAACGAAGGTGCGGCTGCCCTCGCAAGGTCGCCTCGCTGTCGCCAAGGTCCCAGCCGACTACCGGAGGTCACCCCGCTTGCTACGCTGCCCTGGGCGCCATCGCCCGACGCTTCACCGCCCAGAACCAGGAGGCAGTCATGGCCAGCAAGATCCCGTTCATCCTCGGTCTCGGCGCGGGATACGTCCTCGGGACGCGGGCCGGGCGCGCACAGTACGAGCGGATCAAGGCGGCGGCGACCCGCGTTGCCGAGCGGCCTCTCGTGCGGGAGAAGGTCGACTCCGCCTCCGCTAAGGCCACGAGCTTTGCGCGCCAGCAGGGAGAGGCGCTCACGAACAAGGTGGTAGACGCCGTCAAGGAGCGGCTGTTCGGCACTCCCGCGCAGCAGCCTGCCGCCCCGGCGCAGCCCATCGAGGTTGACGACGCCGAGGTCCGCTCGGTCTGAGCGGCGGCGCTACGGGTTTAGAGGTCCTGCGGGTCCAGGGGCTCGTGGCGCCGGGGCTTGGGCGGTGCTGAGCGCGACCAGCGTGGACGCCCCATGAGCGAACGCCGCCACCCCTCGCGCACCGTGCCGCCCTTCTCAGGCGCGCCCACTGACCCGACCGGCCACCGCCACCGCGGCCCCGCAGCCAGGCGCGCCGCTCGGCGTCGTTCGCGCTCACGCTGGACCTCTGCCGAGACCGGCAGCCGCCACGAGCGCCAGTACGCCAGCAGGCACATGCCCGCACCTACGGCCGTCGCCATCACCATCGCCCAGGCCTCCGGGATCCCGACCACCACCAGCGCCACCTCAGTCCCCGCCGAGCACAGCGCCGGGACGGCGTAGAGCTTGTTACCCCCGAAGACCGCAGGAGTCTCACCCACAGAGATGTCGCGGATCATCGAGCCCCCCACAGCCGTCAGGCACCCGAGCAGCAGCGCGGGCATGACGCCGAGTCCGTTGACCAGGGCCTTCGAGGCACCGGTCGCGGCCCACGTCCCCAGCACCACAGCGTCAGCCACCACGAGGAAGCGCCTGGCCGGACGTGAGCTGAAGGGCAACCACCAGGCGATGAGCGCGCCGGCGCAGGCGGTGTAGAGGTAATACGGGTCGGTCAGCGCAAAGGGCGGGCCAGCCTGGATCATGAGGTCGCGCAGGATCCCGCCGCCGGTGGCGGTGAGCATCGCCAGCACCACGAAGCCCACAAGGTCAAAGTTCTTGCGGCGCGCGATGAGCCCGCCAAGGATCCCGTTGAGCAGCACACCGGACAGGTCGAGCGCACGGAAGGTGCTCGACAGCGCCTCGGGGACCGGCATCTCGACGGCGACGTGAAGAACAGGGGCGAGCACGGCGCCAGCCTAGCCAACACGCTCACCAACACGGCCCAGCCTCGTGGATACACCGCACCCGGAGGGCGAGCACACCAGTCTTGACAACCGGGGGGCGCAACCACAATAGTATTTATCCACCCTGGAACCAGCTCAAGGATGAGCACCATGTGCATTTCCGCCGTCACGCGCCTTGCCACACTTTCTCAGCTATCTCCCCGCTCATGCTCCGACGCCGCCTACCCGTCCTTGAGCTACTGACGCACCTCACATGCCACAGCCGCAGGCATCCCCGTTCGTCACAGTCACCGATCTCAGCGTCACACGTGGACACCGCCAGGTGCTCTCCGGCGTCACCATGACGCTCAGGCCCGGCGTCACCGTCATATCTGGACAGAACGGCTCCGGCAAAAGCACCCTGCTCCTTGCTCTCGCCTCGCTCCTGTCACACTCAGGCACAGTCGAGATACATCTTCCTGACTCACCACCCGACGCCGGCACCGTCCTCAGTAGACGCGCTCGCCGCCGTTCGTCCCACCCACCGATCGGCTACCTCCCACAGGACCCTTCCTTCCCAGGAACCTTCACCGTGGAAGAAGCGCTGGACTACGTCGCCTGGCTGTGGCGGCTGCCAGCACACGACGCAACCCAGCGCATCAGCGACCTCGTCGAGCGCCTCGACCTGGCCTGCTGTCGTCGCACCCGCATCTCCCACCTCTCGGGAGGCACCAACCGACGTGCCATGCTCGCCCTGGAGATGCTCCACGAGCCCCCGCTGCTCCTCCTTGACGAGCCCACCGCTGGGCTTGACCTCGTGAGCGCTTCCGCCTGCCGTCGAGCCATCTCCGACTACGCCGCCACCCACGTCGTCGCCATGGCCTCTCACAGCATTGACGACCTCGACCTCATCGCAGACCAGGTCGCCGTCCTGAGCAATTCCACCGTCATCTGGAACGGCTCACCCCAGGACCTCGGCCCCGCCACGGCCTCGGGATCACGGACCGAGGCCTTGCAGCAGGCCCTGACCTCCCTGCTCCTCGACCATCCACACAGCTCATGACCTGCACGAGCCCCACCTCACCTGCCCGAGAGACGCCTGCAGCCATCAGATCATCTCATGCCCCGGAACGCAGCGGACGCCGTCGACGCAGAGTCACCCTCCGCACCTCCTGCTCACCAGCATGGTGGGCACCCGTCCTGATCCTGACTCCAAGCGTCGACACCTACGCCCGCGGGCAGGCCTGGGCATACGAGTGGCTGCGCACCGCAGACACCATCGCCTTTTCTGTCCTCTTTGCCGCCCCTCTCATGGCGGGTATCACAGCCTGGGAGGCCCGTCGTCTCCACGTCTGCCACCACATCCTCGCGCGCGCTCCTCGCGGCACCCACGCGCTTGTCTCGATCCCCCTCCTTGCCGCTGTCACCTACGCCGTCGGTCTCCTCCTCGCCGTGGCGATCACCTCGCCCCTCGTTCTCCACCGCACCGGAGGCCTCGCACCGCATCCCGCAGACTCACTTGAGCTGATCACCGCCCTCGCAGTCGGGACACTCATGGCCTTCCTCGGAGCGCTCGCAGGCTGGCGTGTCCCACGGATCCTGACCCCGGTGATCACCCTGCTAGCAGCTTTTGGGGCAGTCATGGCCTCCTACATCGCCGGCTCTGGACTGGGGCTCGTGTCAGCAGGAGGAGCGACAGCCAGCTTGGCCGGGTTGAGGATCAGCACCGTCCCCTGGGCGTGGCGCACCGGCGGATGCCTCATCCTGGCCGCCCTCGCAGGATCCGCTCTCGCACGTGTGGCACGCAAGCCGCCTGCGCCACGCACCTGCACTGCCTGGGTCCTTGCCGTGCTGACTGTGGCTGGCGTTGCCACGACCTCTCTGTCCTCCTTTGAGGGCAACCGCTTCTCCCCCGACCCCTCAGAGACGACCTCCTGCACGGCCATAGACGCAGGAGATGCCACGCTCCAGGCGTGCCTCTACCCCGGCTACACCAATCAAGCCAGCACGGTAGAACGGCTCCTCGGTCCGGTCGTGGCTGATCTCGAGGCGGTCGACGTCCCAGTCCCTGCCGTCATCTCTCAGGACCCGAGAGCTGACGGCCCCCAGACCCTGTACCTCTCAGGAGACGATCTTCTCCACTCCGACGACGGGCGCCTCCTGCTCGCGCTGTCCTCCTGGTACGTCCCCCGCACCTGCACCATGACTTCCTCTGAGACGCTGGATGCCTACCTCGTGGTGGCGGCCTGGATCGGGACACGTGGCGACTCGCAGGAACGGCCAGTAGCCGACGGCATCACCCCCGCCACGCTCCACACGCCAACGACGACGCGACGGCTGCAGGAGGCGATCAGTGTCCTGGCACAGTGTGAGGGGTAGGACCGCCAGAAGCCGCCGCGTATGGACCATGACGCGGTACTTCCGGATCCACGTCCTCATCATGACCTGCCTGGCAGCTGTGCTGGGTTGCGTTCTCCTGCCGCACGGCCCGATTCGCGTCCCGGGCCGACTCGACGTCTACGCCGTCGTCACCAACACCCTGCCGCTTCTGCCTGCTCTCAGCTGCGGAGCGTGCCTGAGCCGATTCGGCCCTCGGGAAGCCCACAGCCCACGTGGCCGGGCCCAGCTTCCACTCCTCCTGATGCTGACCTGTAGCGCAGTCCTAGGGATAACCAGCATGCTTGCCCACTGGTCCGGCGTCCCCACCTTCACCAGGAACCTCGTCCTTCTCCTCACCATGCTGGGACTGATCAGCTGGGCTCTGACGTACCTCGTAGGCGCGGCGAGCGTCAGCGTGTACGTGATCGTCTGCTGGTTGTGGGGAGTGGACGCCTTCGGCCAGGTGATGGCCTGGGCCCCACTCATGGCGGGACCTCATCGAGGACGAGCTGAGACCACAGCAACGATCGTCTGCCTCGCCCTCGTCTGCGTGCTCCTGCGCTACGGGCGCAGAGCGCGCCTCCACTCGCCACACGCCTAGAGCCTCCCACGCCCACGTCGTCGCCCCTGCCCCCACGCCTCCTTGCGGCCCACCGAAAACACGATTCGCTCCGCTGCCCTGGCCACGCGCACACTGGAGCCCATGTCCTCACCGCGCTACGCCCCGCCCAAGGACCTGTCCGCCTACGCGTGGCTGTCCATCGCGGCAGCCCTGGGCACGATCGCCCTGAAGTCCGGGGCCGCATGGATGACTGGCTCGGTAGGTCTGCTCTCCGACGCCGCCGAGTCCCTGGTCAACCTGGTGGCGGCGGTCGTGGCGCTGATCGTGCTGCGTATCTCCATCCGCCCAGCGGACGAGGACCACCAGTTCGGCCACTCCAAGGCGGAGTACTTCTCGGCCGTCGTCGAGGGCGTGATGATCTTCGTGGCCGCGGCCTTCATCATCTTCTCCGCGATCGAGCGCCTCATCAGTCCCACCATGCCCGAGCAGCTGGGCGTCGGCCTGGCGATCTCGCTCCTCGCCTCGCTCGTCAACGGGGGCGTCGCGTGGGTGCTCTACCGCAAGGGCACGACGGAGAGCTCCGCAGCTCTGGTCGCCGACGCCAAGCACCTGGCCACCGACGTGCTCACGAGCGCCGCTGTCCTCATCGGCGTGGGGCTCGTGGCGATCACCGGCCAGCCGATGCTCGACGCCGTCGTCGCACTGGGGGCAGGCCTCAACATCATGTGGACCGGCTTCCGCCTGGTACGCGAGTCGGTCGCCGGCCTCATGGACATTGCCCCCTCGACGGAGGCGCTGGCCCGGATCAAGGCCGTGCTCGACCGCCATCGCCGCACCGACGTCATCGACTTCCATGCCGTGCGGGTACGTGAGGCGGGCAACCGCCGTTTCGCCGAGCTGCACGTCCTGGTCCCGGGCACGTGGAGCGTCAAGCAGGGCCACGACTTCACCGAGCGGCTCATCGACGACCTGGTCACTGAGGACCCGAGCCTGCGCGTGTCAGCACACCTGGAGCCGATTGAGGACCCCAAGTCCTACGCCGACGTCGACGACGTCTAGCCCGGTGCGACGCCGCATCCCGGTATGACGACGCCGTGCCACGGCCGCCGCACAGAGTCGAGCGGCAAACCCGCACACGACCTTCACCCGCGTGCCACACTCAGGACATGAACGCGATGCGGCTGACAGGCTCCGCGCCCTCTCTACGCCACTTGTCCTCCCCCGCTCCTGAGGCGACCCCGTGGCGCGACATGCCGCACGTCGTCGTCGAGATCTGTACCGAGGACGTTGAGGGCGTGCGGCTGTCCGCACGCGCCGGCGCCGATCGCGCTGAGCTGTGCGACAACCTCGGCGCCGAGGGCACCACGCCGTCAATCGGGACGGTCGAGTCCGCGATCTTCGCTGCCGCCGAGGAGGTGACGCAGCGTCGGGCGCTGGCCGGGCCGCACTGGGCCAAGCAACCTGATGCCGCGCCCTTCGGGCTGCGCATCATGATCCGCCCGCGCGGGGGCTCCTTCGTCTTCAGCACGGACGAGGGGCGCGCGATGGTGGCCGACGTGCGCCGCATGGCCGCGCTCGCGCGCGAGATGAGCGAGTACACCCGCCCGCAGCGGGTTGCCGGCGCTGCCGTGCCGCACCCGCCGGCCGTTGAGATCGGCTTTGTCATGGGGGTGCTCACCAGCGAGCACGTCATCGACCGAGGCCTGCTGCGACTGCTCACTGACACCGCTGACGGCGCTCCGGTGACCTTCAACAAGGCGATCGACGCCACCCGCGACCTGGTCGAGGCCTACGAGGAGCTGGGCAGGCTGGGGGTGGACTACGTGCTCACCTCGGGCGGGTCGCCCACGGCGCTGGAGGGCGCGGAGGTGCTGCGTGGGCTCGTGAGCACTCCCGGTGGGCCACGCGTCATTGCCGCCGGGCACGTACGCCCGGAGAACACTGCGGAGGTCGTTGGGCGCACAGGTGTGCGGGAGATCCACATGCGCTGCTCGCGCGAGGACTGCGCGCCGGGTGCTCCCCAGCGCACCGATGAGGCCAAGGTGCGCCGCGCCGTTGAGGCCGCGCGCTCGCTGGGGCAGCCCGCCGGCGCGTAGGAGTCGCTCCCCCAGGCCGCCTGCGGGCGAGCGAGGGCGGCGCGCGAGCGGAACAGGTCGGCTAGCCGCACCACCTCTAACAAGACTCAGCTCCGCGCGCACGCCGGGCCTCGTGTCATCTCCCGTGCGCACCTGCGGAAGCTCAGCTCCGCGCGCGCACGCGCTGGGCGGCCTCCACCAGGTGCCTCAGACTCGCCACCGTCTCCTCATAGCCACGCGTCTTGAGCCCGCAGTCCGGGTTGGCCCACAGCTGCTCGATGCCCAGCGCCGCCACCGCACGTTCCAACAGCTCCTCGCACTCGTCCGCCGACGGCACGCGAGGCGAGTGAATGTCCCACACACCCGGCCCCAGCTGCCGCTCGAAACCGTGCTCGGCCACCGCCGGCAGAATGTCCATCCGCGAGCGCGAGGCCTCGATCGAGGTCACGTCAGCATCCAGGTGGTCCACCGCGTCGATGACGACGTCAAACTCGGAGTAGCACAGGTGGGTGTGGATCTGCGTCGCCGATGCCGCCCCGCCGGTCGCCAGGCGGAACGCGCCCACCGACCACTCCAGGTAGTCCGCGCGGTCGGCCCGGCGCAGCGGCAGCGTCTCGCGGATCGCCGGCTCGTCCACCTGAATCACCCCGATCCCGGCCGCCTCCAGGTCCGCCACCTCCTCGCGCAGCGCCAGTCCCAGCTGGTCAGCCACCAGCGCCCGCGGCACGTCGTCGCGCACGAAGGACCACGCCATGATCGTCACCGGCCCGGTGAGCATCCCCTTGAGTGGCTTGTCCGTCAGCGACTGCGCGTAGGAGGACCAGGCCACCGTCATCGGCGCAGGCCGGCTCACATCACCCCACAGGATCGAGGGGCGCGTGCACCGCGAGCCGTAGGACTGTACCCAGCCGTGCTCGGTGGTCACAAAGCCGTCCAAGAGCTCAGCGAAGTACTGCACCATGTCGTTGCGCTCGGCCTCGCCGTGGACGAGCACGTCCAGCCCGATCTTCTCCTGGAGCTCCACCACGCGAGCGATCTCCTGGCGCATCGCCTGCTCGTAGCCGCTGTCGTCAAGCTCACCACGGCGCCACGCAGCCCGGGCCGTGCGGATCTGGGTGGTCTGTGGGAAGGAGCCGATCGTCGTCGTCGGCAGCAGGGGAAGTCCCAGCCGCACCGCCTGGGCCTTCTGACGCTCGGCGTAGGGCGCCCGCTGACGGTCAGCCTCGCTCACGGCGCCGACGGCGGAGCGCACCTTAGCCCGCTTGACGCCCGGGTGGGTGGCCCGCTCACTACGCAGGCGGGCGTCCACGGCGAGCTCCTCCGCCACCGCCTGCCGCCCCTGGGCCAGAGCACGAGCCAGCACCCCGACCTCGGCGACCTTCTGGTCAGCGAAGGCCAGCCACGAGCGCACGTCGGCTGGCAGGGAGGTCTCGCGTCCGGCGTCGTGCGGCACGTGCTGGAGCGAGGTGGAGGTCCCCACCACCAGCGGCGCGTCCTCAGGCAGGTCGCGGCGCAGGTCCTCCAGAAGCTCCAGCGCCGCCGCCAGGTCCGTGCGCCACACATTGCGCCCCGAGACCACGCCGGCCACCACGGTCTTGCCGCTGAGCGCCTCCAGATCCTGCGCCGTCGGCCTCTGCCCGGCTACCAGGTCCAGGGCCACGCCCTCAACCTCGGTGGCGGCGAGGACGGGCAGGGCGTCCCCCAGCGAGCCGTAGGTGCCCGCTACCAGCACCTGAGGACGCTCGGCGACCGCACCGATCCAGGTGTAGGCAGCGCGCACGGCCTCCAGCACCTGCTGGCGCGGCACGTCCCAGGCGTCGGACACCAGCGCCGGCTCGTCGAGCTGGACCCACTGGGCGCCGGCGGCCCACAGGTCGCCCAGGAGGTGTCCGTAGGCGGCGAGCAGGTCGGGCAGACGGTCCAGCGGTTGGAAGCGCGGGTCGGCCTCGTCGGAGGCCTTGGCCAGCAGCAGGTAGGTCACCGGCCCGACGACGACGGGACGCGGCACGTCCTCACCGGCGCGCGCCGCCTCCAGCACCTGGACGCCAGGGCCGTCGGTCGGATCGACGGCGGCGAAACCGGGCACGTAGTCCAGGGGAGTGTGCTCGTCGAGCTCGGGGACCAGGTAGTGGTAGTTGGAGTCCAGCCACTTGGTCATCTCCAGCGCGGCGCGCCCACCCTGCCCGCGCGCGGCGGTGAAGTAACCGGAAAGATCCGTGCCCGGGTAGCCCTGGGCGGCGCTACCGCCAAGATCCGCGAAGCGCGCGGGCAGGGCCCCGAAGGCGGTGGTGACCTGGAGGACCTGGTCGTAGTAGGTGAAGTCAGCCGGCACGGCGCTGGGACCGGTCAGACCGAGCGCGCGCAGGTGGGCGCGTGTGGCCTCACGCAGGGATCGGGCGGAGCGGCGCAGGGCGGGCAGGTCGGTGGTGCCCTTCCAGTAGGACTCCACCGCACGCTTGAGCTCGCGGTCGGCGCCGATGCGCGGGTAGCCGAGGATCGTGGCCGGCGGCAAGGGCGTGGTGGGGACCTGGGAGCTCACGGCGCAGGTCTGCGTGGTGCTGGGGCGGTTGATGGCGGTCATGGGATGCCTTTCTGTCTGGCAGTCGTCGAGGTCGAAGCGCGCACGGCGTGGGGAGGGTGAAGACGCACGGGCCCTGCGGCGTCGGCCGGTGGCGGGCCCGCGACGGCGGGACCCGTCACCTGTCAGGGCCGAGCCGCGACCGGCATTCGGCCGGTCAGCCGCGCGCCAGAACCTGGCACGGCGTTGATGTAGGTGCGGGCGATCTCGCGCTGGGTGACAGGGTCAGGGCGAGCGCCGTCGAGCACCCCGCCCAGGCGGAACTGGGAGATGACGTCCAGGGCGGGGCGGGTGCGGTTGAAGGTGTAGAGGTGCAGGCCTGGGGCGCCGCCCTCGATGAGGTCGCCGGCGAGCTGGAGGGTGGCGTCAATGCCGGCAGTCATCACTGAGGCGCCCTGGCGCGACTCGAGGGTCTGGCTCAGCTCGAGCGGCACGCTCACGCCGGTCAGGTCCTTCAGACGGGTCAGGCGCCGCAGGTCGGTCAGCGGGATGATGCCGGGCAGGATGGGCATGGTGACGCCGCAGTAGCTGGCGGCTCGGGCCAGGGCGAGGTAGTCCTCGGCCTCGTAGAAGACCTGGGTGATGGCCAGGTCCGCGCCTGCGGCCTGCTTGGCAGCGAGGACCTCGATCTCGCGGGCGTAGTCGACCGCGGCGGGGTAGGCGGCTACCGCCACCTGGACGTGGCGGGCGCCGTCGTCGAAGTACTCGGCCTCGACCTCGCGAATGACGCGGACGAGCTGGTCAGCGTGCCGCAGCTCGCCGACGACGTCCTCAGCCTCCACGCCACGCGGCGGGTCCCCGCGCAGGGCGAGGAAGCGCCGCACACCCATGTCGAGGAAGAGACGAACGATCTCGACGACATTGGCCTTGCGGTAGCCCAGGCACGTCAGGTGCGCCATGAGCGGGACGTGCGAGGTGGCCACGACGTGGGCGACGACGTCCTCGGAGGGGTTGTGCTCGCGCACGACGTGCAGGCGCGTGGGAGAGCCTGCTGCAGCGGTGGGGCCGCCCGCCGTCGTGATGAAGCGGGGGCGGTAGGTCACCGAGACGAAGTCGGGGCGGGCGGCCAGCAGGCGGTCGAGGGCGCCCCAGGTCTGTGAGGCGTAGCGGCCCGGGCGGGGAGGGAAGAGCTCCAGGGACAGGGTCGGGCGTGTGGGCTCGGGGGCTGCCGGGGACGGCTCGGGGGTGACTGTGCGGATATACGGCTGTGCCAGGGACGGCGACATGGTGTTCTCCATCGATCCTGGCGGAAGCACCCCGCGGGAGGGTTGCTGCGGCGTCACTGAGCCAGGTCTCTCAGCCGCTCTGGATGGATGTTGGAGCAGACCATACCCCGATGACTGAGCACGTGCGCAAGTCGAGCCACACTTCGAGAAACCGACTAATTGGTTTGTGTCTATCTAGATACCCCGCCACCCCTCCACCGCCGACTAAGGAGACTCAGGCCCGGGCATCACGCTGCCAGCGCAATCCCCTTGGCCTCGTCGCAGGTCCGTCGCCCATGGGCGCACCCTGGCCTAGGTTGGGAGCATGACTGACGTCCGCATCGACACGGCCCGGGGCATCTCCCTGTCCGGGACGCTCCGTCTGCCCGACGGCGTCGCCGATCTCGACCCCGAGGCGCTGACCACACTCGTTCGCGAGGGCGGATCCGCCCCAGCGCGCCACGAGGCCGTCATCATCCTGGCGCACGACTTCCTCACCGACCGCCACGGCTTCACCTACCGCCTGGACCAGCTCGCGGCGCAGTACCGCCAGGCGGGCTACGCCACCTTCCAGTTCGACTTCTCCGGTCTGGGAGAGTCTGACGACGACGTCGTGACCCTGGCCGGCGAGAGCGACGACCTCCAGGCCGTGTGCGGCTGGCTGGAGGACCTGGGCTACTCGCGCCAAGGCGTGCACGCCAACGGATTCGGGGCGACGGCGGTGCTGCTGGCCCGCCCGGAGCCCGTGCGTGCCGTCGTGCTCTCCGGGGCGGTGGTCGGCCCGCAGTCGATCCTGTGGGAGAACGTCTTCTCACCCGAACAGCTTGACGAGCTCGACCGTCACGGCCTGACCCGGCTCGTGGACGACAACCCCAACTCCCGCAAGTGGAACGTCCTGTCCAAGCAGACCCTGGCCGACGTCTCGCTGCAGGAGCCTGCACAGATCATGGCGGACCTGCCCTGGCCCGTGCTCATGCTGCACGGCGCGCTGACGGAGGAGTTCCCCGACTCCACCGCCGGGGCGACTGAGGGCTTCGCGCTGCTGCGCGACGGCAGCCAGCTCGTCCAGGTCCACGCCGAGGACGCGAAGGACGCCCAGGCCCAGGTAGCCCAGCTGGGTATCGAGTGGTTCGCCCGTCGCCTACGCTGACCGGCCTGGCCGACGGTGCCCCGATACCTTGACGCGCCTCCGTCACCCAGCCGACGTCGTCCGGCGGGGCGTCACCGTTCGGTCTCGCTGATTCCTAGCGCCCTTCCAGCTCGACGACGAGCGCGCGGTGGTCCGAGCCTGCGACCTCCACCACCTCCGCCCGGCTCGTGCGCCACGCGGCCTCGTCCACCAGGACGTGGTCGATCGTCGCGCCGAACAAGGCCGTGCGTGTCGAGGTCGGCCAGGTCGCCAGACCGCCGATCCCGCCCTGGACCCCGGCGTCCACGCAGCCGCCCAGGTCACGCATCACCGCATGGTCCAAAGTGGCGTTGAAGTCTCCTGCCACCACCAGGCCTGCCTCAGGCGCCTGGCACCGCTCCACGACCTTTTCCACGGACTCCGCCCACAGCCCCATGGTGCTGGGCAGGGGCGCGATGGTGTGGACACCCAGGATCGTCGGGCGCGTGTGCCCGTTGATCTCATCGCCACCTGCCGGGGTGAGGTAGACGGCGCCGTGGCCCATGCCGGAGGCCCCGACCTGCTCGTAGGGGCCGATCGCGGCGGAGACGAGCACCGTCGTCGTCAGGCTGCTGCCACCGCCACCAGCCGTGAAGGCCGTGAAGGAGAAGCCGTCCTGACCCGTGAGCTCGAGCAGCTGCTGCGTCATCTCCTCGGTGACCTCCAGCAGGACGACGACGTCAGGCGCCACCCGCCGAATCTTCAGCGCCAGGTCGATCACCTTGGCCCGGCCCATATAGGTGTTGAAGGACAGCGCCGTGATACCTCCGCCCCAGTCACTGGGATCGGTATCAGGCACCCGGGCCACCGCTGACCTGGCCGCGTCAGGCTGGTACAGGCCCCGATCAGCGAGCACCCAGGCGTGCGTCCCCGCCACGAGGAGAAGGACGAGGGCGATGATGACACGCCGTCGCCCCAGGTCCCGGCGCCAAGCCCCGACCAGGGCGAGCAGCACGAAGAGCACGCCGACCGCTGCGAACAGCACCGCCAGCGCGCTGCGCACAGCCAGGGCCTGGGTGAAGGGCGCCCGCATCGACAGCCGCAGTCCCGGGCTGGTCCTGCCCAGGAAGTCAGGCACGAGGCTGAGGAGGCCGACGGTGCAGATCAGCGCCGTCACGCACCACCCCAGGACCCGGGTCACTCGCCGCCATGCGCTCAACGGCGCGCCGGAGCGACGGAAGGCACGGAGGCGTCTGCTGGAGCGGCTGGAGGCCTGCGCGGTGCTGCTCACCGCGTCTGTGAGGGCGCCCTCCTCGCCCCGAGGCCTACCAGGCTCCTCCACAGGGCCGGCACCGGCGTCAAGATCGTTCATAGGATCCATCATCGGCTGTGTCCCTTGTCACTTCAACTCCCCTTCCGTTCCTCGGCGAAGGCGTGTCTTCATGCACGAGTACGTGGGTCACCGACTGGGGCGTGCCTCTCGCAAGCCGCCAGGCACGCCCCAGTCGCGCGAGCACGCCCACATCCGCAGCAGTACGTCATTAGGGAAGAATGGTCACCGGTATGAGCACTGAGACGACACCTTCCGACGCCGGAACCAGCGCCGCGCACACCGTGGACGCCACCGACCGCCCCGACCACGTCGGCACGGTCTCCCAGCCAGACGACGCCGCCCCCGCCCGAGGCTCCGACGCCGCCCCTCAGCCCGCCCACGAGCGCCGCTCCTCACGCGGTCGCAAGCGCACCGGGCGCAGCAGGAACCGCGGGCACCGTTCCTGGCCCGGCTTCACCCCCGAGCAGCTGGCTGCTCGCACCGCAAGCGTGCCGGCCCTGATCTACCCCGAGGAGCTGCCGGTCTCGGCGCGCCGTCAGGAGATCGCCGAGGCGATCAGCACCAACCAGGTCGTTATCGTGGCCGGCGAGACCGGCTCGGGAAAGACCACTCAGCTCCCCAAGATCTGCCTGGAGCTGGGGCGCGGGATCACCGGGATGATCGGTCACACCCAGCCACGGCGCATCGCCGCGCGCTCGGTGGCTGAGCGCATCGCCCACGAGCTGGGCACGGCGATCGGCCGCGACGGCGTGGTGGGCTACCAGGTGCGCTTCACCGAGGAGACCGGCCCCAGTACGCTGGTCAAGCTCATGACCGACGGCATCCTGCTGGCCGAGATCCAGACCGACCCGATGCTGCGCCGCTACGACACGATCATCGTGGACGAGGCTCACGAACGCAGCCTCAACATCGACTTCATCCTGGGCTACCTCGCCCGGCTCCTGCCTCAGCGCCCGGACCTCAAGGTCATCATCACCTCCGCCACCATCGACTCCGAGCGCTTCGCCGCCCACTTCGCCCAGGAGGTCACCCTTGAGGGAGCTGCCGATCTCGCGCCCGGCTCCAGCCAGGCTGACGACGACGCTGCCGGCTCCGCCCCGCACCGCGCCTACGCACCACTGACCGCTCGCGTGCCGGCCCCTGTCATCCAGGTCTCGGGGCGTACCTACCCCGTCGAGATCCGCTACCGGCCCCTGCTGGCCGACGACGGTCTGGGCGAGCTCCGCGACCCCAACAGGCACGCCGGTGGTCACGTCCCGGGCACCGACGCTCATGGCCCTGCTCCTCTGACGCCAGGCCACCCGGTCTCGCCTGAGGCGGACATCGACGCCCTCAGCGAGGCTGAGCTGGAGGCGCTGACCGCCCCCGAGCCAGAAGCGGCCAGGCCGGCTGAGCCTGCGGGGACACCAACGAGCAGCCCCGGCGCCCCGATGGCAGCAGCACCCGCCGGCGAGCTCACGGACGCCGAGCTCGCCGCCCTGACCTCCCCTGACCCGGCCGTGCGGGCTGCTGCCCGCGCTCGCCGGGCGCAGGTGCGTGCGGCCGGACAGGCACGTTCGAGCGCCGGCGCGGCGGCGCCGTCGGCCCTCTCGCAGCCGAGCGGAGGAGGGAGCCAGACCGCGAGCGCAGCCGCAGCGCCGCCCTCCCCTGCAGCCCTCCAGACCCAGCCGACCAGGCTGGCCCCGCGTTCCCAGGTGCCTGCCGAGGACCGTGACCAGGTGACCGGCGTCCTCGACGCCGTCGACGAGCTCATGGCTGCCGGCCCCGGCGACATCCTGGTCTTCCTGGCCGGTGAGCGAGACATCCGCGACACCGAGTCGGCGCTCATTGACCACCTGGGCCCGCGCTACACGATGGACGGTCGCACCCGCACGCCCGGGGCGGTCGAGGTGGTGCCGCTGTACTCGCGACTGACCGCGGCCGAGCAGCACCGCGTCTTCGAGGCCCACTCGTGCCGGCGGATCGTCCTGGCCACGAACGTGGCCGAGACCTCCCTGACCGTGCCCGGCATCCGCTACGTCATCGACCCGGGCCTGGCCCGCATCTCGCGCTACTCCAACCGCACCAAGGTCCAGCGCCTACCGATCGAGCCGATCTCGCAGGCCAGCGCCAACCAGCGCTCGGGCCGGTGCGGGCGCGTGGCCGACGGCATCACGATCCGCCTGTACTCCGAGGCCGACTATCTCTCGCGCCCGGAGTACACCGAGCCGGAGATCCTGCGCACCTCGCTGGCCAGCGTCATCCTGCAGATGGCGAACCTCGGCCTGGGCTCGGTGGAGGACTTCCCCTTCCTGGACGCCCCGGACCACCGGGCGGTGCGCGACGGGATCCAGCTGCTGACCGAGATCGGTGCGATCGAGCCCGTCGGGGCCAGCCGTGCAAGGCACGGCGTGCAGGAGGAGGGGCGAGCCCAGGAGGGACACGGACGTCGCAGCATCCGGGGCCCGAGGCTGACGGAGGTCGGACGGCGGCTGGCACGCCTGCCGATCGACCCGCGCCTGGGCCGGATGCTGCTGCGCGCCGGGGAGCTGGGGTGCGCGGGCGAGGTCATGGTCATCGTGGCGGCCCTGTCCATCCAGGACGTGCGCGAGCGCCCCCTGGACAAGCAGGAGCAGGCAGACGCCCTGCACCGGCGCTTCGCCGATCCCACCAGTGACTTCCTCACCTACCTCAACCTCTGGCGCTACCTGCGTACCCAGGGTCGCGAGCTGTCCGGCTCGGCCTTCCGCCGCATGTGCAAGGCCGAGTTCCTCCACTACCTGCGCGTGCGCGAGTGGCAGGACGTCCACACCCAGCTGCGCCAGCTCTCCCGGCCGCTGGGTCTGGAGGCTGCGCCGGTGGAGCTGCCGACGGCCCGCTCGATCCGTGCTGCGCGCCAGGCCCTGGAGCCCGGCTCCCACGCCGCCCAGATCGCGCACGGGGACGTGGCGGCGGCAGTCGTGGCTCTGGGCAAGAGCGCGGACACCCCCGACGCCGACGCGATCCACCGCTCGCTGCTGGTGGGGCTGCTGTCCAACGTGGGGCACTGGGACGAGCGCCGTCGGGAGTACTCCGGAGCGCGCGGCACCCGCTTCATGATCTGGCCGGGCTCGGGACTGCGCCGCAAGACCTATGACTGGGTGATGACGGCTGAGCTGGTGGAGACCAGCCACCTCTTCGCCCGCACGGTGGCCAAGGTGGACTCTCGCTGGGTCGAGGAGACCGCGCGCCAGGCCGGCCTGCTGCGCCAGGTCTTCGGTGAGCCGTACTGGTCGACCAAGAACGGCTGCGCCATGGTCCACGAGAAGGTCATGGTCTACGGGATGACACTGGCCGCTGACCGCCCGGCCACGCTGGCCTCGGTGGGCACGCAGGCCGCCCGGGAGGTGGCGCGCGAGATGTTCCTGCGCTCCGGGCTGGTGGAGGGTGGCTGGCACGCCCGCCACGGCTTCGTGGCCCGTAACCGGGACCTCATCGAGGAGCTCAGCGACGTCGAGCAGCGGCGCCGCGAGCACGGACTGCTGGCCAGCGACGAGGCGCTCTTCCGCTTCTACGACGACCGCGTGCCTGACGAGGTCACCGGTGCAGTCGACTTCGACGCGTGGTGGAAGAAGGAGAAGGAGCGCCACCCGCACCTGCTGGACTACACCCGTGAGCTGCTGCTGCCCGGGGCCGACGAGGAGTCGCTGGCCTCGGGCTACCCCGACACCTGGGTGCAGGGCGACCTCACTCTCAGTCTGGACTACGTCTTCGAGCCGGGCCAGGCGGAGGACGGCGTGAGCGTCCTCGTGCCGGTTGAGGTCCTGGGACGGCTGGAGCCGGCTGGCTTTGACTGGCTGGTGCCGGGGATGCGGCCTGAGCTCGTGGTGGCCACGATCCGGGCGCTGCCCAAGCGGGTGCGCCGTCAGCTCGTGCCGGCTCCCGACGTCGGTGCCCAGGTCTGGGCCCAGGTGCGCGAGGAGTGCCAGACGCCTGCGGGGGCAAGCGCGCCGCCGGTCAGCTTCCAGGAGGCCTTCACCGCCGCTGTGGCCAGGCTGCGTGGGGTCGAGGTGACCGAGGCTGACTGGGCGGAGGCGCAGGAGCACCTGCCCGACCACCTGCGCGTGTCCTTCGTGGCGCTGGACTCGCGCGGGCGCGAGATCGGTCGCGGCAAGGACCTGGTGGCGCTGCAGAAGCGGCTGTCTGGCCGCACCGAGGCCGCCGTGCGCTCGGCGGTGCGCGGGGCTCTGGCGCAGGCGATGGCTGAGGCGCAGGACCGCGAGCGTTCGCGCGCCCGGCGCGGCAAGAAGGGCCGTGCCAAGGGCGACGACGCCGCCGCCGGTCGCACTGGACGTCCGGCTGCGTCGTCGGCCGGCTCCGGGGCGCGGGCGAGTGGCACGACGAGAGCCACCGGGCCCGGCGGGAAGTCTGACGGCGGCCTGCGCAGCGGCTTGGCTGAGCGCAAGGGTCTGGCGGACTGGCCGAAAGACGTCCCTGGTCTCGACGGCCCGGAGCGCTCGACGATCCCGTCAACGGTCGAGTCCGCCGGAACGGCCGGGCTCGTGGTACGCGGTTACCCCACGCTCGTCGCGGCGGGGCCGACGACGGCGGACCTGACGATCCTGCCTGACGCCCAGGCACAGGAACGGGCGCACGGCGAGGGTGTGACGGCGCTGGCCCTGGCACGCACGCAGCT
Source organism: Actinomyces sp. (assembly GCF_029851875.1). Taxonomy (GTDB): domain Bacteria; phylum Actinomycetota; class Actinomycetes; order Actinomycetales; family Actinomycetaceae; genus Actinomyces. The sequence continues at coordinate 51,308 of NZ_JARKVC010000029.1, forward strand.
GCCGGTAGCGCGGGTGACGAGCAGGTGGCGTCCCAAGGAGGTCCTTGTGCTGGCGGCATCCCCGTACTCCAGCACCCAGGCCCTGGTCGCCGACCTGCAGCTGGCGGCGGCGCGTACGGTCGCGGCCCAGTGGGAGCGCAGCAGCGGGCGGCGCCTGGCCGAGGTCCGCGAGCGCGCCGTCTTTGAGGATCTCGTCGTGCTCATGCGTCAGGACCTGGAGGACGAGGTCTACCGGGTGGCACAGGTGGTGGCGCGCGCGCTGAGCGAGCGGCGTGCGGTGGACAAGGCCGTGGAGGCGCACACCTCCTTGGCGCTACTGTCGACCTTGCAGCAGGTGCGTGAGCACGCTGCCACGCTCGTGTACCCGGGCTTCGTCTCGGCGACGCCGGCTGGCGAGCTGGTACACCTGCCGCGCTTCCTCCAGGCGCTGGCGATCCGGGTGGACAAGGCTGAGTCCTCGCCCTCGCAGGACGCGGCACTGGCCTACCAGGTGACGCAGGCCGAGGAGATGCTGGCCCAGGCCCGGCAGCGGGCAGCCGGTCTGCCTGATGACGCTGAGCGGGAGGCGGTGCTGGTGCAGGCACGCTGGCTGATCGAGGAGCTGAGGGTGAGCCTGTTCGCCCAGACGCTGGGAACCAGCCAGAAGGTCAGCTTGCAGCGAGTGAGCAAGCTGCTGGCCAAGGTCTGAGGTCCGGAGACTGACGGCCGGGGTCTGAGGCCAGCGGGGTCGGGAGGCGTTGCCCTCTCAGGCGCGCCGACCTGGGCCAGGCCTCGTTCAGAGCCTGAGCCTCCAGCCCGGCCAAGGATCCACGAACGCACCATACTCGGCGGCCTCCTCGTCCCAGGGGAGAAGCGACCGCGCCTACCAGCCGCAGGACACTGTCCTCCGCCTGCTACAGCACGGCCGACAGGAGCCGGAAGACGTTGTCGACGTAGCGGCGGTGCCAGGGCTCCTTGGCCCACTCCTCGGCCGTGAGCTCCGTGGAGACACCTCGGTAGAGGGCGTCGTTCTCACGCAGGAGATCGTCCAGGTCCCCGCCGAAGGCCAGCAGCATGACCTCGTAGTTCAGCGTGAAGGACCGGAAGTCCATGTTCGACGAGCCGATGACCGCCACCTCGCCGTCGACCGTCATGTACTTGGCGTGCAGCACCGTCGGGGCTGGGTAGCGGTAGATCCGCACCCCGGCAGCCAGCAGGGTCCCGTAGTAGGAGCGCTGGGCGTGGTTGACGATGAGGTGGTCAGACTCCAGCCCCACGAAGAGCTCCACGTCCACCCCACGGTAGGCCGCCGTGGTGATCGCGGACAGCAGCGCCTCGTCCGGGATGAAGTAGGGACTGGTGATGGACACCCGCTTGGTGGCGTTGTGGATCAGGGAGATGAACATCCTGAGGTTCGGCTCGGTGGGGTATCCCGGGCCGGAGGGGATGATCTGCATGGCGTTGACCACCGCACCCGGGCGTCCTGGCTGGGGCGCGGGAGTGCCGACGACGCAACCCGGCCTGGCCTGGAAGCCCTGCGTCGGGTCCAGAGCCGTTCCGGGAGCCACCAGGTCTCCGGGCTGCAGGTCCTCACCCGACTCGAAGAACCAGTCCATGGTGAACACGGCCTGGGCCTCAGAGACGATGTCTCCGGTCACCTCCACGCTCAGGTCGTGCCAGTGGCGCCCGGCGCGGATGTTCGAGCGCAGACGGTAGGTGGGATCGATGATGTTGTGCGATCCGATGAAGGCCCGCTCGCCGTCGACGATGAGCAGCTTGCGGTGGTTACGCAGGTCCGGACGACGGAAGCGCCGCTTGAGCGGCAGCAACGGCATCATGAGCCGCCACTGGATCCCGGCGGCCTCCCAGCGCCGCCCCAACGAGCGCCATCCCGGGTACTTACGTGAACCCAGGTGGTCGACGAGGAGGCGCACCTTGACCCCACGCGCCGCGGCGCGCTCCAGGGCCGAGTAGAAGACGTCCGTGACCTCGTCCCAGCTCTGGATGTAGAACTCGACGTGGACGTGGTGCTTGGCGCCGTCGATCACACGTGCCATCGCGGCGTAGGTCTCTCGTGCGTCGCAGTGCAGGTCCACGACCTCGCCGGTCACGCACGGAAACCCCGTCAACCGGCGGTTCATGGCCAGGACGCTTGCCAGGTGCTCAGAAGGCTGCGCACCGCGCGGAAGCGCGGGCATGTCACAGGTCAGGCGCTCGACGGCGTTGGAGGCGTCCTCCTGCTGCTGGCGGCGGCGCCCGTGGATCCACGGGCTGCCAAGGAAGATGTAGAGCGGCAGGCCGACCACGGGAAGCAGGAAGATCAGCAGCAGCCACGCCGTCGACGAGGACGGGCGCCGATTCTCCGGCACCATCCCCAAGGCCGCGACCTTGATCGCGTACTCGATCACGACCCAGAGGGTCGCAAGCGTCGTGTGCCACTCCATGCCCCGATGATCTCACGGACCTCCGACACGATCGCCTCCTCAGCCTTCATCTGGCAGCCTCTGGCTCACGGAGTCGACGGCGTCGGGTCACCGAAGAAGGTGTGAAAGTAGCCGTAGAAGTTCCAGTTCCCCCAGCTCGTGCAGTCGTCGCCACCACTGGATACCGCCTCATTGGGCTGGTACGGCGTGTAGTCGTACAGGCCGGCGGTCGCCTGGTTGGCCACCACGAGCTCGGCCCCGCTGCAGCCCTCCAGGGGCGAGTACGCCACCGTCGTCGGCACGCCCGCCACCACCTGGTAGGAGCCAGGAGACAGCCGGTAACGCTGGAACTGGGAAGCAGCCCCGTAGACCTGACGGAAGAAGCCGGCCCACTGCGGGTCGCACTGTGCACCGTCGGGGCAGGCGTAGCCGGTGGCGGCCTCGTACCTGCGGGCGCTCAGTCCTGCTCCTGAGGCGGTCAGAAGGCCCTGCTCCTTCTGCAGCAGGACGAGGAGGACCTGTGGGTTGACGTCGCAGGCCGTCGCCACCTCGGACACGATCTGTGCCGCACTCTGCCCAGGTGCCCCGCTGTATCCGCCCGGGCAGGCCGCAGCCGGCTCACGGTCCTCAGTGTCGAAGGAGGCGACGGCGAGGCAGGGGGTCCCGTCCATCCCGGTCTGACAGCCGTCGTTGACCTTCTCGACGAAGGCGGTGACCTCGTCCAGTCTCATGGTCTCGGAGTCGTAGAACACGTCGTCGTCGATGATGTGCGCGGCGTCAAAGCCAGAGGTGTCCAGCGCAACTGGCGCCGGGCCCAGGACAGGAAGCGTGACGACTGAGACTACGTCGTCGTCCCACCCCGGGGCATGACGAAGGTAGCCGGTCGCTGCCAGGGCGGTCACCACCAGCAGTCGCAGAGCGACCACCTGCCACCGAGGGCGCCGACGCCCTCTCCTGGCTGAGCCGCCCCCTCCAGCGCGCGTGGGTGCTGAACGTCCCAGGCGCGTTCCTGTACGAGGGGGCACGGGCCGCCCGGTCGTAGCAGGGTGGCTCCCCGCGGGCACAGCGGCCCGAGGTGAGAACCCGCCTTGGTCGGAAGAAGTTGCCACCCCGTCATTTTTCCATGCCCGTTCCGGTCCTCCGGGTCGGCTCCGACCACGCTGGCTCCAGCCGGGTGCGGCGACGACGGTGCCCGGCGTCTCCTGCACGATGTCACCATCCCGGCCCGCCGGGAGGAGCCGTTACGCTCGGCGTCATGGAGATCTGTCGCGTCCTGGCCCTGGCCCGCCAGCTCATGGACGAGCACGGCGTCGGGGACTGGGAGCTCGGCCTGGACCGTGCCAGGCGCCGCGCCGGGCTGACAGACCACGGTCGCCGTCGGATCACGCTGTCACGCGCGCTCATGGAGCTCTACGACGCCGATGAGGTGCGCGAGACCGTCCTGCACGAGATCGCGCACGCCCGGGTCGGTGCACGCCACGGCCACGACGCCGTCTGGGCTGCCGAGGCACGACAGATCGGCGCCACGGGACGCAGGCTCGTGTCGCGAGAAGCCCCCTCCATCGCCGGACGCTGGGTGGGTACCTGCCCTGCTGGCCACACGGTGAACCGCATGCGCCGCCCGACCGTCCCCGTCTCCTGCGCCCGCTGCGGCCGACGCTTCTCTCTCGCCAACCTGCTGACCTGGACCTACGACGGCGGGCCGGTCACCCCGCAGGAGATCGGGCCGCGCTACGCCCGTGCCCTCGCCCGCATCCAGAAGGCGGCTGGCTGACGGACCGAGCTCACACCGTCGTCCCAAACCCCTGACGCAGACTCGGGCCGGGAACCACTGCGCGCGGATCCCGGCCCGGGGCAGAGCGTGAAGCAGGATCTCAGGCAGCGCGAGCCAGGTCCGCGGCACCCACCAGACCGGCATCCTGACCGGAGGCCGAGATGAGCACCGGGATCTGGGGACGGCGCGCCCGAGCCGTCAGGTACTGGTCAAAGGCCTTGGTCACGGGGGCAAGCAGGATGTCGCCCGCCTCGGTCAGGCCTCCGGCGAGGACGATGACCTCAGGGTCCAGCACGGCGGCGAGGTCGGCCAGGCCCCGCCCCAGCGCCTCACCCAGGCGCTCGTAGCACTCCAGAGCCGCCGGGTCGCCCTCACGGGCGGCGGCCGTGACTGCCTTGCCGGAGATCTTGTTCTGGTCCCCGCCGGACAGCTCGATGATGCGAGCGGCGTAGGCCGGGCGGAACCTGGCCAGCTCCCAGCCGTTGACGCCCAACGCCGTGCCGGAGGCATAGCGCTCCAGGCAGCCACGCAGCCCGCAGCCGCAGGGACGGCCGTCGGGGACGATGCTGATGTGCCCGATCTCGGCGGCGAAGCCAGCGGCTCCACGCACGAGGTGGCCGTCGATGACGACGGCGCCGCCCACGCCAGTTCCCAGCGTCACCACAAGCACGTTGGCCTTGCCGGCCCCCGCGCCGAAGCGCGCCTCGGCCCAGCCGGCCGCGTTAGCGTCGTTCTCGACGACGACGGGCAGACCCACACCCTTGGAGACGACGTCACCGATCTTGACGCCCGTCCAGTCCAGGTTGGTGCCCGAGGCCATCGTGTTGCGGTCCGAGGAGACGAAGCCGGCCGCGCCGATGCCCACGGTCATGGCCTGCGGGTGAGCACGCTTGAGATCGCGAGCGACCTCGATGATCGTGGAGAGGATAGCGTCACGGTCGTTGGCCGGAGAGTCCTTCTGCACGCGGGTGACGACGTTGCCGTCCTCGTCCACGACTCCCGCGGCGATCTTCGTGCCGCCGACGTCCACGCCGATGCTCAGTGACATGTTCGCTCCTTAGGGAATCCGCTGGGGCGAGTCGCCCCCGTCCCGGCTATCCTCCCCTATTTCTGACGCGGACTGCACAGGAGTGATCAGCCAGGTACCTCACGATCGCACCCCGACGTGGGTCTGTCTCTGATCCGCCGCCTTCCGACGAAAGAGCGGGAGCGAGATGGCGACCTCGCGAGCAGGTGCGCGGACACAGGCACCCGGCACCGCCCTGCGCATCCGCGCTGCCGCCTCCGTGTGCTCGCCGCTACCCAGTTGTCGCGCGCTACGGGGTAGCAACGGTCAGGACGGGACAGCGAACGACGCGAAAGGGTGACGCATCAGGTTGGGACAGCAGCCTCCAGCCGGTAGCGGCGTGCTTCCGAGGAATGGCGGCGTGCATTGCTCTAGTGAGGGCGTATCGGCATCGAGAGGGCGTACCTGCAGACGTTCCTGGCCACGCCCTCACCGCACAAGCACGCCGCAACCACATGGATACACGCCGCAACGAGATGGATGCACGCCGCTCGACCTCTAACCCAGGCTCCGACGCGTTGGCATCATCCCGGCCCAGCCCCCGGTCAGGAGTAGCGCCACCTACCTCAGTTCAGGTCCGTGATGCGCCCGGAAGGGTCCCCCACCCGCAGCATGAGCAGCAGCCCGGCGCCCAGCACGACGACGATCCCCAGGATCCCCCAGTAGCTGGCCTCAGCGCCCACAACGCCCTTGCCCACCCAGATGAACAGCCCGTACATCGCCGGCGCGAGGAAGGACACGGCCCGGCCCGTCGTCGCGTAGAGCCCGAAGATCTCGCCCTCACGCCCAGCCGGGGCAACACGGGCCAGGAAGGAGCGCGCCGCGGACTGCGCCGGCCCCACACAGGCCGACAGCGCCAGGCCCAGCACCCAGAAGACCACCGCACCGCCGTCGTGCAGGAAGAACACCAGCACCCCGGCCACCACGAGGATGCCGAGGGAACCGAGGATCACCCTGCGCGGCCCGACCAGGTCATCCAGCCTGCCGGAGAGAATCGTGGCGATGCCAGCCACCACGTTGGCGGCGATGGCGAAGATGATGACGCTCGAGCTGGTGAAACCGAAGGTGTTCTGGGCGATGATCCCGCCGTAGGTGAACACGCCGGCCAGCCCGTCACGGAAGACGGCCGCAGCCAGGAGGAACCACAGGACCTCCGGGTGGCTGCGGTACAGCGACACCAGCGTGCGCCACAGCCTCTTGTAGGAGGCCCACAGGGACTCTCGCCTGCCGGCCACCGCGCGGCTGGCCAGCACCGTCGGCTCTGACTCCATCCCCGCCTGGCCCCGCTCGCTGCCGCGCACGGCCTCCTCGCTGGCCACCTGCCGACGCCGCCTGGCACCCTGCCCGGACTGGGTGAGGACTACCGGCACGGCACTGAGCCCGAACCACGCCGCTGCCACGAGCATGGCCACGCGCACGTTGAGCCCGTTGTCGCTGGTCACCCCGAACCAGCCGACCTCGGGGTTGATGAAGCCGACGAAGAGGACGAGCAGCAAGACGATCCCGCCGAGGTAGCCCATCCCCCACCCGAGCCCGGAGACCGCACCCACCTTGTCCTTGGGGGCCAGCTGGGAGAGCATCCCGTTGTAGTTGACCGAGGCCAGCTCGAAGAAGACGTTGCCCACGCCCAGCAGCGTGATGCCCAGCCACAGGTACCCCGGCTCCGGCAGGACGAAGAACAGGCCCGCGCTGATGGCCACGACGACCGCCGTGTAGGCCCCCAGCCAGAAGACGGTCCGTCCCGCCCGGTCCGAGCGCTGCCCGGTGACCGGGGCCAGCAGGGCGATGCACGCACCAGCGATAGTCAGCCCGAGCGAGAGGGAGGACTCCGTGACGTCCTTGTCCCCGAAGGAGGAGCTGGTGAGGTAGACGGTGAAGACGAAGGTGGTGATGACGGCGTTGAAGGCGGCCGATCCCCAGTCCCACAGGCCCCAGGCGACCACGGGCCAGGTCAGCCAGCGGCGCGAGCCTTCTGACTGCCCGCCTCCTCCCGCGTAGGGGTGGGGGTCAGCCTCGGGAAGGGAACCGGCGCTGGGGACGTCGTCCTCACTGCTGTCAGCCGTGGTGCGGCTCATGGGAGTCATGCGGTGAGCCTACGGCCTCACAGGCGGACAGGGGGTGACGTCCGGGTAACGGGCAGCCTTCATCCTGCGAGGAGCTCGGCCAGCGCCAGGTCCAGGGGCGTGGTCACCTTGAGCGCCATCGGGTCCCCGGGCACGACGACGACGCTGCCGCCCGCCGCCTCCACCAGACCGGCGTCGTCAGAGGCCGCCAGCGCCTCGTCACAGCCACGGTCAGCACCCAGCTGGTGGGCCCTCAGGAGGGTCGCCGTCGCAAAGCCCTGGGGTGTCTGGACCGCTCGTAGCCGGCTACGGTCCGGGGTGGCGAGCACCTGCTCGACGCCGTCGCCCGCCTGGCCACTGCCACGCGCGTCACGGGGCGCGACCTCCTTGACAGTGTCGGTGACCGGCAGCGCCGGGACGACGGCGTCGTGACCGGCCCGCACGGCCCCCACCACCCGCTGAGTGACGGCGGGGGGCGTCAGCGCCCGGGCGGCGTCGTGCACGAGGATGACCTGCGCCTGCGGACACGCCTCTAGCGCCGCCGTCAGTCCGAGAGCCACGCTCGCCTGCCGCGAGCGGGGAGAGCCGGCCACAACCTGCACCCGTGCGGGGCCGACCTGTCCCAGCCCGTCCAGCTCCGTGGCGAAGGCCGGCACCTGGTCGGCCGGCGCGGTGACGACGAGGTAGTCAATGACGCCGGAGTCCAGCAGGCCTCGTGCGGCACGCCGCAGCAGGCTCACTCCCGCCAGCGGCACGAGGGCCTTGGGGCACTGCGCTCCCAGGCGCGTGCCTGAGCCCGCTGCCGTGAGGATCGCGACCACGGCACCGCTGGCGCGGGAGACGTCGCGGGGATGGGAAGCAGTTCCAGCCATGCCCGGCACGCTACCTCACTGTCCGGCTGGAGGGCCCGCACGAAGGCCGGACGACCCAGGCACCAGGCGTGGGTTGTCCGGCCTACGAAAAGGTTGTCTGCGTGGAGGATCAGGCGGCGGTGCCGGAGGCGAGGACCTCGTCCAGCTTGGACTCGGCGGCCTCCTCCTCGGTCTTCTCCGCCAGGGCCAGCTCGGAGACGAGGATCTGGCGGGCCTTGGACAGCATGCGCTTCTCACCGGCGGACAGACCGCGGTCGGTGTCGCGACGGGAGAGGTCGCGGACGACCTCCGCCACCTTGATGACGTCACCCGAGGCGATCTTCTCCTGGTTGGCCTTGAAGCGGCGGGACCAGTTGGTCGGCTCCTCGGTCAGGGGTGCACGCAGGACGTCGAAGACCTTCTCCAGGCCGGCGGCGTCGACGACGTCACGCACTCCGATGTAGTCCACGCTCTCAGCCGGGACGAGAATCGTCAGGTCACCCTGAGCGACCTCCAGCTGCAGGTAGGTCTTCTCCTCGCCGCGCACCTTGCGCTGGCGGATGTCAATGATCCGAGCCGCACCATGGTGCGGGTAGACGACGGTCTCGCCGACTTCAAAGGTCATAGGTGACGTCACTCCAGTCCGATCTGCGGATGCCCAGTTTATCAGGAATACCGCGGAATCACCGGGGATTCCCCTCACAGCGAGAGGCCTTGCGCCCCCTTGGCGCAGGTCTCGCGCACCGGAGGGGAGCCGGCCGCGCGACCCTCCGGCCGGGCCCGGCCCTGGCTCAGCCCTCGCTGACCAGCTTGTAGCCCAGGCCGCGCACCGTGACCAGGAGCGCCGGCTCGCTCGGCTCACGCTCGATCTTGGCTCGGATCCGCTTGACGTGGACATCCAGGGTCTTGGTGTCCCCGACGTAGTCCGCTCCCCAGACCCTGTCGATGATCTGGCCTCGCGTGAGCACCCGGTCGGCGTTGCGCAGGAAGAGCTCCAGCAGCTCGAACTCACGCAGCGGCATGGCGATCGGCTCTCCGTCCACGCGCACCTCGTGCCGCTCGACGTCCATCGCGACCCGTCCCGCCTCCAGCACCGGCTCAGCCGGCTCCTCCTCGCGCGTACGACGCAGCACGGCGTGCACCCGCGCCACCAGCTCGCGGTAGGAGTAGGGCTTGGTGACGTAGTCGTCCGCACCGATCTCCAGGCCGACGATCTTGTCCACCTCCGAGTCCTTGGCGGTGAGCATGATGACCGGCACGTTGGAGGAGCGCCGAATGCGCCGGCACACCTCGGTGCCGCTGAGCCGAGGCAGCATGAGGTCAAGCAGGACCAGGTCGATCGGCTCCCCGCCGCCTGGTCGCCCCGCCTGCTCAAAGACCTCAACGGCCACCCCACCGTCCTCGGCCTCGACGACGTCGTAGCCGTCGCGGCGCAGGTTGAAGGCCAACGGCTCGCGATAGCTCTCCTCGTCCTCGACGAGCAGGATCCGGGTCATGAGTGCGTGCGTCCCTTCTCAGCCATGAGTGGGCAGGTCGTAGCCGGGTTCTCCCCACCCTCCTGCTCGCGGTGAGCAGAGGCGAGGCGGTCCGGGATGGAGGAGGCGCCGTCGTCCTTACGGAGCCGGGGCAGGACCAGGGTGAAGGTGGAGCCGCGGCCGGGGGCGGACCACAGCTCCACCGTGCCCCCGTGGTCAGCAGCCACGTGCTTGACGATCGACAGCCCCAGTCCCGTGCCGCCGGTCACCCGCGAGCGCGCCTTGTCCACTCGGAAGAAGCGTTCGAAGACCCGCTCCTGGTCCTCCTTGGGGATGCCGATGCCCTGGTCGACCACGGCGATACGCACCAGGTCCGAGTCTGAGGGGTCGATGCTCACCCCCACGCTCACGCGAGTGCGAGGGTCGGAGTAGCGGATGGCGTTGTCCAGGAGGTTGCGCACGGCCGTGGCGATGAGCGCCGCGTCCCCGCGCACCATGAGGCCCTTGGTACCACCGGCCACGAGCGTGATCTCGCGGGCCTCAGCCGCCACCCGCACCCGGTCCACAGACTCGGCGACCACCGCGTCCAGGTCCACGTCCTCAGGGCTGGCCAGCGCGTCACCCTCCTGGAGACGGGAGAGCTCAATGATCTCCTGGACCAGCACGCCCAGGCGGCGAGACTCCTTGCTCATGCGGCCAGCGAAGCTGCGGACCACCTCAGCGTCCTCGCTGCTGTCCTCGATGGTCTCAGCCAGCAGGGCGATGGCGCCCACCGGGGTCTTCAGCTCGTGGGAGATGTTGACGACGAAGTCGCGACGCATGTCCTCCACACGCTTGACCGCGGTGCGGTCGTCGATGAGGACGAGGATGCGGCCTCGACCGATCCCTGCCACGCGCACGTGCAGGAAGAACTGTCCAGAGCCGGCCACACGGCCACGCGCCACGGCGAGGTCCGCGTCCTCAGGCACACCGGTGGCGCGTACACGGGCGACCATCTGGGCCACGCGCGGCTCGCTGACCGCGTCCTGACCCACGACGTTGTAGGTGTAGGCCGCGGCGGAGGCGCGCAGGATCTCGTCGTCGGCGTCCAGCACGACCACGGCCGACCTCAGGGCCGCCAGCACCGGGACGATCGGGTCCTCAGCGGTGAGCAGCGGCGCCGGCACCTGGGAGCGACGCCGGTCTCGCTCAGACAGGCCGAACGCCACTCCTGCCGCGGTGCCGACGGCGACACCCACGAGGGCGACGACGATCAGCAGCCAGGTGGTACCCACGCCTCCCAGACTAGGGGCGAGGGCGAGTGCACGCGAGTCCGTAGGCGGCATCATGGCGAGTGTTCACCAAGCATGTGCGCGCACGTCGCCGGCTGTTCACCTTGGAGGCACATGCTGAGCGCGCCGTGCGGCCGCGGCCCGCCCCGACTACGGTGGTGCCCGGCGGCAGCACCCTCGCCCCGCGCGCCCTCGCGCGCTCTCAGCCCGGCGTTCCGGGCGCGACACAGAATCAGGAGCCGCCTCGTGCGCGTCATCTTCAACCAGGAGCTTCAGCAGCTTGGCTCTGACCTCCAGTCCATGGCCCAGCAGGTGTCCACCGCTATTGAGCGGGCGGCCGAGTCCCTGCGCAACGGTGACATCATCATCGCTGAGCAGGTCATCGACGCCGACGAGCGCATCAACGACCTCCAGCGCGACATCGACGACATGTGCGTCATGCTGCTGGCCCGCCAGCAGCCGGTGGCCGGGGACCTGCGCAACGTCATCTCGGCCCTGCGTATGGCCCAGACCCTGGAGCGCCAGGGGGACCTCGCCCGCCACATCGCCGCGATCGCCCGTGGGCGCTACCCCGAGCCTCCGGTCCCCGAGCCCGTTCTCAGCCTCATCCTTCAGATGGCTGACCACGCGGTGAAGGCCGGGCAGGACGTGGTCCGGCTCATTGAGACCCAGGACCTGAGCCTGGCCGCCCAGATCCAGGCCAACGACAGCGGGCTGGACGCTCTGCACCGCCGCTCCTTCCAGATGATCCTGGACCCGGCCAACGAGCTCAGCCGCCAGCAGGTGGTGGACGCCGTTCTCATGGGCCGCTTCCTGGAGCGCTTCGGTGACCACTCCACCTCCGTGGCCCGCCGCGTGGCCTACCTGGTCTCCGGCCAGTCGGTGCCTGAGACGCACGACGCCGAGGACGCTGACGCCCTTCACTGACGGCGCCCGCGTCCCCCGCCGTCCCCGCTTGGGCGGCGTCGGCGCCTTCCCTGCCCGGCCGCCGTCGGCCCCGGCGCGGGTGTGGCGGGGGGGGGGGGGGGGGGGGGGGGGG
>NZ_JARKVC010000011.1 GCF_029851875.1 Actinomyces sp.
TTTCACGTGAAACATCAACGCCAACCGGGACATGAGTGCAGACCGGTGACCTCAGGACAGAGCGGAGGCCACGATGATGCGGCGCAGTGCGGCAGCGTCGTTGTCGATCGAGGTGACGTGCTGCGGCGAGGCCAGAAGAGACTGCAGCGCCTGAGGAGTAGGAGGCTGCTCGCCAATCGCCTCCGCCACCGTCTCGCCAAACTTGGCGGCCTTAGCGGTCTCGAGGACCAGCGTGGGGAAGCCCGGTTCCATCTCGCGCAGGGCGACCGTGACGCCGTCGGCCGTATGAGGATCGATGAGACAGCCGGTCGCGGCACGGACGCGTCGGATCGCCTCCAGGCGGTCGGCGTGGGTTGAGCGGCCGGAGACAAAGCCAAGCTCCTCCCTCATGCGCTCGCGGTACGCCGAGAGGTCGAGACGGCCGGTGCGTTCCATCTCCGCCCATGCCTCCACGAAAGCCTCCTCGCCCAGAAGCTGACGAATGAAGCGCTCCAGGTTGGAAGCGCGGGAGATATCCATGGAGGGACTGGAGGTGGCCAGCGTGAGAGCGCCCGAGCGCGGCGCGTAGACACCGGTACGGAAGAACTCGTCCAGGACGTCATTCTCATTGGTGGCGAGGATGAGCCTGCGGACCGGGACACCCATGCTGCGTGCGAGGTGGCCAGCGTAGATGTTGCCGAAGTTCCCGCTCGGTACGGCGACGTCGACCCGGTAGGACGCACGTGCCTCAGCCCGGAGGCCATCGGTGCAGCGCAGCCAGGACCACACGTAGTAGACGATCTGTGCGGCGATGCGACCGAAGTTGATGGAGTTGACAGCGCCGATGGAGTACCGGCGCTTGAAGGTGGCGTCGGCGTTGATCGTCTTGACAAGGTTCTGGCAGTCGTCGAAGACGCCGGCGACGGCGATGTTGTGAATATTCGGGTCGTCCAGGCTGTACATCTGGGCGCGCTGGACGTCACTCATCCTGCCCTGGGGGGAGAGCATGAAGACACTGACCCCGTCCTGGCCACGGAAGGCGTGCTCGGCGGCTGAGCCCGTGTCCCCGCTCGTGGCGCCCAGGATGTTGAGGACCTGGCCCTGACCACGCAGGACGAAGGGGATGACCTGACCCAGGAACTGCATCGCCAGGTCCTTAAACGCCATGGTGGGTCCCTCGGACAGGCCTACGAGCTCGAGCCCCTGTGCGACGTCGTCAAGGGGGGTAAGCGGGACGACGGGGGAGGGGAAGTGCTGTGGGCCGTAGGCCTGCGTGGTGAGCGTGCGCAGGTCCTCGGGGTCGATATCGGTGGCGTACAGGCCGATGATCCGGGCGGCGAGCTCGGCGTAGCTCAGGTCCCTGAGCGCCTCAAGGTCCTCAGGTGCCAGCTGGGGTATCTCGGAGGGGATGACGAGCCCGCCGTCAGGAGCGAGCCCGGACAGGAGCACGTCGGTGAAACCGAGGGGCTCCATGCCCCCGCGCGTGGAGATGAACTGCATGTCTCCGCCTTGGAAAGAAGCAACTGGATGCGCCCTCAGTGTACTGGTGGGCGCATGTGGGCACCGCAGGCGCCACATGACGAGCGCCGCCCACACACTGGGTGTGGGCGGCGCTCGTGCGGATCAGACGTGCTCAGGCCTGCTGTCCGGGCGGTCGGTCGGGCTCATGAGAGCACTCAGGCCAGCACCTTCTCGACCTCGGCCTTGAAGGAAGCCTTGGGGCGCGATCCGGCGAACTGGTGGAAGACCTCGCCGTCGCGGATGACGGCGAAGGTCGGGATGGACTGGATGCCGTAGGAACGAGCCGTCGCCGGGTTGGCGTCGACGTCGACCTTGACGAACTTGACCCGGTCACCGAGCTCGGCCGCGACCTCGTCGACGATCGGAGCCATCTGCCGGCAGGGACCGCACCAGGTGGCCCAGAAGTCGACGACGACGGGCGTGGTGGAGGACAGGACCTCGTCGGCGAAGGTGGCGTCAGTGACATCAAGGGCGTTGGACATAGAAGCTCTCCTGAGATGAAAAGTGGTCGTTGGCAGGAGCGAGGCTGTGCGAGCCGACGGCTCGCTGCCTCAGGCCTTGAGTGAGGCGAGGTAGTGCTCAGCGTCCAGGGCGGCACGGCAGCCCGAGCCGGCAGCGGTGATGGCCTGCTGGTAGACCGGGTCCGCGACGTCGCCGCAGGCGAAGACGCCAGGGATCTTCGTACGCTGGCTGGGGGCCTGGACCTGGATGTAGCCCGCCTCGTCAAGGTCGAGGACGTCAGCCACGAGCTCCGAGCGCGGGACCTGGCCGATCGCGACGAAGAGCCCGGAGGCAGGCAGCTCGCGGCGCTCGCCGGTGACGGTATCCTCCAGGGTGACAGACTCCAGGGCCGCCTCGCCGTTGAGTGCAACGACCTTGGAGCTCCAGGCGAAGGAGATCTTCGGGTTCTCCATGGCCTTACGAGCCATGGTGGCCGAGGCTCGCAGGGAGTCACGGCGGTGAACCACGGTGACCGTACGCCCGAAGCGGGAGAGGAAGGTGGCCTCCTCCATAGCCGAGTCACCGCCGCCGACGACGACGATGTCCTGGTCCTTGAAGAAGAAGCCGTCGCAGGTGGCGCAGTAGGACACGCCGTGACCGGAGAGTCGGTCCTCGCCGTCCACACCCAGCCTGCGGTACTCCGAACCGGTGGAGATAATGACGGTGCGGGCCTCGTAGACCTCGTCATCGGTGGTGATCCGCTTGACCTCCCCCTCCAGCTCCAGGGCCGTGACGTCCTCGTAGCGGATGTCTGCGCCGAAGCGCTCAGCCTGCTCCTGCATATGGGTCATGAGGTCGGGACCCATGATGCCCTCGGTGAAGCCTGGGTAGTTCTCCACCTCAGTGGTGTTCATGAGGGCACCACCAGCGGTGACCGAGCCTGCCAGCACGATCGGTGCCAGCTGGGCGCGCGCCGCGTAGATCGCGGCGGTGTACCCGGCCGGGCCGGAGCCGACGATGATGACGTCGTGGATCATGGCTCTCCTTGTGTCGAGCGTTGAGGAGGGTCGGCGAGACCCTGCCCCAGTATCTCCCGTGGAACAGGTGATAGGACGTGAATGTTCCGAAGTATTTGCTTATCGGAGAGTGATCTCGCCGATAGTGACCTTGAGGAGTCCGTCAGACGCCGTCGGCAGGTCGGTCACCCACACGACGATCGAGCTGGTCGTCGTTGCTGGAAGCTCAAAGGTCGTGCTCCCCTCGGTGAAGGCACCCTCAGCCAGCAGCGTGCCGCCCTGAGGGTCCTCAGGTGAGGTCGCGCGGATCTCGACGTGCCCGCCGTTGCCCGTGCCCTGCATCTGGATCGCGGAGACCTCAGCCTCCTGAGCCAGGGTGACGGCCACCCCGATGCCCTGCTTCCAGGCCATGGAGGAGGAGGCGTAGTAGCGCGAGTACCACGGGGTGCTCGGGTCCCCGTCGATGAGGGCACCGGCCAGCTCAGGGTGCTCGTTGCCGTCACCACCCGGGTCCAGAGACTGGGCGCCGGAGATCGTGATCGGTGCCGTCTGGGGCTTCCCGGCCTGCGGGTCTGTCTCAGCGGAGCCAGAGGAGTCCTCAGCGGCTGCCGAGGTGGCCGTCGGAACCGTCTTGGCGGCGGGGACGTCCTCGTCACTGACCTTGAGGCTCGCCAGGGACAGCAGGTTCGAGATCGCAAAGAACGCGCCTACGAGCACGGCCAGGAGGGCAGCTGTCAGCACTATCGCCGTCGTCCGGCTCACCGCGCGGGAGGTCTCGCGGTCCTTCTTGCTCGCCTCCAGGTCCTCACGCTTGTCAGCCGGAGCAGGATCCGGCTGAGGAGCAGGCGCAGGCGGTGTGGTCGGGACAGGGTCAACCGGGAGGCCGGCGCGGTCACGCTCGGCCTGCGGCGCCGCAGGATGAGGCGTCAGGGCCGACGGCGTTGGCCGGCTCGGTGCCTGGCTCCAGTCCGGCCTGGCCTCCTCAGCCGGCTGTGAGGGTGGCGGCGTCTGTGTCGTGGCTGTCGGCTCGGGCGCAGCCTCCTTGGCAGTGGGACCGGCAGCGGAGCCGGGGTGCTGAGCGCGTAGGCGGCCTGCCAGGGCGCCGAGGCGTGCGACAAGCCCCTGGCCAGCCACGGCCAGTCCGGAGGCTCCTGCTACTGCGGGCAGCGACGGCTCGGGCGCAGCCTCCTCGTGGGTGGCCACCTCCGCCCTGGGCAGGAGTGAGGGGTCCCAAGAGCCCAGGAGAGTGGCGACCTCAGCGGCGGAGCCCGGGGGCTCGGGACCCCAGGTCTGGGCGACCAGGGCGTCGAGGTCAGCATCGGCGTCGGACATGCCGTGAGCCAGCGTGGACGGAGCGGCAGGAGCACCACCGGCCATGGGGGCTGAGGGGATGCCGGTTCGCTTGCCGGGCCAGCGTTCGGTGAGGCAGAAGTAGAGCAGCTCAACCAGCGAGCGGGCGTCGGTACGGTCCGCCGCAAGGGGGTCGTGCCGATCCGCCCCCAGGCCCAGGACGGCTGCCTCGATGCCGACGCCGCACACCTGCACCGACCCGTCCGGACGGATGCGCACGGAGTCAGGAGAGAGGTTGAGATGGTGCAGGTCGCGACGCGAGCAGGCGTCCAGCACCTGGGCGACCTCGCCGATGACGGCGCGGGCCTGGGCTGGGCTCAGGCCGGAGGCAGCCATCGCAGACAACGACTGCCCTGCCGTGGGCTCGGTGACGATGAAGGCAGGGGTGCCCTGCTCGACGTCGTACACGCGCTGCATCCGCCGGTCCTCCACCAGCACGGCTCGCGTGGCGGTCTCCAGGACCTCACGGCGGTGCGGGGTGATGTCCGTCAGTGACAGGACCGTGACGGGCCGGTCCAGGATCGTGTCCCGGCCACGGTGACGCAGGACCCGCGGGAGCGTGGCAGGCAGGGGAGACATGAGCCGGTAACGGCCGGAGCCGATCGGCGTGCCGTCGCCCATGGTGTCCCCTCCTGTGCGCAGTGACGCGTACATGCCGATTCTATCGGCAGCAGCGCCGGGCATCAGAACGCTGCTGACAGGGGGAAACGCCACGGGCAGGGAGGCGTGGTCGGGCAGCTCCTGGCTGGCAGGCGCCGTGGGAAGCGTCAGGGCGCGCCCAGCGCGCTGCACCGCACGACCCAGCCCTCCGGGCAGCCGCGCGCCGAGCGCCAGGATGATCCGTGAGGCCGGGCGGAAGAGGACGCCGAGCTCGCTCACGCGCAGCACCCGTGCCACGGTCAGGTAGACCAGGGTCATGGACACGGCGGTGATGAGGATGATGACCAGGGCGTCCAGGGCCCGCGTGCCGGTCAGCGAGCTGTCAGCCGGACCGGTCAGACGGCGCACGAGCACGCCGACGCCGACAGCGACGCCTGCCGAGGCGATGAGCCGGGCGTAGGTGGACAGGATGCGGCGGCCGTCCAGGTCAGGAAGGTGACGGCGCAGCAGCGGGATGACGGCCACGCAGGCCGCAGCCAGGGCGATCGTGTTGCCGGCGGCCGCCAGCATCATCCAGTGGGTCGCGGGGGCCAGCAACCAGGCCAGCAGGCAGGAGGCGACCGTGATCCCACCTACCACGCAGTCAGCAGCCAGCAGACGCTTGGTGTCCGCGTAGGCGAGCATGACGCGCTGGGTGGTGAACCACGCGCCCTGGAAGATGATGCCCACGGCCAGGGTCGCCAGGATCGGGGCCGAGGCGTCAGCGACCTCACGGGAGATCGAGGGGACAAAGAGCTGCAGGGCCGGGCCGGCCAGGGTCATGATCCCGGCAGCGAACAGGACGGTGAACACGGCCACCGAGCGCAGTCCCAGCGACAGGTCGTCGCGCACGCCCTCGGCGTCGCCCGCCGCGGCCTTCTCGCTCATCCGCGTGAACAGCGCGGTGATGATCGAGGTTGTGATGAGGGACTGGGGGAGCATGTAGACCAGCAGCGCGTTGGCGTACATCGTGGTCGAGGGGACGACGACGCCCGCGTACTGGGCGGACTCGGCGGCGGTGACTGCACGCGAGCCGAGGTTGGTCACGGCCAGGTCCCCCAGCGAGACGATGGCCGTTCCCAGCAGTGCCCACAGGGCGACCTTGGACATCGAGCCCAGTCCCAGCCCCCGCACCCCCAGGATGAAGCGCGGGCGGAAGCCGCAGCGGCGCAGAGGGACGTAGAGGACCAGCGCCTGGACGGCGATGCCGAGCGTGGAGCAGCCGCCGATGAGGATGATGCGGGTGGCGTTCCAGATCTCCGGGCCCTGGCCGGCCGCATAGGCGCCGTACAGGTGCAGGTAGGCCAGGATCGAGGCGATGGAGATGATGTTGTTGAGCACCGGCGACCACATGTAGGGGCCGAAGCTGTGGCGGGCGTTGAGGACCTGTCCCCACAGGGCGTACAGGCCGTAGAAGAAGACCTGCGGCATGCACCAGAAGGCGAAGGCGAAGGCCAGTGGCTGCCAGCGTCCCAGGCCCGAGGCGTAGAGCATGATGACCAACGGAGCGGCCACCGTCAGCACCGCACAGATCCCGGCGATGAGCAGGCCTGCCGCCGTGAGGATCCGGTTGACCATCTCCTCGCCGTTCCTCTGACGCATGGCACGCACGATCTGTGGTACGAGGATGGCGTTGAGGACACCGCCGATGATGAGGTTGTAGAGCTGGGTGGGCAGCATGTTGGCGACGTTGAAGGCGTCAGCCGCCCCCGACGCCGTCGCCCCCAGAGCCGCGATGAGCAGGGCGTTGCGCACCAGGCCGAGGACGCGTGAGGTCAGCGTGCCTGCCGCCATGACGATGCTGGAGCGTGCGATCGAGGACTGGCTCATGGTGCCTCCTAGCTGGCTTCAGACGAGGACGGACAGGCACCAGCAGCCGGTGCCTTGAGGGCCTGGCCGTCCGCACCAGAGCGGCGACCCCGGCGCACGGTGCGCACGATGCCGGCCAGCAGCATGACGACGAGCACGGCCGCGACGGCGGTCGTGCCCAGGGACTCCCAGTCGGCCCTGACCCGTGTGTGCAGGGTGACGGCGGTGCCTACGGGCGTGCCGTCAGCCGCCAGCACGGTGATGTGGACGTTGACGTCGCCGCTGCCTACCGCCTTGATCGGGACCGTGGCGGAGGCCTGCCCGTGCGCGGGGACGGTGACGGTGACGTCCTTGCTCGCCTGGAGCCGGGTCGATCCGGGCTTGAGGTGGATGCGCACCGTGACGTCCTGGTCCAGGCTGGACTGGATGCGCAGCGGCAGGTCCGCGGAGGAGGAGATGACGTTGATGGTCGAGGAGGGGACCACGGTGATGCGGTCGGTCATGGCTGTGCCGGTCTGCCGCGCCTGGTCGATATAGGCCGATCGACCCTGGGGGTCCTCACGCCAAGAGGCCGCGCTCGCCCAGGCCTCGACCTCGGTGGACAGCCCCAGGACGCTGCTCGCAGAGGTGAGGACCGAGGCGAGAGAGGCGAGGTAGGAGGCGGTCTGCCGGCTGGCATCAAGCTCGTCCTGCGTGAGCTCCGTCGTCGAGGTCTGCGTTGAGGGCAGCTCGGCACGGGCGACCTGGGTGTCCTCCTCGTCCGCATGGGCGGCGGCCATCAGCTCCTCCAGCCCCTGGGCCGTGGTCCACGACGGACCAAGCAGGGCGTCCAGTCGCGCGGCCAGGACGCTCGGATCGGTCTGGGCCGCGGCCTCGCGGCTGACGGTGACGACGAGGTCGCGGTGGCGGTTGGGGGCCTGACGCGTCAGGATCGCCGAGTCGGCCCGGATGAGCTGAC
The DNA here is from genome assembly GCF_029851875.1 of Actinomyces sp. GTDB lineage: Bacteria > Actinomycetota > Actinomycetes > Actinomycetales > Actinomycetaceae > Actinomyces. The sequence goes on from NZ_JARKVC010000011.1 coordinate 7,714, forward strand.
GGGTGTCCAGCTCGTTGTCCGTGGTCACCGGCTGGTCGGTGTCATCAGCGGTCACGGACATCTTGCCGTCGATCGCGGCCGTCAGGTCCGTGTCCGGTACGAGGAGGGTGCGTGCCTCGTTCGTCGCCCATCCCGACGGCGTGTAGGTCAGGTCCTCGGAGACGGGCAGGTCGCCGGGCTGGGCGACGACCGTGGTCACCGACTGTGGCAGCTGAGCCAGGGTGGTGGCGTCCAGGGCGCCGGTGGCCAGGGCCGTCGTCGTCGTGGCGCCCTCCCAGGTGCTGGTGGCCTGCTGCGAGTGTGTGAGGGCGGTGCTGATGGCCTCAGCCTGTCCCAGGTGGGCCAGGGCGCTGAGGTCAGCGTCTGCCCAGGGCAGGGTGATCACCGAGCCGGTGGCCAGGGCGTGACTGAGAGCGCGGCGCAGCTCGGCGCGCTGGGTGGTGGACAGCGGGAGCGCGGCGGGGCCGGGCTCGTGTGGGGCCGGGCTCGTGGTCGCCGTGGCGCTCGGGGCCGGTGAGGAGGCCTCGGTGGCCGGATCGGCGGCCTCCGTGGACGACGGCGGGGCCGGGCTGGCCTGGTCCGTCTCGGTGGCGCTCGGTGTGGTCGAGGAGCTCTCCTCCTGGTCGACCGACACGCCCAGGGCCTCCATGAGCGCGGGGTCGACGGCCAGGACGACCCCGTTGCCTGCCAGTGAGAGCAGGCCGGTCACCCGCGTCAGGAGGGCGCTGAGACCCGACTGGGTCGAGGTGGTCGTGGACGAGGCGGCCTCCTGTGATGGCGAGGGCTGCTCGCCAGGCTCGGCGCTCGCGGCGTCCGAGGACTGCGGCGTGGGGCTGTGCGTGGGCTCGGGCGCGTCGTCGTCCTGCTCGGTGTCCGTGACGCTGGCGGTGCTTAGCAGCGACATCTCGGCCGGCGAGGCGACCACCGGCACGATCGCCGTCACGCGTGTGGCATCGACCTGGACACCGGCGTCCCACACGACGACGGTACGGTCCGTGGCCACGGTCTCGTTCTCGTGCTCCAGCGCGAGCTCGACGCCTCTGGGCCCCCACTGCTCGGTGGAGGAGAAGGGGAGCGCGGCGGCGGGGACGGTGAGGGTGAAGCTGCGCACGGTGCCGGGCGCGAGCTCGCCGTCGAGGTCAAGGGTGGCGACGGTAGACAGGTAGCCGGTGCGCTCCCCGGCAAGCCAGGAGCTCAGGGCCCCGGTGGTGACCTCGGTGCTGCGCTGGACACGTGCCACCAGCTGAGCACCGGAGAGGGCGGCGTCGGTGCCGTTGGCGATCGTGCCGGTGACAGTGAGGTCCTGGTCGCTGGCGAGGACCTCGGCCGACAGGGCGTCCACGGACATGGTCACCTGTCCCTGGACTACCTCGGCCGCGCGGGTGGTGGAGGAGGTGAGCGTCGCCGTCGTCGCCTGCGGAAGGGGTGAGGAGGGGGCCGTGACGGCGGTGGCAACGGGCGCCAGCCCCAGGGCGAGAACAGCACACACGCCCGCCACGGTGGTGCGGGCGCGGGCGGCCAGAGAAGGCCGACGACGGGCCGGGTGCTGACCGCCGAGCCTCACCTGGGGCCTCACCCGTCTCCCACGAGGATCTCGCGGGCCGTGGCGACGATGCGGCGCTCGTTGGGGTAGGCCAGGCGGCGGGAGACATCCTCCAGGTCCACCCAGGCCACGTCCTCTGCCTCGTGGTCAGGATCGTTCTCCGTGGTCAGGGTGCCGCCGGTGGCCTCGAGGAGGAAGTGGTGGACGACCTTGTGGACGCGGTGGTCGTCCCCGCCGAACCAGTAGTCGATCGTGGCCAGGTGACGCAGGACGCGTCCGTGGATGCCGGTCTCCTCGGCGATCTCGCGCACGGCCGCCTGCTCAGGAGTCTCGGTGCCCTCCAGGTGCCCCTTGGGAAGGCACCACTCCAGGCGCCCGCCACGGTTACGACGGGCGATGACGGCGGTGACCGCACGACCGTCCTGGACGTCGATGACCAGGCCGCCGGCGCTGGTCTCGTCAACGACGGGCAGGCTGCGCACACCCGCCCGACGCGGCTGAGAGCCCGCGCGGGGTCGGCGAGTGCGGTGGCTAGGCATAGGGACACTCTAGGCGGTCTTGGAGCGACCCTTGGCCCAGGTCCGAGGTGGCGTGCCTGGCACGGAGGCGTCAAGGGGGAAAAAGATGGCACTCTAGGGCTGATGACCACCACGACTACGACGAACGCGACCTCCGCCTCCTCCGCCCCTCACGGCCTGTCCGAGACCGCCCTGGACGCCCTGGCGCAGCTGCCGCCCTCGCTGGCAGCGCTCGGGCACCTGTTCGTGCGGGCTGGCCACGAGCTGGCGCTGGTGGGAGGACCGGTGCGCGACGCCTTCCTTGGCGTCGTGCCGCACGACCTGGACTGCACCACCTCGGCCCGGCCGGATGAGACCGAGGCGATCCTCGCCCGGTGGGGGGACGCCTGCTGGGACATCGGCAAGGAGTTCGGCACCATCGGGGCGCGCAAGGGTGACGTCGTCGTCGAGGTGACCACCTACCGCACCGAGGAGTACGAGGTGGGCTCGCGCAAGCCCGTCGTCGCCTACGGAGACACCCTGGAGGGTGACCTCACCCGCCGCGACTTCACCGTCAACGCCATGGCGCTGCGCCTGCCGGACCTGGAGCTGGTCGACCCCTGCGGCGGACGCGCTGACCTGGAGGCGGGGGTGCTGCGCACTCCTGTCACGGCGGTCCAGTCCTTCGACGACGACCCGCTGCGCATCATGCGGGCGGCGCGCTTTGCCGCCCAGCTCGGTTTCGACGTCGAGATGGACGTCATGGAGGCCATGAGTGAGATGGCCGGGCGCCTGGAGATCGTCTCGGCGGAGCGGGTGCGTGCCGAGCTGGAGCGGCTGCTGACCTCCCGCTGGCCCCGGCGCGGGCTGGAGCTCATGGTCCACTCCGGGGTGGCGGACGTGGTCCTGCCGGAGCTGTCCGCCCTGCAGGAGACCGTGGATGAGAAGGGACGGCACAAGGACGTCTACGAGCACACCCTCACGGTGCTCGACCAGGCGATCGCGCTGGAGACCGGGCCGCAGGGTCCCGTGCCGGCCCCTGACCTCGTGCTGCGGCTGGCCGCCCTGCTCCACGACATCGGCAAGCCGGCGACGCGCCGCTTCGAGGGCGGCGGTGTGGTCACCTTCCACGCCCACGACCTCGTGGGGGCGCGCATGGCCAGGAAGCGCTTGACGGCCCTGCGCTTTGACAAGCAGACGATCAAGGACGTGGCACGGCTGGTGGAGCTGCACCTGCGCTTCCACGGCTACGCCGACGCGCGCTGGTCCGACTCCGCCGTGCGTCGCTATGTCACCGACGCCGGGCCGTTGCTGGAGCGTCTGCACCGCCTGACCCGCGCGGACGTCACGACGGGGAACAAGCGCAAGGCGCAGATGCTCTCTGCGGCCTACGACGACCTGGAGGAGCGCATCGCCCAGCTGGCCAGGCAGGAGGAGCTCGCTGCGATCCGTCCGGACCTGGACGGCCAGCAGATCATGGCCGAGCTGGGGATCGAGCCCGGTCCGGTGGTGGGGCAGGCCTACCGCTTCCTCATGGACCTGCGCATGGAGAAGGGGCCGATGGGTGAGGACCTGGCGCGCCAGGCTCTGCACTCGTGGTGGGCCGCGCGCGGGGAGAAGTAGGCCCGCGCGCCTCCAGGACCCGGTCTACGGGCCGAGCAGGCATGCCGGGACGACGGCGATGCCGTTCTTGTCCCGGTAGGCGTCCCGGCCGGTCGTGATGACGAGGGCGTCAGCGAGCCTGTCTCCCAGGCGCTCACGCAGCCACAGCAGGTGACGGGTGTCCCCGGGGCGTGGCGCGGCAGCGGTCTTGACCTCGATCGCGACGACCCGGCGGTCAGGACCCTCGACGATGAGGTCGATCTCCTGGCGACCCCCTTTCGTGCGTAGGTGCCGGACATCAGCCCGGCACAGGTCGGCGTAGACCTGCACGCTCTGGGTGACGAGGGACTCGAAGAGGAAGCCCAGCATCCTGGTGCGGCGTGGCTGGCCTGCTGGAGTGCGCACGATGGGGTGGCCGACGCCGAGGAGGTGGGCCGGGCCGATTCCTAGGAGCCGTGCGGCCAGGGCCGGGTCACACATCTGGTGCTTGTCCGCCGCGGTGGCGCGAGTGAGCTCGTTGTGCGTCGGCAGCCAGCCCGGCACCGGGTCGATCACCCACATGGACGCCAGGGTGTCCCGGTAGGCGCGGGCCGTGGTCGCGGCGGGCTGAGTGCCTTGGTGGGCAGCGAGGGACTGGTTGATGGCGTCAAGCGTGGTGGAGGTCGAGACGGAGGCTGCGTAGGCGCGCATCCAGTCCTTGAGTGAACGAGTGCGGCGCTGGGACCCGTCAGACAGGTCGTGGCGCACGGTGAGGTCAATGTAGGAGTCCAGCTGTGCCTGGCGTGCGACCAGGGGGAGGTCGCGGATGCCGGGAAAGCCGGAGCGCAGGATCTCCTCCACGTAGGTGTTGAGGACGGCTGTGGCTCTGCCCTCGATAGGCGTGTCTTGCTGCGAGGCCAGCAGCGCACCGAGGGAGACGGTCGGGGTGTCCAGATCGCGCTCGACCAGGCTGAGGGGACGCAGGCGGACCGTGGCGATACGTCCGGCACCGGCGTGCGTGGGTGCCTGGGCCGGGGTGGAGGAACCAGTGAGGATGAAGCGGGCGGGGCTGGGGTCCTCATCCACCTGCCGGCGCACCCGGTCCCAGAGCTCGGGCAGGAGCTGCCACTCGTCGAGGACGACTGGGGGTGTGGTCATCTCCGGAAAGCGACTGCCTAGGCGCAGGAGCTGGGCGCGTTCGTCAGGGTCGTCCACACGTACGTGGGGCCAGGCACGTCTGTGCGCCGTCGTTTCAGGCCCGTAACCGTCCGTACCTACTTGGCTGGTTCCGCAAGTCCGTCGCTTTAGGTGCTCGACAGTCGCTTCCCACGGCTGTCACAACCGAACCGACTGTTTGGGGCCTGAAGCGACGCCCTGGGCCAGCCCGGAGTCCCCGAGGCGACTGTCTGCGGCCTGAAGCGACGACCCGGCGGTCAGGGTCTTCGTGCATGGGGGTTGAGGGGCCAGCGCGCCTGTGTCTCGTCGTTTCAGGTCCGTCACCGTCCGTGCCCGCCTGACTGGCTCTGTAAGGAGTTCGCTTTAGGTGCTCGACAGTCGGTTCCCATGGCTGCCGCAACCAAACCGACTGTTCCCGACCTGAACCGATGGGCCGGTCTAGCCCGAAAGTTCCGAACCGACGGTCTAGGGCCTAAAACGACAGCCCAGATCACCCTGCCTTCCCTAGACCGACTGGTCCTCCCCACGTGCGTGGGGGTTGAGGGTCCATGTGCACGGTGCGCGGCAGGTTGGTCAGTTCCTCCCTACGTGCGTGGGGCTTGAGGCGCCGACCAGCCGCAGAAGCCGTCCGACCGCTCCGGGTGTCCCCGTGCATACGGGGGTCGAAACAGCGAAGAAGCAGTGACGACACAAGAAGTAGGCACGGCCCGTGTCAACGGCGACTCCCACATGTACAGCATCGCGGGCATGGACCTGACTTATCGGTCAGGCCGCTTTGCAGAGGTCTACGACCGCCCGGGCGGCCGGGCACAAGTGGTCTGCCTCGTGCCCG
>NZ_JARKVC010000012.1 GCF_029851875.1 Actinomyces sp.
TCGTCGGCTCGTGAACGGCCGCCGACGACCACCTCTGCTGCGCCCCTGAGGGCGAGCAGGCGCCTACATCACCCCGCGCATCGTGAAGCGCAGCCCGAGCGGCCCGCTGGGCAGGCGGTACTCAGGGTGCGGCCGTGACCCCCACGAGTCGTCCCCGCCCACGCCCCGGCGCATGAGCGCCGGCCTCAGGACGGTGCGGTCCGTCGTCGGGAGCTCCCAGGCGTGGCGGGCGTTGTCGATCTCGAAAGGCGTCCACGGCAAGGCGGACAGCTCCATCGGTGATCCAGGCTCACAGCGCAGCTCCAGCCCGCGCCCGCGCCCGTCCGTCACCCGCGCCCAGCGCACACCGGTGTGAGAGCCAGACTCCTGCGGCACGAGGTAACCAGGCAGCTCCTGACTGACCTCGGAAGTCCACACGCCCAGGCGCGCGCCCCCACGGCGGTCGACGTAGCACTCGTGCGGGCCCTCGCCGTACCAGGTCAGGGCGCTCAGATCCCCAGGAACCTGAAGGAGAGTGGACATCTCCGGCAGGTCCGGGACCTCTCCCGCCGGCTCGAGGAGCTGGGTGACCCCGACCGTGCCGTCAGGCTCGACCCGGTAGCGCATCGTGCACGTCGAACCGGCAAGCCCTGCCAGCTCGTAGACGAAGGTCACCTCGACGGCGTCCCCCTCACAGCTGACGGCAGGGATGGTCCCCTGACGCACCGGACGTGAGAAGCGCGAGGCCAGCAGCCAGGCTCCCTCCTCGTAGGGTCCGCCGTAGCCGCGCTCGTTCGCCGTCGGCGCGTGCCAGAAGCAGGGCATGACCGGAGCCTTGAGGAGCTCATAGCCTGCGTCACGACGGCGTCCGAAGCGGTAGGACGTCAGCGCCCCGGTGATCCGGGAGAACAGGACGTCGAACTCCTCCCCGTGCACGCCGACGTTGTGCCCTCCCTCGACGAGGGTCAGCGCCCCAGAGCGAGGCCGGCCGACCACGATGAGGGGGCCCTGCCCGCTCCCGGCGCCGGTGCCTGCCGAGGCTCCCTGCGCCACCTCGACCACCGCCTGGTCCCAGGCCACCTCGTGCCCCGCCGGCGCCCAGGAGGTGTCCTGGCGCAGGTGGAAGGAGACGGTGACGGTGTACTCCCCCGCCTCCTCGGGCACCGAGAGCGGTAGCTCGTAAGCAGCCCTGCCACCGGCGCGGACCTGAGTCTCCACGACGGCGTCGGCCAGCTGACGCCCCTCACGCGCCAGGCGCACCCGGCACTCGAAGGCCTCCGAGCCGGTGAACAGGTACCGGTTGGTCACCGTGACCTGGTTGCCGTGGATCTCGGACGACAGCCCCTGATAGACGTGGGCCACCTCGGGGATCTTGGGTGAGGGCGTGTGATCGGCGTAGAAGATGCCGTTGCCGCAGAAGTCACCGTCGTGCGGAGCCTCGCCGCAGTCCCCGCCATAGCCCCAGTAGGCCGTGCCGTCCGGGGCGGTCAGCCGGATCGCCTGGTCGGCGAAGTCCCAGATGAACGCACCCTGGAACAAGGGCTCACGCGCAGCCAGGTCCATGTACTTGTCCACCGCGCCGAAGGAGTTACCCATGGCGTGGGCGTACTCGCACAGGATCATGGGCTTGGACCTGCTGCCGGCCAGGAGCTCCTCGACCTTGGCGGCCGGGGTGTACATCTGACTGACCACGTCAGTCGTCTCAGGCCGTCGCGGGTCCCAGTGGACACCCTCGTAGTGGACGGGCCGGGAGTCGAGCTCTCGGAAGAGGTCCGCCATCGCCGCGATGTCGTCACCCCCGTAGGACTCGTTGCCGCACGACCACATGAGGATGCTGGGGTGGTTCTTGTCGCGCTCGTACATCGAGCGCGCACGGTCGAGCACGGCCCCGAGCCACTGGGGGTGGTCCCCCGGGATCGAGTCCGCCACCTCCAGCCGTCCCTGGACGATCTGGTCCCACATCGAGTGAGTCTCCAGGTTGGCCTCGTCAATGACGTAGAAGCCGTAGCGGTCACACAGCTCGTACAGGAAGCTGTTGTTCGGGTAGTGGCTGGTGCGGATGGCGTTGACGTTGGCCCGTTTGAGCGCGATGAGGTCCGCCTCGGTACGCTCGCGGGTCATCACCCGCCCCTGCTCACCGAACTCGTGACGGTTGACACCGCGGAAGACGATCCGCTGGCCGTTGATCGTGAGGACCCCATCCTCCAGCACGAAGCGACGGATCCCCACCTGCTGAGGAACGACCTCGCTCAGCCTGCCCTCGGCGTCCCAGACCCGCAGCGTGAGGTCGTAGAGCTGAGGATCCTCGGCGCTCCACAGGCGAGGACGGTCCACCTCAATGGCCAGGAGCCCGTCCTCACCAGCCTCCAGCTCACCAACACCCTCAAGGCAGGCAGTCACCCTGGCGCCGCCCTCGACGGTGGTGCGCACGCTCACACGTGCCGTGGACAGGTCCGGGGCCACACGCACCGAGGTCCGCAGGTCCGCCAGGTGCGCGGCCGGAAGCCTGCGCAGGTACACCGAGCGGAACAGACCCGAGAAGCGGTAGAAGTCCTGGTCCTCCAGCCACGAGCCCGAGCACCACTTGACCACGCGCAGCGCCAGGCGGTTGGAGCCCACGCGCAGGTAGGGCGTGAGGTCGAACTCCGAGGGGGTGAAGGAGTCCTCGCTGTAGCCCACGTAGCTGCCGTTGAGCCACACGGTGACACAGGACTCGGCACCCTCCAGCCTCAGCACCAGCCGCTCGCCGTCCTCCAGGTCCTGCTCCAGGGTGAAGGCTCGCACGTAGCTGGCTACGGGGTTGAAGTCCTTCGGAGCGGCTCCGGGCTCAAGGTCCTCGTGCCCGTCCCACGGGTACTGCGTGTTGGCGTACTGAGGGCGGTCGTATCCCAGCATCTGGATATGGGCCGGGACCGGGACGTCGTCCCACATCGTGACGTCAACATCGTCGTGCTCAAAGCCCTCGGGCGCGGTCGCCAGGTTGACGCTGTACGCCAGCTTCCACACCCCGTCCAGGCAGGTCTCGAAGCTCGACTCACCGCGTACCGCCTCTGCCTGGCTGGCGTACCAGCGGTGATCAGAGTGCGCCGGCAGGCGCCCCTGGGCGAAGAAGGTCGGGTCGGACAGCTGCTCGTGGCCGACGACTCGGTTCATCACTTGACTGCCCCCATGATTCCGTTGGCGAAGGAGCGCTGAAGCGCGAGGAAGACGACGACGGCCGGCAGGGAGGCGATGAGCACCGCCAGCATGAGCACGCCGTAGTCGGTGACGTAGCCTGCCGCCAGGTTGGACACCAGCATGGGCATGGTCTGGTACCTGACGTTGACCAGGATGATCTTGGGCCACATGAAGTTGTTCCAGGCGGCCATGAAGGTGACCACGGCCGCGGCGGCGTAGGTGGACCTCATGGTCGGCACGTAGATACGGGCGAAGATCGCGATCTCGCTCAGGCCGTCCAGGCGCGCGGCCTCCAGGACCTCGTGCGGGAAGGAGCGCGAGGCCTGGCGGAAGAGCAGGATGAGGAAGGGCGTGGCCACCGCGGGCAGGATGACCGCCCACAGAGAGTTGACCAGCCCGACCTTCCCAAACAGCTGGAACAGGGGGATCATCGTCGCCGCGAAGGGGATCATCATCGCCAGGAGCAGGATCGCCATGACGACGTCCTTGCCCTTGGAGTGGTAGATCTCGAAGCCGTAGCCCGCGATGGAGCACACCAGGAGCGCGAGCACCGTGGTGAGCACAGCGATGGCCGCGGAGTAGCCCAGTGCCGGATAGATATTGCTCAGCTCCTGCATCGTGGCGAAGTTGTCGAGCAGGTGGCTGCCCGGCGTGAGCTTGGAGGACAGGACCTCGTTAGAGCTGTTGGTCGCTGAGACCACCATGAAGTACAGCGGGAAGACCGAGGCCAGCGAGGCCACGACGAGGAAGACGTACTTGGGGAGCTGACGCAGTGAGGACTTACGCATCACGCTTGTCACCAACCTTCATCTGGATGAGCGCGAGGAGCGCGACGAGGATGAGAATGACGTAGGAGATGGCGGAGGCGTAACCGAAGTTCGGGCTCTTGAGGAAGGAGAGCTCGTACAGGTAGTGCGACATCGACATCGAGGTGTAGGCCGGGCCTCCCTTGGTCAGGTTCCAGGACTCGTCGAAGAGCTGGAGCGTGCCGTTGGTGGACATGATCGCCGTCAGCAGGATCATCGGCTTGAGCTGAGGGACGATCACGTGCCAGAAGGCCTGCCAGGAGCTCGCGCCGTCGATCTTGGCCGCCTCGATGGTGGACATGTCGATGTTCTGCAGGCCGGCGAGGTAGAAGACCATGTTGTAGCCGGTCCACCTCCACAGCAGTCCCAGGATGATGACCATGCGGGCAGTGCCTGTCTGCCCGAGCCAGTTGACCGGGTCGTCGATGACGTGCAGCCCCATGAGCATGTCATTGATGAAGCCGTCGTTGGCGAACAGCGTGCGGAAGACCAGCGAGTAGGACACGAGGGAGACCGCGCAGGGCAGGAAGATCGCGGTGCGCCACAGCCCTTTCCAGCGCAGCCTGGGGTCGTTGAGGATGACCGCCAGCACCAGGGCCAGCCCGAGCATGATCGGGACCTGGATGATGAGGTAGACGAAGGTGGTCTTCAGCGTCATGATGAAGGTCTCATCAGTGAGCAGACGCTGGTAGTTGCTCCACAGAGGCTCGGCGTAGCGCAGACGCGTGCCACGTCCGGTCTGCAGGGACAGGAGGAAGGCCTGGAGCATCGGCCAGAAGCTCATGATGGTGATGAGCGTTGCGGCCGGGATGATAAAGACCCAGCCTGTGAGGTTGCGACGGCGCTCAGAGCGCGTGGCGCGAACCTTGACCGGTTTGGGGTGCTTGTCTCGCCTGAGCCCGGCTGCCGGACTCGTGACTGCTGTCGTCATTGACAATCCGTTTCTTCTACGACGCTAGCGCGCAGGGCGCACGGAGGAGGGCAGTCGCCTCAGGGGTGGGGCGGGAGCTCCAGCCCCACCCCTGAGGCGCGCCGCTCACCCCATGGCGAACTTGGTGGTCTCCTCAGCGGACTTCAGGGCCTGGCGTGGGTCGGCCCCGCCCACGATCTGGGTCAGTGCCGCCGAGATCGCGTCGCGCCCCTCGTAGTAGTAGACCCCGGTGTTGATCGAGGGCACCTTGGTCCCGAAGTCGACGACGTCGGCGTAGACAGTCTGGCCGCCGTAGAACTCCACCGGCTCGTTGTAGACGGCGGACTCACCGGCCGGGATCCAGTTCGCGATCGCGCCGGAGGACGGCAGGATCGTGTCGTAGAGCTCGGTGGAGCCGGCGAAGGTCGACTTGAGGAAGTCAGCCGCCAGGTCGTAGCTGGCGTTGGAGGAGATGATCCAGGACGAGCCGCCGTTGGCGCTGTAGTTCGTCGCCCCGTCCACGCCGTCGATCGCGGGAAGGTTCGTCACGGCCCACTTGCCGGACTGCTCCGTGGCGGTCTGGATGGAGCCGGAGATCCACACGCCGTTGATCGTGCCCACCACCTGCTCGCTGGTGAAGGAGGCCACGTACTCGTCCCAGGAGTTGACCTCGATGAGCAGGCCCTCGTCCACCAGCTGCTTGTAGATCCCGGTGGCCTTGAGCAGGACCTCGTTGCCGGCGATGTTGACCTCGCCGGAGTCGGTGAAGATCGAGGAGCCGGCGGACTGGATCATCTCCATGATGAGGTCCGAGGCACCGGCCTGGCTGGAGAGCATCGGCTTGCCGGCCTTGGCCCTGACCTCCTGACCGATCTCGATGAACCGCGACCAGGTGATGTCCGTGAGGTCGTCGATGGTGTACCCGGCCTGCTCAAGGAAGTCCGTGCGCCAGGCGCCGATCGAGGTGCCCGCGTCAAAGGGGAGGCCGTAGTGGACGCCCTCGTAGAGGGAGTAGTTGACCACGGAGTCGGGGAACTCGTTGAAGTCGATGCCTGACTTCTCGTAGTCGGAGAAGATGTCGGGGTAGCCCTCGATGTTCTTCTGCGTGGCCATGTTCTGCATGAGGAAGATGTCAGGCAGCTGGTCGAGGTCCTGGGACTGGGCCAGCGTGGTCAGCTTCTGCTGGACGTCGTCTCAGGCCATCTCGGTGATCTCGAGCCTGAAGTCCGGGTGGTCCTTCTGGTAGATCTTCTCCGCCTCCCGCATGGCGTAGATATTGAAGGCCGGGTCCCAGGCCCAGACCTTGAGCGTGCCGCCTGAGGAGCCGCTTCCCCCACCCGATCCGGAGCCGCCTCCACAGGCAGCAAGTGTGGTGGCACCGGCAAGGGCGAACGAACCGGCAAGGACCGAACGACGGGTCACAAGACGAGACATATCCATCTCCTCCTTGAGATGTGGGGTGGGTGGCAGCCTCCTCACACCCTTGCGAGAAGACTGTTTACGTTCACAATGTAACCCGCCGCACAGTCGTGAGCAACCTCCTACGATGAGTATGAGTACCAGACGTTCGCAGCACCTCGACCACCCACCTGGAACAGCCCTGAGACGCGCTCCTTGCCCCTCAGTCTCCAAAAGAACTGCACATCCTCAACGAGGGAGGCCCTCAATGACCAGCCGACGCAACCGCGCGGCATCCATGGCTGACGTCGCCGCAAGGGCCGGAGTGTCAACGCAAACAGTGTCCCGGGTCACCAACGGGGTCGACTCCGTGGCGCCAGCCACGCGAGAGCGGGTCCTCACCGCGATGCGTTCCCTGGGCTACCGTCCGAACGCCGCCGCCAGGGCGCTCAAGCGCGGCAGCTTCCGCTCCATCGGCGTCGTCATGTTCGACCTGACCAAGACCGGGAACGTGTCCACCCTCGCCGCGATCTGCGAGGCCGCGACGGCGCTGGGGTACACCGTCACCCTTGTCACTGAGCGCTCCCGGACCTCGGCCTCGGTCTCCAGCGCCTTCACACGCCTGCAGGAGATGGCGGTGGACGGCCTCGTCCTCGTCATCGACTCCGTCCCTGACGACGCTCCCTCCTACCGGCTCCCTCACACCCTGCCACTGGTGGTCCTGGACTCCGCCGCCGTGCCCGGTCACGCACGGATCGACACCAACCAGGCCGAGGGAGCCCGCCTGGGCGTGGAGCACCTGATCGAGCTCGGTCATGCCACCGTGCACCACCTCGCCGGTCCGCTGACCTCCTCCGTCGCGTGCCAGCGCGAGGCCGCCTGGCGCCAGGCGCTGCTCAGCCGTGGCCTCCAGGTGCCGCCTGCGGTCTACGGCGACTGGACGTCACCGTCTGGTTACCGTGCGGCGGCCACCCTCCTGGAGGACCCCGGCTGCACAGCGGTCTTCTGCGCTAACGACGAGATGGCCATCGGGCTCGTGCACGCCGCCCAGGACGTCGGACGCAGTGTGCCCGCAGACCTGTCCGTCGTCGGCTTCGACGACATCCCGCTGGCCGGTGACGTCACTCCCCCGCTGACGACCGTGCGTCAGGACTTCACCGAGATCGGGCGTGCCTGTATCACGCGCCTGGCCAGGATGATCGCCACCGACGAGCCCGACACCGCCACCCAGCTCATCCCCACCTCGCTGGTCGTACGATCCTCGACAGCGCCACCACGTTCCAGGGCCTGCGTGAGCTGAGCCCATCTGGCCGCGTCAGCTCCGGCTGGAGGCACGCACCTGCAGCCGAGGGGCGATGGAGTGGGCCGAACCAGCCTCGCCGTCAAGCGCGCTGAGCGCCACCTCCAGGCAGACCCGCCCCAGCTCCTCGAAGGGCTGACGCACGGTCGTCAGCGCCGGGCGCAGGAAGGCAGCCCCCTCGATGTCGTCGAAGCCCACCACCGCAACCTGGCCCGGCACCTCAACGCTGCCGTCACGCAGCGCAGCGAGCAGCCCGAGCGCCATGAGGTCGTTACCGCAGAAGACTGCACGTGGCAGGCCCTCGTCCACGAGGCGCCGTCCCAGGGCGTAACCGCTCTGGGGGCTCCAGTCACCGACCAGCAGCTCGGGCACCTCCAGCCCCGCGTCCTCCAGGGCCCCACGCCACCCGCGCACGCGAGCCTCGGCGTCGTACCAGTCCTGCGGCCCGGCCAGGTGGAGCACCTGCTGACAGCCGTTCTCCAGGAGGTGGCCGACGGCGAGCCTGGCCCCCAGGTCCTGATCGACCGAGACCACGTGCATCCGTGCCGTCGGCGCCAGCCCGTCAGCCACGACGACGACGGGCAGCACCGAGGCGACCTCGCCTAGCGCGTCCGCCGCCCAGTGCTGGGAGGCCACCGCGATGACGGCATCCACCCCGCGGGCGACGAAGAAGCGCAGCACACCCTCCAGACCGGCCCGGTCCGCCTCCGGCAGAGAGGCGACGAGGCAGGCGTACCCGGCGGCCCGGGCCGCCCCCTCGATGGCCGAGGTGGTGGAGGCCGGCCCGTGGAACCCTGAGCCGGTGGTGACCACGCCGATCATCCGGGTGGAGTCGGTGACCAGCGCACGCGCCGCAAGATTAGGCCGGTAGCCCAGCTCCTTGATCGCGGCCTGCACACGTGCCAGCGTGTCCGGACGGACAGAGTCGGGGCGGTTGATGACGCGGGAGACCGTCTGGTGCGAGACGCCGGCCGCCCGTGCCACGTCCATCATCCCGGGGCGGCGGCCCTGAGCCCCCGACGCCGTCCCGGCTGGCGCCTGCCCACGAGCGTCTCGCTCGCCGTCGGCTCTTCTCACTGACGTCATTGCCCTATCTTGCCCTGGCAGCGCCGCGGTCTCAGACAGTCCTGCCTCAGCGGGCAGGCCTCGGTTCAGTCCTCCTCGTAGAGGCGGTAGGTGAACTCGTGGGACTGGCCCACCTCCAAGGTCACCAGGTCCGCACCCGAGTTGAAGGCGTTCGGCGGGCAGGTCATCGGCTCGACCGCGACACCGCAGCGTCCTAGGTGCTCGGCGGAGTAGATCTGCACCCACGGCACGTCCGAGCTCATCACGGCCGTGCGCCCGCCCTCGCCGCCCGTCAGACGCACCTGCCACACGCCGTCAGGCAGGCCGGTGTAGGCGTTGTCCGTGGAGACCTGCCCCACAAGCCGCCCTTCACGCCAGTCCCAGTCGGTTCCCGCGACCTCGCGCTCACCAGCCGGCGCCATCGTGTCCGGCTCCACGTCCAGGACGCGCTGAGCCGGGACCGTGAGCACGCACTCGTCCAGCGCGACGCCCCGCGTGAGGTAGGGGTGGCAGGAGACGCCGTAGGGGGCAGGCGCGAGCACGCCGTCGACCTGCGGCGCACCGGCGACGTTGTCCGCCGGCGCGGCCGCGGCACCAACGTTCGTTGACGTCGTCGTGACAGCCAGGCCCCGTTCGGCGTCCAGTGCGAAGCGGACCGTGACCTCCAGGGCCCAGGGGTAGACGTAGGAGGGCATGAGCGTCAGCTCCAGCGTGACCTCACTGCGCGGCACGGCGTCGTCCTCACCAGTCTCCGAGGCGACCTGGAAGTCAGACCACCCCACGAGCCCGTGCAGCGCCGAGCCAGTGTCAGGCTCGTTGCACGGGACGAGGAAGTCCGCGCCTGCATAGGTGTAGGCGGAGCCCTTGATGCGGTTGGGCCACGGCAGCAGGGTCTTGCCTTGCCACGCGGCGGGAAGAGTCTGCTCGGCGTCAAAGGGGACGACGACGTCGCGGCCCTGGCGGCGCAGGTGGACGAGCGTGGCGCCCGAGGTGGCGATGCGGGCCTCGTAGGGGCCGGCAACCAGGTCGATGAGCTCTCCGTTGATCATGCTGCTCCTCGCTAGCAGTGGGATGGCGCCGGGTCGGCAGGGGTCTGGCGACGTCGCGTGAACGCTCACGATCCTAGTCGCCGCGGTGAGGGCGGGGACTCACGCCCGGCCCGCGCCCGCAGGTACCGGCACCAGGCATGAGTCCCCGCCCTCACCGGCTGGGCCTACTGACCACCCAGGCCCGTGGTCGCCACGGCCTTGATGATCTGGCGCTGGAAGACCATGAACAGCAGGGTCAGCGGCAGCGCCGCGATCATGGCCGAGGCCATGGTCTGGGCGTAGATGACGCCGTAGGCGTTCTTCACCGTGGACAACCCGACCGGCAGGGTCATGAGGTCAGGGTTGTTGGTGACGATGAAGGGCCACATGAAGTTGTTCCATGCTCCAATGAACACGAAGATCGCTACCGCCGTCACGATGGGCCGTGAGATCGGCAGGATGACGTTCCACAGCAGGCGCCAGCTGCCAGCTCCGTCAACCCGAGCAGCGTCCTCGACCTCCTGAGGCACCTGGTCGAAGTACTGCTTGAAGATGTAGACCATCATCGGAGCGACGGTCTGGGGCAGGATGACGCCGGCGAAGGTGTCCACCAGGTTGAGGACGTCCATCTCCTTGAACAGCGGGACGATGAGGATCTGGCCTGGAACCATGATGAGCGCGACGGTCGCCATGAACAGCACGCGTCGGCCAGCGAAGACCGTCCGGGAGAAGGCGTAGCCGGCCAGGGCGCAGATGATGACGGTCAGCACCGTCACCGCCGCGGCGACGAGGAAGGTGTTCCCCATCCAGGTCAAGACCTCACCGCGTTCGAAGACCACGCGGTAGTTCTCCAGGGTGAAGCCGCCGTCTGGCAGCCACTGCAGCGGCAGGGACTGCGCCTGGTTCTCGGTCTTGAGCGAGGTGTCGATCGCCCAGGCCAGCGGCAGCAGCCAGCTGATGGCCAGCAGCGCCAGGATCGCGAAGGCGACCACTCTGGCCACCTTGGACTGCCCGAGCAGGAGCCCTCGGGTACGACGTGTCTCAGCCCGACGTTCCGCCCGGGAGCGACCCATCTGGGCGAGCCAGGGGCGGGTCGGTGCGGAGGTGGAGATCGTCTCAGCGCTCATTGCTCTTGTCCTTCCGCGAACGGGTCACCCTCTGGAAGACCACCGTGATGACGATGACGACGGCGAAGAAGATGTAGGACATTGCTGAGGCATCACCCATCCGGTAGCTGGTGAATCCGGTGTCGTAGACGTACTGGAGGATCGGGCGGGTCGAGCCCTCAGGCCCGGAGCCGCCGTTGAAGGCGATGAACATCTGGTCGAAGACCTTGAGCGAGGCGATCACCTGCAGCGTGGCCACGAGCACCGTGGTCCCGCGCAGCTGTGGCAGGGTCACCGACCACAGCTTGCGCCAGAACCCTGCGCCGTCGACCTCAGCAGCCTCGTAGAGCAGGTCCGGGATGGCCTGGAGGCTGGAGAGGTACAGCAGGAAGTTGAAGCCCACGGTCCACCACACGGTGAGGATGACCATGGACCACATGGCGACGTCGACGTCCGTCAGCCAGCCGACCTTGTCCAGGCCCGTCTGCTCGATCCAGTAGTTGATGAAGCCGACGTCAGAGTTGAACAGCCAGGTCCACACCTGGACCACGACGGCGACAGGCAGCAGGTAGGGGGCGAAGAAGGCCAGGCGCCAGAACCACTGGCCAGGGATCCCGATGTAGACCAGGACAGCCATGACCAGGGCGATGAGGACCAGTGGGATGGTGCTCATGACGGTGAAGGCCACGGTGTGCCCCAGGGTCTGCCACATGGTGGCGTCCCCGAAGGCCTCGACGTAGTTGTCCAGGCCGACCCAGCCGCCGTTACCCATGAGGGACTGCTCAGTGAAGGACAGCCACAGTCCGTACAGGATCGGCAGGATGAGGAAGAGGACGGCGACGACGAGGAAGGGCACGAGGAAGGGGAGACCGGATCCCAGGCGCTTGATCGAGCTGGAGCTCGTCGTCGCCTCACGCCTGGAGGCTCGTGCGCGCGAGGAGGCAGAGATGGACATGATGTGTCGCTCCTCGTCTCTCAGGCCGGAGGGTTCTGGGCGAGCATGGTGTCGAGGCGGTCCATGAGACCGTCCACGGCCTGCTCGGCCGTCAGGGAGCGGGACAGCCAGCACGACTGCATGACCTCAGCCACGCGCGCCTGGAAGTCGGCTCCGGACCCGGTGAACCACGAGGCCGGCTCGAAGACCGCCTCGTCCATGGCGTTGGCGTAGTGAGACTGCGGCACCAGCTTCTGGTACTCCGCCGAGTCCGCGACCTCCAGGTTGGCGGGAGTGTGCCCACCGCCAGCCCAGTCAAGGGAGCTCTTGAGCATGCCGGCAACCACCTCGTACGCGGCGTCCCGGCGCCTCTCGTCCACCTTGTCCTGGTGCGGCAGCACGAAGACGTGGCAGTCGCCAAAGGTCGCCGGCGTGCCGAAGATGGTCGGCATCGTCATGGCGTCAAAGGGGATCTCGGCCTTCTGGAAGGAGGGCAGCTCCCAGTTACCCATGAAGGTGATTCCGCTGCGTCCTGTCGAGAAGGAGGCGACGGCGCCGCCGTAGTCCATGTCCGGGTCGGCGATCTGGCCGTCAAGCATGTCAGCGATGAGCTGAGTAACCTCCACAGCCGCCTCACGGTCCAGGTCAGCCCTCTGGCCCGGGGTGAGGGTCGCCGTCGCTCCGGTCTGGTAGTACAGGCCCCACCACATGCGGCACACCTGGGCGCCGTCGCCGGTGTAGCCGTAGGAGATGCCCTGCCCGCCGGTCACTGCCGCCAGTGCGCGCCCGGCCTCCAGGAAGGCCTTGGGCGAGTCCAGCCCGCTGAGCCTGCCGCTGGCGTCCAGCAGCCCGGCCTGCTCACACAGCTCGGTGTTGTAGAACATGAGGAAGGCGTGGAAGTCCAGGGGGACGGCGAACTGCTTGTCGTTCACGAAGCATTTGCCCCACAACGCGTCGGAGAACATGTCCCGGGTGATGCCGTGCTCGGCCAGGCGGTCCAGGTCCCAGGTGTCGAGCAGACCGGCGGGGGCGTAGCCCACCACACGCGTCGCGTGCATGACGGCGAGGTCGGGCGAGCGCCCACCCACGGAGGACATCGCGAGCTTGGTGTAGTAGGGGCCTCCCCAGGTGAGGACCACCGGATCGATCTCGATCCCAGGGTTGCGGGAAGCGACAGTGTTCATCATCTCCTGGAAGACGCCACCGTCACCTCCTGTGAACAGGTGCCACAGCTGCACCTTGGTCTTGTCCGAGGCCGAGGCGCTGGAGCAGGCCGACAGCATCGGGGCACCTGACAGCGAGGCTCCTGCGAGCACCGCCGCGGTCAGGAAGCTGCGCCTGCTCGGCGTTCCCCGACCGGGGACCCAGAGCTGACTCATCATTGACCTCCTTGTCAATGAGTGCTGATCACGATGTGCGTCGCGCAGTGTCCTTGCGCGCGACTGGCCGGTGCTCGTCGGGGGAGGGGACGCTGCCTGGGGCCACCAACCGGCTGGCGGCCCCAGGCAGCAGGCGCTCAGGCCAGGTCGACTGCGAGCCAGCTGGCCGCAGGCAGCGTGGTGGTGAGCACGCCGTCGGTCAGCTCCACGGCGTGGGGCACGGGGGCGACGGCGTCAGGGTTGTCCGCCGTGTTGACGGCGTCCAGGTCCTCAGGTGCCAGGACCTGAGCCTCGACGACGCGGCTGACGCCCAGGCTTGCGAGGGCGGCGCTGAGGTCCACCGGCTCGGTCAGCGAGCGGTTGAGGGCGAGCAGGGAGCCGGTGCCGGCCTGCGCGTCCCAGGTGACGACGGCGTCGAGCTGGTCGACCTCGCCGTAGCGCTCGGTGCTGGTGCGGGCGGTCTCGACGACGGCGTCATAGGCCGTGCCGCGTGCGATGCGCGAGGCGATGGAGAAGGGGTAGAAGGTGGTCTGGCGCCAGGCTCGTCCGCCCTTCTCCGTCATGATGGGGGCGATGACGTTGACGAGCTGGGCGATGCAGGCTGCCTTGACTCGGTCAGCATGGCGCAGCAGGGAGATGAGCATGCCGCCCAGAGCCAGGGCATCAGCACCTGTGTAGACGTCCTCGATGCGCTTGGGGGCCAGGGGCCAGTCATCGGTGGCGAAGCCGTGCTCCACAGAGCTCCACTGCGCCAGGCGCCACACGTTCCACTCGTCGACGCTGATCTTGATCTTCTTGTCCGAGCGCCTCCTGGCACCCACGGCGTCCGCGGTGGCGATGACGCCGTCGATGAAGCGGTCCATGTCGTAACCGACAGCCAGGAAGCTGGCGCGGTCCTGGACGTCGGGGTCGACGTAGCGGTGCATGGAGATGTAGTCGACCTCGTCGTAGCTGAGGTCGAGGACGGTGCGCTCCCAGTCACCGAAGGTGGGCATCTCCCAGGCCGAGGAGCCGCAGGCCACGAGCTCCAGGTCCTGGTCCATCATCTTCATGGCGCGGGCGGTGGAGCCAGCGAGGTAGGCGTAGTCCTCGGCGTTCTTGTGGCCGACCTGCCAGGGGCCGTCCATCTCGTTGCCCAGGCACCACATGCGCACGTTGTAGGGCTCGGCGTGACCGTTGTCCCGGCGCATGTCCGCGTACTGGGTGCCGAGCTCACCGTTGGTGTAGTCGAGGATGTTGACGGCGTCCTCCTCGCCACGGGTTCCGAGGTTGATGGCCATCATCGGCTCGACCTCTGCCTGGCGGCACCACTCCATGAACTCGTCCAGCCCGAAGGAGTTGGGCTCGGTGGAGTGCCAGGCCAGCTCGCGGCGGGTGGGGCGCTCGGCCACCGGGCCGATGCCGTCCTCCCAGCGGTAGCTGGACACGAAGTTGCCGCCGGGGTACCGGGCTACCGTGATGCCGAGCTCGCGCACGAGCTCCATGACGTCCTGACGCAGGCCGTGCTCGTCAGCGGTGGGGTGGTCCGGCTCGAAGATGCCGGTGTAGACGCACCGGCCCATGTGCTCCACGAGGACGCCGTACATGCGGCGGTCGATCTGTCCGATAGGGCGGTAGGCGTCAACAGCAATACGTGCCTGAGCCATCAGGGCCTCCTTCAGCTCCGGGTTCGTCGGGCTCGCCAGCGGCGCGCGAACGGCTCCTGCGCCTGGCGGCACGTCAAGGCTCTCGCACTACTTCATCGTTGTCAACAGATTTGCCCAGACGTGACTCCACAGTTCAATGTTTCAAATGCAATACCGGCGAATTCTTGGACTCGACCCACATGACATCGATGAATATGTCATCGCCCATGACTCACGACACTTGTGAGTACACTGCCGCCATGGCCTCCACGATCCTCGACGTTGCCGCCCTCGCTGGCGTGTCTACGAAGACCGTCTCGCGCGTGGTCAACGATGAACCTGGAGTCTCTGAGTCCACTCGCCGCAAGGTCCTGGAGGCCGTGGCCCACCTGGACTACTCCCCCGATCGTGCCGCCACCTACCTGCGCACCGGGCGCTCGGGAGTGATCGGCCTGGCGGTCCCCGAGCTGGGCCAGCCCTTCTTCGCCGAGCTTGCCGACCGTATCGCCACCACCGCCGCACGTCACCGCCTGTCCGTAGTCCTGGGCGTGACCGGGCAGCACGGCGAGGGTGAGGAGGACTTCCTCAACCGTCACGTCGAGCTCGACGGCGTCATCCTCTACTGGCAGGGCCTGGGCCCGCGACGCCTGAGCGCCGAGGCGCGACGGCGTCCGATCGTCATCCTGGGGGAGAACGAGCACGACGACGTCGACCGAGTCACCATGGGCAACGACCTTGGAGTGCGACTTGCTCTGGCTCACCTGCTGTCGCTCGGTCGTGAGCACATCGCCGTCGTGGGAGCGCCTGAGGCCGGCACACCCAGTCACGGTGCCGCCCGAGCACGCGCCGACGCCTTTCACCGCGCTGCCGCCGAGCTCGGTATCGAGACTGAGCAAGCCCTTCTCGTCGCCTCAGACGAGTGGCGCCGCCCCGAGGGCGCAGCGGCAGTACGGCACCTTCTTGACCAGGGCCGCCCTTTCGACGCGCTCCTCGCCTTCAACGACGGCCTGGCGCTGGGAGCCTTGCACGAGCTCAACCGCCAAGGCGTCCGCGTCCCTGACGACGTCGCCGTGACAGGCTTTGACAACCTGGAGATCTCCTGCTTCTCCGTCCCCTCCTTGACCACCGTCTCCCCGAGGCTCAGCTCCTACGCCGACGACGCCGTCGGTCTTCTGCTCGAGCGCCTCGCCGATCCCGCCCTTCCTCCACGCACCAGGGTCGAGGACGTCACCCTGCTCCCCCGAGACTCCACGACTGGAGGTCGAGGCCTGTGGGCACACGCGTAACGATGCACGAGGTCGCGCAGTCTGCCGGAGTCTCCACGAAGACGGTCTCCAACGTGCTGCGCGGCCTCAGCGGAGCCTCGGAGGCCACCCGCCAACGCGTGCTGGCGGCCGCTTCCCGCCTGGGCTACCGGGTCAACAGCGGCGCGGCTGCTCTGCGCTCGGGCCGCCGCGGCGCCGTCGCCCTGGCCGTTCCCACCTTGCAGCAGCCGATCTTCGCGGATCTTGCCTCCCACCTCATGCGCACGGCCGGTGACATGAAGGTCCTCCTGGAGCTGACCGGCGGCGAGCACGAGCGCGAGCTGGCGCTGCTCGATGGCTCGTGGCGACGCCAGTGCGACGCGCTCATCCTGCTGCCGCGCGCCATCAACCCAGCCACGCAGGCCGAGCATGCTGAGGGAGTCGTCCTCGTGGCCGAGGACGGGCCGGCCCACCTGTCTCGCGTCAGCTGCCCAGCGGCGGCCCAGACCGTCATGGTGGCCGGACACCTCCAGCAGCTCGGATGCACCCGTGCGGCGGTGCTGGGAGTCAGCGAGCCGGCCGACCGCTGGACCGAGACCTGCGCCCGGGGTCTGCGTGCCGCAGGCCTGGAGGTCCCTCGCGAAGCCGTGATCCGCCTGGCTGAGCCCGATAGCGTGCGCGGGGGCGTCGAGGCTGTCACGAGGCTGCTCTACCAAGGCCCGCGCGTGGACGCGATCGTCTGCCACAACGACGCCGTCGCCTCCGGGGCCGCCGCCACGCTGCAGCGGCGAGGGGCCCGCCTGCCCGAGGACGTCGTCATCATCGGGCGTGGCGACACCGAGACCGCCGCCTTCGCCTCCCCTGGGATCACGAGCGTGTCCTGCGGCGCCCAGGCCCTGGCCGGAGAGCTCGTCAGAGTCGTCACCGAGATGCTCAGGAGCCCCTCAGCCCAGCCCGAGACCGTTGAGGTCGCGCCGCTCCTCGCGATCCGTGAGTCCTCCGCGTCCCCCTCACCCTCCACTCCTCCCGGCCGCGAGCGCCGCAGCTCGTCACCGGGCTCCTGTCTCACCGCAGAGTCTCACGGTTGAGGCCCTGCTCCGTCACCCGAGAGGATTCTCATGACCACCGCCCTTCACGAGGACCCCACGCGGGGGCACCCCTTCCCCCAGCTGCGCCGCGCCTCCTGGCTCAACCTCAACGGCCCCTGGGGCTTCGCCTACGACGACGCCCGCACCGGGGTGCGCCAGGGCCTTCCTGCCACCGGTGTCACGGACCGCACGATCACGGTCCCCTTCCCTCCCGAGAGCGCCCTGTCCGGTATCGGGGACACGTCCTACCACCCGGTGGTGTGGTACTCGCGCGCCCTGGGGGCGCATGAGCTGGCTGGCCTGAGGGAGCAGGCGGGTGAGGCAGGGCGCGTGCTCCTGCACCTCGGCGCCGTCGACTACCGCGCGAGCGTGTGGGTCCAGGGTCAGCACGTGGGCGACCACGAGGGTGGGCACGTCCCCTTCACCCTCGACATCACGGACGCTCTGGCCACCCAGGACGAGGCGCTCGTCGTCGTACGCGCTGAGGACGAGCCCCTGGACGTAGGCCAGCCGCGCGGTAAGCAGGAGTGGCAGGAGGCACCTCACGGCATCTGGTACTCACGCACCACCGGCATCTGGCAGACCGTCTGGATGGAGGCCGTACCAGCCCTTTACCTCACCGAGATCGCCTGGACGCCGTCGAGAGCCTGCGACGCGGTCACCTTGGAGGCCTCGCTCAGCGCCATGGTGCCGGCCGGCAGCACCCTGCGTGCCGAGCTGAGCCTGGACGGGCGTCCGCTAGCGGCTGCCAGTACTCGTCTTCCCGCCGCGAGCACCGCCCGGCTCACCGTGGACCTGCGCGAGATGGTCCACGGCCAGCACTACGAGGAGCTGCTGTGGTCACCCGAGCACCCCAGGCTCATTGACGCCGTCGTCACGCTGGAGCCGGCGGGATCGGCCAGAGCCGACCGCGTCGAGAGCTACCTGGGCCTGCGCAGCGTGGGAGTCGAGCAGGACCGCTTTGTGCTCAATGACCGCCCCTACTACGTGCGCAGCGTCCTGGAGCAGGGGTTCTGGCCGGACTCTCACCTGGCAGCCCCGAGTGACCAGGCTTTACGGGACGAGGTAGCGCTCATCAAGGAGCTGGGCTTTAACGCCGCTCGCATCCACCAGAAGGTGGAGGACCCCCGCTTCCTGTACTGGGCCGACCGCCTGGGTCTGCTCATCTGGGGCGAGATCGCCGCACCCTATGAGTTCACGATCCAGTCCCTGCCGCGCCTGGTAGCCGAGTGGACGGCGGCGGTGCGCCGCGACCGGACCCACCCGTGCATCGTCACCTGGGTGCCGGTCAACGAGTCCTGGGGCGTCCAGCACATCGGCAACCGAGCAGACCAGCAGGCCTTCTCCCGGGCGATCAGCGACCTGACCCGGGCCCTGGACCCCTCGCGCCCGGTGGTCTCCAATGACGGGTGGGAGCACACGAGCTCGGACATCATCACGATCCACGACTACGACCCGGACAACGTGGCCGTGCGCGAGCGCTACGCCAGCGCCGAGGCCCTGGACCAGGTCCTCCACGGCTTCGGCCCCTCCGGCCGCACGACGATGGCCTCCGGTCACGCCGTGCCCGAGCAGGCACCGGTCATGGTCAGCGAGTTCGGCGGCATCCGCTACGTCACGGATGACGGCGCCTCCTCCTGGGGCTACACGACAGCCTCCGGCCCCGAGGACTTTGAGGCGCGCCTGGCTGAGGTCTTCGAGGCGCTGCACGTCTCGCCGGTGCTCTGCGGCTTCTGCTACACCCAGATCGCGGACACGATGCAGGAGGCCAACGGCCTGGCAGACGCCCAGCGCCGCCCGAAGATCCCGGCCGAGCGCATCCGCGCGATCGTGGTGGGCACGCACCCGACCGAGTAGCGCACCACCGGCGCCTATCAGTATGGGACCGGGTGAGCCCGTCAGCGACCAGCAACGCCTCCTCCTACCGGAGAAGGCACCGCCTCCCCACGGGCTGACACGGGCTCACCCTTGATGGCGTCCGGATAGAAGTCCATGAGGAGGCCGTAGCAGTAAGCGGCACCCCCCTCTCTCGCGGACGTCTCTTGAGACTTGCGCCAGGACTCCATGATGTCCTGGCGCAACGCCGCGACCTGCCGAGCGATGCGCTGCGCGTCCTCTGCCATGAGCCAGACCATTCCGTCCGCGTGCACCCGGGGCCCGAGCCCAGCGACCTCCGCCTCACGCGAGGCCTCGGCGTGTCTGACGTAGACGGCGGTCATCGCATGGGTGAAGGCTGCGGCTGCAGCCGCGTCTGAG
Organism: Actinomyces sp.; assembly: GCF_029851875.1. Lineage (GTDB taxonomy): Bacteria > Actinomycetota > Actinomycetes > Actinomycetales > Actinomycetaceae > Actinomyces. Next base: position 19,296 of record NZ_JARKVC010000012.1, read on the forward strand.
TCATCTACCTCAACATGTCCATCCCTGTCAGAGGCTGCGCGGTACCAGTGCTCGCGCCCATCTGCCCCCTCTGGTCCGTCGACCTCATTCAGCAGCCCTGACTTGCGCAGGGTCGCAACGTGATAGCGAACGACATTGCCAGGTTCTCCAAGACGCTGCGCAAGATCGGTCGAGCGCATCGGTGCGGCCGCCTCGGACAGCGCATCGAGGATGCGTAGCCGCAGCGGATGAGACATGGCCCGAAGGGCACGGAGATCAGCGGAGACCTGGGGCATGGCAGCGAGAGTAGCCGACACGGGTCGCACAGAGACCAGACAGACTGCGCAACAATTCTTGCGCAGCAAATGCTGCGCAGTTATTCTTGTGGCGCCCCTGGCAGGAGATGACGCAGAGAAGCAAGGAGACATGCCGTGAGCCCCGCCGACACTGTCACCATGATCTTTGCCGATGCGGCACGCATCGGAGCCCGTCAGCGGGAAGCACGTCAGGGGCGGCCTACCGCACCTGCGGCCACCGACCGCCGCAGACGGCGAGAGCCCCTTCACCAGCCCACCTCTCCGCAGCATCGTCTGGCTGGTGCGGGATCAGGCTCATCGGGGGACTCATCAGCACTGATCTTCCACTGCAGAAAGCGGTAGCATGAGCACCGTCAACTGCCGCCCGCTCCCCGCTCCCCCACCGCGCTCATTGTGGAGGAGCAAAGACTATGTCCGCTGGTTTGCCAGTGACGCACTGGGCGATCTTGGCTCTTCCGTACGAGGATTCGCCGTCCCGCTCGTCGCCTTGGCGGTCAGCGGGTCAGCAACCGCCGCCGGGGTGATCGGGACCGCCACGCGCACCGCCTACTTGTGCGGATTGCTGCCTGCTGGCGTCATCGCTGACCGATGCGACAGGAAACGGCTCATCGTCGTCGGCCACCTCATGCGCGCCGTCGTGTTTTGCGCCCTTGCCGTGGCCTGGTTCAGTGGGATGCTGAGCATCTGGGTCCTGGGGGCTGCTGCGGTGTGCTCCGGCGTCATGTCAGGCATCTTCGGGCTAGCGTCAGACTCTGCGATCAAGCACGTCGTGACTGACGAGCAGCTGCCCGCTGCTGCAGCCGCCAACCAGGCTCGCTCCAGCGTGATCGAGCTCGTCTCGTCACCACTGTCGGGACTGCTCATGTCCGTCTCACCAGCACTGCCGTTTATCGGGGAAGCAGCGACGCATACGTTGGGCGCCGCCTGCGTGGCCCGCATCGAGGCTCCCATGACACCTCAGCCGTCACACGACGTCGAGGCACCGTCCTGCGCCTGGAGCGACCTGATCTCAGGCTGGGCCTTCCTCAGCCGCCATCGTCAGTTCCTCATCCTCATGACGGCCTGTGCTCTGGTAAGCACGTCTCTGACTGGTTTCACGCTCATCCTGCCGCTGTCCTGGCGCATGCAGGGGATGGCGACGGGAACGATCGGCTTACTGCTCACAGCCTCCAGCGCCACGATGCTCGTCGGTGCCGCTGCCGCGCCATGGGTGACGGCGCACGTGTCCGCAGGCCCGCTACTCATCGGGGGATCATGCATCCACACAGCCCTCCTGCTCAGCTGCGCCGCAGCCCCCGACGCGCCGGCGCAGGCGATCTTGTTCGGGGTCGCGAGCACCGTCCTCCCAGTGTGGAACGCCACCGCCTCCGGCTACCTGATGCACCTCATTCCCTCCAACGACATGGGCCGTGTTATGAGCGCCATCACCATTGTCAACATGGCGCTGCCCGTACTTGCCCCGATCCTCGCAGGCGCAGGCCTGGATGCCATGGGAACGAGCCGTACCCTGCTCGCCTTTGCCTCTTTCGAGGTCGCATCGGTGCTTCTGCTTGCGGCCTCCTCCGGTCTGCGGCACCTGGGGACGCCTAGCCAATGGGGAGCAGAGCCCGCCGAATAGTCACGGCTAACGGAATCCCACCGTGAGCAGGCCAGCAGCCTGGCCGCTACCTACCCCGTGCCGCCCGAAGATCCCGGCCGAGCGCATCCGCGCGATCGTGGTGGGCACGCACCCGACCGAGTAGCGCAGTCGGCTAGCCCAGTCGCCACCATGGACTGACCTCGAAAGCCGCGACCGACCACCGGATTCGCGCGAATACGGGGGTCGGTCGCGGCGTTCGAGGTCGTG
>NZ_JARKVC010000013.1 GCF_029851875.1 Actinomyces sp.
GTTCACGAGCCGACGACGACCACCCTGTTCCTGCGCGGCCCCGTCCGGCCGGGGCAACGACCGGTCGGACAGGGCCGTCGTCGTTCCTAGGCCCGGTTGGCGAAGCGCGCCAGGAGCGTGGCGTCGCCTCCGACCACCAGCACGTCCTCGGCCGAGACCAGTGTGTCCGGGGTGGCGTACTCGAAGGGCTCGCCCGGGCTCATGAGGCCGAAGACGGTCACGCCGTAGCGCGAGCGCACCTTCGACTCTCCGATCGTGAAGCCGTGGAGCTCCGAGGGCGGGCGCATCTTGACGATCGTGAAGCCGCCCTTCTCCATCTCGATGTAGTCGAGCATGCGTCCGGACACCAGGTGGGCAGCGCGCTGGCCGGCGTCGAACTCGGGGTAGACCACGTGGTGGGCGCCGATGCGCCGCAGGATACGCCCGTGCGCCCGCGAGATGGCCTTGGCCCAGATCTGTGGCGTCTGCAGGTCCACGAGATTGCCCGCGATGAGAACGCTGGCCTCCAGGGACGTGGCTACCCCTACCACGGCAGTACCAAACTCGGTGGCGCCGAGCTGTTCCAGGGCCTCCATGTCCGTGGCATCGGCCTCAACCAGCGGGATGCGTCCGCTCCACTGGCGCACGATCGCCGGGTTTGACTCCACTGCCAGGACCTCACGCCCCAGCTTGTCCAGCGTGGCGGCCACGGCTGAGCCGAAGCGCCCCAGGCCGATGACCAGCGTGGAGTCGGTACGGTCGACGGAGGGTGCCATCAGTACTCCTTGGAGGTGGACGGTGCTGGTCTGCGTGCTGCTCTGAGGGTAGTCGCCTGGCGGCTCAGCCGATGAGGGGACGCTCAGCAGGCATGCGGATGACGCGACGGCGCTCACGCATCGCCAGCGCGCTCGCGGCCGTCATCGTGCCTACGCGCCCGACGAACATGAGCACGATGATGACGTACTTTCCGCTCTCGGGCAGGAGCGGCGTGATGCCGGTGGACAGGCCGACCGTGGCGAAGGCGCTGATGGCCTCGAACAGGACACGGTCCAGGGACAGGTCAGTGAGCTGGAGCAGCAGGAGCGTGGAGAGACCGACCGCAGCCGAGCCGATGAGGGCCACCGCCACGCTCAGGCGCACCGTCGGCAGGGTGATCCTGCGTCCGAAGGCCTCGATGTCCTGGTCCCCTCGCGCCTCGGCCGCGACGGCCAGCAGCAGCACGGCGAAGGTCGAGACCTTGATGCCGCCGGCCGTGGAGGCTGATCCTCCGCCAATGAACATGAGGGCGTCCTGGAGGAACCAGGTGGCCTCGTGCATGTGCTCGGGCGCGATCGTCGACAGCCCGGAGGAACGGGCGTTGACACCGTTGAGCAGGGCGGTCAGCAGCTTGCCCCCAACCGGCAGAGGTCCGTAGGTCTCCGGGTTGGTCCACTCGAAGGCCGCGATGGTGAGGGAGGAGAGCGCCGTCAGCGCCAGGTAGGTGGTCAGGGTGAGCTTGGTGTGCAGCGTCCACAGCCGCGGGCGGCGGTGGCGCATGACGTCGAGGATGACCGGGAAGCCGATCGCCCCGACGAAGGTGCCGATGATGATCGGCAGGACCATGCACCAGTCCGAGGCGTAGGGAGCCAGGCCCTCTGGCATGATGACGAAGCCGGCGTTGTTGAAGATCGAGGCCGACATGAACACCGCGTACCACAGCGCGTGCCACGGATCGAGGTCCAGGGTGAGGAAACGTGGCAGCAGGACGAGTGTGAGGAGGACCTCGACACCCAGCGCGGTGTAGATGACGGCGCGCAGCAGGGAGGCGACGTCGCCGAGCCGGGACTGGTTCTCGGTGGCGGCCAGCATGCGCTGGGTCAGGCCCACGTGACGTGAGACGGCGAAGGACAGCAGCGAGGCCATGGTCATGATGCCCAGGCCTCCGACCGCCGCTCCCAGGATGATGACTCCCTGGCCGAAGGTGGACCAGGCGGTGGCGGTGTCCACCGTGGTCAGACCCGTCACGCACACGGCGGAGGTGGCCGTGAACAGCGCGTCGACGAAGCTGGCGGCGGGCTTGCCTGCCGGTGTCGCCACGGGCAGGCTGAGCAGGGCGGTGACAGCCACGATGATGGAGGCGAAGACCAGCACGGCCAGCTTGGCCGGGGCGAAGCGTGCCGAGCGCTCGACCCGGGCCCGCAGCCGTGCCCCGAGCCGGTGCAGCCGCCCCTGCTTGTCGTCGACGTGGCGGTGGTAGACCAGATCGGGGTTGACCCGGCGAGGACGGTCCTCCCGGCGCCGTATCCCGCCCAGGGGCAGCGGCGCGTGCCACCCACGGGCGAGGCGAGGCCCGTCGTCGGCACGGCGGGCACCACGTGGCGCGCGGGACGGTGGGCTCTGGGAAGACACAGCCGCCATTGTGGCCTGTTTGCGGTGACGGCGCTGGAGGGAGAGGAATGACGCGCGTGGCGGAAGCGACGGATGGGGCAGGTTGTGTGACATGCGACGCCTGCGACGTCAGAGGGTGGCGACAACGTGTGCGACGGGTGAGGCGCAGGATATAGTGACCTCGCTGACGCTTCGGGTTGCGTGCCTGCTGCGTCGAGTACCGTTCCCCCACAACGATTCCAGCAGACGGGACCTCGCATCCATGGCACCGGGTACTTCTCCCTCCGGCGCGTCTGGCGCCCCCTCGTTCCTGACCGTGGCCGAGGTCGCAGCGATGCTGCGCGTGTCCAAGATGACGGTCTACCGCATGGTTCACTCCGGTGACCTGCCTGCGATGCAGGTGGGTCGTTCCTTCCGTGTGCCCGAGCGCGCGGTGGAGGAGTACCTGGCTGCGAGCCTAGGTGACTGGGGCCACGAGGGCTCGGCGTCGACGGGCTCCTGAAAACCGCTAGAATCAGCCGGTCACCTGTGTGGTCGGGTGGGCTCACGTTCGACCCGACCACCCTGCTCGCCCGGCCCTGCGTCGGTCTGCTGGCGCAACGCCGTCGGCTGCGAGCGGACCGGCACCCACGACCACAAGGAGTCCCCATGGGATCTGTCATCAAGAAGCGCCGCAAGCGCATGTCCAAGAAGAAGCACCGCAAGCTGCTGCGTAAGACGCGTCACCAGCGCCGCAACAAGAAGTGACGAGATGTGCCCGGGGCCCCTGCTCCGGGCACACTTGTTCCCGGCAGGCCTCGCCCGCCCACCACCGTGCCTGACAGCGAGGAGCACGTCATGAGCCAGCACTCCGTACCCGGCAACCTCATCGGTGACCCCGTCAACGCCACGGAGCAGTGCATGATGCCCCTGTCCGTCGACGTCCCGCCGGACCAGTGGCCCGCCGGCGTCCCTGCGCTGGCCCACGCGCCGGGCTCGGCGCCGGCCCCGACGACCCTGGCTGAGCTGACCACCATGGCGGTGGGCGGCCCGGTGGGCGAGTACGTCGAGGCCACCTCCGAGTCCGAGCTGATCGACGCCGTGCGCCAGGCCGATGAGGCCGGCCGCCCGCTCCTGGTGGTGGGTGGAGGGTCCAACATCCTGGCCGCTGACGCTGGCTTTGACGGCGTGGTGCTGCGTGACGCGCGCCAGGAGGTCTCCCTCCTGGCAGACGACCGCTGCGGCGGCGTCGAGATCAGCGCCACGGCCGGCACCACCTGGGACGACCTGGTGCGCCAGGCCGTGGCCTGCCAGTGGGGTGGCTTCGAGACGCTGTCCGGGATTCCCGGAACCGTGGGGGCGGCGCCCGTGCAGAACATCGGCGCCTACGGCACCGAGGTCGCCGAGCTCTTGGCGAGTGTCCGGGTATGGGACCGGGCTGCCGGCCAGGCTGTCTGGCTGCCGTTGTCACGTCTGCATCTGTCCTACCGAGACTCCGCTCTCAAGCGCTCCCTGACCGATCCGCAGGTCGGAGGGGGGCGGACCTGGGGGCCAACGGGTCGGTGGGTCGTGCTCGCTGCCACCTTCTCGGTGCGTCAGGCCTCGTTGTCTGCTCCTGTCGCCTACAGCCAGCTTGCCCAGGCCCTCGGCGTGAGCCTGGGGGAGCGAGTCGACTCCCGCGCCGTGCGTGAGGCGGTGCTGGACCTGCGCCGTTCCAAGGGCATGGTCCTGGACCCCGACGACCACGACACCTGGTCCGCCGGCTCCTTCTTCACCAACCCGGTTCTCACGGCCGAGCAGGCCGAGCGCCTGCCGCAGGAGGCCCCGCGCTACCCGGTCACTGACCACACCAAGGTCGTGCCGGGCACCGTCGCCGCACCCGTGGTCGACGGTCTGGTCAAGACCAGCGCCGCCTGGCTCATCGAGCACGCAGGCTTCCCCAAGGGCTTCGCCCTGGGGACCGACGGTGCCGCCGGGGCTCCGGCCGGCCTGTCCACCAGGCACGTGCTCGCGCTGACCAACCGTGGCCGGGCCCGGGCCAGTGACATCGCTGCGCTGCGAGACGCCGTGGTCGCAGGGGTCCAGCAGGCCTACGGCATCACGCTGGTGCCCGAGCCGGTGCACGTGGGCTGGTGACGGGGAGGCGCTCCCTGTCCTGGGCGCCGCCGGCTCCTTCCACGGGCCCTGCCGGGCGCGGGTGCTCTACCTCGCGCTCGGCTGCTCCTGGTGGTGCTGGTCCGCAGCCAGCCAGTCGTCCACCTCGACCAGCCAGCGGGCTTTGGAGGCCTGCGAAGCCAGCGAGGCGCGGATCGACCCCCGAGCCAGCTCAGCCAGTGCTGCGTCGTCCAGGCCCAGACCGCGGGCGATCTCGTACTGGTCGGTCAGGCGCGAGTGGAAGAGCAGAGGGTCGTCGGCGCCCAGCGCGACCTGGGCGCCGTGGGCCAGCAGGGTCGGCAGCGGCACGTCCGCCGGCTCGTGGTAGACCCCGAGGCTCACGTTCGAGGCAGGGCAGACCTCCAGGCTGATCTCGCGCGCGACGATCTCGTCCAGCAGCACCGGGTCCTCCGCGGTGCGCACACCGTGACCCAGACGGGTGGGGCCCAGGGCGCTGACGACGTCGCGCACGTGGGAGGGGCCCAGCAGCTCGCCACCGTGGGGCAGAGAGGCCAGGCCCGCACGTCGTGCGATGCGGAAGGCCGGGCCCCAGGACGCGGTCTGGCCGGCTCGCTCGTCATTGGACAGCCCGAAGCCCACGACGGTGCCCGGCTCGTCCCCGGCGTAGCGCACGGCCAGGCGGGCGAGGGTGCGCGCGTCCAGGGGGTGACGGGTCCGCGAGGCCGCCACGATGACGGCGACCTCCACGCCGGACAGGACCGTGGCCTGGCGCGCGGCGTCCAGGATGATCTCCAGGGCCGGGGTGATGCCACCGACGAAAGGGGCGTAGGAGGTGGGATCCACCTGGATCTCCAGCCGGCGCGAGCCTTCGGCGGCGTCGTCAAGAGCGGCCTCGACGACGATGCGTCGCATCGTCTCCTCGCTCCTCACCAGGTGGCGGGCCGTGTCGTAGGCCCGCTGAAAACGGAACCAGCCACGGTGGTTGGCGGGCACACGTAGCGGATCGCCGTCGATGAAGGAGGAGGGAAGACGCGTGCGTGAGCTCTGAGCCAGGTCCACCAGGGTCTCAAGGCGCATCGATCCCGTGAAGTGCAGGTGCAGGTGCGCCTTGGGCAGGGCGGACAGGTCACGCATGGCGGGATTCTCGCATGAGCGGGCCGGTGCCGGCCTGGCGGGCCTGGCGTAGGGCAGACTGGGACCATGAGCAACGCACCGGCCGGTTACGAGCCAGAGGATGTCGCGCTCCTGACAGGCCCTCAGGCGGCCTCGGTACTCGCTGCGGCGCTGGCCCCCGCAGGCCAGCAGCTGGTGAGCTGGGAGGTCCACTCTGTCCACCACCGCCCGGGTGCGGGCGTGTCGGTCGGCTACACCGCTGTGGTGCTCGGTGCGGGTGGGGTCCGCACCACCCAGTACCTGTGCGCGACCACGGCGCGGTTGTCCTTCCCCCAGGCACCAGGCCTCATGACCGTGGCACCGGCAGGTCTGCTGCGCCGCTCCCCAGCACCGATCCGCGTGTGGCGCCACCCCGCTGACCCTGAGCTGCCCGCGCTGCCGGTGGCCTGCACGCCTGCTCTGCTCGGCCAGCGGCTCGGTACCCCGGTCCAGACCTCGATCGTGGCCTACCGGCCCACTCGTCGCGCGGTGGTCCGGGTGACCTTCGGCGACGGCACGACGGCCTACGCCAAGGTCTTCCGCCCCGGCCAGGCGGCGGCCTTCGCCGAGCGCCAGCGGATGCTGCGCGCCTCCGGGGTCCCGGTACCCCAGGTCCTGCGGGCCGATCCTGACGGTCTGGTGCTGTTGTCCACCGGGCACGGCACGGCCTTGTCAGTGCTGCTCTCGCGTGGGATGGACCTGCAGACCTCCACGAGGGTCTTCGCCTCTCTCACCGGGCTGCTGGACGCCCTGCCGCGCCAGGCCCTGGCCCTGGAGGCCCGCCCGGCCTGGTCGGACCGGGTGCGTCACTACGCCCACGCCGCAGCCACCGTCCTGCCCGAGCACGCCGCGCGCGCCCAGGCGGTGGCCGACGGCGTCGAGCAGCTGATGGCCTCCTCCAGCCCTGGCCCTGTGGTCCCGGTCCACGGCGACTTCTACGAGGCCAATGTCCTCATGGAGGGCGAGGCCGTGGCCAGCCTGCTGGACGTGGACTCGCTCGGGCCGGGCCGACGAGTTGACGACCTGGCCTGCCTGCTCGGGCACGTCAGCGTGCTAGACCACCTGGCACCGGCCTCCTACCCGCGGCTGCGCCCGGTCCTGGAGACCTGGACGAGCCTGGCTGAGGCCCAGTGCGACCCGGTGGCGCTGCGTGCGCGTTGCGCCGGTGTGGTGCTCTCACTGGTGGCTGGCGCGCGCCGCGAGGACGGCGGCCCCTGGCACCCGGACGCCGAGGGTCGGCTTGCCCGGGCCGAGATCTGGCTGGCGCAGGCCCGTGAGATCCAGGCGAGGCGAGGCGCGCACTAAGAAGGGACGCGGGCAGGCGTGTCAGTCTCGGGTGTGTCGGGGGTGCAGAGTGAGGGGCGCAGAGTCTGTGGGCGCCACGGAGCCTCAACAGGTGCCCCGCTCGCTGTGACGGCCTTATCTGCTGCCGTGGACTTACCTGCCGTACTGCCGTAGCACAGTGCGCAAGAGATGACCATGGCTGCCCCACATGCTGCTGCGTCTGTCCACCGACCACTCAATCCCGGTCCGCCCTCTGAAACCTTGACCGACCATCAGATCCACCTCCGCCCATTGGATTCGCGCGAATCTGGTGGTCGGTGGGGGCGCGGACAGTCGGTCGGGGAGTAGGTGGTCGGTGGGGGAGTAGGCGGTCGGGACATGGGCGGGGCCCGTCATCGCGTGATGACGGGCCCCACGTGCGTCATGTGCCGTGGCCAGGCAGCGAGGGCTAGTTCACCTCAGCCAGGAGGGCGGCCACGCGGCTGATGCCCTCGCGGATGGCGTCGTCGCTCGTAGCGTAGGACAGTCGCAGGAAGCCGGAGCGGCCGAAGGCCTCGCCCGGCACCAGCGCGACGTCAGCCTCGTCCAGGATCGTGCTGGCCAGGGTGATCGAGGAGTCGATGACCGTGCCGCGCAGGCTCTTGCCGATCAGGCCCTCGACGCTCGGATAGGCGTAGAAGGCTCCCTGCGGGGTGGGCACCGTCAGGCCCTCGATGCCGCTGAGCAGCTCAACCATGAGGCGCCGACGCCGGTCGAAGGCCTCACGCATCTGCTCCACGGCGGTCAGGTCCCCGGCGACGGCGGCCAGGGCGGCGCGCTGGGAGACGTTGGCGACGTTGGAGGACAGGTGGGACTGCAGGTTGGTGGCGGCCTTGACGACGTCGCTCGGACCGATCAGCCAGCCCACGCGCCACCCGGTCATGGCGTAGGTCTTGGCCACGCCGTTGAGCACGAGCGTCTGCTCGGCCAGCTCAGGCACCAGCTGGACGATGTGGGCGGGCTGGGCGCCGTCGTAGAGCAGGTGCTCGTAGATCTCGTCGGTGATAACCCAGATCCCGTGCTCCAGGGCCCACTGACCGATGGCGGTCAGCTCGTCGGGGGTGTAGACCGCTCCGGTGGGGTTGGAGGGCGAGCACACCAGCAGGACCTTGGTACGAGGAGTGCGCACCGCCTCCAGCTGCTCGACGCTCACCTTGTAGCCCTGCTCGGCACCGGCGAAGACCTCCACCGGGACGCCTCCGGCCAGGCGCACGCACTCGGGGTAGGTGACCCAGTAGGGGGCAGGGAGGATGACCTCGTCGCCCGGGTCCACCAGGGCTGCAAAGGCCTCGTAGACGGCCTGCTTGCCGCCGTTGGTGACGATGACGTCGTCAGGGCTGACCTCGTAGCCGGAGTCGCGCAGGGTCTTGGCGGCGATGGCCTCGCGCAGGGCCGGCAGGCCCTTGGCGGGGGAGTACTTGTGGTTGACCGGGTCCTTGGCGGCGGCGACGGCCGCCTCGACGATGTAGTCCGGGGTCGGGAAGTCCGGCTCCCCGGCTCCGAAGCCGATCACCGGTCGGCCTGCGGCCTTGAGGGCCTTGGCCTTGGCGTCGACGGCGAGGGTGGCGGAAGGGGCGATGGAGGCGAGACGGGCCGAGACGCGGGCCCTGGGTGCGGTACTCACGAGGGCCATGGTCCCACAGGCCTGCGTGGATGTGTCGTCCGTTCTCGGGAGCGTCTTGTCAGCCAGCTCCTCAGCAGCACGAACGCCGTGCTGGAGACCACCAGCCAGGCCAGGTGTCGTGGGGAGTCCCAGTGGCCGTAGGCGATGCGCCTGGCTCCCGCCAGGACGCACCAGACCCACACCACCCGCCGCGCACCGACCGCCCACCTGCGCCAGCGGGAAGGGGAGTGCGCAGGTGGTGCGCTGTCTGCGACATCAGGACTCGGTGACCGGGGCCAGCAGCCCGGTGGCCTCAAGGATGTGACGCAGGAAGGTCAGGCGCTCGGCAGGGCTGGCTACTGGCGGGACCTGGCACTTGGCGCCGATGTACGGCGTCGGCTGGCCTCCCGGCAGGTCTGAGAGCGCCAGCTCGGTGCACTGGCGGACCAGTGCCGCGCTCATGACCGACCCCGGCTCGTCGGCGTCGAGCGGGAGGTGACCGTCCATCCAGGCCTTGGCGTAGCGGGTGTCTACCGGGCCGGCGCCGGAGAAGGTGAGCCCGGCCAGGATCCCGGCCTCGCGCAGCTGGCCCACGTGCTCGGCCGGGGCGTTCGCGTCGCGGGTCTCCAGGGCGCTGCGGCCCCAGTTCAGGCTCATGGCGACGTCGTCGCGAGCGAGCTCGGTCACGACCCCGATCTCCTCGGAGAGCGTGAGCATGCGTTTCTCCCCGCGATCCGGAGCCACATAGGCGTCGCAGTGCTCGACCAGCAGGCGTGCGCCGCCCCAGTCCCAGTCGGCCACGATGGCCAAGGACTCGCCGAAGGCCTCGGCCAGGTGGTCGGTGCCCGGGGCGCCGGAGGGGGCCGAGTGGAGCTCCACGGCCATGACGACGTCGCGCCCGGCCGCCTCCCGCAGGTCCTCGACGCCGTCGCGCACCTGTCGGGTGAAGGCCAGTGCCGCCTGTCGGCCGGCAGGGTCGACGGAGGCGAGGCCGAAGGTGGGGTCCGCCCACACCCGCACCATGGTCCCCGGGATGGCGGTCACAACGTTGCGGTCCCACGCAGGTGCGAGCCTGGCTGCCATCTCCTGGACGTCGCCGTTCTCGGCGATGGAGTCGCGGAACGGCAGCTCCAGGCCACGGACGCCGGGCAGGGCGGCCAGCAGCTCCTCATAGAGGGCGCGCTCGTCAGGGGCGGCAGGCAGGGAGGCGTAGGCGCCGACGACGAGGGGGACGTGAGGGGCCGTCGTGACAGGGGCGGAGGAGGTGTCAAGGTCGGGGGACACGATGGATCTTTCTGGGCGGGTCGGGTCGGCGGGACCTGACGGACGGTGGGGGTGCGAGGTTGGACCGAGGTCGACGAGCGCGCCTCAGGAGTGTGCTTCTGCGGCCAACGTTGGACAACAGACGTCAGATGAGAGCTCGTGCGAAGCATCGTAGCGCTCAAACGTGGGCTAGCCCACCCCTCGTCGATTTCCTCAGGTGTGTACTGTGTGGCATGATCAGTTCCCGCTGAAGGGCAGTGGCGCAATTGGTAGCGCACCGGTCTCCAAAACCGGCGGTTGTGGGTTCGAGTCCCGCCTGCCCTGCTGAGAACGGCGGATCTGTCGGGAGATCCCGTCGGTTCCGCCCTCTCGCCCGTCTGGGCGCTGAACGAACTGACGAGACTCGAGGATCCTGAGCATGAGTGAAGGAACGACTGTCGCCAAGGGCGCACAGCCGAAGAAGATCAAGGGTGGCTCCTTCGGTCGTCTGGCTCTCTTCTTCCGCCAGGTCATCGATGAGCTTCGCAAGGTCGTGTGGCCGACGCGCAAGGAGCTGTGGACCTACTTCCTGGTGGTTGTGGTCTTCATCGTGGCGATCATGGCCTACACCGGCATCCTTGACCTCATCTTCGACCGTATCGTCATGTGGGTCTTCGCCTGACCGCTCGTTGACGACCGTACGTGACAGCACGCCCTAGAACGCACAGGAAAGCAGGTAATCGTGTCCGAGGAGATTCTCCCCGAGGAGACCACGGCAGACTCTGTCGACCCCACGAGCCAGGATGCTGTCCTGGAGGAGCCGGCTGACGGGGCCGAGGGATCCCAGGCTGTCGAGGAGGCGCCCGCGCCGGTCGCCGAGGTCGACCCGGTCGAGGAGTTCCGCAAGCAGATGTCCTCGCTGCCCGGCGAGTGGTACGTCCTGCACACCTACTCCGGCTACGAGCGCCGCGTTGCCGCGGACATCATGGCGCGTGCCGAGAACTTCGAGCTGGAGGACTACGTCTTCGACGCCGTCGTCCCCATGGAGACGGTGATCGAGGTCAAGAACGCGGGGAAGAAGAAGGAGGTCTCCCGCGTGCGCATCCCCGGCTACGTGTTCGTGCGCATGGACCTGGACGACCCGGAGACCTCGGACCGCGTGTGGCGCACGATCAAGGACACCCCGGCTGTCACCGGCTTCGTGGGTGACCGTTACAACCCGGTGCCGCTGACCTTCGACGAGGCGGTCTCCCAGCTCGGCCCCACGCCGGAGGAGGTGGCTGCCAAGCAGGCTGCTGCTGCCAACGCCGCCCCCGAGGAGGGCGGACGTACCCAGGTCGTCGAGGGTGGTCAGGTCTACGAGGTCGCCTTCGAGGTCGGCGAGTCCGTCATCGTCACCGACGGCCCCTTCGAGTCCCTGCCTGCCACGATCTCGGAGATCCACCCCGAGACGCAGAAGCTGCAGGTGCTCATCTCCTTGTTCGGCCGCGACACCCCGGCCGAGCTCTCCTTCACGCAGGTCGCCAAGATCTGAGCGACGACGCAGGACGCCACGCGGGTCCGTCACTGTCCTTCGGGGCGGTGGCGGACCCGCGTCGTTGTGCTCCTCACACGAATATGCCTGTGATTCCAGGCACCGAGCTCGCTACAGCAGTCCTGGCAGGTCTAGCATGGGCGTTCGTGCGTGTGCCCGCGGTGCGGGCCTCGCGCCGTTGCACGGCAGGCGTGCGACGTTCCGGACAAGAAGGACCCAACACATGGCTCCCAAGAAGAAGGTCTCTGGGCTGATCAAGCTCCAGATCCAGGCCGGCCAGGCCAACCCCGCCCCGCCGATCGGCCCCGCGCTCGGTCAGCACGGCGTCAACATCATGGAGTTCTGCAAGGCCTACAACGCGGCTACCGAGTCGCAACGCGGCAACGTCATCCCGGTGGAGATCACGGTCTACGAGGACCGCTCCTTCACCTTCGTGACCAAGACCCCGCCGGCCGCTGAGCTCATCAAGAAGGCCGCTGGTGTGGCCAAGGGCTCCTCGACCCCCCACAGCGCCAAGGTCGGCAGCCTCACTGCCGCCCAGGTCAAGGAGATCGCGGAGATGAAGATGGCGGACCTCAACGCCAACGACGTCGAGGCTGCCTCCAAGATCATCGCCGGCACCGCCCGCTCCATGGGCATCACGGTCGACGCCTGAGCGTCGCCACACCCCCACTGACCACCGTGGAAGGGCCATGCGCGGCCCGTTCACCACGACTGCAAGGAGAAGCAGATGACTAAGCGCTCCAAGGCCTACCGCGCCGCCGCTGAGAAGATCCAGTCCGGGATCCTCTACACCCCGGCCGAGGCCGTCAAGCTCGCCAAGGCGACCGCCGTGACGAAGTTCGACTCCACCGTGGACGTCGTCTTCCGCCTCGGTGTTGACCCCCGCAAGGCCGACCAGATGGTGCGAGGCACCGTGTCCCTGCCGCACGGTACCGGCAAGACCGCCCGAGTGATCGTCTTCGCTCAGGGCGACCGCGCCCAGCAGGCTCTTGAGGCCGGGGCTGACGAGGTCGGTGGCGACGAGCTCATCGAGAAGGTCGCTGGTGGCTGGACGGACTTCGACGCCGCCGTCGCCACCCCCGACCTCATGGGCAAGGTCGGTCGTCTGGGCCGTGTCCTCGGTCCCCGTGGCCTCATGCCCAACCCCAAGACCGGCACCGTGACGATGGATGTGGCCAAGGCCGTCTCCGACATCAAGGGTGGTCGTATCGAGTTCCGCGTCGACCGCGCCGCGAACCTCAGCTTCATCATCGGCAAGTCCTCCTTCACCGAGGAGCAGCTGGTGGAGAACTTCCGTGCCGCCCTGGACGAGATCCTTCGTCTCAAGCCCTCTACCTCCAAGGGCCGCTACATCCTCAAGGCCACGATGACCACGACCATGGGCCCGGGCATCCCGCTCGACGTCACCAAGTGATCATGACGGGGGACCTTGCCACGGCGTAGGGCACCCGGAGACGACGGCGACGCTCACCTTCCGCCTCGAAGGTGAGCGTCGCC
>NZ_JARKVC010000036.1 GCF_029851875.1 Actinomyces sp.
TGCGCCGCGGCGCAAGAGCCAGCCCACCTCAGCCCGGTGCAGGAGTGCCCTGCCGCCTCCTAGTGTCGGGTGACGGCGTCGGCGAACCAGGAGGTGATGGTCGTGGGGTGGGTGATCGCCGTGCCGACCACGACGGCGAAGGCCCCGTGCTCCATGACGGTGCGAGCCTGCTCAGGAGTGTGGACCCGTCCCTCGACGATGAGCGGCACCTGGGCGATGGCCGCCACCTGGTCAACCAGCTCAACGTCCGGGCCGTCCGTCTTGGGCCGGTCCCCGGTGTACCCAGCCAGCGTGGTGCCCAGCAGGTCCGCTCCCCCGTCCTGGGCCGCCTGGGCGTCCTCCAGGCACCCGCAGTCAGCCATGACGAGCACGGAGGGGAAGGCGTCCTTCAGGCCGGCGACGGTCTGGGCGAAGGTCCGCCCGTCAGGGCGGGGCCTGCGGGTGGCGTCGATCGCCACGACCTGGCAGCCGGTTGCGGCCACAGCCACGGCGTGGGTGAGGGTCGGGGTGATGAAGACGTCGTCGTGCCCGTCCTTCCACAGCCCGATCACCGGGACGTCCACGTGCTGGGTGATCAGGGCCAGGTCCGCCAGCCCCTGGGCCCGGATGCCGACGGCGCCGCCTGCCACGCAGGCCTGCGCCACCTGGTCCATCGTGCGCGGGTCACGCATCGGCTCGCCCGGGTAGGCCTGGGCAGAGGCGATGAGCCCGCCACGCAGCCGGTCAAGGACCTCGGTCTTGGTCATCGTGCTCGTCATCACGCCACGCTCCTCTCACCAGCGGCCTGCGGCAGACGCAGCCAGGCCTCGTGCGCGGCGCCGATGATGGGCGCCGTCGTCCCCAAGGTCGCAGGAAGCAGCTCGGTCGAGCCTGCGATGAGCTCGATGAGCTCGTCTGCGACCGTACGTCGCAGCGGCTGCCACCACAGGTTCCCGGAGCGCGCCAGTCCTCCCGAGACGATGACGCGCTGGGGGTCCACCGCCGTGACGATCTGGGCGATGCCCCGTCCCAGCGCGACCGCAGCCTCCTCATAGACCCGCTGCGCGACGGCGTCGCCAGCGTGAGCACGACGCTCGACCTCCAGCGCCGTGGTCACCGAGGCCTCCCCCGTGGCCTCGCGGTAGCGACGGGCGATCTGCGGGCCGGCCGCCACCGCCTCCAGGTGACCGGACCTGCCGCAGGTGCACGGTTCTCCGGCCGCTGCCTCACTCGGCATGTGCCCGATCTCGCCGGCCAGGAAGTGGGCGCCGTGGTGAACAGCACCGCCCAGGACGAGCGCGCCTCCCACGCCGGTGCCTACCGCCACGACCAGAGCGCTGGAGGCCCCGTGCCCGGCTCCCAGCCACGCCTCGCCGGCCGCGTAGGCGTTGACGTCGTTATCCACGTGCACGAGCGGCACCTGGCCGTCAGGGGCCAGCACCCCGGCGCCAGGCAGGAGGCGAGCCACGCCGTCGGCCACGTTCGTCCCCGCCCACCCGGTGATCGCGTCGGTGGCCGAGAGCACCACGCCGCTGCGCGCGTCGATGACGCCGGCCGAGCCGATCCCGACCGCGAGCGGGTGGGGCGGGCGCCCGCCACGGGCACCGGCTGCGACGACCTTGCCGACCAGCCCGGCGATCGCGGCGAGCATGGCGGCAGGACCCTCCCGCCCAGGAGTCCGGACCTGGTGGACCTCACCCCACAGCTCACCGCTGACCGTCACCAGGGAGGCGGCGATCTTGGTCCCTCCAAGGTCCACGCCGACCAGGACAGGCTCCTCGGTGCCCGGGCGAGAGTAGTCCCGCGTGCTCATGTCAGATCAGCCCCTGTTCTCGGGCGATGGCCACGACCTTCTCCTTCGTCTCACCCGTCAGCGCACGTACCGGGAAGGCCATCTCGTTCGAGGCGATCGTACCCTGGGCCTCCATGACCGTCTTGAACGCCCCGATGCCCGAGGCGTCGGCAGAGCGGCCCTGCGGCACGAAGACGATCTCGAAGCCGGCGCAGATCCGGTCCTGGATCCGTCGCGCCTCCTGCCAGTCACCTCGCTGCGCCGCCTGCCACAGCTCGACGTAGGGCCGGGGCTCGACGTTGCCGTAGCCCGGCACCATCCCGTCCCCACCGAGCAGGAGCATGCCGTCGACCACGCACTCGTGCCCGGTCAGCAGCGCCAGCGGGTGCCCGGCCGCCTCGTTGGCGGCCACCAGGCGCCGGAACCCGACGTCGTCACCCGAGGAGTCCTTGACCCCGTCGAGCACCCCGAGGGCGCCCAGACGCACGAGCATGTCAGCGGCCAGCTTCTTGCCGTTCAGGCGTACCGGCACGTCGTAGGCGAACAGCGGGAGGTCCACGGCCTGTCGGATGGCGGTGAAGTGCTCCGCGATCTCGGTCATGTCGTTGATGGCGTAGAAGGGGCAGGCTGCCACGATGGCGTCAGCCCCCAGCGCCTGCGCCCTGCGGGCGTGCTCGATGACGCGGTGGGCCGTGGTGTCAATAGCGCCGACCAGGACTGGCAGGCGGCCGGCGGCACGGGTGACCACACGCTCAACGACCAGCTCACGCTGGGCGTCAGTGAGGTAGGCGGTCTCGCCTGAGGACCCCAGGAGGAACAGGCCGTTGACGCCGGCGTCGATGAGAAGGTCAACGAGACGGTCCAGGCTGTCCAGGTCGACCTCGCCGTCCTTGAAGGGCGTGATGACTGGGGGGATGACGCCGGTGAATCGGGTATCCATGATGGTGTTTTCCTAACGTGAGTGGAACAGCTGTCTGAGGCTCATGCCTCGAGCAGAGAGGGCACCGCTCCCAGGAGGGTGCGGGTGTAGTCCTGCTGTGGGTGGGAGAAGATCTCCTGGGTCGTGTTCATCTCGACGATCTCGCCGAAGTACATGACCGCGATGCGGTCAGAGACGTAGCGCACGGTGTTGATGTCGTGACTGATGAAGACCAGCCCCAGCCCCAGTGCGCTCTTGAGGTCCTGGAGGAGGTTGAGGACCTGTGCGCGCACTGACACGTCCAGCGCGCTGGTGGGCTCGTCCGCGACGATGATGTCCGGCTCCAGCGCCAGCGCTCGGGCGATCGCCACGCGCTGGCGCTGCCCGCCGGAGATCTGCCGGGGCAGGACCTCCAGGGCGCTGGGAGGTAGGCCCACCAGGTGCAGCAGGTCGCGGACCCTGGCCTCGCGCTCCTTCGGGGAGCCGATGCCGTGGACGTTGAGCGGATCGATCAGGGTGTCGTGGACGATCATGCGCGGGTTGAGCGCCGTCGCCGGGTCCTGGAAGACCACGGACACCGAGCGGCCCAGGGCCTTGCGGTCCGCTGCCGAGCCGCCCAGGCGACGTCCCTTGAAGTACACCTCGCCCTTGGTCAGGGGCTGCAGGCCGACCATGACACGGGCGGTGGTGGACTTGCCGCACCCGGACTCACCCACCAGGCCCAGGGTCTCGCCACGGCGCACGCTCAGCGAGACGTCGTTGACGGCGTGCACCGTGTCAGGACGGAAGAGCTTGCCCGTGCGGGACTTGTGGATGACGTGGGCGTGGCGCAGCTCGATCACAGGGTCGGTCTGCGGGTCCCAGGTGGAAGAGGACTGAGCGCTCATGACATGGCCTCCTTGGCGAGGATCGCCTCAAGCTCAGGCGTGACGGCGTAGAAGTGGTCGCTCTTACCGGCGACTGGCTTGAGCACCGGACGGGTGTCCAGGCCGACCGTGGGATAGGACGAGCGCGGGGCGAAGCGGTCGCCCTTGACGAACTCCGAGGGGCTGGGAACGGTCCCGCGCACCTGGTGGAGGCGGTTGGAGCCGGCCTCGATGGACAGGACCGCCCCGAGCAGGCCCCGGGTGTACTCGTGGACGGGGTTGGTCAGCAGCTCGCTGGTCCCCGCCTGCTCGACCACCTGGCCCGCGTACATCACCGTCACCCGGTGGGCGACCTTGGCGACCAGCGCCAGGTCGTGGCTGACGAAGACCATGGCGAAGCCCAGCTTCTCGCGCAGGTCGTTGAGCAGGTCGATCACCTGCTTCTGGACCGTCACGTCCAGGGCGGTGGTGGGCTCGTCGGCGATGACCAGGCTCGGGTCCCGTGTGAGGGCCATCGCGATGAGGACGCGCTGACGCTGTCCGCCCGACAGCTCGTGCGGGTAGCTCTTGAGCGTGCGGACCGGGTCCAGCCCGACCAGCTCCAGAAGCTCCTCGGCGCTGCGGGTGCCTCCACGGCGGGTGAGCTGCTTCATCTGGGAGCGGATGAGCATCGAGGGGTTGAGGGAGGACAGGGCGTCCTGGTAGATCATGCTCATCTCGTGACCGCGCAGGGCGTTGTGCTCCGCAGGGGTCATCTCCAGGATGTTGCGTCCCTTGAACAGGATCTCACCGGTGATGCGCGCCGTCGGCGGCAGCAGCCCCATGACGGCCATCGAGGTGATCGACTTGCCGCACCCGGACTCGCCCACCAGCCCCATGGTCTCGCCGGGACGGACCGTGAAGGAGACGTCGTCGACGATGTTGACGTCGCCGTGCTGGGCGGGGAAGGCGATTGAGAGGTTCTTGACCTCCAGGATGGGCTCGGCCTCGGGAGTCGGGTAGACCAGCCGGTCGTGGCGCGCGAGCTCGGCTCGGCGCAGGGTGGCCAGACGTTCCTCCAGCGGGGTCTCCTCGGCGGCAGGCTCTGCCAGTCCGGTCAGCTCAGAGACCTGGGCCTGGGTGACGGCGTCGGCGGGCAGGTCGGCGTGCGAGCGCACCGCGGCCCCGGCCTCCTTCCAGGCGTGCTCGGTCTGCATCGCCTCCTCGTCAGCCTCGACGTCGACATTGGCTCGGATCCTCGGCGAGGCCATGGCGTCGGTCAGGCCCTCGGAGAGGATGTTGAGGCACAGGGTGGTGATGAGGATCATCAGGCCGGGGAAGAAGGTCGGCCACCAGTGCCCTGACAGCAGCAGCGCCTTGCCCTCGGAGAGCATGTTGCCCCAGGTGGGGGTGTTGACCGAGGTGATACCGGCGCCGATGAAGGACAGCGAGGCCTCGAAGACGATGGCGTCAGCCACCAGGACCGTGGCGTAGACCATGATCGGGGCCACGCAGTTGCGCACGACGTGCTTGGCCAGGATCCAGGGCACGCGCGCGCCCATGACCTTGGAGGCGGCCACGTAGTCCTCACCGAACTGGGCCAGGATGTTGGCGCGCACGACCCGGGTGAGCTGCGGGGTGTAGACGACGGCGGTGGCGATGATGATGACGGGCACCATCGGCAGCCGGGTCGACATGGCCAGCACCAGCACCGCGGCCAGGGCGATGCCGGGGAAGGACATGACGACGTCGAGCACGCGCATGACGGCCTCGCCGACCCACTTGCGGCTGGTGGCGGCGACGGCGCCCAGCACGCTGGCCAGCGCCAGGGCGATGCCGGTGGCGCTCAGACCGACGACGAGCGAGACCCTGGCTCCGTAGACAGCACGAGAGAAGATGTCACGGCCGGTGGCGTCGGTACCGAACAGGTGGCTGAGGGAAGGAGCGGTGGCGGGGTCGGAGGAGACGATGTCTCCCACGCCCTCCACGTGGGTGACGGTCTCGCTGGCGGCCAGGCCTGTGGCTCCGGGGTTGTAGGGAGCCACCAGCGGGGCGAAGACCGCGATCAGCGCCATCAGGGCCAGCACGAGGACGGCGATCTTGCTTCCCAGCGGCAGCTTCCTCCAACCCTGGAACCGCAGCCCGGGCTGGGCGACCTTGTCGAGTGTGCGACGGTGCAGCATCAGACGCTCCTGATCCTCGGGTTGACCAGCACGTAGAGCATGTCAACGACGATGTTGATGATGATGAAGGCCAGTGCCACGGTGATGGACACGCCCTGGACGATGTTGACGTCGTTACGGGTGATGCCCTGGAAGATGAGCTGTCCCATCCCCTGGATGTTGAAGATCATCTCGATGACGACGGCACCGCCCATGGCGTAGCCCAGCCGCAGTCCCAGGACCGTGAGCGGGGTGATGAGCGCGTTGCGCAGCACGTTGCGGGCGATGACCACGGGCTTGGGGATCCCGGCACCGATGGCGGTGCGCACGTAGTCACGGTCGAGCTCCTCGACCATGGCGGTACGCACCACGCGGGTGAAGGTTCCGGTGTTCGGCACCGCGATGGCCAGGGCCGGCAGGAAGATCTGGCGCACGTAGGCGGCAGGGTCGTCCCCGAAGGAGACCCACTCGGTGACCACTGAGGGGAAGGTGCCGCTGGCGCCCGGGATGTCGCCGAAGCGCTGGATGAGCAGCAGCGCAAGCCAGAAGGAGGGGGTTGCCAGGCACAGCACCGAGATCACCCGGATGACCTGGTCGGGCCACCGGTCACGGTAGAGGGCGGCCACCACGCCGAGGACCGTGGCCGCGACGACCGCCACGAAGATGCCGATGAAGGTCAGCTGCAGCGTGATCGGGAAGGCCTGGGCGACCAGGTCAGAGATCTTGACGCCGGTGAACGTCGTCCCCAGGTCTCCGTGGGCGAGTCCCACGAGGTAGTCCCAGAAGCGGGACAGGAGAGGGTCGTTGAGGTGGTGGGTCTCGCGGTACTGCTCGAGCGCCTGCGGCGTCGCCGACTCCCCCAGCGCCAGGCGCGCAGGGTCTGCGGAGGAGAAGGACATGACGACGAAGACGAGCAGCGTCACGCCCAGCACCATGACGGGCAGCGCCACGAGGCGCCGTCCAATCAGGCGGAGGAGGTTGGACACTGGGATGCTCCTTTGCTTGTGTGCCCCACACGCATCCAGAGCCGACCGGTGCCGTGCCGGCACGGTGGCGCTGCCACGCGCGGGAGGGCCGGCGACAGTGCCGGCTACCGTCTTATTGTCAGACATCTGACGTCTGATGGCAAGCTGGGAGGCCTCCCACGAGCGCGTCACGTCCTGTCTGACGACGCTGGGCCCCGCAGCACGAATGCTGCGGGGCCCAGCGTCACAGCCAGGACGACGGCGTCACCGCCTGCTCCCGGCCACCCAGCCTCGGTCAGACTCAGCCCTGGGTCGAGCCGACGTCGACGAAGGACAGGCCGGTCAGGGCGATCGGCTTGAAGTCGGTCAGCGTCTGGGAGTCGTAGCCGGTCGGGGTCTTGCGGTGGAAGACCGGGTACAGCGGCACCTCCTCAGCCACAAGATCGAAGATCTCCTGCCACTTGGCCACCTGCTTGTCGCCCTCCAGGCGCACCCCCTCCTCCAGCATCTGCTGGACCTTGGTGTAGGCCTCCGTGCCCTTCCAGTGCATACGCCCGTCGGTCCACGTGTCCCCGCCGTACCACCAGCGCAGCAGGAGGTCAGCGTCGTTACCGAAGACCGAGGGGTCGCCAGGAGCGACCACCACGTCCCACGCCCCCTCGTTGGAGTCGATGAAGGAGTAGACGTCCGAGGACTTCTTCTCGTCGTAGTTGACCGTGACCCCCAGAGCCTCCAGGTTCTCCCGGATGATCGGACGAACCGAGGAGAACCAGCCGTGGTCGGTGCACAGGAGGTTGATCGTCGTGACCCCGGCCTCGGCGAGCAGCGACTTGGCCTTCTCAGCATCGTAGGTGTAGACCGTCGAGGCCTTCTTGTAGGCCGGGTGGTCCTCCTGGACAAAGCAGGTCGCCGGCGTCGCCAGCGTCCCCATACCGGTCTCACAGATCTTGGCGTAGTCCAGGGCGTACATGACAGCCTGGCGAGCCTTGACGTCAGAGAACACCGAGTTGTTGAACATCACGAACAGCAGCGAGAAGCCCTGCTGGGCAGCCACCTGGATCGGAGCCTGCATCGTGGACAGGTTGGCCACGGGCACCGCGTCGATCGCCTGGACCGTGCCCGAGGTGATGGCGTTGGTCCGCGTGGTGTCATCGGGAAGGATCTGCCACTCCATGGACTTGGCCAGGGCGGGGCGAGGACCGGAGTAGGCGTCATTGCGCTCGAAGACGATCTTCTGCGAGCCCGCACCGTTGTCCGTCATCTTGTAGGGACCGGTGCCCACGGGGTTCATGTCAAAGGCTGCGGCGTCCGCCTCAGCAGCAGCCTTGGGGACGACCTTGACGACGCTGATGCGCTCAGCCACCAGCGAGTAGGGGAACTTGGTCTTGATCGTCACCGTCTTGTCATCCTTCGCGCTGACGGAGTCGACGAAGGAGATGAACTGGGCGTAGAGCGAGTTGTTGTCCGGGTTGAGGACACGCTCGAAGGAGAAGACGACGTCGTCGGCGGTCACGGGGTTGCCGTCAGTGAAGACGGCTCCCTCACGCAGGGCGACCTCGTAGGTGGTGTCGTCCACCTTGGTCGGCAGGTCGGCGCCAAGGGCGGCATAGACCTCGCGCGTGGCCGGGTGAAGCTCAGTCAGCCCCTCCATGGTGTGCCAGTTCGCCGCCACGGTCAGGGCGGCGGTGGTCGTCATGGGGTCGTAGCCGTTCGTGCCCAGCTCGTAGGAGATTCCCGCCTTGATGACACCGTCCGGGTTGGCCTGGGCGGAGGAGGTCTGTCCCTCAGTCGCAGCGCCGCTCGCGCCGGAGGACGAGGAGCCGGAACCGCCGCAGGCAGACAGGGCGGCGGCCAGGCCTGCGGCTACACCGAGCGTCGAGGTCAGCTGGAGAAAGCCGCGGCGGGAAGGGCGGGGAGTTGTGATCGCCATTGAAGCACTCCTAAGGTCGGACGTCTGTTGTCTGACGTTGGTAGGATGAGGTTAACACAGACCACTCCAAAGTCCAAGGCAAGGACAATAGAGCCATGACAATCGCAAGTGCCTCCACGCGCAGCGCCACCACGGCCTCTTCCGACCTTCGGGGCGCCTACCCGTCCTTGAGTCCCGCACCAGCGACTCAGGCGACGATCACCATGCAGGCGATCAAGGACTACATCGTCCAGGCGTCCCTGCAGCCCGGAGACCCGTTGCCCACCGAGTCCCAGCTGTGCGAGGACCTCGGCGTCTCCCGGTCCTCGGTGCGCGAGGCGGTGCGCACCCTCGTCGCCCTCGACATCGTCGAGGTCCGCCACGGGCACGGCACCTTCGTCGGCCAGGCGTCCATGCGCCCCATGGTGGAGTCACTCGTCTTCCGCAGCCTGCTCAACCGCAACAGCGGCTACCAGGGCCTGCTCAACGTCGTCGAGCTCCGCGCCACCCTTGACACCGCCCTCGCCCCTGAGGTGGTCCGCGCCTGGAAGGGTCACAAGGACCCCCAGATCGAGGCGACCGTGGAGGAGATGGAGGAGCTGGCGCACCAGGGACGCCCCTTCCCCGAGCAGGACCGGGCCTTCCACGCCCAGCTCCTGGCACGGCTGGACAACCCGCTCTACCGGCACCTGACCGACGCCTTGTGGGCAGTTCACGTCCTGCTCATCCCGCTTCTGCGGGCCCCCGAGCCCAAGGACGTCCTGGACACCGCCGTCCTGCACCGTCAGATGCTGCTGACCGCTCAGGCCGGGGACATCGACTCCTACCGCGTGGCGGTCAAGTCCCACTACCGGCCGGTCCTGGCCTCGATAGGCCGCTGAGCAGCCGGGTGCCAGGATCCCCGCCATCCAGGCGGCAGCCTCCTAGAGCCCCGGATAGGTGCCGTTACCGATGACCAGCCGAAGGTTGTCTGCGGGGTCCTGCGGCTGGAGGAGGCGCTCGAGCCAGGACTGACGTGCCTGCTCCAGGTCACGTGCCAGCCACGTGCAGCACACCACCTCCATGGCGTGGGTCCCACCGGGATAGACGTGCAGCTCGCAGTCGCCGCCGTCTCGCCAGATCCTGCTCGCCATCTCCACGACCTCGTCACGGAAGACCTCCGCAGAGGCCACCGAGAGGAACACGGCACCCAGCCCGCCGAGGTCGGTGGCACGGGAGGCAGCGTCCTCCTCACTCACCTGCGGTCCGCCTCGTCGCTCACCGAGCACCTGGTGCCACGCCCAGTCGTTCCACGACGCGGGCCAGCGCCCGTCCTGCGGGTACTGGGCCGCGGAGGAGGGCCGGACGACGCCGTCAGGACCCTGCATCCCGGTGCGGTCGTCAAGCATCGGGTAGTCCAGGAGGTAGCCCAGCGCGCGAGGCCCGCCCGGGCGACGACCAGCGAGCGCGAGACACATTCCCAGGCCTCCCCCAGCGCTCGGACCGGTGACAATGATCCGCTCCGGGTCGCACCCCAGCTCCTCCGCATGTGCACGCGCCCACTGCAGCGCGCTCAGGCAGTCCCGCGTGGCGGCCGGCGAGGGGTGCTCGGGAGCCAACCGGTACTCCGGGGAGACGATGACCCCTCCCCACCGCCGCATCCACGGCACGCACCGCACGACGTCGTCGTACCGGTTGCCCACGACCCGTCCCCCGCCGTGCAGCGAGAGGAACAGCGGCGCACCCCTTCCCGTCCCTGCGGGACGCAGCGCTGAGTCCTGGCCCGCGCTGAGGACGGCGACCGCCATCGTCGAGCCGTCCTCACGACTGATCTCGCGCTCGGTAGCGACCAGGTCCGGGTACTGCTCCAGCAGCCGCTGTCGCGTGGCCGCAACCGGCCTGCGCCACTGCGGCAGGGTCTCCTCGTTCAGGGGAAGGTCGAGACCTGCAGCGTCCAGCGCGTTGAGAACCACCTGAGTGTGTGGGTCGTAGGCGGGACGCGCAGGGGGAAGGGCAGGCATCGGCGTTCCTTCAGTAGCATGGCGGCCGCCAGGTCGCAGACGTCGCCTCCCGCGCCGCACGCCCCCAGGGTAGGAGCGCACACAGCGGGGCCTCAAGGCGCCCTGGCGTGTTCCACCCATCCTAGGAGAGTCTCCTCGCATGTCCTACGGCCAGCCTCCCAGTGTCGCCGATCCTGTCTCCTCCGCCCCTCGTCCCAAGGACCCTGTTGACGTCGTCCCTCCCTTCGGGCGCCTGGCCGTCCTCGGCGTCCAGCACGTCCTGGCCTTCTACGCGGGCGCCGTCGTCGTCCCCCTGGTCATCGCCTCCGGGCTGAGCCTGGACGCGGCCACCACCGTCCACCTCATCAACGCTGACCTCCTGACCTGCGGCATCGCCACGATCATCCAGTCCGCCGGCCTGGGACCGAGGATCGGTGTACGTCTGCCCCTCATCCAGGGCGTGACCTTCACTGCGGTCTCACCGCTCATCGCCATCGGCCTGGCCGCCTCCGGAGGGGCCGGCGGCAC
Source organism: Actinomyces sp. (assembly GCF_029851875.1). Classification (GTDB taxonomy): domain Bacteria; phylum Actinomycetota; class Actinomycetes; order Actinomycetales; family Actinomycetaceae; genus Actinomyces. Next base: position 11,079 of record NZ_JARKVC010000036.1, read on the forward strand.
AGCGGGCCTGACCGCGATGTACGGCTCGATCATCGCCGCCGGACTCGCCACCTTCCTCGTCGCGCCGTGGTTCGCCAGGCTGCTGCGCTTCTTCCCGCCGGTGGTCACCGGCACGCTCCTGACGGTCATGGGAACCACGCTCATGAGCGTGTCTGCCACAGACATCGTCGCCTGGGGCACCCAGGCCAGCGCCGCGGGCGCTGACCCCTCCGGCCCGACCTTGCGAGGCCTGGGCTACGCCATGCTCACCATCGCCCTGATCGTCCTGGTCCAGCGTGTCTTCAAGGGGTTCATGTCCACGATCTCGGTCCTCATCGGCCTCGTGGCGGCCACGGGCCTGGCCTGGGTGCTGGGCGACACCGACTTCTCAGGCGTGGGCGAGGCGGCCGTGGTCGGCATCACCACGCCGTTCTACTTCGGCACTCCCACCTTCACCGTCACCGGCATCGTCTCCATGCTCATCGTCATGGCTGTCACCGCGGTGGAGACCACCGGCGACGTCTTCGCCACCGGTGAGGTCGTGGGCAAGCGCATCACGCCGGCGCACGTGGCCAACGCGCTGCGCGCTGACGGCCTGTCGACGGTGCTGGGCGGGGTGCTCAACTCCTTCCCCTACACCTGCTTCGCCCAGAACGTCGGTCTGGTGCGCCTGACGCGGGTGCGCTCACGCTGGGTGGTCACCTGCGCCGGCGTCATCATGATCGTGCTGGGCCTGCTGCCCAAGGCCGCTGCCGTCGTCGCCGCTATCCCCTCCCCCGTCATCGGCGGAGCCTCCCTGGCCATGTTCGCCTCGGTGGCGGTCGTAGGTATCCAGACCCTCGGCAAGGTCGACATGCACGACAACCGCAACGCCGTCATCGTCTCCACCTCGGTGGGACTGGCGCTGCTGGTGACCTTCAAGCCCGACATCGCCTCGATGATGCCCAGCTGGCTGGCCATCCTCTTCGGCTCGGGCGTGACGATCGGCGCGCTGAGCGCCGTCATCCTCAACCTGCTGTTCTTCCACCTGGGCCGCCAGGAGGGGGCCGACGTCGCGCTCGTCCACGGCCGTGCCGTGGGGCTGGAGGAGGTCAACGAGATGGAGCGCGAGCAGTTCGTCGAGGTCTTCTCCCGGCTCTACGCCGACGCCACCTGGCCGGCTGAGCGCGCGTGGGAGCACCGCCCCTTCGCCTCCACCGCAGCACTGCGCCAGGCCTTTGAGGACGAGGTCCTCTCCGCCCAGCCGCAGGAGCAGGAGGACCTGATCCGCGGCTACGCCGACATCACCGAGCTCCTGCTGGGCGAGGAGGGAGACAGCCAGGCCGAGCTTGACACCGCCTCACTCGCGCTGGGCTCCTTCAACGACGCCGAGCAGGCTGAGCTACGTGGCCTGTCCCAGGCCTACCAGGAGAAGTTCTCCCGCCCCCTGGTCATGTGCGTGGAGCGGCTGACTGACCGCCACCAGCTGCTCGCCCGGGGCTGGGCACGCGTGGAGAGCTCGCCGGCCCGTGAGGCGCGCTGCGCCGTCGGTGAGGTCATCGACATCGCCGACGAGCGCTTCGACGCCATGGTCGCTGACGCCAACCCGATCCGTAGCGCCTGGTCGAGAAAGTTCGACCAGCTGGACTGAGGGTCCTCCCCTCGATCCTCACGTCGGCCGTCTCCGCACTCACCCCAGCTCCCGTCGCTTGAGGCCCTAGACAGTCGGTCTGAGGGAGGTGGGTTGGCCGGGGACCGTCGTCTTAGGCCCTAGACAGTCGACTTGGGGGTCCCGGGCTGGCCCAGGTCGTCGCTTCAGGCCGGGAACAGTCGCTCTGATTGCAGCGGCCACGGGAACCGACTGTTGAGGGCCTCAAGCGAGGGACCTGCGAAACCGGCCAGGTGGACACAGACGGTTACGGACCTGAAACGACGAGGCGCGGTCAGATCCAGCTCATCGTTTCAGGCCCCAGACAGTCGGTCTGAGGGAGGCGGGCTCCCCGGCGTCGTCGATTCAGGCCGGGAACAGTCGGTTCGGAGACTGTCGACTGGCTCAACTCATCGGTTCAGGCCGTGGAAAGTCGGTTCGGTTGTGGCAACTGTGGGGATCGACTGTTGAGGGCCTCAGGCGACGGACCCGCGGAACCGGCCAGGTGGACACAGACGGTTACGGACCTGAAACGACGAAGCACAGACGCGCCTGCCCCCGTAGGAGGGCCGCGCGGACGGGGGGGGGAACCAGGGCGACGCTAGACCGTCACGTCGAGGCCCGCATCGGTCTGCACTGACCTCGCGCAGCCTCACAGGGAATACAGGTAGATCTGGAGCTGTTCCACGGGAGCCGATGCTGCTAGCATGGCGACCCGGCCCTGCGGGGCCAGTTGCAGGTCGTCGTCTTGACGGCGGCCGTTGACAACTACACAGGGGATGATCGGTTTCGACGACGGTCGTGGGTTCAGGAGAAGCGGGTCGAGGATGCACAGTCATCTCGTCAACGCTCTGTGCGAACCAATAGGTGCCGATAACACTCGCACCGACTTCGCCCTCGCCGCCTGAGCGAGCCTCGAAGTCCGTCAGCCCGGGGACTGCTTCCGCCCCGGTTCCTGGCGTCATCTAGGGAGCCACTGCTGAGGTCCTTCGTCATCGGGGGCTTCGGGACATTTAGGTGACTGAGCCCGTCGGCGTCCTTGTTCGCGTGAGACGCCGGGGCTGAGAAAATCGCTAGCGAACTGCACCCGGAGAAGTCCTGTTGCACCACCGTCGGACGGGGGTTCGATTCCCCCCATCTCCACGATTCATTGGCAGCCCAATGATTTTGGCAGTCCTGGTGCTGACACACCCGTAGTGCGTCAGCACCAGGACTGCAACATACCTTGAGAGCGCTGACAGGAGCCGACAGTGAGAGCCTCAGGTAACCAGCTGGGCCGCCCTCTGGTGCGATACCCCCATGATCGTGCCCACGTCCCGTAGAGTCAGCCCCGCCTCACGAAGAGACCGGGCCGCGGCACGGGACGCCTCAGCCGCCGCACGAGTAGCCTCAGCAGCCACCCGACGTGACTCCTCAGCCCGTGCAGCCGCAGACGTGTACGCCTCAGGCAGCACAGGCACCAGGTCCACCGTCACCTCATCCTGGGACAGAGCAGCCAGGTAGGCGATCGCCTCGCGCATCTCCTCCTCAGCCTGGTCCAGACGGCGGACCTGGGACACAGCCCCTACCTCAGGAGCCTCCAGCACCCACCAGTCGCCCCGGCCCCGCTCGGCCGTGACCGTGAACGTCCTCATCGCCACCATCCCTTCCCGCCGAGCACGTCGGCGAACTGATCAAAAAACTTGCCCGCGGTCACGTCGTCGATCTCACTGTGACGCCCCAGGGTGCGTGACAGTCCCCCCGATAGTGACGGCGGTATGGCGCTTGAGCTCGGTCGTAGTGACCTCCAGGCCCATCTTCCCGGCCTGCTTCTTGAGCCGCTTAAGTACCGCCGCCCTCTTCATGGCGTCTTATCTAGCCCACACTAGAACATGATTGCAAGCCCGAACTAGAAGAACCGTGGAAGGCAGCACGGACCCTGACGACATATTGACCGCCACCGAGGCACAGGCGGCCTCAGAGCCACCTCGCCTCACTCCGGAGAACAACCCTGACCTGAGTGCTCTCCTCCAGGTGGGAGAGCCAGGCGATCCGTCCGTCGCGTCATTCGCGAAGGCCTATGCGGGGCAGGAGATCGAATTTGACGCAAGCTTCTGCTACGTCGTGCCTCACGGAGATGCCACCACTCGTTTTGACGTTCTTGTGTGCCCCGGAGACTTTGACCCGGACCACGCTTCCGGTCCCGCGTTCAAGCTCGAGGACGTCAATCCACAAGCTGACCTCAACCTGCCCAGCATCACGTACGGCAGCAACATCCATCTCATCGCCCGAGTTGGCGAGTACAAGCCTCTCTCCGAGCTCTTCCTCCTCGACCCGATCGAGGCCCGGCTGCGCTGAGCAGTCCCCCTGAGGAAGGAGAGCCGTAAGCGCTCAACGGCGTCGTGACGCGCGTTTCATCCGCACGTCACGACGCCGTTCCTTGCTGTGTTCCGTCACCGGTGGTCACGCCGCCATCGTGCGTCCTTAGCCCCTCCGTCGGTTGGCCGCCGCCATGGCACGCGCGGCCTCACGCTTGTCCTGGGCCTCGCGCAGGGACTGACGCTTGTCCCAGTCCTGCTTACCACGTGCCAGGGCGATCTCGATCTTGGCGCGTCCGCCGATGAAGTACAGCTCCAGCGGCACCACCGTGTAGCCCTTGGCATGGACCCGCTGAGACAGACGCTCCAGCTCGGCGCGGTGCAGCAGCAGCTTACGCTTGCGCCTGGGCGAGTGGTTGTTCCACGTGCCCTGCAGGTACTCCGGGATGTGCGCCCCCTGGAGCCAGGCCTCACCGTGCCGGTCGATCTCGATCCAGGCCTCGGTCAGGGAGGCGCGCCCCATCCTCAGCGCCTTGACCTCGGTGCCGGTCAGGGACAGGCCCGCCTCGTAGCGGTCCTCGATGAAGTAGTCGTGACTGGCCTTCTTGTTACGGGCGATGGTCTTGTGGGCGTCAGAGGCGGCCTTGGCCCGCTCCCCCACGGTGGGCTTCCTCGGTCGGTCCGTCTGAGCAGCCATGCGCGTCTCCTTTCCTCGTCGGCTCACAGCGCGTGCAGGCGCAAGAGCCTAGCCTACGCGGAGCAGGGCCGCCCCGGAAGGTGGTCAGAAACCGGGCAGCGACATCGGGTCGACCGTCGAGCCGTTGATGTGGACCTCGAAGTGGACGTGGGGCCCCGTGGCTCCGCCCGTCATTCCCGTCAGCCCGATCTGCTGCCCCTTGGTCACGTTGACGCCGCTACCCACGGAGTAGGCGGACAGGTGGCAGTAGATGATGACCACCGACTGTCCGTTGATCACCCCACCGTTGAGGATGATCCCGTTGCCGCAGGTGGCGCTCTGGAACTGGCTGAGCGAACCCGAGACCGCGGCGTACTGAGGGGTGCCCTGCGAGGCCATGAGGTCGACTCCAGCGTGCAGCCGGTAGGCCCCCGTGATGGGGTGGACGCGGTAGCCGTAGGAGGATGCCACAGTCAGCGGCCCGGTGATCGGGTGCCCGATCGCACCGCTGCCCAGGTCCGCGGCTGCGGCAGCCCCGGAGGAGGCACCCGTGTAGCCCGACGACGCACGGTTCTGCGCGTCGATCGACGCGATCGTCTGGGCCGCGGCGGCAGCGTCAGCCTCCGACTGCCGCACCTGCTCCTGCAGGCCGGCCTTCTGCGTCTCCAGACTCGCCGCTGCCGACTGCTTCTGGGAGGTGAGCGTAGCGACCTCGTCACGCTTGGCCTGCGCCGCCGTCGCCGCCTCCTCAGCGGCCGCCTTGGCCTGGTCAGCCTGCTGGGCCAGGGCGCCGACGCGCTCGGTCACGGCGTCCTGACGGGCCTTGCGGTTGGCGTCCTGGGCCCGCTCCTGCTCGGCCGCCGCCAGCACCGACTCCTGGATACCAGAGGCGATCTCCATCGTGGAGGCGCGCTGGCTGAGGTCCTCAACCGACTCAGAGTCGAGCACGTAGGTCCATGAGGTCAGGGAGGAGTCTCCCTGGTAGGTGGACACGACCAGCGAGGCGACGGCGTCCTGGTGAGCACCTGCCGTGGCAGCCGACTCCTCGGCCTGGCTCGTCAGGGTGTCAAGATCAGCCTGCGCCACGGACAGCCGGTCCGCAGCAGCCTGCTGCTCGCGCTGCTTCTGCGCCAGCGTGGCCTCCGCGCCGTCGAGCTCGGTCTGGGCCGAGCTCAGCGCGGTCTGCGCCGCCTGCAGGTCCAGGTAGGCCTGCCCCAGCTCCGCGGAGACACCCTCCAGGGAGGCTGTCAGCTCAGCCGTGCGCTGGTTGGCCTGCCGCTGCTGCTCGACGGCGTCCGAGCGATCGTCAGCAACCGCCGGAGCGCTCGTGGCGACCACTGGCGCCAGCGCAAGAGCGAGCGCGCCCAACGCTGCGGCCGCGCCCAGGCGAGCGCGCCCAGCACGCCGTCGTCCCGCCGACGTCCCGCCAGAACGCTCACGGAGCAGGAACGAGGTGTCCTCACCTCGGTGCAGGCTGTTCATGATGATCAGACCTTGGTGTACTTCGACAGCGAGAAGGCCGAGGATGCCGCGGCCAGGACGATCGCGGCTACCAGGAGCAGCGGCGCCAGGCGCAGTACGTCGGAGGTTGAGATGAAGGCAGTGGTGAAGCTGATGGACTGTGCCAGCCACTGCTCAACGATGTAGCGCACGCCTGCCCACAGGCCCCCGACCGCCAGCAGGGCACCGACCAGGGCCGCCAGCGCCCCCTCCAGCATGAAAGGCAGCTGGATGAAGAGGTTCGAGGCTCCCACCAGGCGCATGATGCCGGTCTCCTTGGAACGGCTCATCGCGGACAGCCTGATCGTCGTCGTGATGAGCAGGACCGCCGCCACCGCCATGATGGCGGCCAGCCCGCCCGTGATCCACGAGGCACGGTTCATCACCAGGAAGAGCGGCTCCAGGGTGGCTCGCTGGTCAACCACGCGCTCCACGCCGTCACGCCCCGTGAACTGCTCGGCGACCACCTGGTACTTCTCAGCGTCGATGAGCTTGATACGGAAGGACACCGGCATCATGTCCTCCGTCGCGTTACGGCCGATGTTGGTGCTGCCGTAAGCCTTCATGAAGTTCTCGTAGGCCTCGGCCTTGGACTCGATCGTGTAGCTCTTGACGTAGGGCTTGAGCGCGTCGGAGGTGACCAGGTCCTCGATCGCGTCGACCTGCTCCTCGGTAGCCTCCCCGTCCGCGCACTGCGCGTAGCTGGACGAGGGCGGGCACATGTAGACGCTGACCTCGACCTTGTCGTACCAGTCGCCCTTCATGGTGTCGATCTGCGCCTGCAGCAGGGCCGAGGCCCCGACGAAGAGGAGAGACACGAAGGAGACCAGGATGACCGAGATCGTCATCGCCAGGTGACGAGTGAGACCCTTGAGGGTCTCGGACATGATGAAACGGAATCGCATGCGAGGTCTCCTTCAGCGGTCCGAGCCGTAGACGCCACGGGCCTGGTCGCGCACGACCTCCCCGGCCTTGAGCTCGATGACGCGCTTGCGCATCTGGTCGACGATCTCGTCGTCGTGGGTCGCCATGACCACGGTGGTGCCCTGGCGGTTGATCCGGTCGAGCAGACGCATGATGCCCACCGAGGTCGAGGGGTCAAGGTTGCCCGTGGGCTCGTCGGCCAGCAGGATCTTGGGCCGGTTGACCATGGCACGGGCGATCGCCACGCGCTGCTGCTCACCACCGGACAGCTCGTGGGGCTTGCGCTGCTCCTTGCCGCTCAGGCCCACCAGGTCAAGCGCCTCAGGAACAGCGGAGAGGATGTAGTGGCGAGGCTTGCCGATCACCTGGGAGGCCAGCGCCACGTTCTCCGTGACGGTCTTGTTCTCCAGCAGGCGGAAGTCCTGGAAGACGAACCCCATCTCCCGGCGCAGCTGAGGCACCTTCCAGGTGGAGACCTGGGACAGGTCCCGGCCCAGAACGTGAATACGCCCGGAGGTGGGGCGCTCCTCACGCAGGGTCAGGCGCAGGAAGGTCGACTTGCCCGACCCTGAGGCCCCGACGAGGAAGACGAACTCGCCACGCTCGATCTCAATGGTGACGTCGTCGAGCGCAGGGCGTGCGCCTCGCTTGTAGACCTTGGACACGTGGTCGAATCGGATCATCGTCTGGTGCTCTCCTAGCCGACGTGGGCGCGGACACGCCCAGTCCCGGCCACCGTAGCGAGGCTTCACGCGCGACCACGCGCAGACACGCGGGCGAGCGGTGTGGCAAGGGCCGCTCGCCATGGCGTAGGAACAGCCCTATGACGTCTTCCTCCGCCGCCCTGCCTCGCCTGGACGAGGTCGTTGACCTCGGCTCCTGGTCCCGCTTCCAGCCGACGCTGGCACGTTTCCTTGACGACTCCCCCTCCTGCTTCGGCGGCCTGACGATTCTGCTCACCGCCCCGGCGCCGGTGGTCACGCAGGAGTCGCTGCGCCAGCGGCGGGGCCTGCGCTCGCTCCTGCGCCGTGCTCCCGCGCTGGTCGCCTCCCAGGAGGTCCCCGGCGTGGTCCTGACCACCCGGGCCGACGACGTCGAGATCGCTCTACCGGTCCTGGACGCCGTCGGCGCGGTCCTGCTGCCACCCCAGGCGCAGGAGGACCTGCAGGCTCTCGGGTGGCAGCAGCGCAGCGACGTCCTGGCACGGCTGCTGCCCGATGGCACCAGCGCGGCGGAGGCGCTCGTCCGGGTCCTCATCGAGGTGCTGGAGGTGCCTCACCCGGCCGACCTCGACCACCTGGTGACGTCCCTGGGCTGAGACGGGGTCACCCCAGGACGTAGGCAGGCTGCGCCTGCGCCTCCGGCTCGTCACCGACGGCGAGCGCTGCGAGCTCAGCGTCCTGTCCCGCCTCCTTCCCACAGACCGGGTCGTCCTCCTCGCCCGGGCCCTCGTCAGGCCGCAACGTTCCGGCTTGCGGCTCCTGGGCCTCGTACTGGGTGACCTCCCACGGATCCGTCGGACTGGCACCAGCCCCCTGGGGACGCGACGGCGTCTCCTGCCCGGTCGCCTCGTCCTGGGTGCAGCCGGTCTCACCGGCCGACGGCGCCGCACCATCCTCCCCCACCTGCCTCACCTCGCCGCTCGTGGCGGGCTCGTCGGCCGAGACAGCCGAGTCGGCCGAACGGGTCAGAGGAGCGACCTTCATGAAGCGGCTCTCGCCGCGCGACAGGTCGTGTCCGCCGGTCGAGACCGTCAGGACGTTGGTCTGGCCGATCGTGCCGTTGTCCCGTTTCCAGCTCTCCTGGGTGAAACGCCCCACGAGCACCACCGGGTCCCCTTTGTGCAGGCTCATCGCCAGGTTGCGGGCGAGGGTGCCCCACGCCTTGGCCGTGAACCAGAGAGTCTCTCCCTGCCGCCAGTCCTCGCCGACCCGGAAGGTCGGGGTGGTGGCCAGGCGGAAGTGGCAGTAGACACGCTCGTTGGCCGTGCGGATGAGGGTCGGGGTGGTGCCCAAGACTCCTTGGACGACGATGTCGATCTGACGAGACATGGTGGCTGCTCCTTTGGCTCCGTGAGCCAGCCGTGCGCTGGCTCACGCCCCACCGTGCCCGCTGTGCCCCAGCCGGCGCCACCAGGCGATTCGAGCCCTGTGGACAAGGGTGTCACGAGGGGCTCCTGTGGAGCCCGGGCAGCCCTCAGCGCTCCAGCGCCTGGCGCAGACGACGGTGCCGGTCCAGCACGCCGGAGGCTGGCTCGACCAGCCCCCGCGCCACCACGGCCTCCACCCGCTCCCGGACAGCGCAGGCGTACGCCTGCGCCTGCGTCTGGGCGCGACGGCGTCGAGCAGCGCGTGCCCACCACAGCGCGCCGACGGCGAGGAGAGCCACCACGGCCGGCATCCACACAGCGCCGCCTGTCAGGACGGCAGCCACCGCCCACGCCCCAGCCAGGACGAAGGCGGCCAGGCCTCCCCACCAGGCCAGGTCGATCCCTGTGGAACGCGAGGCCGGCAGGCGGACCGAGGCCACGGCCTCGGCGGTCTGTGCCCCCAGGGCGTCAGCAGAGGCCACGACCGAGGCGACCGAGCGCGTCCACGCCGAGGGCATGCCCTGCGTGGTGTGGGCCAGCCACCGGGTGCGCGCCGCCTCGACCGCAGAGCGTGCCGGAGGCTCAGGACGTGCCAGCGCAGCCGGCAGCGCCTGAGCCAGGTTCAGGCGAATCGAGTCAGTCACAACGGTGGCTCCCGAGGCCTTGACCAGCGTGTCCAGCAGCTCGATCCTCGGGGCCTGCGTGATCTCAACCGGCCGGGCCGCAGCCGCAGGAAGCAGGCGGGTGGCGATACGGTCCATCTCCGCCGTCGCCGTGCGGGCAGCGTTGGACTCCCGCTCCACCCGGTCCAGCAGGATCTGGCGCACAGCGGCGAGGTTGTCCCCCCGTACGGCAGAGACCGGGAGCACGGTGACGTCCTCCAGACCGTCCGCCACCAGCAGGCTGTGCACGTCATCCATGAGACGGTCTCGGCTGCCCTCGGGCAGGGTGTCGACCTGGTTGACCAGGATGAGCATGTCCTCCTGACGGGCGCCGAGCCCTCGCAGGTAGCCGTCGTGCAGGGCGGAGTCCGCGTACTTCTGGGGGTCCAGGACCCACACCAGCACGTCAGCCAGAGGCACCAGCCTGTCCACCTGCAGGGCGTGAGCCGCCGTCACCGAGTCGTAGTCGGGCACGTCCAGCAGGACCAGCCCGGCCAGCTCGTCCTGGTCCGCCCCGTCCAGAAGGGACTCCCGGCGAATACGCCGTTCCGGGTCCACCCCGAGGAAGGTCAGCAGCGCAGCGGCGTCATCGCCCCAGGTGCACGCGGCTGCTCGTGAGGTGGTGGGTCGACGCGCACCCACGTCAGCGAACTCCAGCTGGGTCAGGGCGTTGAACAGCGAGGACTTGCCCGAGCCCGTGCCGCCGAAGAGCGCGACCACCGTGTGGTCCACCCCCAGGGTCAGGCGCTCGGCCACCAGGTCCAGTGCCTGCCTGGCAGGAATGGCCAACGAGGCAGGAACCTCGGTCGGGCACTCGTCCAGGGCCTGGCGCAACGCCTCCAGACGGGCCTCGAGACGCTCGGCAGGACTGACGTCAGCAGCGGTAGCAACCATCACTCGCCTCCTGGGCGGACAAGGGGCGCCAGCTCACCCGCGCGCAGACGCAGCGAGGAGGCCAGCGAGGTGTCAGGGACGAGGCTGAGGGCTGCGCCCTGAGGAACCGCCTCGTGCAGAGCCTGAACCAGGACCTGGGCGAGTCTCTCACGCGCAGACTCCAGCTGCTCGGCCAGCCCCAGGCGCCTGGCGGCCTCAGCGCTGCCCTCGACCCCTGCCGCGCCAGCCAGGACCAGGTCCGTCACGGCGTCGCTGTCCAGCCCTTTGACCGGCTGTGCCGCCGTGGCGAGCGCGGCGCGAGTACCCTCGTCCCAGCGCGCAGCCGCCTCGTGCGGACTCGTCCCTGTCCCGAGCAGCCTGCTCGCAGCCTCCTGGGCACCGGCCTGTGTCCATGCCGCGACGGCCTGGCTCACGAGCTCGGTCCGCACGGCGGACAGCTGCAGCTCGATGACCTCCCGCAGGTCACCGGCCAGCTGGGCCAGCGCCGCAGCACGGGCCTTGGCCTTGCGACCCATCCAGCCTCGGCGCAGCGCCTTGCCCTGGGCCAGGGGTGCCAGAGGTGCTCCTGCCGAGGCCAGCGTGACCCACCTGGTCGCGGGCGCGCCCTCGCCGGCAGTGCGGCGCTCGACGTACTCGCGCAGCTGGGCCTCTGCCTGGGCCACGAGCTCCTGGCTGGTGTCTTCCAGGGCACGACCAGCCGTGTCCTGGGCGTCGACGGCGTCAGCCAGCTCCGTCAGGTCCGTACGCAGCCCGGTCCACAGGCTCTTGTCCGTCCGACGCATGAGGCCGGCGGCCCGGTGCCGTCCGGCGAGCAGGCTGAGCCAGTCGTGGACCTCGGCCACGTTGTCAGCGGGAAGCAGGCCCTCGTGCGGGCCGGCGTCAGCAACGACGAAGAAAGGAGCCTCGGACAGCCCGAGCGTCTCCAGCCGGCCGATGAGGTCCCGGCGGACCTCAGGCAGCACCTTGGCCGGGGCCCGGTTGAGCACGACGGCGATCGGAGTGCCACGACCGGCCGCGTCCTCCAGGGTCGTCCACGGGGTCAGGTCCCCGTAGCGGGCCGCGGTGGTGACAAAGAGCCACAGGTCTGCGGCCTCCAGGAGCCGCGAGGCCAGAGCCCGGTTGGCCTCCTGCACCGAGTCCAGGTCCGAGGCATCGATGAGAGCCAGGCCTGCAGGCACCGACTCCGAGGTGACCAGGTGGCAGACCTCCGCCACAGGGTGGTCCTGGAAGGCCTCGGCGTCCTCAGGGTTGACCACGAGCACGGGGGTGCGAGTAGTGGGCCGGAGAACTCCGGCCACCGAGACCTCAGTGCCCAGGACGGAGTTGACCAGGGTGGACTTGCCCGCGCCTGTCGAGCCGCCGACGACGACGACGGCTGGAACGTCCGCGTCCTGGAGACGCGGCAGGACGTGGTCGCGGATCTGCCCGGTCAGGCTGGCACGCAGGCGACGGGCCTGCGCCACGCCGTCGGCCTCCAGGGTGAGGTCAAGGCCGTCAAGGTCGCGAACCGTGTGAGTCAGGATGTCGATCAGCCGCCCGCGGCTCAGCGTCCAGGGGCGATCGCCCTGTCCGGCAGGGGAAGGGAAGACGGTTGAGGCCATGGTCCAAGATTAGGGGACACCGCGGACGTTAACGGCATTGACCCCGCCTACCGGCCCCTCATGCTGCTGAGGAGGACAGGACGGCCATCACACGCCCCCGGTGCCGTGCACGAGGCTCCGGCCGCTCAGCCGCGTCAGGCTCTGCTGCCCAAGCGCCGCACGAGACGTGGTGCCCCCGCCCGGACTCGAACCGGGAACCTGCGGATTACACGGCATGGGGGCTGGCAGCGTGAGCGGGTACGCAGACTTCGAGCGAGAGTTTGACGAAGCCATGGACTCCCTGGCCCCGCTCCTCGAAGAGTTCGCACGCAGACACCCTGAGTACGTAGCCGGTACGCCGGAGTACGAGGGACGCTATGAGGGCGAGCAAGGCTCGCTCTTCTAACAACCTGGCTACCAGGTGCGCAGGGAAATTTCTGTGCCCAGTGTGACGGTTGGGGCAGGCGTGACTGCGACATGGGAAGAGGCGATCGAGCAGTGGCGTACCGTCCTCACAGCGGGCGGGTACCCGGCAAGCACTATCCGGCTCCGTACCGGGTGGGTGCGTCGTATGGGCAGGTGGGTGGGAGCAGGTCCCTGGGAGATCGAGGAGGACGACCTCACCGCGTGGGGAGGGGCGCATGAGTGGGCGCGCAACACACGTCGTGCCGCCTACGCCTCAGTCACAAAGTTCTACGCGTGGGCCGAGAGGGCCGGGCACGTCGAGCGCTCCCCCGCAGCGGGCCTGCCCACGGTCAGGCAGGCAGGCCCGCGCCCGCACCCATGCCCGGAGAACGTGATCAGCCAGGCCCTGGCACAGGCCGATGAGGAGACAGGCCTTATGATCCGCCTGGCCAGCGAGGCGGGTCTGCGACGCGGCGAGGTCGCACGAGTCCACGCCCACGACCTCATCGACGACCTCATCGGTCGCTCCCTCATCGTGCACGGCAAGGGTGGCAAGGAGCGGACAGTGCCTCTGTCCGATGACCTGGCGGGCGCCGTGGCCGCCAGGTGCAGGGCAGCCAGAGGCTGGGCCTTCCCTGCCCGCTTCGGCGACGGCCACATGACCGCCGGGGCCGTGGGCGACCGGGTGAGCGAGGCGCTGGGAGACGGGTGGACCATGCACAGCCTGCGCCACCGGTTCGCGTCCCGTGCCTACGGGATCACCGGTGACGTGCTGGCCGTGCAGGCGATCCTGGGCCACGCCAGCCCTTCGACGACGCTCACCTACGTCGTCGTGGAGCCGGACAGGCTCAGGCGGGCCGTGATGGCCGTCGCTGCCTAGGTGGTGGTCTTTTCCAGGGTGTCCAGGCGGGTCATGACGTCGATGAGGGCCTGGCTGATGCTGCTTACGTGCTCGTCTGCGACGGCTCCGGCTAGGGAGCGTATGGGGCCGCCGATGTCGCGCAGGTACTGGGCGAGGGTGGTGATCGCCTCGGTCAGTCCCATCTGGCGCGCGGTGGTGTCCCCGGCCCCCAGGTCGGGGTCGGTCTGGCCCGGCGTCCACACCTGGTAGGGGCCGGTGACCAGGCTGGCGATCGCCTCGTCGATCTGCTGGATGGTGTCCTTCTCGAGTATGTCGATGCGGTTGGTGGCGGCCGTGGCCTGGAGGCTGGCCTGGCCGATGGCGTCCATGACGTCGGTGAGCTGCTGGCCGACCTCGGTGGTGATGGCGTCGATGCGGGTGGTGAGGGTGTCCAGGTCGGTGCGTAGCTGTGTGGCCCAGTGCGGGGGCTGGGGCGGGGTGTCGGTGGGCGGGGTGTGTGTGGGTGTGAGGGTGGTGATGTCCACGCTGCCTCCTGGGGGCAGGTGGGTGTCCACGGCCCAGGTGGCGGGGGTGCCGGTCAGGCGCACGCGGGTGGTCCACTCTCCGGTGACGACCTCGGCCCAGGGGCGTGTCAGGCCGGTGGCGGGGTCGGGTGAGGTGATGCGTCCGTCCTCGTCGAGGTCCAGTCGGGCGGGGGTGATGAGGGCGGGTGGCTGTCCGGGGGCGGCTGGCAGGGGTGGTAGGGGGGTCAGGGTGATCACGGCCCCTGGGGTGGGGCGTGCGGTGGCGTCCAGGACGCGGCCGGTCAGCCGGCACGTCGCCGGGGCCGTGCCTGTCACGGTGTCGGTCACGGTGTCTCCTGTGGCTGTCGTGGTGGGTGGGTGTGGTCTAGGTGGCGGACGGCCTGCTCCAGGTGGCGGATGCGGGCGGCGTGGTCGGTGTGGGTGGCGTCGGCCGTGCGGCGCATGTCGCCCATCTCGTGGCCGATGCGGTGGTCCAGGGACTCCACGCGGGCGGCCAGGGTGGTCACCTGGGCCTCGGTGCGCCGCACGGAGTCGGCCAGGGAGGTGCCGTGGTTGGGGGTGACGGCGGCGCGTACGGCGGTCATGTCGTCGTCGCGGCGGCGCAGGGCGCGGGCTGCTGTCAGGGCGGCGGCCAGGCCGCCCAGCCCTCCCAGGGAGGACAGGGCGGCCACGACGTCACCGATCACCGGTCGGACCCGGTGCCGGGGCGGTAGGCGGTGCCCAGGGCGGCCACGCCAGCGCCGAGGGCCGCTGCGGCGAGGTTGGTCCAGGCGGCGGTCTGCTCGCCGTCGATGAGGCCGTAGGCCACGGCCAGGGCGATCAGGGCCAGGGCGACGGGGTAGGCGCGGCGCCGCACGGCGGGGCTGACCAGGGGCGGGCGGGTGGGGTCGGTGTGGCGGCTCATGCTCCCGCCTCCCCGTCCTCGGGGGCCAGGCCGACCTGGAGACGGGCCACCACGGTGTCGGCGGCCTCGTCAGCCTCCGCGCCGACGGCGGCCAGCAGGTCGTTGCGGCGCTGCCAGGCCTGGCGCACCAGCAGCCAGTACCAGTCCCAGGGCAGGGGGTGCGCCTGGCCCAGCATCCGGGTGTAGGCCCCGGTCTCCTGGGCGTCCAGGGTGGTCGCCCCGCTGGTCTCGGTGACCAGGGCGCAGGCCTGTGTCCCGTCTGACAGGGGCGTGGAGATGAGGTACATGTCAGCATCCTTTCGTGGTGCGGTGGGGGTGGGCTGGAGGGGGGCGGCCGGGGCGCCGCCCTGGATCGCGCGGGCGCGCGCCTCGATAGCAGGTAGCTGGGCGTGGTAGCGGCCCGGGCAGGCTGTGGGGAGGTGGTCGCGGTGGCCGGACAGCGGGAGGTGGCCGTGCTCGGCCCAGATCGCGGCGACGAGCCGGGCGAGGGTCTCCAGGTCACCTGCGCTCATCTCTGGCCTGCACTCGATCCCGATGCTCCAGGCGTTGGAGCCCCGGCAGTGATAGGCGGTGTCCTGGTCGCTGACCAGCTGGGTGACGCGCCCGGCGCTGACGACGTAGTGGGCGCTGACCCTTCCCCCGGCGTTGCGGGTGCGCAGGGTATGGACCGCCTGCTCGTGGGACTGGCCGTCGGCGCCCCAGTGGTGGATGATGATCCCCCTGAGGGCGCTGGAGCGGCCGGGCGTGTAGTTGGGTGAGGCGATCACCTCGGTGACCGCCTGGTTAGGGACGATGGTGCTCATGCTCAGGCCTCACTTGATCCAGGTGGCGGTGCCGTAGCACCAGTTCGTGTCCCAGCTGAAGGATGCTGTCGGGAAGGCGCGGATGCTGCGCGTGTCGGCCCTGTAGACCAGAGGGGTGGCGTAGGCCCCGGCGTGGATGGTGCCCAGGGCGTACCAGTCGGCGGGGGCTGGCACGTCGTCAGGCAGGTAGCAGATCGGGAAGTGCTCACCGAGCCTGGCGTTGAACGCGCTCGGGGTCCAGCGCACGGTGAGGGAGACGGTGTGCAGGGCCCCGATGCTCAGGAGCCTTACGGAGCCGCCGTAGGCCGCCCACTTGGGCTCGATCCTCAGCGTCTTCTCTACGGGGCGTGTGAGGGCGGCCAGCTCGGCGAAGTTGTCGTTGACGTCCTTCGCGCTGGCTATCTGTCCGGGGACGAATGTCTTCATCTCAGGTCTCCTTTCGTGTGGTCAGGTCGAGGTCGGTGCGCCAGGTGGTGGGTGTGATGTCGTGGATGACGCGGGCGATGAGGGCCTGGGTGCGCTCCCCGCGCGCGACGCCGGTGGCGGGGGTGAGGGGGTCCAGGGCGGCGGCGTGGGCCATGGCACGGGCCTGCTGGCTGGCGCGGGTGCGGGCGCTCACGGGCCAGTAGGTGGCCTGCTCCAGCAGCGGGGCGGCGCTGGCGCGGCGCAGCAGGCGGAGGGCGGCGGCCTGGATGGAGGCGGTGTCTGAGGGGGTCATGAGGTCCACGCGCACGCTCGTGCCTCCCCAGGCGGCGGCGACGGTGGGGTCGGTGACGGTGAGCGTGGTGTCGGCCGCCCGCCACTGGCCCTGCTCGTCGGGGGCGGCGTCGTGGGTGGTGGCCTCGACGCTGGCGATCACCGTCGAGGCCCTCCAGGTGGAGGGGCCGGCCGTGTAGTAGACGACCTCCTCACCCGGGCCCGGGGTGGTGGGCTCGTCGGTGAGGGTCAGGGCGGGTGCCTGGTCTGGCAGGGTGGCCCACACCTCGACGCGCCCGTCGCGGGTGACGGCCCAGGCCCCGCCGGTGGTGGCCACCAGGGCGTCCAGGTGGGAGGCCAGGTCGGTCTCCCACACGGTGGGGCACACCGGCGCGTCGGAGGAGGAGCGCACCGTGTAGGTCAGCCCGCTGGGGGCGGAGGTCATCAGGCGGGCCAGGCGCTGCCTCCAGGTCTCGGTGCGCCCGCCCTCGGGCCGGGCCCCGTAGCGGGTGACCGCGACCAGGCGGGCCACCGCGTCGGACGCGGTGACAGTCGTGGAGCCGCGCCCGGTCTTGGCGGGGGTGGTGGACAGGTCGGTGACCCACCCCGACCAGATCAGGGTGGAGGTGGGCCAGTGGTACAGGCGGACCGGGGTACCCCACGCCATGCCCAGGGCGCGGGGGCTGAGGTCGTCGGTGGCGGTCACGGCCAGGGTGCCTGCCTGGGCTGCCAGGACGGGGCCTGTGGCGTCCACGCCCCGTGAGGCGGACAGGCGCGTGCACGGGCCCAGGACGGGGGTCCAGCACTCGGTGAGGGTCTGGTCCTCCCAGTAGGTGGCGTCCCAGGCGCCGGCGTCCCAGACGAGGGTGCCGGGCACGGCCCTGGTGGTCTGCCAGGCGGCGCGGTCCCACCGTCCGGTGTCCCAGCGCAGGGCGGCGGTGGGGACGGGCAGCCAGGCGTCCAGGGCCAGCACGTCGGCGGGCACCGGGTCGGCGGGCACCGTGTCCGGGGTGGTGACGGTGACGGTCACGTCCGCGCTGGCCACGCCGCTGACGTCCACGCGCACCGGCCGGGTGGTGTCCACCTCCTGGCGCACGGTGACCCACCGGCCGGGGGTGATGACGTGCGCGTGGCCCTGGATGACGGCCGTCACGGTCGCCTGGCTGGCGCGGGCTGTGGCGTACAGGCGCAGCGCCACGGTGTGGGGGCGCCCGGGGCGCAGCAGGTCCGTGGACCAGCCCAGGGTGCCGGTGGTGCTGGTCATGGTCGTGCCCGACCGTGAGGACACGCCCGCCCAGCGGGTGTCAGACCGGGCCTCATAGACAGTGGTGCCCACCGTGGGGGCAGCCAGTGGTGCCAGGCTCACGCGAGCACCCCCCCGCCACGGCGGCCGCCGTTGCGGCGCAGCCAGTCCTCCAGCGCCTGGGCGATCATGCGCCCCGTCTCAGGCGTGGGGACCAGGGACTGCACCTGGATGGTCACGTGCATCTCTCCCCAGCCCTGCGCGGTGGCGCCCGCGTCCAGGCCGGGCAGTGACAGGCCGGGCACGGCCAGGGCGGGCAGGTCCGTGCGCGCGATCTCACCGGTCAGGCCGCGCAGCGAGGCGCGCACCGCCCCGTAGCGCGACTCCAGGCCCCGCACCAGCCCCTCGATCAGGTACTGGCCAGCGGGAGTGAGGAGGCGCTTGTCCAGCGACTCCGGTCCCTTCCAGGAGGTGAGCTTGTCCGTCAGGCCGGACAGGGTGTCCTTGACGGCGCTGATCTTGGAGGTGATGCCGTTGATGAAGCCCTGGATGAGTGACGCACCGGCGTTCCACAGGGTGGAGCCGATGCTGCCCAGTGCGCTGGCGGCCTGGCCGGGCAGGCCCCGGATGGTGGAGACCACCGAGGACACCCCGCTGGACACGGCGCTCTTGATTCCGGCCCACGCCCCCGACAGCAGGCTGCTGACGGCGGACCAGGCGCCGGACCAGATGCCCTGGACGGTGGCCATGGCGCCGGTGATGGCGCCCCTGACCATGTTGACGGCGCCGGAGACGACGCCCGTGATGCCCGCCCACACGCTGGACGCGACGCCCTTGACCGCCTCCCAGGCGCCGGACCAGTCCCCCTGGATGAGGGCGGTGACGGCCTGGATGACGCCGCGCACGACGTCGATGGCGGTGGTCACGACGGTGGAGATGACCTGCCAGGCCCCGGACACGAACTGCTGGATGCCGTCCCAGATGCCCTGCCAGTTGGCGGCCACGCCCTGGAAGACGGAGACGATGAGGCGCGCGATCGGGGCGCCCACGGTGTCCCACACCTGCTTGATGCGCTCCCACACGGCGGAGGCGTAGGCGGTGACCGCCTCCCACAGGGAGGACCAGGCGGGCAGGAACGTCCCCGTAAACCACTCTGATACGACAGCGGCGGCGGTCTGGATGCCTGCCCACACCTGTTGCAGGACGGGCAGGGCGCTGGTGGTGAACCAGTCCACGACGGCTCTGGCTGCGTCCTGGACGGCGCCCCAGGCGGCCTGGACGACCTCGCGGAACCTCTCGGAGTGCTGGTAGGCGTAGACCAGGCCAGCCACCAGCGCCCCGACAGCGGCCACGACGATGCCGATGGGGTTGGCCGCCATGGCGGCGTTCAGGGCGATCACGGCGACCCTGACCGCGGTGACGATCGCCTTGACCTTGTTGACGGCCTGCCAGGCCGTCACGAAGGCCGCGACGGCCCCGGCGCCTGCCGCGAGGGCCGGGCCGAAGCCCTGGATGAAGGAGGCCAGGGCGGCGAAGGCGGGCGGGGCCTTGGTGGCGATCCACTCGATGACCTCCTGCAGGGCGGGCAGGACGCCGTTCCTGAAGGCGTCGGCGGCGGCGCGGACGTGGGGGCCCAGGGTGGTGCGCAGCGTGTCCGCGAGCCGCCTGACGGCTGGGACGGCGGAGTCGGTGAGCCATGCCTTGACCTGCTCGACGGCGGGCCCGAGGTGCTCGGTGAGGTACCTCGCGGCGGCGGTGGCGTAGGGGAGCAGGTGGGTGCCTAGCTCGGCGGCCAGGTCGCTGACCTGGGCCCTGAGGACCTGGACCTGGTGGGCGAAGGTGTCCCCCTCACGCGCGAAGGCTCCGTGCGCGTCGGTGGTCTGCTCCATGATCAGGGCGAGGGTGGCGGCTGCCTGTGCCTCCTGGTCGAAGGAGCCGCCGACCTTCTGGAAGCCCATCTCGGCGGCCTTGGCGTCGATGGCTGCCTGCTTGAGGCTCACGCCGTAGCGCTCGATGGGGTCCCTCTCCCCTTTCAGGGCGCTGGAGAGGGCTCCTACGGCGTCGGCGGTGGTGCCGCCGAACATGGCGGCCATGTCAGCGCCCAGGCCGATCAGGTCGTTGGTCTTGCCGGCGAGCTGGTCCATGGGCACGCCGGCGTTCTTGAGCTGCGCGCCGATGAGGGTGCCCAGCTCCTGGTACTCGTTCCTGGTCAGGCCCACGGCGGTGGCGGCCTGGGATGCGAAGGACTTCATCTGGTCGGCGGCGTCCTTGAAGACGGCCTCGATGGCGCCGGTTGACTGCTCCAGGTCGGCGGCGGCGCTGATGGACTTCGCGCCGATGGCTGCGGCGGCCGCCCCGGCGGCGGCCCCGACCCTGGCCAGGACGCCGATGGCGGCCTTGCCGGCGTCGGCGAGCCTGGTCAGGCCGGTCTCCTTGGCCAGCCACCGGAAGGCCCTGGAGAACTGCTTGGTGTCGGCGACGACACTGACCTTGACGACGTGTCCGGCCACGTCCTCACCTCCCCGTCTGGTGTCTGGCTTGTCGGGTCTTGAGTAGGCGGATGATGGCGTCCGCCTCCTCGATGGTCAGCAGGTCTCGGGCCTGCCAGGGCGGGATGTGCGCGTCCACGGCGAGCACGGCGAGGGTGTCGAGGTGGGCGCGCCGTCTCATTCCCCCGCCGGGTCCTCCTCGTCGGTGACGATGAGGGCCATGGCCTGGTCGATGGTCAGGTGCTCGGCGGCCTCCTGGGCGGCCTCCCAGGTGGGGTACTGGTGGGTGCGGGCCAGGACGACTCCGGCCAGGACCATGAGCGGGGCGGCCATGGGCTCGCCGTCCTGGCCGAAGGAGGCCAGGGAGGTGCCTGAGCGGCGCTCGAAGTAGGCGATCTCGCCCAGGGTGAGGTCGTTGACGCGCACGGGGGTGACGTCGGTCAGGTCAGGCAGGACGGGGGTGGTGGTCATGATCGGGTCCTTCTCTCGGGTTACCAGTTGTGCTTGTCGAGCAGGTCCTTGATGCCCTCACCGAAGCCGGTGAAGGTTCTGGGCCTGAGGCGTTCCTCGGCGACGGACAGGAAGCGGGGGCCGGAGGTGGCGTCTGGGCCCCAGTGGCGCACGCCGGCGTAGGGCAGGCGGGATCGGGTGCCCACGCGTACGCGTACGGCTCGCTTGGAGCGTGAGGGCCTGATGCCGGCGGCCAGGCGTCCGCTGTCGTGGGGGGCGAGGGTGCGGGCGAGGGCGGCGATGGGCAGGCCGAGCCGGTAGGTGAGGTCCTTCAGGTCCTGGGCGGCCACGCCCACGGCCTCAGCGTCCCTGAGCAGGGGCTTGATGCCGGTGACGGCCACGGAGCCGCCGTCGAGCTTGACGTGGCCGTCCAGGACGCCTGTCACGCCTCGTCCTCGGCCGCGCCGGTGCCCAGGGTGGAGTCGGTGGTGACCTTCTCGGGCTCGCCCTCCAGGGTCCACTCGAACTCGAAGGTGGCGCCCTTGGTGTCGCCCGCCTCGGAGGAGATCGGGGGCCTGGAGCCGATCTTGACCCGCCCCTTGAAGTGAGGCTTGTTGGCGGTGGCGGTCTTGTTGCCCAGGGGTGCGAGGACGAAGAGCACGGTCTTGCCCGCGTTGGCCCAGGCCATCTCCCAGAACGACCCGGTGTCGAAGGAGACGATGGCGGTGCCCTTCAGGGTCCAGGTGGAGGCTGCTCCCCCGTGGGCGTCGGCGAAGGTGAGCACGTCCTTGTCGCCGTCGGCGGGTGCGAGCTCGAACTTGCCGATGTCGCACCAGTAGTCCTTGCCGTTGATGTCCAGGCCGAGGGTCGAGCCGAGGACGCGGGTGTTCTTGGTCACTGCCATGGTGTGGCTCCTTAGATGGTGGTGGTCAGGGTGATGGTGGAGGCGAGGTATCGCTGCTGGTCGGTGGAGGTGACGGTGGTGTAGGTCTCGACCGTGGGCACCCACTGGGCCCACAGGCCCTCGATGACCTGGTCGGTGTGCTCGTCGAGGCGCTCCAGGGCCAGGGGGCCGTCCGTGGGGGCCTCGATGACGTTGGCGGTCAGCCGGACCACGACGCCGCCCATGAGGGTGTCTGAGGGCTCGGCCAGGGGGGTGCCCTCGGTGATGACCACGCATGGCGGCTCCAGGCGCTCGGGCACCGACGCGATCACGGGCAGGTCCGTGGCCTCCTGGAGGGCGGCGGCGGCCAGGGCGCGGGCGGTGGCGATGGGGCCGCTCATGCGATGGCCAGGGGCAGGTAGGGGGCGAGCAGGGGGCGGGCTGCGACCATGGCGTCGCGGGCCACGCGCACGGCCGCCACCCCGTCCAGGTCCCCGTAGGACTTGATGCCGTTGGGGGCGGACTTGCGGTGGTAGAGCTCGGCGGCTACCTCCATGACGGCGCGGGCGCGGGTCTCCTCCGGCACCTGGCAGGCCCTGACGTGCTGGTCCACGGCCTGGCGTGCGACGCTCACGCAGCCTCGCAGGTAGTCGGTGACCGGGACTCCGCCGACGTAGGCGGCGAGGTCCTGGGCCAGCACGTCGTCCGTGGTCGGTGCGGCGCTCACGCGGTGGCCTTGAGGGGGATGAGGGCGGTGGGGATCTCGGTGGCCCATGCGCTGTAGCGGTAGACGGAGTAGTCCTTGGTGAGGTTGATGATGTTCTCGTCCTGCAGCTGGACCAGGCTGGTCTCGTAGGAGCGGATGGCGGCGGAGTTGTAGAAGGCTCCGGTGACGCCGGTGCCGAGCTGGTCCTTGACCTGCCGCAGGTTGGGGGTGACGGTCAGGCCGACCAGGTTGCCGCTCAGGCCGGTGAGGTTCATGGTCCCGGCGGTGTTGGCGCCGGTGTTGGACACGCTCATCAGGGGTCGGCCGTCGGCGCCGGTGAGGGCGGCCAGGGTCTTGAAGGTCGCCTTGTCGACGATGAGGCCGTCCAGGCTCAGGGCCTGGTCCGCGAAGGCGGCGGCGGCGTCGACCACGAGGGCCGACAGGTCTGCCCAGGTGGTGGAGGGAAGTGTCAGGGCCGCTGCGGCCTGGGCCTTGACGGCGGTGGCGAAGACGCTGGCGAAGGCGGCGGCGGAGGCCTTTCCGGCGGCCAGGGCCATGCCCTCGAGGTGGCGGCTGAGGATGTTGACCTCTGTGCGCTCGATGGCCTGGCGGCTCAGGGAGGTGTATCCGCCGAAGGTGCGGATGGGGGCGGTGGCGTTCTTGGTGGTGAGCTTGCCGAGCACGAGGTCGTCGCCCTCGTTGGCCTGCTCGGTGACGGCGATGGTGCTGGTGTCCAGCTCGGTGTAGGACAGGCGCATGCCGGTGGAGGGCAGGGAGCCGGTGGAGAACAGGTTCTTGAGCGGGTCGGTCTGGTTGTACAGGCGGGTCAGGTCGCCGATCCAGGTGGGTGTGGTGGTGTTGGCGTCGGCGGAGGAGGTCGTGCCGTCCCAGGCGCGGGCGACCATGGTGTCGTAGGCGCGGATGGTGTCGGTGTCCTTGCCCGTGGCCAGGTCCTTGAGCCACTGGCCGGCCTCGCGGGTGTCGGTGGGGGTGGCGGTGGGGGTGGGGGTGGTGCGCAGGAACGCCAGGTCGCGGCGCACGTCGGCCAGGTCCTCCTGGACGGCGGCCACGCTGTCCTGGACGGTGGCCAGGGTCTCGCGGGTGTCGGTGGGGGTGCTGGTTGTGGTGTCCATGTCGGTCTCCTCGGTGTGGCGTACGTTGGTGATGGTGGCGGTGGGGTAGGCGGGGAAGGGGACGACGGAGACCTCGCGCACGCGGATGCGCTCCTGGGTGCGCAGGTACCCGGTCTCGTCCTCGGTGTCTGTCCACTCGATCTCCTCGAAGCCGATGGACATGCGGGCGATGACGCCGTCGCGCAGGAGGGTCAGGGCCTCGTCTCCTGCGGGTGTGCGGGAGATGCGGGCGGTGATGTGGTAGCCGTCGTCGTCGCTGTGGGAGGCGGTGACAACGCCGATGGGGTCGCGGTGGCGTGAGAAGAGCTTGACGGTGTCGTCCTCGGGCTCGGTGACGGCGCCGGGGGCGATGACCTCGCGCAGCCCGGGGCAGATCTCGGTCTCCACGCCGTAGGGGACGGCGAGGCCCTCGACCTCGCGGGCGTCGTCGTCGGGGTCGGCCCTGTGCGTGAGCCGGACTTGGAAGGATCGGGTTTGCAGGTCAGTCACTGGTGGGCTCCTGGCTGGTAGCGGGGTTGAGTCCTTCGATGCGGCGGGCCTCGGCGGTGTCGTAGACGCCGGCGCGGATGGCGACCTCGTGGGTGGTCATGCGGGTGGCGGCGTCGGCGCGCAGGAGGGCGTCGAGGTTGAACCGGGCGGTGGTGCCTCGTGGCAGGACGGCGGTGAGGGCCTCCTCGATCTCGCGCAGGTAGCCCATGACGGTCCAGCGCACGAAGTCGAGGGAGGCGTCGGTGACGTTCTGGTAGGTCATGGACGAGCCGTTGACGGAGGCCAGGAGCATGTGTGCGGGCACGCCGAACATGCGGCCGACGGCCAGGACGTCGAAGGCGCGGGACTCCAGGAACTGGACCTCGGAGGGCTTGAGGGACAGGGCGTGGAAGGTCAGGCCCTTGCCCAGGACGGCGATGCCCTGGTCGGGGCCGTTGGATGTCATCCAGCGTCGCTTGGCCTCCTCGGCCTGGGCGGCGCTGATGTCCTGGTCGGAGGTCAGCAGGCCGGTGGGCACGCCTGAGGCCTGCAGGTAGTCGGCGGCGTAGGTGGACATGTCGGCCGCGCCGGTCAGGGTGCGGGCGCACGCCTGGATGGGGCCGAGTCCCTCGGCGGCGCCGGGTACGCGCACCAGGCGCAGGTGGCGCAGGTCGTCGGGGGCCCAGGTGCGGCCGTCCCACTGGACGGTCCTGGCGCCGGTTCGTGGGTCGAGGACGGGCGTGCATGACAGGGGGTCGAGGACCCGCACGCCCACGGGGCGTGCGTCGCGGTCGTGGGCGATGAGCCAGTAGGCGTTGCCGCGCAGGGCGAGGGAGGCGACGGTCTCGGCGATCAGGTCGGTGGTGGAGGTGTCGGTGTCCGGGCGGGAGACCACGGGCGGGGCGGTGTCCAGGCGGACAGTGGTCCCGTCGGTGTCGCGCCGCCACACGTCCAGGCTCAGCTGCTTGGCGGCGGTCTGGATGACTGAGACGCACCGGTAGACCGAGTCCAGGGTCAGGGCCTGGCGGGGCGTGGTGACGGTGGCTGTCTCGCGCCGGGGAGGCAGGACGGCGGGTGAGGGCTGCGCGGCGTCGGCGCCGCGCACCAGGAGGCGGGCCAGGCGCTGAGCGGGTGTCATGCCTCTATCAGGCACCCGGGTGGGGGACGGAGGACGAATCGTGGGCGTGTCGCTTGCGCCAGGAGTCCAGCGCGTCGCGGGCGTGGATGTGTCCGGGGTGGGCGCGCTGCTCGTGGTGGCGGGCCTGGCGCAGGGCCTCCTCGTGGGTGAGGGCTGGCAGTCCCCGCCACCCGCACTCGCACAGGGGCAGGAAGGTGCGGCCTCGGTCTACTCGTGTGCGCACGCGGGTGTGCTCCTAGAAGATCTGGATGGGGTCTGGCAGCGTCTGGGAGGCGGCCCACGCGGCGACGGTGGTGGCGCGCAGCGCGTCGATGGGGCCTGCTGAGCGGGGCGCGTCGAAGGCGGTCACGCCTGACAGGCGGCGCGTGGAGGCCTGGGACAGGGCCTGGCGCACGGCGTCGGCCCCGTCGTGGGCGACCTCGCCGTCGCGCACGCGGTCCAGCAGGAGCTGGCAGGCGGTGGCGTACTCGCGGGTCGTCAGGGCGCGGACGTCCAGGCCCTCGTCCCTCAGGTCGGCCAGGACGGTGCGGGTGGGGCCTGAGTCGTCGGCCCCGACCCACCGGTAGCCGGCGGCTGCCAGGGAGCGCAGGCGCGGGCGCAGCCAGTCCACGCCGGGGGCGGTGGCCAGGACGGCGGTGTGCAGGTCGGTGCCGTCGGTCCAGGCGGCGGCGACGGTCGAGGCTGAGCGGTCGCCTGCGACGTCGAAGGCGAGGCACGCCTGGTCGGGGGCTGGTGGAGGCACGGGCGCGGCCAGGGAGTCCCAGATGGCCAGGTCCACCACGGCGGTGTCCGTGGCGGTCTCCAGGTTGAGGATGGAGCGGCGCCAGGCCGAGACGTCCCCGGTGGCCAGGGAGCGGATCTTGTCGGCGGTCTGGGTGTGTCCCAGCGCGGGGTGGAAGGCCAGGGTGCGGTCGCTGTAGGGGTCGGCCTCGGCCGCCTCCTCGTCGGCGGACCACTCGAAGTAGGCCATGCGTGAGGCGGGGTCCCCCACGGCCTGGCGGCCCGCGCGGATGAGGTTGTTGAGGTAGGCGGAGGCAGAGGTGCCCTTGGTGGACACGATCCACAGCTGGGAGTCCCTGATGGTCAGCTGCGAGGGGTTGATCGCGGTCTCCAGGGCGAGCCCGGCGTCGGCGTCGAAGGCCCAGGCCTCGTCCACGGTGACCAGGTGCAGGGAGTCACCGTGGATGGACTTGGGCGTGGGGGCGAAGGGGCTGATGAAGGAGCCTGTCCGTGCGTACTCGGTGCGCTCGGACCCTTGGGACGCGTATGTCCTGAAGTATCCTGGTCTTTTTTCTACCTTGAGTGCCTTGTTGATCTGTTTCCAGCGTTTTCTGGCGTCCTTGCCGGTCTGTGCTGTCATGAGTATCTCGTGGTCGCGGTAGGCCATCATGCGGTCGACCATGACGGCGCGCAGGAGGAAGGACTTGCCTGCCTGGCGTGGCACGGAGACCACGACGACGGGGTAGCGCCAGGCCCCGGGGTTGGTGGGGTCGAGCTCAAGGGCGACGTCGGCGACCTGACGCTGCCAGGGCATGAGGGTGCCTCCCATGAACGCGGCGGTGGCGGCGATGCGGGCCCCGAAGGTGGGGTTGGTGGGGGTGCGTGGTGTGGCGTACTTGGGTGAGGCGCTCACGCGGTGGCCTCCGCGCCCAGGGCCTGGTCTGTCAGGGCCGCTAGCGACCTGTCGAACGCGTCGAGCTCGATGTCTGTGCCCTCGGCCGGGCGGGGCAGGGTGTCCAGCCCCTCCATGACCTGCTTGAGGACGGTGGAGGTGGCCACGGAGACCTTGGGCGAGGAGAAGCCCCGGTCCAGGCCCGCGCCCGCCTTGATCAGGGCTGCGCGCTTGGCCCTCTCGATGGGGCCGAGCACGCCCTTGGCCTCCAGGTCCTCGAAGGCGGCGCGTACGGCGGTCTCGATGGCGTGGGCCTCCTCGCCCCCCGGCTGCGCGGGTGGCATCTCGAACATTCCGGGCTGGCTCGGGTTCATGACGGGGCCTTTCGTGGTGTGTCGGGTTGGTTCGGGGCCGTTTTCCCCGGTGCCGGGGGGAGAGGGCAGTGGGGGGCGGGGACTGCCCGGCCGGCCGTCCAGAAAACGGACCGGCCGGAGCCCGGGTCAGTCGCTCAGCCCGGGCCAGCCGGACGCCACCGCCGTCTTGCGCCTGGGCCGCACGGCGGCGGGGGCGCGGTCCTGGCGCGAGGTGTTGCAGTGGTGGTGGGCCGGGCGCAGGTTGGCCACCTCGTCGTCGCCTCCCCTGGAGCGTGGGACCACGTGGTCGATGGTGAAGCCGCCGGGCTCGCGGCGCGGCAGGCTGAGGTCGATCTGCCCGCCGCACAGCCAGCAGGTCGTGCCCCACACGGCGATCACCTGGCTGCGCAGGCGTCGCACCCGCGACCCTCCCCAGGTCACTGCTGCCTGCCTGTCTCGTGCAGGGCTGCCATGGCCTGGGCGATGACGGCGCGGCGGGCCTGGGCCGCCTCGGCGTCGCGTGCGTAGCGGCGGCGGTGGCGGGTGGCGGAGGCGTGGGCGCGGGCCTGGGCTGCTGCCTGGCGTGCGGCGGTGATGGTGGCGGGGCTGGCTGGCTCGGCCGGCTCGCGGCGGGGCGGGGCGGGCCTGCGCACGGCGCTGACCCCGGTCCGTGCCTCCCTGAGGGCGCGGGACTGGCGTGCGGCCTGGGCGGCGCGTCTGGCTATCTGGGCCTGGCAGGTGGGGCAGCGGCGGTAGTCGGCTGCCCCGTGGATGCACGGGACCGTCCCGGCGGCGAGGCCTGGGAGCGCTGGCTGGGTCATGGTCTCCTCCTTGCCGCGGCGGCGGCAGCCGCCGCTGCTCTGGCCTCCAGGACGGCTGGTGAGGGGTCGGGCATCAGGCGCAGGGGTGCCTGTCGTGCTGTGACGGCGTGGGGGCGGTCGATGGTGCCTGCCAGGGCGGCGATGCGTCCCAGCACGCTGCTCCTGCCAGCCGGGGTGCCAGGGCGTGTCCTGGCGGGCTCGTCCGGGAGGTCAGGGCGCGAAGCGCTCCGCTCACGGGTAGGAGAGTCAGTCGGCGGGTGAGGCACCCGTGCCGGGGCCTCCCCACCCTGGGGGGTTGGGTGACCGGTGACTGTACCATGGGAGGAGGCGGTTTGGGTTGTGATTGCAGCGTTTTCGCCCTCTCGGGGGCGGCGTTTCCTGGCAGCGATGTACCGACGCCACCGCCACTTCTCCAACCGCTTACGCATACGCACGCGCATGGCCGCCAGCTCGGCCGCGCACTGCTCGCGCGCGGAGTTCACCAGGTCAGCGAGCATCTGCTTGTCGATCCGGAAGTAGGAGGGCACGGGCTCGCCGTGGTAGACGCCCCCGCGCCGCCAGGTGATCAGTCCCAGGCCCTCCAGGTCGGCCAGCATCTCCCCCACCCAGTGGCGCGAGGAGTAGCCCGCCTTGTAGGCGATCTGAGGGACGGTGGCGTAGCCCTCCCCCGACCCGAACGGCAGGGACAGGACCAGGGCGCGCAGGGTGGCGCGCGTGCCCTTGCGGCCCACGTCGTTGAGCGCCCCCCACCCCCGCATCTCCAGCATGTCCACGAGAGTGGACGTCCTCATGCGGGCCGTGGCCGTACGCAGACGACGACGCGGGGCGCGGGCCGGGCGAGTCAGAGGAACGCTCACAGCAGCCTCAGCCCTCCCGCGCACAGCGCGGCCGCTGCCAGCAGGAGCACGACCAGGGCCGCCCACCCGGCCAGCGAGGGACGCAGACCAGCCCCGTAGACGTGGGCCAGGCCCATCAGGGCCAGGCACCCCAGCCCCCACCCAGCCATCACCAGCACCACACCCAGGAGAGCCAGCAGAAAGGAGATCACCGCCGGTCCCTCCCCGCACGCACCGCCGAGCCGATCAGACGGTCAGACACACGCTCCAGGCGCCACGAGGCCCGGTAGGCCCACGCAGCCAGCGTCAGACGCACACCATGACGAAACACACGCCCCAACCACGCACCGAACCCGAACGCGGCCACGATCCACAGGGAGGCCGTCACGTCAGACCACTGCGCGATCACGCCCGCTCACCCCCGAACAGGTCACGAGGAGTCGGCACAGCCCTCGGCACGGAGCCGCCACAGTGGCGGTCACCACAACCACAATCCACTGAAAGGCCAGCACTATGCTCGAGCTTCACTACCACGGCAGCGTTTTTGAGATCGACGAGACCCGCCATGACTTCCGAGAGGTGTGGGGTATCCTCCAGAGCCACAAGGGTGACTACACGTGGCTTTTCCTCACCGGCGGGCGCACCGTCCACTTCACGGTTCCTAACGACGAGTCCTATGCCCTCGTCACTGACGCCAGCAGCCACCAGCTCGCCTAGCGAGTAGGACAGTGGCTCAGCGCCCGTCACACCATGCAGACGGCGGGCGTCACGCTCCGACAGCGCCGCGAACACGTGAGCGAAGGAGTAACGGCCCTGGCCCAAGGAGGCCGGAGCCTCACTCCTGCCCTGCCGGACACGCCAAGCCTCAATCTCAGCCGCTATCTTCTGACCCATTTCCTTCACGGCATCGGGATGTGTCATGACGCCACCTCCCCAAACGCGGGCAACCGCGCGCCCAGCAGAGCCAGCGCCTCCACGTCATCCAACGTCCAACGCCGATAACCATTCAGACGGTGGCTGAGCGTCTGGACGCTCATGCCGAGCGCCTGGGCGAGATCGCGCTGGGACCAGCCACGCTCGGTCATGAGGGCGCGTGCGGCACGCGTCACTGCGACCTGAGGCGCTACATGTTTTGTCATGCCGTAGATACTCTACGAAACGGAAAGAAATTACAAGCACGTAGTTCGTCGCAGCGTGTCTCATCTGTTCGATCTGTTCGCTAAGTATCCGTTTCGTGTAGACTCGCAGCATGACACTACAGATGGAAGCGCCCTCGACGGCGGCAGAGATCACGGCCGCAAACGTCAGGATGGCGGCCGCGCGTATCGGCTGGAAGCAGACGGACCTCGCGCGAGCGATCGGCATGTCATTGCCCACCGTCAACATTCGTTGGAACGGGAAGCGCCAGTGGCAGCTTGAGGACCTGGACAAGGTGGCTGACGCGCTTGGTACGACGCCATGGGCGCTGGTCACGCCCGCGCCGGGTGATGAGTGGTGCCCCCGCCCGGACTCGAACCGGGAACCTGCGGATTAGAAGGCCGATGCTCTATCCATTGAGCTACGGAGGCGGCAGGCAGCCCAGCACGGCTACCCGACTGGGAAGGATAGCAAGCCGCACCGCCCCGGGGCGCCGTCGCCCGCCCCACGACCAGATGCGTCTGCGGCCCCGCCGCCGCTGGGACAGGCGCGCGTAGACTGCGGGACCGTGAGCCGACAGATAACAGCCTCTGACCCCCTGGTATGGATCGACTGCGAGATGACCGGGCTCGACCTTGGTAAGGACGCGCTCATCGAGGTCGCCGTCGTCGTCACCGACTACGAGCTCAGGCCGCTGGGCGAGGGTATCGACGTCCTCATCAAGCCCCCGGCCCAGGCCCTGGAGCAGATGAACGACTTCGTGCGCCAGATGCACACATCCTCCGGCCTGCTCGACGAGCTCGACGAAGGCCTGACCGTGCCCGAGGCCCAGCGCGTGGTCCTCGACTACGTCAAGTCGCTGGTCCCCCAGGCCCGCACGGCGCAGCTGGCCGGGAACTCCGTGGGCACTGACAAGACCTTCCTCGCACGCGACATGCCCGAGCTCATCGACTACCTGCACTACCGGATCGTGGACGTGTCCTCGATCAAGGAGCTGGCCAAGCGCTGGTACCCGCGCACCTACTTCCAGGCCCCGGAGAAGCACGGCGGTCACCGCGCGCTGGCGGACATCCTGGAGTCGATCGACGAGCTGCGCTACTACCGCGCCGTCCTCTTCCCCGCCGGGGAGGGACCGAGCTCCGAGGAGTGCAGGGCCGCGGCCCAGGAGATCCAGGCGCACCCGACGGCGTCGCAGGACTGAGCCAGGCCACGCCCCAGCGGCGCCCACCCCCACAACGTGACACAGTGCACGGCTGACAGCTTGGTAGCACCGCCAGCGAGCCGATAAAGTACCGACTCGTTGCGACACGTCCGCAGCAGTGGTGGCTGTAGCTCAGTTGGCAGAGCGCTTGGTTGTGGTCCAGGAGGTCGCGGGTTCAAGCCCCGTCAGCCACCCCGCACAGAGATGCCCGCCACCGCAGAAGCGGTGGCGGGCACTTATCGTCGTCTGCAGGACGTCGAGGACAACCGTCATGGCCGCGGACGCGATGGCTCTGGCAGACTCGCCCTACACCCCTTTCCTACCGCCTGACGAGGAGCCGACCGTGCAACGCCGGGACTTCATGCTCATGCTCGCCGCTGGCACCGCCGCGGCCCTCGGGGGTGCTCACCGGCCTGCCTGAGGCCGTCGGCAACACCGTGTCCATCACCGTGGACGACGGCGCAGACGCCTCCGTCATCGACGCCTACCTCGACTTCGCCAAGGAGTCCGGAGTACGACTGACCTTCTTCGTCACCTCCTCCTACCCGGGGTGGGTGGACTGCAAGGAGAAGATGATGCCGTTGGTGGAGTCTGGCCAGGTCCAGCTGGGCAACCACACGGTGACCCACGCAGGCCTGACCACGATCAGCGAGTCCACCGTCATCGAGGAGGTCTCAGGCTGCGAGTCCTTCCTGCGCAGCACCTACGGTGTCACCGGCGTCCCCTTTGCCCGACCGCCCTACGGCTACCGCAGCTCGTGGACGGACTCCGTGTGCGCCTCCCTGGGATACACCGCCCCCACCCTGTGGTACGGGTCCTTCGGCGACTCCGGGCTGCTGACCGAGGAGGTCCTGCTCGGTGAGGCCCGCACGTGGCTGCTCGCCCAGCACATCGTCATCGGCCACGCCAACTTCCCCACCGTCACGCACCTGTACGGTCAGATCGTCGAGATCCTGCGCGAGCGCTCGCTGCTGACCGCCACGCTCGACGACGTCTACTTCGGCCCCGGCCACGACCGGCACGTGTGATCCGAGGCTCCCACCCGTGCCTCCGTCGCCGCTCCGTGCGACGCCGCGGCTGCCCGCTCTAGCGCGGCTCGACCCCGGCCCGCAGCAGCCCGACGACGTGACCGTCAGTCAAGGCCTCCCAGCTCGCCTCGATGATGTCAGTACCTACACCCACGGTCGACCAGCTGCGCTCGCCGTCGGTGATGTCGATGAGGACACGCACGATTGCGTGCGTGCCTCGCTCGGCGTCGAGGATGCGGACCTTGAAGTCGGTCAGCTCAAAGGCCCGGATCTCGGGGTAGACCGTCGCCAGCGCGTCGCACAGGGCGTGGTCCAGGGCGTTGACCGGACCGTTGCCCTCGCCCAGCACCGCCAGACGTCGTCCGCCGACCCACATGCGCACCGTGGCCTCTGAGTCCGTCACCGTTGCGCCGTCGTCCGGCAGCATCTCCTCGCCCGCCCTCGGCCTGGCCGTGACGCTGGCCCGCCAGGACTCCACCCGGAAGTAGCGCGGAAGCTGGCCCAGCGCCTGACGCAGCAGGAGCTCAAAGGACCCGTCCGCGGCGTCGTAGGCGTACCCCGCTGCCTCGCGGCCCTTGACCACCTCGGTGACCCGCGCCAGCAGCTCCTTGTCACCTCCGGTCTCGATGCCGAGCTCACGGGCCTTGAGCTCGATCGAGGCACGGCCAGCCATCTCCGAGACCAGCATCGTCATGGTGTTGCCCACGCGCGCGGGGTCGACGTGCTGGTAGAGGTTGGGGTCGACCTTGATGGCGCTGGCGTGCAACCCTGCCTTGTGGGCAAAAGCCTTGCTGCCGACGTAGGGCAGGCGTCCCGAGGGCGCACGGTTGGCGATCTCCCCCACCGTGCGTGAGACCGCGGACAGCTCCGCCAGCCGTCTGGCCCGTTCCTGACTGTCTCCCGCAAGCGCCTGGTAGGTGGTCTTAAGCTCCAGGTTGGCGATCAGCGTGAGCAGGTTGGCGTTGCCGGTGCGCTCACCAAAGCCGTTGACGCATCCCTGAACCTGGCGTGCCCCGGCCTCCACCGCCGCCATCGCGGCCGCCACGGCCAGCCCGGAGTCGTCGTGGGTGTGGATGCCCACGACGCAGCCGTCGTACCCCTCTGCGTCCAGCGCCGCACGCAGTCGGGAGACCTCGGCGGCCACGGTGCCAGGCAGGCTGCCACCGTTGGTGTCACAGGGGATGACGGCGCTGGCGCCCGCACGCGCGGCCGTCAGCGCCACCTCGATCCCGTAGCGGGAGTCACGCGCCAGGCCGTCGACGTAGTGCTCCAGGTCCACCATGACCTCGCGGCCGGCGGAGACGAGCAGCCTGACCGAGTCGGCCACCATCCGCAGGTTCTCCTCGCCGGTGGTGCGCAGGGCCCGCTCGACGTGGGCCGGGTCAGACTTCGCCACGATGGTGATCACCGGGGCCCCGGAGTCGAGCAGCCCGCGCAGCTGCGGGTCCTCCTCAGCCGGCGTGCCGGGGTGGCAGGTCGAGCCGAAGGCCACGAGCCTGGAGGTCTCCAGGGTGAGCTCGCTGGCCGCTCGGGCGAAGAGCTCGGTGTCCTTGGGGATCGCACCGGGCCAGCCTGCCTCGATGTACGTCACCCCCAGATGGTCCAGGACCCGGGCGACGGCGAGCTTGTCCTCGACCGTGAAGGAGACCGACTGCTGCTGGGCACCATCGCGCAGAGTCGTGTCGTAGGTAGCGACCCTCGGCGTCAGGCTCATGCCAGTCGGTACATCCAGCCGTAGGCGTCCTCCAGCCGGCCGTACTGGATGCCGGTGAGGCGGTCATGGATCTGGTGAGTGACCTCCTGGCCCTCGATACGCACGTCAAAGCCCTCGCCCTTGAGGTGCCCCAGAGGAACGACGACGGCCGCAGTGCCGCAGGCGAAGACCTCGCTGAC
This sequence comes from Actinomyces sp., assembly GCF_029851875.1. GTDB lineage: Bacteria > Actinomycetota > Actinomycetes > Actinomycetales > Actinomycetaceae > Actinomyces. The sequence goes on from NZ_JARKVC010000036.1 coordinate 44,892, forward strand.
CTTCCCGGACTCGATATCGGCCAGGAGCCCTTCCAGGCTGATCGTGTCCTCCACGACCGTGCGGCCGGCGTCGGTGAGCAGGCGGATGATGGCCGAGCGCGTGCTGCCCTCCAGGATCGTGCCGGTCAGGTGCGGGGTGCGCACCGTGCCGTCAGCATCGACCACCATGATGTTCATGCCACCGAGCTCCTCGAGGTTCTTCTCCGTGACGTCATCGAGGAAGCACACCTGGTCGCAGCCCTGATCCGCGGCCTCCTGCTGAGGCAGGAGGCTGGAGGCGTAGTTGCCACCGGTCTTGGCAAAGCCTGTGCCGCCGCGGCCAGCACGGTGGTAGCTCTGGGAGACCCAGATGCTGACGGGCTGCAGGCCGTGGGTGAAGTAGGCGCCGGAGGGCGAGGCGATGAGGTAGTAGTCCACGACCCCGGCGGGGTGGACACCGAGGAAGGCCTCAGAGGCGAACATGAAGGGCCGCAGGTACAGCGACTCGCCGTCCCCCTCAGGCACCCACTGGGCATCCGCACGCACGAGGTCGACCAGGGAGGCGATGAAGTCCTCCTCCGGCATCTCAGGAAGGGCCAGGCGCCGCGCCGAGACGTTCATCCGGGCGGCGTTGTAGCGCGGACGGAAGGTCCAGATGGATCCGTCGGCGTGGCGGTAGGCCTTGATCCCCTCGAAGACCTCCTGGCCGTAGTGGAGCACCGCCGCCGCCGGCGACAGGCTGATCTCTCCGTAGGGACGTACCTCGTGCCCGCCCCATCCCTGATCGCGGGTCCAGCGTGCGTGGGCCATGTGGTCGGAGAAGACGTGGCCGAAGTGCAGGTCGGTCAGGGCCTGGGCACGCTCCTCGTCGCTGGCGGTGCGCGCCAGACCGGTCATCGGGAAGCGGCCGGCGAGCTGATCGGCCTGGGGCACCGGGACCGCGGCGGCACGCGCCAGGGGCGTCTGCAGGGAGCTGGTGACGGGTGCGGCGGTCTCAGTCATGCCTGAAGGCTACTCCCGGGCCCAGTGTCCGGACTGCAGATTCTCACAATCTGATCCCATGACGACGGCGGAGCAACCACCGCTGGGGCCGCTGCGCCGTCGTCACGCGAGGCGAGCACCCCCTTGCTCGGCTCAGCCGCGAAGCGCGGCCACGATCGCGTCACCGACCTGGCTGGTCGAGCGCACCAGCGGAGCCCCGGCCTCGTCAGCCTTGGCCCGAGCAGCCATGTCGGTCTCGACGGCTGCGCTGACACGTGCCGCCTCCCTGGGGCAGCCGATGTGCTCCAGCAGCAGGGCGACGGCGCTGATGGTCGCCGTCGGGTCCGCCTTGCCCTGACCGGCGATGTCAGGGGCGGAGCCATGAACAGGCTCGAACATCGAGGGGAAGGTGCGGTCCGGGTTGATGTTGCCCGAGGCGGACAGACCGATGCCGCCGCTCACCGCGCCAGCCTCGTCCGTGATGATGTCTCCGAAGAGGTTGTCCGTCACGATGACGTCGAAGCGGGCCGGGTCAGTGACCATGTAGATGGTGGCGGCGTCGATGTGGGAGTAGTCCACCGTGACCTCGGGGTAGTCCTTGCCGACTGCCTCCACGGTGCGCCGCCACAGGTGACCGGCATTGACCAGCACGTTGTGCTTGTGCACGAGCGTGAGGTGCTTGCGGCGGGCCTGAGCCTGCTCAAAGGCGTAGCGCACCACTCGCTCCACGCCGAAGGCCGTGTTGACGCTGACCTCGGTGGCGATCTCGTGCGGGGTGCCCACACGCACCGCTCCCCCGTTGCCGCAGTAGAGACCTTCCGTCCCCTCACGCACGACGACGAAGTCAATGTCTCCCGGGTGAGTCAGGGGGGAGGCCACGCCCGGGTAGTAGCGCGAGGGGCGCAGGTTGACGTAGTGGTCCAGGGCGAAGCGCAGACGCAGCAGCAGGCCGCGCTCCAGGACGCCGGAGGGGACCGAGGGGTCACCGACGGCGCCCAGCAGGATGACGTCGTGGGCCTTGATCGCCTCCAGGTCCGCCTCGGTGAGGGTCTCACCGGTGCGGTGCCAGCGGTCCGCCCCGAGGTCAAAGTCGGTGGTGACGACGTCGACACCGCTACCTTCCAGGGTGGCGCGAAGGACCTTGAGGCCCTCTGGGACGACCTCCTTGCCGATGCCGTCACCGGGGATGACAGCGAGCTTGACGGTGCGCGTGTGCTGAGCCTCAGTCATGTCCTCAGCATAGGCAAGTGGTCACCATCCGGACAAAGAGTCTCAGATGGTGACCACTTGGCGTGTGCAGCCTCGTCGACCGGCCCAAGCCGGCCCAAGCCGACCAGAGCCGGCTCAGCCAGCCCGACTCACTCAGCGGGCGACGGAGCCCTCGTGGTAGTCCTTGTCCACCTGGGCACGCCAGGCGAACATGGAACGGACCTCGCGGCCGGTCTTCTCGATCGGGTGAGCCTCGCCCTCAGCACGCAGCCTCGTGAACTCGGGGGCGCCGGCAGCCTGGTCGTCCATGAAGCGCTTGGCGAAGGAGCCGTCCTGGATGTCGGCCAGAACCTCCTTCATGTGCTCCTTGACGTCCGGGGTGATGACCCGCGGGCCCGAGACGTAGTCGCCGTACTCGGCGGTGTCCGAGCACGACCAGCGCTGCTTGGAGATGCCGCCCTCGTTGATGAGGTCCACGATGAGCTTCATCTCGTGGCAGACCTCGAAGTAGGCCATCTCCGGCTGGTACCCGGCCTCGACCAGGGTCTCGAAGCCATACTGGATGAGCTTGGAGACGCCACCGCACAGGACGGCCTGCTCACCGAAGAGGTCGGTCTCAGTCTCCTCGCGGAAGCTGGTCTTGATAGCGCCGGCACGGGTACCACCGATCGCCTTGGCGTAGGAGAGCACCAGCGGCCAGGCCTGGCCGGAGGCGTCCTGCTCGACGCACACGAGCACCGGCACCCCACGGCCAGCCTCGAACTCACGGCGCACGGTGTGGCCCGGGCCCTTGGGGGCGACCATGATGACGTCGATGTCGGCAGACGGCTTGATGTAGCCGAAGTGGATGTTGAAGCCGTGGGAGAACAGCAGGGCGGAGCCGGCCTTGATGCTGGGCTCGATCTCCTCGGCGTAGAGGGTCGCCTGCACCTGGTCGGGAGCCAGGACGGTGACGACGTCGGCCCAGGCCACAGCCTCAGCGATGGGCTTGACGCTCAGTCCAGCCTCCTGCGCCTTGTCGATCGAGGACGAGCCCTCACGCAGGCCGACGACGACCTCGACCCCGGAGTCACGCAGGTTGAGCGCGTGCGCGTGCCCCTGCGAGCCGTAGCCGATGACCGCGACCTTCTTGCCCTGGATGACGGACAGGTCCGCGTCGTCGTCGTAGAGCTTCTCAGCTGCCATGATGGTGCCTCACTTTTCCTTGAACTGGTCGGTCATAGATCGGGGACCGCGCGAGATGGCCACGGCGCCGGACTGGACGATCTCCTTGACCCCGTAAGGGGCCAGGGCCTCCAGCAGCGCCTTGACCTTGGACTCCGAGCCGACGGTCTCGATGACCACCGAGGTCGGACTGACGTCGACCACGTGCGCGCGGAAGAGGTCGACGATCTGGAGGACGGCGGTACGGTTGGAGTCGTCCGCGTGCACCTTGATGAGGTAGAGCTCGCGCCCCACCGAGGTCTCAGGATCGAGCTCGACGATCTTGAGAACGTTCACCAGCTTGTTGAGCTGCTTGGTGACCTGCTCCATCGCAAGTCCCTCAGCGTCGGCGATGACCGTGATACGAGAGACGTCCTCGTGCTCGGTCGGGCCGACGGCCAGGGAGTGGATGTTGAAGCCGCGGCGGGTGAACAGCGCAGAGACGCGCGTGAGCACGCCAGGCTTGTTCTCCACCAGGACGGACAGCGTGTGCTTCTCGCTCACGGTCTCACTCCTCTTCCCACGTCGGGCTGATGCCCTTGGCGTACTGGATGTCGTCGTTGGACACCCCTGCGGCCACCATGGGCCACACCTGAGAGTCCGCCGAGCAGATGAAGTCGATGACGACGGGCCGGTCACTGATCGCGTTGGCCTGGGCGATGACGTCGTCGACGTCCTCCAGGCGCTCGCAGCGCAGTCCCACGGCCCCGTAGGCCTGCGCCATCGTGACGAAGTCAGGGACGCGCTTCGTGCCCGCCCCGGTGTGCAGGTCCGTGTTGGAGTAGCGCTGCCCGTAGAAGAGCGTCTGCCACTGACGGACCATGCCGAGCGAGGAGTTGTTGATGAGCGCGACCTTGATCGGGATCTCGTTGAGGGTGCAGGTCGCCAGCTCCTGGTTGGTCATCTGGAAGCAGCCGTCACCATCGATGAGCCACACCGGCCGCTGCGGAGCACCGACCTTGGCACCCATGGCCGCTGGCACGCCGTACCCCATCGTGCCTGCTCCGGCCGAGGTGAGCCAGGAGTGCGGCTGGTTGAACTCCAGGTAGTGCGCGGACCACATCTGGTGCTGCCCCACGCCGGTGACCCACACCGTGTCCGCAGGAGCCAGGCGCGCCAGGTGGGTGATGACCTCCTGCGGCTGGAGCAGGCCGTCGTCGGTATCCGTCCAGGTCGTGGGGTAGGTGGCCTTGGTGTGCGCCACCTCCGTGAGCCACTGGTCGATCTCGACGCGCGCCTCCGCCGCGAGCTGCTCGCGGCAGGCGCGGCTCAGGGCCGGGACGACGTCCTTGAGGTCACCGACGATCGGCACGTCCGCCTCTCGGATCTTGGAGATCTCGGCAGGGTCGACGTCGACGTGGATGACTGAGGCGTGACGGGCGAAGGTGTCCGGCTTGCCGGTCACGCGGTCATCGAATCGTGCCCCCAGACAGATCACCAGGTCAGCGCGCTGGAGGGCTCCCACTGCAGCAACGGTCCCGTGCATGCCAGGCATACCGAGGTTGAGGGGATGACCGGTCGGCATGACGTCCAGCGCGGTGAGCGTGGTGACAAAGGGGGCGCCGACCAGCTCGATGAGCTCACGCAGCTCCTCCATCGGCACCCCTGCCCGGCTCAGCCCGCCTCCGAGGTAGAAGACCGGGCGCTCGCAGGAGGCGATGGCCTCAGCGGCCTGGGCGACGCGGCGCTGGTTGGGCTTTCCCGGCAGGGTGTATCCAGGCAGGTCCAGGCTCGCGGGACGCACGTAGTACGTCTTCTCCTCCTGCGCGTTCTTGGTCACGTCAATGAGCACCGGACCGGGGCGTCCGGTCGAGGCCAGGTGGAAGGCCTCAAAGACCCGGGCCGGCACCTCGTCCGGTGAGGTCACCAGGAAGGAGTGCTTGACGAAGGGCATCGTGGCGCCCACGATGTCCGCCTCCTGGAAGGCGTCGGTGCCGATGGCTCGCGTACCGACCTGCCCGGTGATCGCGACCATGGGGACGGAGTCCATATGAGCGTCACCGATCGCCGTGATGAGGTTGGTCGCCCCTGGTCCGGAGGTCGCCACACACACCCCGACCCGGCCCGTGACCATGGCGTAGCCCTCGGCGGCGTGGCCGGCGCCCTGCTCGTGGCGCACCAGGACGTGACGGATCTTCTCGCTCGCGAGCAACGGGTCGTAGAACGGGAGGATGGCCCCGCCCGGCATACCGAAGATATCGGTGACACCGACGTCCTCCAGCGCGCGCACAAGCGCCTGGGCTCCGGTCATCAGCTGCCGTTCCTGGGCCATGGAACCGTCGATACGCTCCATCGGCTGCCCTCCTGTCGGTGTCTGAGGCATCCGCGAGTCCGAAGGCTGCTGCCTCCGGCCAGGACCAACCGTAGAGCGTTCCACGATGTGAGTCACCTTCCGGACAGAAGATCTCATATCGTGGGATCATGAACTGTGGCAGACGAGGTCCTCAGTGATGACGACACCGTCTGCTCAGTACCATCCTGAGTACTCACAACGAGTGCACCGTCACAGCCGTCTCAGCGTTCTCACGGACTGAAGTCCGCCATTGTCCGGGCAATCCGAGTGGGACAATAAGCCCGTCCCATCCAAGCTCTGAGGCACGCTGCAACGCAGCACCGTGAAAGGCTGGCGCACCACCGTGGTCACCGGACTCCTGACGCACCTGGCAGACAACCCCGTCCTCGTGCTCTTCCTACTCATCGGCCTCGGCATGCTCGTCGGGCACATCAAGGTCAAGGGGGTGAGTCTGGGAGCGGCCGCTGTGCTGTTCGCCGGGATCGTCCTGGCAGCCTGGGGCGTGTCCCAGGGCGTCATCATCGAGGTCCCGGCCTCGCTGGGGACCCTTGGCCTGGCGATCTTCACCTTCGCCATCGGCGTCCAGTCCGGCCCGAACTTCTTCCACGTCGTGCGCACCGCCGTCGGCCCGCTGGCGCTCATGCTCGCGGTCTTCGTCGTCGCGGCAGGTGCCGGGCTGGGTGTCGGGCGCGCGCTCGGCATGGACTCAGCCCTCATCGCCGGGACCTTCGCCGGCGCCATCACGAACACCCCCGCGCTGGCTGCCGCGGGTAACGCTGCTGCCACGATGGCCGGAAACCCCGACGGCGTCGCCGTCGCCACGGTGGGCTACGCCGTCGCCTACCTCTACGGCGTCATCGGCATGCTCTTCTTCTGCCTGCTGGCGCTGCGCTACCGCCGCTCTGACAAGGACAAGCCCTCTCCCCTGGTCAACCGCACGATTCGCGTCGAGCGCGAGGACTCGCCCCTCATCGGCGACCTCGCCGAGACCATCTCGGGCGAGCTGAAGTTCTCCCGCCTGCGCCGTGGCGAGAGCGGCCCGATCACGCGGCCTCGTCCCACCGACCGGGTCAACGTCGATGACCTGGTCACCGTCGTCGGTACCCAGGACGCGGTCAACCAGGTCATCAAGGCCCTGGGCCACGGTTCATCCCACTCCCTCATCGAGGACCGCCGCTACCTTGACTTCCGGCGCATCACGGTCTCCGACCCCAAGCTCGCCGGCCACACGGTGGCCGAGCTCGGCATCGACGAGAAGTTCGGCGCGACGATCTCCCGCGTACGTCGCGGTGACACCGACATGGTCGGAACCCCTGACCTCGTGCTCCAGCAAGGTGACCGCGTACGCGTCGTCGGCCCCACCAGCCGGATGAAGGAGATCTCGAAGTACTTCGGCGACTCCTCGCGCGGCCTGTCCTCGATCAACCCCGTCGCCCTGGGTATCGGGATGGCGATCGGCATCATCATCGGTGAGTGGAAGTTCCTCACCCCCACGGGAGCGACCTTCTCGATCGGATCGGCTGCGGGCACGCTGCTGGTGGGCCTCATCTTCGGCAAGATCGGGCGGATCAAGGGCTTCGTGACGGCCCTGCCCTTCACGGCGACGGCGGTACTGGCCGAGTTCGGGCTGCTCGTCTTCCTCGCCCAGGCGGGTACCAAGGCTGGTGGCCAGATCGCCAACGCCTTCACCGGCGGCGACTGGTGGAAGATCCTTGTGACCGGCTTCGTCATCACCACGATCGTGGGCTTCGGCCTCTATGCCTCGATGCGGTGGATCGTCAAGATGGGCGGCACGCGCCTGTCCGGTCTGCTTGGTGGGGCCCAGACCCAGCCCGCGGTCCTCGCCTTCGCCAACGAGCGCACCGGCGCCGATCCTCGCGTCGCGCTGGGCTACGCGATGGTCTACCCGGTGGCCATGATCGGCAAGATCTTCATCGCACAGATTCTCGGCGGCCTGTAACCTACCAGGTACGACGAAGGGGCCCCTCGCGATGCGAGGGGCCCCTTCTCTGTCCTGCCCTGAGATCTCAGGAGCGACCAGGCTCTGAGGCGCTGCCGTGCGAGGGCAGCAGCGCCGCCACGGCCGAGGTAGGAATGTCATGGCGCCAGCGACGGTCAGTGAGGATCCTGGCCATCGCCAGGCCCACGCCGATCGCGGTGATGACGAAGAAGACCTCCGCCAGGTTCGTCGCAGCCACGCCGACAGCCACGTTCGCGTCCACCGTCTGGTCGTTGAGCGCGGAAATGGCACGGTAGAAGGGCACACCGGGAATCATGATGACGACGGCGGGCACGGACAGGGCCACACGCGACAGTGAGGCGCGCGAGACGAAAGCCTGAGCCAGCAGACCGATCGTCACTGCCGCCAGACCCACCGCCAGCTGCCACGGCACCCCGAACTCGTCGATGAGCAGCAGACGTCCGGTGTTGGCCAGCGCACCGACCGTCGCTGCCAGGCCGGCTGCCTTGGGACCGGCGTTGAACAGCATCGCGAAGCCGTAGGCCGCGATGAAGGAGCAGAAGACGCGAAGGCCGTACAGCACGAGTCCCTCAGGGTTGTAGGTGTAGCTCGCCTCGACGTCCCAGTGGAAGACGAAGGTCACCGTCCACACGGCTACACCGGCCGCCGCCATGACCAGCATGACGTAGGAGGCGCGCGAGACCGCCGAGGAGAAGTCCTGACGAGCCAGGTCCAGCATCGCCGTCACCATCGGAAATCCCGGGATCAGGAACAGGATCGCCGAGATGATCCCACCCTGGTGGTTGCCGTCGATGAGATCCAGGGAACCGAGCAGGGTCACCAGGGCCATGTAGACCGACGACGCCCCGACACCACACACGACCCAGGTAAAGAAGTGCTGGAAGTGCCGCTCCAGCATCTGTCGGCGGATCGCCTGACCGACGAACGCAGCGAAGAGGACCGCCAGGCACTCGACCCAGCCGCCCTGGTTGAGGAAGCAGAAACCGGCGCAGGCGACTCCGGAAGCGGCAGCGTTGGCGAAGACGCCGTAGCGGGCGTGCATGTGCTGCACCTCGTCCAACTTCTTGTTCAGCTGCTCGACGCTCTCGTGCTGACGCAGGTCGTGAACAATGCGTCGCAAGACCTCCAGGCGGTCCACGTTGACGCCGACTCGGCGTACCTCTGCCGCTTCTGTGCGGAAACGGTCTCCCACGTAGGAGGACGTGACGATCTCCGTCATCGTCACCGTGGCCTCATGCCGGTCGAGGCCGACGGCAGCCGCAGCCTTCGCCATCGAGGACTTGACCCGGTAGGAACCCGCGCCAGCTGCCAGCATCATGGTGCCTAGCCGCAGGACCACCGCGGACTGGAGCATGAGCCGGTCGGCGTCGAGTGCGTCATCAGGATGCATGAGGGGCGTATTCGAGGACTCCACGCCGGGATGTTATGGCACAGACAGGTCCCATAGGCAAGGAACCCATAGTCATGCGGGGTTGAACGCCTCTGGCTATAACCAGAAAAGTCCGTCAGCACGACAGAGCCGGCGACGGTGTCCCTTGCTGGGAGTGACGCACCCGAGGCTTGCATCCGCGCAAAAGGATCGAGGTCGACTACCACGCCCGCAAGACCGGCCCGGTATGCCCCCAAGGAACAAACTCCCAGGTTCCTCACCTCTTAGTCGTCAGATGTCGATCGATTCCCGGTCGAGACCCACACGAAATACAAGAAGAGGAGGGCAGCAACAACCCAGATGCCGAGCGGATTACTCTGCAACACCGATACCAGCACCATGCCGAATGCGGCACCGACGGCAACGAATTTGCTCCAGAAGCCAGGTCGCCAAGCAACGAGCAATGTGGCACCCACTGAGGCACATACCATGAAGGCAACCATACGATAGGGCGCCCCATGGTTCGCTACAAGTAACACAGCGACCGTTGCTCCCACCAAGATAGAGGAGGCAACTTCCGCAAGATGACGGGACATTCCTTCTCTCCTTCCTACCCAGCAGCCATCATCACGAGCAGCTATCCCTCCATCCGCCACCATCCACGCGTTCAGTCAAAGTGATAGTCGAATGGCCGTCATGAAGCTGAGCCAGCAGCTGGAGCTCTTCATCATCAACCGTCGGCTGCTGGAAGATGTAGGCATTGACGTCAGATCGCTGATCTGACACTGTCTCATACGCCACAACCATCACCTCGCCCATATCAACACTGAGAGCGGAAATCTCTCCCCCACCACCCAGGTCATGACGAACAAGGTGAATCTCTGCAGCGCCTTCTTCCTCCCCAAGGAGATCCCCAAGAACTGCATTCATCACTTCCTCAGTGGTGAACTGGTGAATGAGGACATTCTTTCGTGCATAAGACTCAGCGATCAGCCCCCCCCCATGCGCCGCCGTCATCGAGCATGCGCCGAAGCATCGACACTGCACTCTGGAAGTCAGCCTCATGTGAACCACGGATCCTCTGACCGCCAGTGACAGGTGAAGACATCCCCGATGCATAGGCGGGCACACCAGCGCCTCCAATAAGGGCGAGCGCCCCGGCGAGCCCTATTGCTCCCCTCAAGAAGGGGCGGCGCTTGAGCAAGCCGGCCGCTCGCGAGCCGCCCTGGAAACGAAGCTGGCCAATGGCGGAGGCAAGCCGAACTGACATCTTCAGGCCCAGCTTCCTGGTGAGAGCCCACCCAAGGTCGACACCCGTCCAGGCAACGCGCACTTCCCCGTCCTCGACATCAAAACGTGTCGGGAGCCATGCAGCGTCGGGGCCGAGCGCCTCTCTACGCCACGCAGCCTCTTTTGGGTCGCTCAACGGAATCACCTGGAGGCACTCATTGGCACTCACCCCGACTTCGCGTACGACTTGTTGCGCCACTTGAATGCAGGTATCACAGCTCGAGTCATAGCCAAGGTACAGCCTCTGAGTCTCTCCTTTGAGTGTTGCCCTACAATAGGGGGACACAGATCGCTAATCTCTGCAATGGGCAACTTGCGGAACGATTGTCACTAACACGAGAACCGTTTGATCGCCTAGAGAGTCAGCGCGTTCCGGACACATGCGCCGCCCTACCGCAAGCACGGTCAAGTCGCAGAGCCGGGAAGCCTCTGGATCGCCTCAAGCTCACCGTGAGACACAACGGACGCTGGCAGCACATCTCGACACTAGGGCGGCCGCCCCCTCCAGCCCGAGAGCCCACACGAGCCTGCCCACGATCCGCTCAGAACTATCACCAAAAGGCCTAGCCAACCTCGGCAGCGTTTCCTGGCCGCTCCTCAGGACTTCGGTTGCACACCTCGGCGATCAAGCCCTACGGGGACCAAACTCAGCTACCAGCACCAGCTGTTTCCGGGCGGGATGCCCCCGTCGACACATAGAACCATCCGCGGAATGCGGATCTGTGAATGGAGAGGAGGTCCTCACACTGTGGAACAAGCGCAATTGAGAGGCAACTCGATCTCCAATATTGGAGACGGCAACAACATTACGCAGATCAACGGAGGACTACGAATCGACGAGTTCTACATTCCAGACCTCGCCCCAGAGCACCTTGCGCACGGATCGCATTCGGACGAGCACGACGCTTGAAGGTTGGCGCCGTCTTATGCACTATTGGCACGACGTTCAGAGCGGCGGTGGTCACCTCTCTCTATTTCGGAGGCCACTTGCAATCAGTGGAGTCGTTCATACAGTGGCTGCTCCATCCCCGACGTGAGTCGGTCATCCAGCTGGTCGCCTTCATCGTCACGATCCTCTCCTGCCTGGGAGGGTGGCTCAGGTTGAAGAAGCCTCAACCTGTCGAGGTTCGGGCTGCAGACGCGCTGCGACAGATCAACGAGCGGGTCGAGGACCTCGGCGTCACGCGCACCGAAGCGAAAGAAGAATTAGGAGAGAGAGTCATCCTCAAGTCGTCCCAGGGCCCAGACGAGACCCTCCGAACTAGAGTCGTGCGTCCTGGAATGGGATGAACTCGCGACGGGGATCGCAACAGGCGTGTGCGGCTCAGCGATGAGCTGCAGGCATGAGAAAAGCGCTGCCTGAGATGCGGTGTGGGTGTGGGGGAGCCCCCGCCACCGGCACACACCCCTTGTCTTCTTGGGGGGGGTGTGGCTGGTGTGGGGGCTCGACCCGTATCCAGGTGTGTGCTCGGCGGTGTCCTACTCTCCCACACCCT
>NZ_JARKVC010000038.1 GCF_029851875.1 Actinomyces sp.
GACCTGCCGGCGGGCTTCCCAGACCCTGCCCGGGAACCACTCCCTCGCCGGAGCGACTGCCTCGGGCTCCCTAGGACCCGTGGCGGTCTCGGAGGCGGGTCGGTCCTCGGGCTCCCCAACCCTCGCGACCCGTTCCGTCCGGCGGCAGTGACCATGTAACCCACCCACCCTGAAGGAACACCCCGAGAAAGCCTGGGAAATGCCTCGATACTCCTGCTGACGCGTCTGCGGGCCGACGGCGCCTGCAGGCCTGCGGAGTTTGTGTCAGTGGTCTTTGGCAGGATCTCCTCATGGACGAGACCACATCTGCCGGCCCCACCGCAGCGACCGGCGCCGCACCCGAGATCCACAACCCCTACGTCTTTGACGAGGCTGAGACTCGTCGGAGGCTGGACACCGGCGAGTTCTACACCGACTTCGGCCCCGGCCGGGAGGCCCTGGAGGCCGAACGTGACCGAGGCAAGGAGCTGGTCGAGCGTTACAACGCCACCTCGATCCGTGACCCAGAAGGACGTGCCGCTCTTGCCCGCGAGATCTTCGCCTCCTTCGGGGACGGAGCCTGGTTGGAGACGCCGATCTACTGCGCCTACGGCTCCCACACCACCATCGGGGAGGGGTGCTGGTTCAACACCGGCACCACGCTGATCGACGACGCCGCTATCCATATCGGTAAGCGTGTCCTGTTCGGCCCCCACGTCACCGTGGCCACGGCCGGTCATCCGATCGACCCGGGGCTGCGCAGCACCGGTGCCCAGTTCTCCGCCGTCGTCACCATCGAGGACGATGTGTGGGTCGGTGCGAACGCCACCATCCTGCCCGGCGTGCACATCGGCTACGGCGCGGTCATCGCGGCCGGCGCGGTGGTCGGCTCGCACGTGCCGCCGATGACGGTGGTCGGCGGCGTGCCGGCCCGCGTCATCCGCACCATTACCCCGGGGGAGGAGGCCGCGTACAAGCCGCCGCGCAGCCTGTGAGACCTGGTGTCTCGGGCGTTGACAGTGATGCCTCTCAGGAGCTACCTCTCAGGGACGGGAAGGTGGAACCCGGCGTCATTGACGGGCTCCTGCTCACAACCCTCTCTGACCGCCGGGGCGGTGTCAGGTGAATGAGCGCTCACGAAGGACTGTCGTCTTTTTCTGTCGTTTCTTGCAGTGGTGAGATGGGACAGAAGTCCCCTGACGATCGATAGGCAGAGACGCCGTAGACCGGGGCTGTCCCTCAGGACCCCGGTCCAGAGCGGGGCCCGGACCAGGACCCGGAGTCGGGCCCAGGTGCGGGCCGGGCAGACGTCGTCCCTCTCACCGTGCTGTGATCGCGCCGTGAGGGGGACGATGTCGTTACTCTTGTGCCGTGACTATGTCGATGCCTCAGCAGCCGCATCCAGACCAGCGTGCCGAGCAGAGGGTCGCCGTCGTCATCCCTGCGAAGGACGAGGCCGAGCGCATCGCGGCGACCGTGCGAGCCTGCCGGGCGATTCCGCGCGTTGACCTCGTGGTCGTCGTGGATGACGGCTCCACGGACGCCACCCAGGACCACGCCCGAGCGGCTGGCGCGGTCACGGTGCGCCACTCAGTGACGCGCGGCAAGGCCTCGGCGATGGAGACCGGTGCCTCGATCGTGGGAATGCGTGACTACGTCGATGGTCCTTCGCGCCTCCTGCTCTTCATCGACGCCGACCTGGGCGACTCTGCAGCCTGCTGCGCGGACCTTGTGGCACCTGTGGTCGACGGTATCGCCGACATGTCTGTCGCTGTCCCGCCCAAGCAGGCCGGTGCAGGCGGCCGCGGTCGCGTGGTCCGTGCCGCCCGTACGGCGATCGCTGCGGCCACCGGGTGGGCCCCGGTGGCCCCGCTGTCCGGTCAACGGTGCCTGAGCCGCGAGGCCTACGAGGCAGCCGCCCCGCTGGCTGAGGGCTGGGGCGTCGAGGTGGGGCTCAGTATCGATGTCCTGGTGGCCGGCTTGACCGTCATCGAGGTCCCCTGCGACATCACTCATCGTGTCACCGGCAACGACCGCGCCGGCATGCTGCACCGCGCCGCCCAGTACAAGGACGTCCTGCGAGCGATTGCGGCACGCAAGGTGCGCCGCCGCAGGATCCCTGCCAAGGCTCTGGACGAGGACCTCATCCGCTCCCAGTCCCCCTTCCACGCCTACCGCGCCTGGTCCGGACCCGAGACCCAGGCTGGTGACCTTCATGCCGGGGAGCCCGACGGCGTCGCTCCGGCGCGTTCCGAGGCCTGACCCACCCGAGCCTGGAACTGGGCGGCCACGAGCGCCACGAGGAGCGGTGCCGCGCAGGCCAGGGACAGGCACGCCATGGACAGCCCGGAGTCGTTGACAACCACCTCGATGACCAGGAGCGTGCCCAGGCCCTTGAGCGCGGGAGCCAGCCACTGCGGCAGCCCGCCGGTTGCCACGGTGCCGCTCCTCTCCTGCTGGCCCGCGCCGCCGTCGGCTGGCCTGTGGCACGGCTCCTGCTCCTCAGGTCGCACCAGGCTCGCGTAGGCGCTGGTGCCCAGTCTCCACGCCGTGACCTCACGTCGCAGCCACCACCCCCCGGCGGCCAGCGCGATCACCCCGGTCACCAGCGCCAGGAGGGCGAGGCGACTGGTGAGGAAGGGCGCCACCAGGGCCGTGAGCTTGCGCAGGATCGTGGTCGAGGCGGTGCCGTCCTGGAGCTGTCCGATGAACTGGCCCATATGCGTGTGCGAGCCCAGGGAACGGTCGATGAGCCCGAACAGCCCAGCAGCGGCCACAGCGCCGGTGGCGATGGTCAGCCAGCGCTTCCAGCCGATGCGGCCTCCCACGAGCCCGGCAGTCAGCGCGGCCAGAGCCGCGGCCATCGCGATCGCGCCACCCACGTCAGCGCCAGCCTGAGGCAGCCCGTCAAGCGCCAGAGCGACCAGCCCGGGCACGCCGACCCCGAGGTAGGCGGCGCTGCGACGCAGACGGTGGGTGGGCTGGGCCTCGACGAAGGGACTCACCCCCGCCGCCAGGCCGATGACGAGGGCGGCCGCAGCCAGGGCGAAAGCCGTGTTCGACATCCCGTAGAAACGCCCCGCGACGACGGCGTCCATCCCCAGCATCCCGTTGAAGCCCAGACGCGCGCCCGTCGCGCCGTCGGAGAGGAGGAGCGCGGCCACGCAGGCGGTCAGGACGTAGGCGGTGAAGAACAGCGGGGTGGGGACACGGCTGGAGGGAGGCAGGCGCAGACCGTGGACACCCAGGGGGCCGGGGCCGTGGCCCGGGCTGCGCGGCGTGCGGGGGGCGTGCGGGGGGCGCGGTCGAGCCGCGAGGAGCCTGTCCCGCACGGAGATGACGGCGCTGCCCAGGCCGTGCAGGACGCCGACGGCGACCATCGCCGTGATGACCATGGTCAGCACCGCCGTCGGCACCACGACCCAGCTCGGCTGGCCAGCGTCGGCACCGACTCGCCACCAGGGAACCGCCATCCCCATCCACGCTCCCAGCGGCAGAGCGCCGACTACGGTGGCTGCCACCCCGACACCGTGCAGGTACCGGCGGCCAGTGGGCCCCCGCAGCGTGCGGGCGGCGACGAGGACCAGAGCGGCTGCGGCCCCCACGATCACCAGCCCGGCCGGCAGCGTCGTCATCTGCGAGGCCTTGGCGCGTAGCGCGTCGTCGGCAAGCTGGCTGACGCTCTGCGGTACGTCGGTGCCGGCGGAGTGCGTGAGCGCCCCCAGGTCCGTGGCGCCGGCCGGCAGGCTCAGCGCCCGGCCGCTCATGGAGGTGGGAGGAGCAACGCCCAGGGCCTCCAAGAAGGTGGGAGCGAGGTCGGTGAGCTGGACGAGGCCGGCCTGGTGGGTGGAGGGACTAGTGACCACGCCCTCCTCGGAGCCCAGGCCGGTGGAGCCGGCCGGTAGTACCAGCGCCTGCGGTCCGCCTCCGGGGCCCGTGAGGGAGACGACGACGACGCGGGCCCGGGCCCCGGAGGCGGCCAGGGCCTCCAGGTCCTCGGCCAGGGTCCTTCTCGCAGCCGCGGAGCCGTGACGAGTGGCGTCGACGACGGTCAGCTCGGCCAGCCCCCCGAGCTCGTTGAGGGAAGCCGCCGAGCGCGGGGCCTGTCCAGACGAGCTCGTCAGGGCGAGCTCAGCGCCGGGCCCCACGGCGGCCACGGTGAGCCCTGCTGAGGACAGGGCGTCCGCCAGGGCCCCAGGCTCAGCCGCGTAGCCAGCCTCGTGGGAGGCGTGCCTTGCCTGGTTCCAGCTGGAGGGCCATGAGCACGTCGAGGCGGGCGCGCTGGCACGCGTGCGGGCACCCGCCCCGAGCGACAGCCAGGCGTCCGCCTCGCAGGTGCCTGCGGTGCGGGGCACGAGGTTCGCCGGGGAGCCTGAGGCGGCCAGGTTCAGCAGGTCCCGGGAGAGGTCGTCCTCGCCCTCGGCGACGGAGGCCCAGCTCAGGGCGGTGGTGGCGAGCACCACGACGGGGGTGCGCCTACGCTCCTGGCCGAAGGCGGACCCTGCCATCGCCACCACCATGCCGATGACGGTCAGGAGCACGATCGCGTAGACGACGCCGCGGGCCAGGCGCTGTCTCGGTGACTGGTGCGGACTCACGCCAGACAGCATAGGGGCGCCCCACCCCGCCTCAGGCGTAGCGGCGGGCCACCTCCTGCGCCTGGATCCCGTAGCCGCCGCCGAAGAGGAAGACGTGGATCATGAGCAGGTGAAGCTGGTGGAGCCCCACGCGCTCGCGCCACCCTGGCGCCAGCGGTGAGACCTCGTTGTAGGCGGCCACGATCCGCTCCAGGTAGGGCTGACCGAAGACCCCGAGGGCCGCCAGGTCCGTCTCCGCGTGCGCTCCGTGAGCCATGGGGTCGATGAGGACCCCGACGACCTCAGGGCGTCGTGAGCCGAGCGGTCCGCGGCCCGCGTGGGGTGGCACCCACCGCGACAGCTCCGCGGCCGGTGTCCACAGGACGTTGCCGGTCCACAGGTCGCCGTGCGTGCGGGCGACGGCGATCCGCTCGCCGCGCTGGCGGGCGGCCTGAGCGGTGAGCGCGGGCTGCTCGGAGTCGAGGTCGCCGTCGGCCAGACGAGAACAGACTCGCTCCAGCAGGGCTGCTCCGGCTCGGGTGAGAGAGCCGTTGTCCCGGCCGGGCCGGATGTACGGGGCGATCCGGTCCTCGGCGTAGAAACGCCCCCAGGTCCGGGGGATCGTGTCGCCAGGCTCTGGGGCGTGTGGGCGCAGCCGGATGTCAGAGCGTCCCATCTGGGTCTGCCCGTCCCAGCCGGGAGGGGCCGCCCCGAAGGCAGGGGCGCCAGCCGCGTGGGTGAGGGCCAGGGCTCGGCCAAACGCCTCCGCGGCCGAAGGAGTGACGCCGACGTCGGTCAGGCGTGGCTCCTCCAACCAGCCCGGCCCGGTGCGCACAGGGACGACCGGTGCCCCGCCGTCGTCCATCGCCTGGGCCAGCCAGCACAGTCCCTGCGCCTCCAAGGTGGTGGTGCCCGGGGTCTCATCACGCTTGCGCACGACGGGACCGCTCCAGTGCTCGGGGAAGGAACCTGCTGCTGTGGTGCTCACCCTGCAAGCCTGTCACGGCCTGGCTCCTCGTGCTCGATACCCTTCACGCTATGACGACCTCGACGACCGCCGCGACCTGGTCCTTCCTGGGCCCCACCGGCACCTTCTGCGAGATGGCCCTGAGACAGGTGGCGCCCAGGCAGGTCGTCCTGGACCCGTGCCAGGACGTGCCCACCGCGCTGGACCACGTCCGTGACCGCACGGTGGACGCGGCCGTGGTGCCTATCGAGAACAGCGTCGAGGGCGGGGTCAACGCGACGCTGGACAACCTCGTGGCGAGCTCTCCCCTGGTCATCGCCGCTGAGGTCGCTGTGCCAGTGACCTTCGTCCTGGCTGGCCTGGAGGGGACACGGCTGGAGGAGGTGCGCGGCATCTCCACCCACCCCCACGCCTGGGCGCAGTGCCGTGGCTGGGTCCACACTCACCTGCCTGAGGCCGTGTACGTGGCCGGGACCTCGACCTCGGCCCCGGCCAAGGCGCTGGCAGCCGCCGGGCCGCAGGGGCTGGGGACCCTGGGCTACCAGGCCGTGCTGTGCAACCCTCTTGCCGCTGAGCAGTACGGGCTGACGGTGCTGGCCGGAGGGGTGGCGGACAACCCGGGCGCGGTCACCCGCTTCGTCAAGGTCACCCGTCCCGGGCGGGTGAGCGAGCCGACGGGTGCGGACAAGACGACCCTCCAGGTCCAGCTGCCCCACAACCGCTCCGGAGCGCTGCTGGACATGCTGGAGCAGTTCTCAGCGCGCGGGATCAACCTCTCGCGCATCGAGTCCCGTCCGGTAGGCGACTCGCTGGGGCGCTACCGCTTCTCTATCGACGTGGAGGGGCACGTCCGCGAGGAGCGCGTCCAGGCAGCCCTCATCGGCCTGCACCGTACCTGCCCGCAGGTGCGTTTTCTGGGCTCCTACCCCCGCCTGGACGCTCGTCCCGTCGTTGTCTCGGCAGGCACGAGTGACAAGGACTTCGTCGTGGCACGCGCCTGGGTGGCGGACGTGCTGGAGGGACGCACAGTCTGAACCGCTCGGAGCGCGGCCCCGCGGCTGATCGATCTGGGGCGGATCCGTCCCAGGCGGTCAGCGCCGTACGAGGACGGCTCCGGGCTCCAGGCGCACCCGGACCCAGCGCGTCGGAGGCAGGAGCTCGCCGTCGACCTCCACCATCGCCGGGCGGGCCAACCGGACGACGACGTCACGGCTGCGGCGCAGGACCACGCGGCCGAGCGCACGGCGAGGGTCGGAGTAGCGGGCGGCGAAGGGAGGTAGCACCTGGCGGGCGAGCGAGGTCCAGCCGGCCAGCCCGCCGACGGTGTCAATGGCGGCGACGTCCAGGACGCCGTCGTCCATCGTGGCCTGCGGTAGCAGGGTGATCCCTGCGGGCAGGCGGCCGCCGTTGCTGATGAGCAGGCAGCGTGCGGTCAGTCGCTCCAGACGGCGCTCGCGGCTGACGCCGTGGTGGCGCCGGACCTGAGAGGGCCGGCGGCCACTGCGTGGGCCGGTGGAGGCGTTCTCGCAGCCACTGCGCTCCTGCAGGCTCAGGAGCATGTCGATGCGCGGGGACCAGAGGTTCTCGAAGGCGGCCAGGGCGTAGGCGCCCCACTTGATGCGGGCCTTGAGCTCGGGTCGGGTCGAGGCGACCAGTCCGGCGTCGAAGCCGATCCCGGTGACCACGAGGCAGGCGTGCTCCGAACCGAGGGTGGGGCGGGCCCAGCTCTGTTCGGCGGAGGGCTGGTTCTCGCCGCCCACAGGGTCCTCGGGCTCGGTGGAGACCCAGGCCAGGTCGACGGGGCTGGCGCTGCCCGTGACCGCGGTGCTGATGAGCGCGCCCGGGTCACCGACGGCAAGCCCCAGGTTGCGGGCGGCGAGGTTGGCGGTGCCCAGTGGCAGGATCCCGAGCTCGGTGGAGGTGCCGGCCAGCCCGGCGGCCACGGCGCGCACGGTGCCGTCCCCGCCGGCAGCGATGACGAGCCGGGCTCCTGAGGCGACGGCGAGACGCGCCTGCGTGGCGCCGGGCTCGCTGACGGAGGTCTCCAGCCAGACGGGCTCGTGGTAGCCGGCCTCGGCCAGGGCGTGGGCGAGGTCGTGGCGGACGGACTGAGTGACCGCGGGCTTGGACGGGTTGACGACGACGCACGCCAGCCCAGCGTCCGTGGACGCTGGGCTGGCGGGGGCGGCCGTGGGGCCACCGGGTCGGGTCATGGGCCGAGGCTAGCGGGCTCCGGCGGAGGACACAGGGGTCAGGGGCAGGCCGGCGTCCTGGGCCAGGGTGGTGATGGTGCGGGCAAGCTGGCTGAAGTCCGAGCCCCGCGAGGAGGAGGTGCGGTAGACCAGGCCCATGCGGCGCACGGCGTCGACGTCGCCGAAACGTGCCACCCCGTGCGGCACGCCACCCAGCATCCGCAGGGCGCCCTCGGGCAGCACGGTGACGCCGACGTTGTGCGAGACCATCTGGACCACGGTCAGCAGCGTGGTGGCCACGGCGACCGGCGGGTTGGAGCCGTAGCGCTGGCACAGGGCCAGGGTCTCGTCGCGCAGGCAGTTGCCCTCGTCCAGCAGGAGCAGCTGCTGGTCGTCGAGCTCGACGGGGGAGACGTCCTCGCGCCCGTCCCAGGAGTGGTTGGGGGGGACGAGGATGACGAGAGGCTCGTCGTACATGGGGATGACGGAGGTGCGGTGGGTGTCGATGTCGACGTCGATGGCCAGGATGGCGGCGTCGAGACGGCCCTGAGCCAGCATGTCGAGCAGGTCTCCGGTGACCATCTCGCGCAGCTCGGGCTGGAGCTGGGGGATCTCCTGGGGCAGGCCGTCGATAGCGACGGGGGCCAGGTAGGGGGCAAGGGTCGGGATCATGCCCAGGCGCATGGTGCCGCTGAGCGCCGCGCCCTGGGTGGTGACGGCGTCGCTGAAGGACTCGGCGGCGAGGACCGCCTCGCGAGCGTAGGGCAGCAGCGTCTCACCAAGGGGGGTGACGAGTACGCGGCGGGTGGTGCGCTCGACCAGCTCTCCGCCCACGCGGCGCTCCAGTGCGGTGATGGCCTGGGACAGGCTGGGCTGGCTGACGCCGAGAGTCGTGGCCGCCTCACCGAAGTGCTGGTGGTCGCACAGGGCGACGAAGGCTCGCAGCTGTGAGAAGGAGGGAAGCGAAGTGGCCATGGCCTGTCCTGAGAGCTAGGGCGACCGGGTGGGGCGGACCGAGAGGGGCGCCTGTCGATCGCGGTTAATAAATCGCTATTAATTATATGACATAGGTTGACTGCTCGCGAAACATCTCGCTATCAGTGATGGTGCTCTCGCCCATGAGGCGTCCCGAGGGCCCGAAGGTGAGCGCTGGCTACACTCGGTTCCATGATCGACCTGCGCGACCTCCGCGAGAACCCAGAGCGTTACCGTGACAGCCAGCGAGCCCGGGGCGCCGACGTCGACCTTGTCGACCGCATCATCGACGCCGACGAGGCTCGCCGTACCACGCTCGCCGCCTTCGAGTCCCTGCGTGCGGAGCAGAAGGTCGTCTCCCGCTCAGTCGGCAAGGCCTCCTCTCCCCAGGAGCGTGAGGCCGCCCTCGCCAACGCCAAGGAGCTGGCCGAGCGCGTGCGCGGCGCGCAGGCTGACTCTGACCAGGCCGCCGCCACGCTGGACGAGCTGGCGCACCAGCTCCAGAACGTCATTGAGGGAGCGCCCTCCGGTGGGGAGGAGGACTACGTCGTCCTGCGTCACGAGGGCCCCCAGCCGCGTGACTTCGCCTCCGAGGGCTTTGAGCCGGCCGACCACCTCGCTCTGGGCGAGGGCCTGGACATCATCGACACCAAGCGCGGGGCCAAGGTCTCCGGCTCGCGCTTCTACTACCTCAAGGGCGCAGGGATGCGCCTGGAACTGGCCCTCATGACGGCGGCCCTGGACAAGGCCACCGAGCACGGCTTCATCCCGATGACCACGCCGACCCTCGTCTCCCCGCAGGTGATGGGTGGCACCGGCTTCCTCGGCCTGCACGCTGACGAGATCTACTACCTGCCGGCCGACGACCTCTACCTCACCGGCACCTCCGAGGTCGCCCTGGCCGGCTACCACACCGACGAGATCCTCGACCTGGAGGACGGCCCGAAGCGCTACCTGGGCTGGTCCACCTGCTACCGCCGTGAGGCGGGGGCGGCTGGCAAGGACACCCGAGGCATCATTCGCGTCCACCAGTTCAACAAGGCAGAGATGTTCGCCTACGTGCGCCCTGAGGACGCCGCTGCCGAGCACGAGCGCCTGCTGGCTCTGGAGGAGGAGATGCTCCACCTCGTCGGCCTGCCCTACCGTGTCATCGACACCGCCGCGGGGGACCTCGGCTCCTCAGCGGCCCGCAAGTTCGACTGTGAGGCCTGGCTGCCCACCCAGAACCGCTGGATGGAGGTCACCTCGACCTCGAACTGCACCACCTACCAGGCCAGGCGGCTGCAGATCCGTGAGAGGCGGGACGGGCGGACCTCGCCGGTCGCTACGCTCAATGGCACGCTGGCCACGACCCGCTGGATCGTGGCGCTGCTGGAGAACAACCAGCAGGCTGACGGCACGGTGGTTGTGCCTGAGGGGCTTCGTCCGTACATGGGCGGCCTCGAGGTCATCACCCCGCGTCCCTGAGGGGCGAGGACGGTAGTGACGGAAGACTTCCGCCGGCAGCAGGCGGCTGGCTCCCTGCCAGTCGGCACCTCCCCGGTCTTCAGTGCTCCTGACCCGGGCCAGCCCAGCGGCGCCGCGCCTGAGCGGCTGGGTGGCTCCTGGGAGTACCTGCGTGAGCACGACCGCTCCATGCCTCTGAGCCACGACGCCTACCACGCGCTCGTCCGTGAGCGCATGGCGGACCTGGACCGGCTTGATCCGGGCCGAGACCACCTGGTCGCGGACCCGCGGCTCATCGTCGCGCTCGACGTGGACGGCACCATCTTGGACATGGACGGTCGCGTCTCGGAGCGGATGATGGCCTCGATCGCCCGGATGCGGCACTACGGTGCCCAGGTGGTCATCTCCACCGGCCGCGGCATCCAGGCGGCTCTGCCGGTGGCACGCCACGTGGGCCTGACCGACGGGTGGATGATCTGCGCCAACGGCGCGCTCACGGTGCGCATGGATCCGACGGCGCCAGACGGGTACCGGGTCGTGGACTCGGTGACCTTTGACCCCACCGCTGCTATCGACGCGCTGACGCAGGCGGTTCCGGACGGCATCATCGCCGTCGAGGACCTTGACGCGGGCTTCCGGACCACTCGCGCCTTCCCTGAGGGGGAGCTCATCGAGGAACAGACCCTGGCCACCGTGGACGAGCTGTGCGCGCGACCGGTCACCCGAGTCATCCTGCGGGCACCAGGTATGCCGCTGGAGAAGTTCAGCGCCCTGGTCGCCGACTCGGGCCTGCACTCGGTGGAGTACGCGATCGGCTGGACCGCCTGGCTCGACGTCGCTCCCGAGGGCGTGACCAAGGCCTCCGCGCTGCAGCGGCTGGCTGAGAGGCTGGGGACGGACTCCTCCCACGCCTTAGCGGTGGGAGACGGGACGAATGACATGGAGATGCTCGCCTGGGCTGGTGCCGGGGTGGCCATGGGAAGCGCGCCGCAGTCGGTCGTGACGGTCGCCTCCTTTACCACCGAGCCGGTGTGGCGTGACGGGTGCGCAGGAGTGCTCGACGCCGTCGTGGAGAGGAAGCGGGCAACATGCTGAGCAGGCTCACCGGGTCCCGTCCCCTGGCTGTGGCGGCGACGCTCGCCCTCGCATCCGCCTCGCTGGTGGCCTGCTCCTCGCCTTCGCAGCCCGAGGGAGGGGTGACGGCCTCGCCGGCCCCGTGCGCCGAGCTGCAGGAGGTCTACGGCTCCTTCCCCTCGGGCACGACGGTGAGGGTAGCGACGCAGGCCGGCAGCGCCGAGGCCGCAGGTCTTGACGCCTCCCTGGAGCACTTCTCGCAGTGCATGGGGCTGAGCGTGGTCCAGGTGGAGTCCGACGACGTCGCAGCCAGCATCGAGTCCGCGTCCGTGCAGGCCGACCTCGCTATCCTGCCTGCGGCTGGTGTCCTGCCCGAGCTGGTGGACCAGGGACTCCTCCAGCCCGTGCCGGAGGCCGTGGGCGCCAACGTCGAGCTGGGCTGGAACCGGATGTGGTCGGAGGTGGGGACTGTCGACGGCACCTTGTACGCCGCGCCTGTGACAGCCAGCCTGGACTCCCTGGTCTGGTACTCCCCTGCCGTGTTCTCGCGTCTGGGCTACCAGGTGCCCCGGACCTGGTCGGAGCTGGTGGCTCTGACCTCACAGGTGGTCCAGGACCACCCGGACGGCTCGGTCACGCCGTGGTGCCTGGGACTGGCGGGCTCCCAGGCGGGCGAGGAGTGGCTGGCGGAGGCCCTGCTTCAGCTCAGTGGTCCGGTGGCCTACGACCAGTGGGCCACGGGTGAGGACTCCCTGGACTCTGCTGACGTCGAGACGGCCCTGGGTGAGCTGGCTTCCCTCCTGCTCGCCGACGGGCACGTGCCTGGCGGTCGGCAGGCAGCGGAGTCGGCGACGATGCAGGACGCCGCCACGCAGCTGCTGGAGGGCACGTGCCTGATGCTCCACGCTCCCTCCTCCCTTGAGGCGCTGGTGCCGGCCGGATCGGTGGTCGACGGCGGTGCCAGCAGCCAGCCGGGGGAAGCCGCGACTGCGGCGCACGCGGGCGACGTCGTCTCCGCCTTCCTCACCCCCTCGGACGGGCAGGATGACGAAACCGCCTACCTGGTGGGGACGAGCGTGCTGGTGTCCGTCAGCGGCTCTGAGGCTGCCGAGGCGGTCATGACTTATCTCACGAGCGCTCAGTGGGCCCAGGCCTATGCGGCTGTGGGTACCGGGGGCACCGCTCATCACGGTGTCAAGGCGGCACGGGCCGGTTCCCCGGTGGCCCAGCAGGTGTCTCAGATCCTGCAGTCGAGGCAGTCAGTGCTCCGGTTGGAGGTTGCTGACCTCGCTACGTCTGAGCGCCTGGCGGCCCTGCGCGAGGCCCTGGCCGCATGGGCTGGTGCTCAGCAGCCGGGCCCACCTGTGTGATAGGCGGTCCTGAGCCGCCTTAGCGGGCGATCCTCAGCGTGACGATCTGGAAGGGCCGCATCTGGAAGCTGGTGCTCAGCTCGTCCTGCACGGTCGTTGTCAGCGTCACGTCGTCGACCTCGCGCTCGAGCAGATCCGTGGCCACGATGCTTGTGGCATCGAAGCAGGCCGTGACCGTCGCGTGAGTACGAGCCCCCAGGGACTCGTACAAACGCACGATGAGGTCTCCGGAACGGTCCTCGGCCAGCTTGACCGCCTCGACGACGACGCCCGCACCCTCGACCTTGACCAGCGGCTCGACCGCGTGGTCGCCCTTCACTGTGCGGGTGGGAAGGTTGAAGGCGTAGCCCTCGCTCACCGCGTCGCCGATCGAGGCTCCAGGACGCAGGGCGACGCGCACGGCGTGGCGGCCCTGATCCGCCTCGGGGTCAGGGAACAGGGGAGCGCGCACCAGTGACAGACGCACCGTGGTGGACGGGTGCGCGACCCCGTCCAGGTCGCGGGTGACGTCGTGACCGTAGGTGGAGTCGTTGAGGATGGCGACGCCGTAACCCTGTTCGCCCACGTGGATCCAGCGGTGGGCGCAGATCTCGTACCGGGCTGCGTCCCACGAGGTGTTCTGGTGGGTAGGACGCTCCACGTGCCCGAACTGCATCTCCGAGGTGGAGACCGCAGCCATGACGTCCACCGGGAAGGCGAGCTTGAGCAGCTTCATCCGCTCGTGCCAGTCGATGTCGAAGCTGAGCTCAACCTGCTTGGAGCCAGGCCTCAGACGGATCTCCTCGCGCAGTGACGAGGCCTCCCCGAGCTGACGGGTCAACGTGACGACGGCGTCGGTCCCGTCCTGGAGGACGGTCAGGTTGCTGGCGTTGACAACGTCCTCGACGGTGTTGCGGTACTCCGGGTCAATGTCCCAGGCGTCCCACTGGCGTGGGGCGTCGTGGTGGAGCTGGAGCAGGCCACCGGTCGTACCGGGACTCAGCACCTCTCGCTTGGCCTCCAGGTCGAGCACCGAGGTCAGCAGCCCGCGGGAGTCGATGGTGACGCGCAGCCGGCCGTTGTCCAGCACGGTGGTCTCCTGCTCCTGGCTGAGCCGGACCTTCTCTGATGGGACAGCAGCCGGAGCCACTGCCAGGGAGGCGACGCCGTCGACCGCAGCCGGGGCGGCATTGAGCTGCAGTGAGGTGGAACCCTGACCGACCAGGGCCGTGGTGGAGATGGCGATCACCTCCTCCAGGTCGGAGGCGACCTGGCGGTACTCCTCCTCGACCCGGTCGTAGACCCAGCCGATGCACGAGCCGGGCAGGATGTCGTGGAACTGGTTGCGCAGCACGGTGCGCCAGCAGTCCTTGAGGACCTCGTAGGGGTACTCGGCACCCTCGCGGATGGCCGCGGTGGCGGCCCACAGCTCGGCCTCGCGCAGCAGGTGCTCGCTGCGTCGGTTGCCCTGCTTGGTGCGCAGCTGTGAGGTGTAGGTGCCTCGGTGGAACTCGAGGTACATCTCGCCGCTCCACACCGGGCGGTGGGTGAGCTCCTCCTCGGTGCGCTGGAAGAAGGCGTTGGGGCTGGCGATCTCGACCGTGGGGGACCCTTCCAGGTTCTTCAGCCGGTGGCTTGCCGCGAGCATCTCGCGGGTAGGGCCGCCCCCGCCGTCACCCCAGCCGAAGGGGACGAGCGAGGTGTCGGCGACGCCCTTCTCAGCGAAGTTCTCCTCGGCGTGGCGCATCTCAGCAACCGACAGGCGGGAGTTGTAGGTGTCCACCGGCGGAAAGTGGGCCAGGACGCGTGAGCCGTCGATGCCCTCCCAGTCGAAGGTGTGGTGCGGCATCGTGTCCGTGTCGTTCCAGGACAGCTTCTGGGACAGGAACCAGCGTGATCCTGCGGCCCGGATGATCTGGGGCAGGGATCCGGTGTAACCGAAGGAGTCGGGCAGCCACACGTCCTGGGTCTCGACGCCGAGCTCGTCGATGAAGAACTTCTTGCCCTCGATCATCTGACGGGCGAGGGCCTCAGACCCGGGCATGTTCGTGTCCGACTCCACCCACATGCCACCCACCGGGATAAAACGGCCTTCAGCGATGCGCTTCCTCATGCGCTCGTAGAGCTCGGGCTGGGTCTGCTTGACCCACAGGTACTGCTGGGCCGAGGAGCAGGCGAAGACGTAGTGCGGGTCCTGCTCCATGAGGTTGAGGACCGAGGAGAAGGTACGGACGCACTTGCGCTTGGTCTCGCGCACCGGCCACAGCCAGGCTGAGTCGATGTGAGCGTGACCGGTGGCCATGACGTGGTGGGCTGAGGCATGGGCCGGTGAAGCCAGGACCTCTTCCAGCTCAGTGCGGGCCGTGGCGGCCGTGGCGGCGATGTGGCGGGGGTCAAGGGCGTCGATGGCCTTGTCCAGGGCCACGTCGATCTTGGCGCGGCGCGTGGAGGTCGGTGGGAGCTCATCAGCGAGCTCGAGCAGGACCGTCAGGTCCTGAGCCAGGTTCCACACCGTGAGGTCGCGCAGCGCGACGTCGACGCGGCGCAGTGTGTAGATGGGGTCGGTGCCCGAGGTCTCCATGCGCCCGAGGTAGGTTGGGGCGAAGCCGTCTGAGGTGACGGTGGGGTTGGAGGCGGCCTCGATGTAGACATCGATCTCGTCCGGTTCCTCAACCCAGCGCACGGCCTGGTTGCGGGGGTGGATGCCCTTGATCGCTGAACCGTCTGTGTGGCGCACGAGGCCCTCGGCCTGGAAACCGGGCCCGGAGTCGGAGAACCCCAGGTCGATGACGAGCTCGACCTCGTGGTCGGGACAGGTCCGCCAGCTGTCAGGAACGGTGCCGGTGGCGTGGATCCACGTGGTGCGCCAGGGCAGGCCCCAGGTGTCTCCGACGGCGAAGGGCTGGTAGTCCTGGCCTACGGCCTCCTCGAAGGGCACGGGCTCGTTCGCGACGGACCAGGCCGTCAGACTCAGCGGCACGGACTCGGCGTAGATGGCCGCCTGGATGCGCTCGTGGAGCATACGACGGGCACGCTGCTCGGTCAGCAGCGGATTGCGGTGCATGGTGAACCTTTCGTGTCAGCCCTTGACGGCGCCGGCCATGGCGAAGCTGTTGCCAGAACGCGGCTGGGTGATGAGGTAGAGGAGGAGGGCGGGCAGGGAGTAGATGATGGAGAAGGCGGCGAGCTTGCCGTAGGCGATGGAGCCGTTGGTGCCGAAGAAGTTGTAGATGGCGACGGCGGCGGGCTGCTTCTCCGGTGAGAACAGGAGGATGAAGGGGACGAAGAAGTTCCCCCACGCCCCGGTGAACACGAAGATGAAGACGACGGCGATGCCTGGCTTCATCAGGGGCACGACGACGCGCCACAGAGCCTTCATCGAGGAGGCACCGTCCACCCAGGAGGCCTCTTCCAGAGAGACGGGGACGGAGTCCATGAAGTTCTTCATCATCCAGATCGCCATGGGCAGCGACGTGGCCGCCATGAAGGTGATCGTCCCTGGCAGGGAGTCCAGCAGCTTGAAGGAGACGAAGAGCGTGTAGACCGGCACCATCATGGCGGTGATGGGCAGGCAGGTCCCGAACAGCACGGTGTACATGAAGCCTTTGTTGAACCTCATGGAGTAGCGCGAGAGCGGGTAGGCAGCCAGGATCGCGACGATGACAGTCAGGGCAGCGGTGCCCAGAGAGATGATGGCAGAGTTCCACAGGGGCCGGAAGGTGTCCTCCGGGTTGAGGATCTCAGTGAAGTTCTCTGCGGTCCACACCTGGGGCAGTCGCACGCTGAGGGTGGCCTTGTCATCCACGCTGGCCAGGACGATCCAGGCCAGCGGTAGGAGGAAGGTGATGCCGATCAGCACCATGGTCGCGGTGGCTGCGATCCTGACGCCGCGTTTGCGTGGTGAGGCCAGGGACACGGATGATCTCATGTCAGTCCACCTCCGGCTTGAGGACGCGCATGTAGACGATGGAGAAGATCGCGCCGACCACGAGGGTGACGGTGGCGATGGCGGTGCCGTAGCCGACCTGGGAGAACTTGAATGCCTCCTGGTAGGCCAGAACCGGCAGCGTCGCGGAGTCGGTGCCGGGGCCACCACCGGTCATGACCCAGATGAGGGTGAAGACACCCAGGGTCTGGAGGGTGGTGAGCATGAGGTTGGTGGCGACGGTTCTGCGGATCATGGGTAGTGAGATCCGTAAGAAGGTCTGGACCGCGTTCGCGCCGTCGATCTGGGCGGACTCCTTGACGTCTGGCGGGACCTCAGCGAGGGCTGCGTTGTAGTTCATCATCGAGAACGCTGTGCCGCGCCAGATGTTGGCCAGGATGACAGAGAGCATCGGGAAGGTGAGGAGCCACTTAGGGCCGGTCAGGCCGATTGCGGCCAGGACCGAGTTGAGTGTGCCTTCGGATGAGAAGAAGGCGTAGCAGGCGAAGGCGGCGACAATCTCCGGCATGACCCAGGCACCCACGATCGTGGCGCCGACGACGGAGGCCACAGGCCTGGGGCAGTGACGCATGAGCACAGCCACGAACATGCCAAGGACGTTCTGTCCCACGATCGCCGAGGCAAGAAGGAAGAGCGTGGTCAAGAGGACGGACTTGAGGAAGCCGGGGTCCGTCAACAGGTTGACGTAGTTGTCCAGCCCGACGAGCTCGGGGGTGGCCGCCCGGTACCCGCTCATGGCCCGGTTGGTCAGAGAACCGTAGAGGGCGTAGACGATCGGCCCGAGCATGAAGGCTGCGAGCAGGATGAAGGCGGGCAGGAGCGGAAGCTCTCTGAGCACAGTTCTGCCGGTACGGCGACGGCGGGGAGCCAAGGTGGTCCCCGCCGTCGAGCCGGCGGTTGCCGGCTGAGTCATCAGGCCTCCTGGGTCATGTCATCGCCGACGATGCGGATCAGGCCTTCGTCATAGGCCTGAGCGGCCTCCTGCGGTGTCGAGGCCTGTGTCGCGACGTCCTCGCAGGCAATCTGGATGTTGCCTGAGATCTGCGAGTAGTCCGGCGTCGAGGGACGGAAGTGGGTGAATTCCACGCAGCCGGAGAAGAACTCGAAGGAGGGGTTGAAGGACAGGTAGGCCGCATCCTCGGCCACGTCCTTGCGGACGGCGATCTGGGAGTTCTCCGTGTCGTACTTCAGTGAGTTCTCCTTGTTCAGCGCGATGGAGATGAAGTCGAATGCGGCCTTGGCGTTCTTGGTCTTGGAGCCGATCGCCAAGGTCCATCCGCCTGACATCGAGGTGAAGCCGTCGCCCTGACCCTTCTGGGTCGGCATCTTGGCCAGCCCGATGGTCTCCTCCCACTCGGGCCAGGCGTTCTCACCCGAGATCCATCCACCGGGCATCCAGGATCCGTCCACGGCCATGGCGAGCCTGCCCTCCGGCAGCAGCTCGGTGGACACACGGCTGCCGATGTTGACATCCAGGGCCTGGTCGAGACCGGGGCCGAGGCCCTCGGAGTAGATGGTCTGTAGGAACTCCAGGGAGTCCTTGAATCCCTGGGAACCGGTGATCCACTTCTTGGTCTCGGTGTCGTAGAGGGTGTCGTCAGTGCCGTAGAGCAGCATCTCGAAGGACTGCATCGAGGTACCCTCGCCCACTGCCTTGGCGACGTACATGTTGAAGGGGATCACGTCCGGCTTCTTGGCCTTGATCGTGCGGGCCGCCTCAAGGATCTCGTCCCAGGTGGTCGGCTGCCAGTCCTCCGGCAGGCCGACCTCGGCGAAGATCTTCTTGTTGAAGTAGATGGCGCGGGTGTCGGTCCCCATGGAGACGCCGTAGAGCTTGTCGTCCTCGCCCTTGCCGGCCTCCTTGACGGAGTCCGTGAACTGGTCCCAGTCCTCCCAGGAGGCTACGTACTCGTCGATGGGCAGGAGGTAGCCGGCTGCGGCGTCGGTGCGAATCTGGAAGGCGTCCTCATACATGACATCGGGGGCGGTGTCCTGCGAGCCGTTCATGAGGGCGAGCTTGGTGAAGTACTGGTCCTGCTCGGCCTCGATCGGCACCAGCTCGATGGTGACCCCGCTGTTGGCAGCCTCGAACTCCTTTTTGGCCTTGGTCAGGAGGTCCTCGAGTTGGAAGAAGGCGGTGGTCTTCTGATAGACGACGCGCAGGTTCGACTCGGAGCGCGAGGACGATCCTCCTGCGCAGGCGGCGAGCGTGGCGCCGAGCGCAGTGACGCCCGTCGCGGTGAGCAGGGTCCTGCGGCTCATCATGAGGGGACGGTGAGTAGTCATGTCGGAGCTCCTTTGCACCTGTGGTGTTCACCGTTCTGAACGTGACGCAATTAACTACAGCACTTTGATAAAATCATGTCAAGGCTCTTCCCGAGGTGTTTTTCGGGAGCCCTTGAGGCTGAATGACGGCTGTGCGGTGGGCTAGCGCGGCGGCTGAAGCCGGCGGGAGTCGGCGGAATAGGTCTCCGACAGGACGAGGCAGGCGGCCCCGGTGGCGGCGTCGTGAGCGCCCAGGGGCGAGGAGATGGTCTGGATCGGACGGGCCTGGCCGTAGAAGAGGCGCTGGGACAACGGCTGGCTGAGCAAGGGCTCCATCTGCCTGTGCATGACCGGCCACCGGGGACCGCCGATGATGAGGGTGTCCAGCTCGAGCAGCTCGGAGAGCACCGTGGTGACGCGGACGATCACGGACGCGGCCTCGGACAGGACTCTCCGAGCGGTGGGGGCGCCGTCGTCGGCGAGCCTGAGCAGCCGGGCGAAGACCGCGCTCTTCTCTCCCGGGGTGGCGGTGCTGGTGCTGCCTGGTAGGTCAAGGCCGAGGTCACGGGCCCGCTCAATCATCTCCTTCTCACCAAGGGTGACACCGAGGCAGCCGCGTTGACCGCACGGGCACAGCAGTCCGGTGGAGCTGCCGGACAGGTGCCCGGCCTCGCCGGCGTTGCCACTGCGGCCGCGCCACACCTGGCCGTCCAGCACGGCAGTGAGCGCGGGGCCGGCGCCGACGTAGAGGAACATGAAGCTGTCGGGACTGGTGCCCGGCGTGTCGGGGCGGCGCCACAGGTGCGCCTGGGCGGCAGCGTTGACGTCCTTGTCGAGCAAGGTCGCCGTGTGCGTCAGCTGAGCGAGCCGTGACCGAAGAGGAAAGTCCTGCCAGCGGGGCAGCAGGGGAGGACGCGTCATGCGCCCGTCCTCGATCGGTCCGGGGGTGGCGATGCCGATCCCTAGCATCCGCTCTCGGGGCAGGCTGGTACGGGCGATCGCCCGCTCTGTCTGTACGGCGATCTCGGCCAGTGACTGAGTGGGGTCGTTTGGAAAGGGGAGAGGCTCGTTGTGCTCGTACAGGAGGTCTCCGCGCAGGTCGACTGCAACGATCCCGAGTGCCGAGGGATCGACGTGCACGCCGACGGCGAAGCGCCCGTGAGGGTTGATCTGGACTGTGGTGCCGGGGCGTCCGCGTCCTTCCGGCGTCACCGTTCCAGTCTCTAGAACGAGGTCGTGCTTGAGCAGGTAGCGCACCACGTTCGAGACCGTCTGGGGGGACAGGTGGGTCAGGCGCCCGATGTCGGCGCGGGTCAGGCGCTCGGCGTGGCGGATCGTGTCCAGGACCAGTGAGCGATTGACCTCCGCCTGGCGGGGCGGGCAGTGGATTTCCCTCGTCATTTTCTGAGCCGCTCCTGGTTGTGGGGAGCCGTGTGGCGCGCCCTCGTACCTCGGCGCGGGTCTCATTGTGCCCTGTCTGTGTGGGAACGGGACTGCCCGTGGCTGGGCTACTGTTCAACCTGGGAGGCGTCGCTGACGGCGACCCTGCGAGCGATGCGAAGTCGAGGAGGACTCATGGGACTGGGATGGTTCGGTGCGCCGGAGCACAACCGCTGGCTGGCGGAGGAGACCCACGCGCTGCTGCGCTACGGGCGTGCGGCGTGCGTGCCGGCAGGATTCGGCTGGATCGGCCCAGACGGCACGGTCGACACCAACCACCCGGTGGAGCTGTGGATCACCGGCCGCATGACCTTCGCTTTCTCTCTCGGCGCCCTCATGGGGATCCCCGGCTGCCGTCGTTATGCCGACCATGGTGTGCGGGCCCTGTCCAAGGTGCTGCGGGACTACGATCACGGCGGCTGGTACTCGGCCGTGCGTCATGAGCTGGATGAGCAGGGCCGTGGTGTCCCGGTTGACCCTGACCAGCGCAAGGAGTGCTACCAGAACGCCTTCGTCATGCTCGCCGCGGCCACGGCGACGGCCGCTGACCGCCCCGGTGCGCAGGAGCTCCTGCGCGACGCGATGGCGATGCAGGACAAGCGCTGGTGGGACGAGACCTACCACATGCCGATCGAGTCCTACGCCGCGGACTTCACTGATCCTGAGCGCTACCGCGGCATCAACGCCGCCATGCACACCGTTGAGGCCTACCTGGCTGCGGCTGACGTCAGTGGTGACGTCAAGTGGCTCAACCGTGCTGTCCAGATCATTGACTTCGCCGTCAACAAGCAGGCTCGTGCCAACGACTGGCGTCTGCCTGAGCACTATGACACCTCCTGGCAGCCGGTCCTGGACTACAACAAGGACGAGCCGGCTCACCCCTTCCGCCCCTACGGTGTCACTCCTGGGCACGGGCTGGAGTGGTCGCGCCTGACGGTTCAGGCGCGCTCGGCCCTGCTCAACCGTTGCCTGCCGGTGCCGGAGTGGATGCTGGACGCCGCCGAGGAGCTCTTCGAGCGGGCTCGAGTGGACGGCTGGCGCGTGGACGGCGGACCGGGCTTCGTCTACACCACGGACTTCGCTGGTGAGCCGGTGGTGCACGAGCGCATGCACTGGGTGGTGTGCGAGGGCGTGAGCGCGGCAGCGGCGATTCGTCGTGCGCTGCTCGATGATGGTCGTGGTGAGATCGAGGTCGAGCACTACGAGCACTGCTACCGCTCCTGGATCGACTACGCCGAGCAGTACCTCATTGAGGCACCAGGCGTGTGGACGCATGAGCTCGACCGGTCCAACCGGCCCTCGACCCGAACCTGGGAGGGGCACCCGGACATCTACCACGCGCTACAGATGACGCTGATGTCCCGCCTTCCGGTGTGGCCGGCCATGGGGCAGGCTCTGGCTGAGGGGCGCCTGGACGAGCCGGCGACGACGATCCCGGTCAACGTCCAGAGCGGACGCCGCCGCGGCCTGTTCGGCCGGGGCTGACGGTCGGGGCGGTGGCTGGTGAGACCGGCCGCCGCTCAGGCTCTCGCCCCGTGACGGGGCGCCGTCGTTGCCGCGAGTGCCGCGCAGGGGTGTGTGCCCGTTCGTGGCGGCTGGATCGGCGGTGGTAAGGTCGTCACCGGTCTGCGAGGGCTGTTGGAGAGATGACAGAGCGGCCGAATGTGGCGGTCTTGAAAACCGCTGTACGCCTGGCGTACCGGGGGTTCGAATCCCCCTCTCTCCGCGAGAGCCGAGGAAGTGGCGTCATGTCAACGAGAACGTGATGCAGGCGCCTGGCTGTCTTTGTGGTCTGGAGGTTCTCGTCCTGTGTGGTACGGGAACCTCCAGACTTTTTTAGAGATCTGGACCATGGTGACGCGGTGAGGTACCGTGACTTAGGTCCCAGTTGTGCGGTGCTCGTGGTGGGGCCGCCAGCGGGACGTGGTCACGCACTGTTATTCCAGCCCGATGTCAATGATGACATCGGGCCCACCTGCGAGGTTCATCATGAGTATTCCCGTCCTCCATCAACCCACGAGTCCCTCAGAAGGACAGAAGGCCCATCCCGTTCCGGTGGGTGAGCGACGTCGTCACCTCCTCGGCCTCCTCGGTGGGGTCCTTCTTGGCGTGATCGTCTATCTCGCCATGCCTGCCGACGCCGTCGACACAGTGGTTGCGGTCATCTCTCCAGAAGCGGCTGAGAAGGTCAGTGAGGAAGGGCTGAGGCTCGTGGCGGCTGCCGCCGTCGTCATGGGAGGCTGGTGGATGACTGAGGCGATTCCGCTGGCGGCTACCGCGCTCCTGCCACTCGTGCTCTTCCCGCTGGCAGGCGTAGACAGCTTCAAGGACACCGCAGCCCCCTACGCCTCGGGAACGATCTTCCTGTTCATGGGCGGGTTCATGCTCGCCCTGACGATGCAGCGCTGGAACCTGCACCGGCGCATCGCGCTGCTGACCGTGCTCGCTGTGGGAACCAGGCCCAAGATGCTCGTCCTCGGCTTCATGCTGGCCACAGGCTTCCTGTCCATGTGGGTGTCCAACACGGCCACCGCCGTCATGATGCTGCCCATCGGCACCTCGATCCTGTTGCTGACCGGCCAGATGGACGGCAAGGGCAGGCAGTCCAAGCTGGCGACGGCGCTCATGCTGGGGATCGCCTACGCCGCGTCCATCGGGTCGCTGGGAACCATCATCGGCACGCCTCCCAACACCCTGCTCATCGCCTACCTCAAGGAGACCTTTGACATCACCATCGGCTTCGGCCAGTGGATGATCATGGGCGTGCCGCTGGCGCTCACCTTCCTCCTCATCTGCTGGTGGCTGTTGACCAGCGTGCTGTTCAGGCCAGAGATCAAGGAGATCCCCGGCGGCAAGGCCCTCATCCGCGAGGAGCTGTCCAAGCTGGGGCGCTGGAGTGGCGGTGAGGTGCTGGTAGGCGTGATCTTCGTGCTCGCGGCGCTGTCCTGGTCGCTGCTGCCGACGCTGCTGCCCGAGGCGGGCATCACGGACGAGGTCATCGCCATGGTGGTGGCCCTGTCCTTGTTCATCGTGCCGGCCCCGGGCCAGCACGGGGTGAGGCTGCTGGACTGGCAGACCGCCAAGGACCTGCCCTGGGACGTGCTGCTGCTGTTCGGGGGCGGGCTGGCGCTGTCGGCCCAGTTCTCCAAGCAAGGACTGTCAGTGTGGATCGGTGAGATCGCCAAGGGGTTGTCCGTGCTGCCGACGGTGCTCATCGTCGTCGCCGTGACGACGCTCATCATCTTCCTGACCGAGCTCACCTCGAACACGGCGACGGCGGCCGCCTTCCTGCCCATCATGGGCGGGGTGGCGGTGGGGATCGGCGCTGACCCGCTGCTGTTCGTGGTGCCGGTGGCGCTGGCGGCGACCTGTGCCTTCATGCTGCCGGTGGCCACGCCGCCCAACGCCATCGCCTTCGGCTCGGGATATGTCTCGATGGGCTCGATGGTCAAGGCGGGTATCTGGTTCAACCTCATCGGCATCGTGCTCATCGTGGCGGCGGTGCTGCTGCTCGGTGTGCCGGTGCTCGGGATCAGCCTGTAGGGGCGGTGGTCGGCTGGCCGTCCGGGTGGCCTGGTGGGTGGAGCAAGATCACGCGGGGTGGCGGCGGAGTCGCTTTGCTGCTGCCTGAGGATCTGGGGTAACCTCATGCTGCCTACCACGGCTTGGAGATGTCGCATAGTGGCCTAGTGCGCCTTCCTGCTAAGAAGGTTGGGGATAAAACCCCTCGGGAGTTCGAATCTCCCCATCTCCGCGGATGTGCCCCGAGATCGCTCAGGTCCCGGGGCTTTTCCTTGACGGACGGGCCTGCTCGAAGGGTGTTGTGCCGATCCTCACGGCCTCAGGATTTGGCCTCATCGGTGGGGGTGAGTATTGTTCCTGTCTGTCGGAAACGACATGCGCCAGTAGCTCAACGGATAGAGCATCTGACTACGGATCAGAAGGTTGGGGGTTCGAATCCCTTCTGGCGCACCAACGCCCCGCTCTCGGCCGCCAAGGTCGGGCCCGGGGCGTTTTTCCATTCCCCTGCTGATGCGCTCCGAACCGGCCAGCCCCACGGCTAGACTCTCCCGGTGAAGTTCCTCAACGGCCTCCAGCCGACCTTCGACCTGACCTACGACGACGTCTTCATGGTCCCCTCGCGCTCCAGCGTCGGATCGCGCACCGGCGTGGACCTGACCACGGACGACGCTACGGGCACCACGATCCCGCTGGTCGTGGCCAATATGACCGCCGTCGCCGGCAAGCGCATGGCCGAGACGGTGGCCCGCCGTGGCGGACTGACGATCATCCCGCAGGACATCCCGGTCGAGGTCGTCACGGACACCGTCGCCCAGGTCAAAGCCGCCCACCTCGTCTACGACACTCCGGTCACCGTCAAGCCGCACCACACCTGCGGCTACGCGCTGGGGCTCATCCCCAAGCGCTCGCACGGCGCCGCGGTCGTCGTCGACCCCGACACCAACCGTCCCATCGGCATGGTGGACCTCGATGACGTCTCCGGCGTCGACCGCTTTACCCAGGTCCGCGAGGTCATGACGACCGAGCTGCTGACCCTGCCGGCCGGCATCGACTCACGCGAGGCCTTTGACCGCCTGCGCGCCGCGCGTCGCAAGCTGGCCCCGGTCGTGGGTGACGACGGCGAGCTCGTCGGCCTGCTCACGCGCTCAGGAGCCGTGCGCTCGACGATCTACGCTCCCGCCGTCGACACCTGCGGCCGCCTGCGCATCGGTGCTGCGATCGGCATGAACGGCGACCCTGCCGGCAAGGCGGCCGAGCTCGTTGCGGCGGGTGTGGACGTCATCGTCGTCGACACCGCCCACGGTCACCAGGACCGCATGATGGATGCTGTCGCCGCGGTTCGCGCGGCGCTGCCCGCCAGCTTCCCGATCGCGGCCGGCAACGTCGTCTCGGCTGACGGCGTGCGCGACCTCGCCGAGGCCGGAGCCTCGATCGTCAAGGTCGGTGTAGGGCCGGGCGCCATGTGTACCACCCGCATGCAGACCGGCGTCGGCCGCCCCCAGTTCTCCGCCGTCCTGGAGTGCTCGCAGGCTGCCACCGCCCTGGGCGCTCACGTGTGGGCCGACGGCGGAGTGCGCCACCCGCGTGACGTCGCCCTGGCCCTGGCGGCCGGTGCCTCCAACGTCATGATCGGATCCTGGTTCGCCGGCACCTACGAGTCCCCGGGCGACATCCAGCACGACGCGCACGGGCGCGCCTACAAGGAGTCCTTCGGTATGGCCTCCAAGCGCGCCGTCACCACACGGACCGAGGGCGAGGATCCCTTCGACCGTGCTCGCAAGGCCTTGTTCGAGGAGGGCATCTCCGCAGGTCGCATGTACCTCGACCCTCAGCGTCCGGGCGTGGAGGACCTCATCGACAACATCATTGCCGGTGTGCGTTCCTCCTTCACCTACGCCGGTGCCGGCTCGATCGCCGAGTTCCGTGAGCGGGCTGTCGTCGGGCTGCAGTCGGCCTCCGGTTACCGCGAGGGCGCGCCGGTCCCCGTGAGCTGGTGAGCGCCGCCCCTCAGGCCTTCGGCGGCGTCGCCCGTCACCGGCGGGTGCCGGCCTCGAAGGCCTGACGCAGGTCCTCCACCAGGTCCGCCGGGTCCTCGATCCCCACGCTCAGTCGCAGCAGACGGTCGGTCAGGCCGTAGCGCTCGCGCGTGGCGGGCGGGACGTCGGCATGGGTCTGCACGCTCGGACAGGTGACGAGCGACTCCACCCCGCCCAGGGACTCGGCGAAGGTAAAGACCCGGACCGACTCCAGGACGGTGGCGATGTCCACGTCCTCGGCGAGGTCGAAGGAGACCATGCCCGAACGGCCGGGGTAGAGCACGCGGGTGACGTGCGGTGAGGCCTCCAGGAAGGCCACGACCTCCTTGGCGTTGGCCTCGTGCCGAGCCATGCGCAGGGACAGGGTCTTCAGCCCCCGCAGCAGCAGGAAGGAGTCGAAGGGCCCCAGCGTCGCCCCGGTGGTGTTGAGCCGGTACTGCAGGCGCTCGCCCAGAGCCGGGTCCGCCACGGTCACCACGCCTGCCATGACGTCGTTGTGTCCGCCCAGGTACTTGGTGGCGGAGTAGATCGCCACATCCGCCCCCTCATCCAGCGGGCGCAGGACGGCGGGGGTGTAGAAGGTGTTGTCGACGGCGAGCAGAGCGCCGGCCTCGTGGGCCAGGCGGGCAGTCACGGCGACGTCGTAGCACTCCATCATCGGGTTGGTGGGGGTCTCGATGAGGACCAGGCGGGCCGGGCGGCTCAGTGCCTCCTCCAGCGCCGCCTGTCCGTAGACGAAGTCGACCTCGTAGGCGCCGGCCTCGGCCAGGACCTGAAGGTAGCGGAAGGTGCCTCCGTACAGGTCCTCCAGCGCCACGATGCGTGAGCCGAAGGGAGCCAGCGTCTCCACGGCCAGCTGGATGGCCGACATGCCCGAGGAGGTGACGAAGCTGGCCGCTCCGCCGTCGAGCCGGGCCAGCGCGTCCTGGAGGACGTCGCGGGTGGGCGAGGCGGTGCGCGTGTAGTCGTAGCCCGTGGACTGGCGCAGCCCCGGGTGCCTGAAGGCGGTGGACAGGTGGACCGGCGTCGTGATGGCACCGGTGGACGGGTCGGTGCCGGTACCCACGTGCGCGAGAACAGTGTCCAGCCCCCAGGCGGAGGTGTCTGGGCCCACCGAGGCGAAGGGATGGTGGTGGATGGGGACGGCTCGCGTGGTGGAGCGGTCGTCGTAGGCGGGGTTGGAGTCCTCGGGGCGAGTGGACATGGTGCGTGCTCTCCTCATATCAGGTGGGTGGACGACGGCGGTGCCCGGCTGTGGCTGTGACAGCCGGGCGGCAGACTCAGGCGGCGCGTGCCTCAGCCAGGGCCTCGGGGCAGGATCGGGCGCGGTGAGCCTGACGAGTCAGCAGCGCCGTGACGCCGGCCTCCAGACGGTCCAGGGCCTCGTCCAGGGTGGCGCGCGGGCAGGCGACGTTGATCCGGGTGAATCCCTCACCGCCGGCACCGAAGATCGCGCCGTCGTCGAGCCAGAGCCCGGCCTCGTCGAGAATGAGCTCGTCAAGCTCGGTGGCCTTGAGACCAGCGCGCTCCAGCAGGCCGCGGCAGTCGAGCCACAGCAGGTAGGTGCCTTCACAGGGGGTGACCTCGATGCCGGGAACTGCCGCCAGGCGCTCGACCACGTGGGTGCGGGCGGCGGCAATGTGCTCGCGCAGCTCGTCCAGCCACTCCTGCCCGCTCTCGTAGGCGGCGCGGCAGGCGGTCAGTCCCAGGGCGTTCGGCTGGGAGTATCCGACGGCGGCCAGCTCGGCGCGGAAGGTCGTGCGCAGCTGCTCGCTGGGGATGAGGATGTTGGCCACCTGCAGCCCGGCCAGGTTGAAGGACTTCGACGGCGAGGTGCAGGTGATGGTGCGTGCGGCCGCGTCCTGGGACAGGGAGGCGAAGGGCGTGGTGCGGTGGCCGGGCAGGGCGAGGTCGGCGTGGATCTCGTCGGAGACCACTGTGAGCTCGTAGCGCTCGGCGACTGCGGCCAGGTCCTCCAGCTCGCTGCGGCTCCACACGCGCCCGACGGGGTTGTGCGGGTTGCACAGCAGCAGAACCTTCGCGCCGCTGGTGCGCAGCGTGTGCTCCAGGGCCTCCAGGTCTCGGCGGTAGACGCCGTCGTCCCCGCGTACCAGCGGGGCGGCGGCGACAAGGCGACCGTTGTCCTCGATGACCTCCCTGAAGGGGTAGTACACGGGCTCCTCGATGACGACGGCGTCGCCGGGCTGGGTGAGTGCGCGCACCGCCAGGGCCAGGGCAGGGACGACTCCCGGGGTCACGACGTTCCAGGACGCGTCCACCTGCCAGTCGTAGCGACGTGCGAACCAGGAGGTCAGTGCTTCGTCGTAAGCGGTGTCGGTCTCGGTGTAACCGAAGATCCCGTGGCGCACCCGCCACAGCAAGGCGCTCGTGATGCCGGGGGCGACCTGGTGGTCCATGTCAGCCACCCACAGCGGCAGGACTCCCTCGGGGCGGCCGCGCTCGACGGCAAAGTCCCACTTGAGGCTGGCGGTACCCGTGCGGTCGTGGATGAGGTTGAACTGGGAGCAGGAGAAGCCGGGGACAGTGGTGCCGACGGGACAGTAAGGGTCGACGACGCTTCCCAGGTCAGAGAAGTCAGTGAGAGCAGGCATGCGCGTGGTTCCTGTGGATCGGGCAGACCGGTCTAGGGGCTGCCTGTCTGCCGTGGACGGGCGACGTCGTGTGGCGGCGTCAGCCTGGCGCGTGGACAGACGGAGTCATGGTGGTCAGTGAACGCGAGCGGCTTGGCGGCAGCCTCGCGGAGCGTGCCGAGCTCGACTCAGCCCGACGCTCTAGCCGTTATTCCTGCGACAGCGACGGCTGGCGCTGTCAGCGCATGCACATTCGACGCATGACCAGGGCGCGCACCGGGGTGGTACGGGGCGTGGGCGTCGAAGTAGTCATGGACGCAGGGTAGGTCCGCTGCATCGCTGCCTGTCAAGGCCGGCTCGCCTGCTGGCATCGGCGACGCTCGCTGACACACGACGGTCCTGGTCTGTGTCCGAGGCGTGTGCATCGTTGCGGGCAGAGGGTCTTATCACGTCGTGCGCAGTGATGGTCCGGTAGGTAACAAGGAGGACGGAGGGATTGACACCGTCGGGAGAGTGGTTTACCTTACAGGCACAACGTTTTGGCAAAACGTTCTGGCGCTCTCGCGCTGAGGGTTTCGGGTCCCTCTGACCCTTGTGAAAGATGGAGATGACAATGACGTTCCACATCGCTCCCCTGTCCCGTCGTTCTGTTCTCATGGCTGGTGCGGTCACCTCGGCTGCTGCGCTGACCGCGGCGTGCGGTGCAGGGGCTGGTCGATCGTCCGGATCTGGTGGGTCGAGTGAGGAGCTAACGATCCTGGTGGAGGCCTGCGGTAAGGGAG
Source organism: Actinomyces sp. (assembly GCF_029851875.1). Lineage (GTDB taxonomy): Bacteria > Actinomycetota > Actinomycetes > Actinomycetales > Actinomycetaceae > Actinomyces. The sequence goes on from NZ_JARKVC010000038.1 coordinate 29,142, forward strand.
AGCTGCAGCCCATCGCTGACCAGTACTCCAAGGACAAGGGGGTCACGGTGACCTTCGTTGAGCTCCCGTATGACGGGCTGTACAACCGTCTGTCGTCAGAGTTCAGCACCGGTAGCGTGTCCTTTGATGTCGCGGCGCTCGATGAGATCTGGCTGACTGGATTCAAGGACGCCTTGACTTCGCTGGACGACCTGGTGACTGATGAGGTGAAGGCAGACCTGTTCCCCTCGCTCCTGTCCGCGGCCCAGATTGACGACTCCTTTGTCGGCATGCCTGCCTGGGCTAACACAGAGATCCTGTTCTATCGCACCGACCTTTTCGGTGACGAGGCGAACAAGGCGGCCTTTGAGTCCGAGTACGGCCGCCCGCTGCAGCCGCCGACAACCTGGCAGGAGTACGCCGACTGCGCCAAGTTCTTCACGAAGGACGGTCTCTACGGAACTGATGTCAAGGGTGCCGTGGAGACGGAGTATCTCGCGCACTTGTTGCAGGCTGGGGAGTCGAGCATGGTGATTGGCGCGGACGGCACGTGCAACCTTGGTGACGAGGCCAGTCTGGAGGCACTGACGTTCTACACCTCGTTGCTGCCGTATGCGCCATCAGGTTCCGCGCAGGTGGACTGGGCAGGGGCCCAGAACCTCTTCCAGCAGGGGCAGACCGCGATGATGCGATTCTGGGGCCACGCCTACCGTGCCATCCCTGAGGACTCACCTGTCGCAGGCAAGATCGGAGTTGCCCCGATGATTGGTGGTTCTGCAGGAGTCGCCGGTGTTCCCGGTGGGTGGTTCTTGTCTGTGCCCGCCGCTGGCAGTAAGCAGGAGGCAGCGAAGGACTTCGTTGCCTACGCCTACGAGCACAACGCGTTGAGCGTGGAGACCACCCTGGGGCTCGCGGCGAGGAAGTCGGTGTTCGAGGAGTACAGGTCTCAGGAAGGGTACGAGCACTACGCTGCCATCCTGGAGACCCTTGATGCTCCAGCGACGGCTTCGCGGCCTGCTCATGCGAAGTGGCAGGAGATCGTGGACTCGGCACTCATCCCCATGGTTCAGAAGTCCGTTGAGGGTGGTGCGGACCTGGCGCTTGTGCTTGATGAGGCTAAGCAGCAGATCAACGGCATCCTGGCGTAAGCCGCTGCAGAGGATGACGTTGAGGGGGTGAGTGCGATGGAAAGCGCTAATCGCCGGTTCGCTCGGCTCATGATCGCGCCGGCAGCACTGTTTCTGGCAGTCTTTGTAGGCTGGCCGATAGTCTCTTTCGTGCGAAACAGCTTCTACAAGGTTTCGCCGATTGCTGGTGGGCCGAAAGAGTTCATCGGCTTTGACAACTATGTGTCCTTGATGAGCAGCCCTAGCTTTGTCGACAGTGCGTGGCGCACTGTGGTCTATACGGTTGTCGTGGTGTTCTTCGAGTTTCTTCTCGGTTTCACTGTCGCCATGCTGTTCACGGTGCTGGGCCGGAGATCGGCTGTATTCCGCACGATCTTCATGTATCCGCTCATGATCGCGCCGATCGTGGCAGGTCTGCTGTGGCGGTATCTGTTGATCGACAACTTTGGGATCGTGAACTCTCTGCTGGAGCGAGCGGGGGTACTGGGTGACGCCCATGACATCTCCTGGCTCTCTAATCCTAGAATTGCCTTGTTTGCGGTGGCGTTTCCGGATATCTGGCTGACGACAAGCTTTATCACGTTAGTATTGTTCGCTGGCCTGCAGAATCTTCCTGCCGACGTGCTGGAGGCGGCTCGTATTGATGGAGCGGGATTCTGGACGATCTTGTTTCGGATGGTGATCCCGATGCTGCGTCCAGTGATTGCTGTTGCCTTGATTATTCGAGGTATTGACGCGGCCAGAGCCTTTGACATCATCCAGATTCAGACCGGGGGAGGACCACAGGACTCAACCAACGTCATGAGCCTGCTGATCTATCGCACGATGGTTCGTTTTGGTGATCCAGGCCTGGCCAGTGCTATGGGCACGGTCTACCTCATCGTGATGCTCGCGGTAGCTGGGTTGGTCGTGAAATGGATCTGGCAGCCAGGAGGGGACAAGTCATGACCGGTCTTGAGCTCAAGCGTCCTTCAGCACGTGCGTTGGTCTGGACGGCGCTGGTGCTGGCGTTGATCCTGTATGGATTCCCGTTCCTCTACATGGTCTCGACCAGTCTGAAGGAACCGATCGAGGCAATCTCTGTTCCGCCACGATTGCTGCCAACTAGCTGGACGGGGAGCAGTTACGTCAACGCCTTGAGTCGCGAAGGGGTCGTTGCGTCCCTGATCAACTCTGTGATGACGGCGGTGTTGTCGACTGCCTTGTCGCTGGCGCTGGCGATCCCTGCGGCTTACGCCGTGACGCGTTACCGGACGAGGACCGGACGGATCTTCATTTTCGTGGCGTTGCTGACACGGATGGTCCCGGCCATCGTTGTTGGTGCTCCACTGGTCTCGATGTTCCGCAGCCTCGGCATCGCTGATACGACTTTTGCGCTGGCTATCGCCCATACGACGGTGGCGCTTCCGTTGTCGGTGTGGCTGCTGGTGAGCTTTTTCGAGGCAGTTCCTGACGAATTGGAAGAGGCGGCCGTGATTGACGGCTGCGGTCGGTTAGCCGCGCTGTGGAAGGTCGTCATCCCCGTGACGTCCGGAGGCATCGCGGTCACCGGCATCTTTGCCTTCCTGGCCTCCTGGAACGAGTTCCTCTTTGCCCTGCTGCTGACTGCGACTCGCTCAGTGACAACGCCCATCATCATTGCCAATATGCAGACCCAGTACGGGTTGGACTGGGGGCCGATGACAGCGCTTGCCGTTATCTACTCCCTGCCGGTGATCCTCCTGACTCTTGCGTTCCAGCGCCATATCGTCGCAGGTCTGACGCTTGGTGCGGTCAAGGGCTAGACCGTCTAGCACCAGGCCTGCGCACACTCACTTTCAACCTCTCCAAGGAGCTCCTATGCTTCATCTTCCGGCGTCCTGGGTCTGGGACTTCTGGACCGCCTTTGACGGCAAGCAACACCATCTCTTCTTCCTCAAGGCCTCGCGCGCACTGCATGATCCAGATCGCCGTCACGTGCACGCCTCGATCGGCCACGCCACCTCCCAAGATCTCGTGAGGTGGGAGGAGTGCGCCGATGCTCTTGTACCCTCGGACCCTCCCGCTTGGGATGATCGCGCGACGTGGACCGGATCGGTTGTGCGTGATGATCGCCATGACCGGTGGGTGATGTTCTATACGGGTGTCTCGTCGCAAACTGCAGCGCTTGACCAACGGATCGGACGTGCGGTCTCGAGTGACCTCATGACCTGGCACAAGGACTCCCACCTGGTCCTCGGTCCTGATCCGCGCTGGTATGAGACACATGAGGATCCAGCATGTGTTGACGAGGCCTGGCGAGATCCCTTCGTCTACGCCGGGGCAGACGGCCTGTGGCACATGCTTGTCACTACGCGTGCGGCGAAAGGACAGCGGGATGAACGAGGCGTGGTCGGTCATGCCGTGAGCAGCACCTTGGATCAGTGGCAGGTTCGGCCACCGCTGTCGGCACCGGGTACCGGGTTCGGCCATATGGAGGTCTTCCAGCACTGCGTTGTCGATGGCCGCGGTGTCTTGCTCTTCAGCTGTCTGCGTCCCGAGCTCGGTGCGCAACGGCGGCCTGGGGGCGGGGGAGTCTGGGCGATCAACGTCGATGACCCGCTTCAGGGCGTCGATCCCCGGGCGGCGTACCGCGTGAGCGGGGAGGAGCTCTATGTGGGGAAGCTGGTAGAGGACGGGGACACCTGGGTCTTCCTGGCATTCATGAATGATCGGCCGGACGGAGGCTGGGGAGGGGACATCATCGACCCTCGTCCGGTGTCGTGGCAGGGGGACCGTCTTGTCGTTCCGGGGGTCTCAGCATGACAGGGCAGACAGGGGCGGTGACAGCGGTCAGGACAGTGTGGCGAACGGAGGTCTCGCGCCGCTCGGCGCTTCGCCTTGCGGGGGTGGGTGGTGCCTTTCTTACCTCACCGTTGACAGGCGCCGCCCTGCCTGAGAACCGGTGGCTACCGCATATGAAGGCACCAGCTGCCGATGTCGGCAGGGTGTCGGTTCCTCTCGGCCTTCTGTAAGGAGCAGGTTGCTGTGCAGACAGTTTATGATGTCAGTTCATTTCGAGGTTCTACAGGTGCCAACGAAGATGTTGGCGTCGTTATCAACGAGATTATTGATGAAGTCAAACGCACTCAGAGTACGCAGGACAATAAGCCTGGTGCGGTGATCTATGTTCCGCCGGGAAACTGGCCGCTTCGAACTCCGGTTGTGGTTGACATCAGCTATATCACCATTAAAGGGTCGGGTCACGGATTTACCTCCTCGTCAATTCGTTACAACTCGGGTGACACAACGGGATGGCATGAGGTCTGGCCTGGTGGAAGTCGGATTGTCGTCGACACCGAGGGTGCGGCGTTCGTGGTGAGGCGGAGCGGGGCCCCGAGGGTCTCGGCGGTGCGGTTCGAGGATTTCTGTCTGGATGGAGTAAGTTTCCAGGGTAGTCAGAACTCCTACGAGAACGGTCGCACCGGCATTCGATTTGAGTCCGACAATGACTCGGTTGTTATTCGTGGGATGGGGTTCGTCTACCTTGAGACCGCCGTGTCTGTTCAGGGTGCTGACGCGCTCACGATTGACGGAAGCTTCATTGCCGAGGTTGGTAGTGCTGTGATGTTGACGGGGGCGGGGCAGGCGTCGAAGGTGACTAACAACCTGATCGGTGCGGGGCATGTCGGCATGAGTGTCTTTGCTGAGAATCACTCGGGGTTGTTGGTGTCTGCTAACAACATATTCCCTCGCGGGCGAAGTGCGGTTCACCTCAAGCACTGTGAGCGGTGCTCGATATCTGCTAACCGCATCGATGCCACTTTTCCGGGCGCTATCGTCTTCGAGGGAGGGGGACGCGAGCACCTTGTCTCTTCGAACCACTTCTTCCGGCATCGGGAGTCCTGGCCGCCGATGCAGGGCTATGACAACGGCAAAGACGACCTGTTCGGAATCGTCCACATCACGGGTGATGGTCATACGGTGACCGCGAATCACTTCTCCTACGACGTGGAACCTCAGGAGATCTCACCGGTAGGCGTCAAGCCGACGATGATTCTGGTTGCCTCGGGACGCAACACGATGATTGCGGCCAACCATGTCGTCGCGGCCTGTGCCGTCAATGCAGTCGTCGTCGACGCGAGTGCGCACGGAACAATCGTGACGGACTCAGCGAAGGCCGACCAGGTTGAGTTCTACGCGGAAGACGTGGCGTTCCGCGCTTTGCCGTAGCGGGCTCGTGGGGGG
>NZ_JARKVC010000046.1 GCF_029851875.1 Actinomyces sp.
CCCCTGGTCGTGGGCGGCGACCTCGAAGGAGCAGCGGGTACGGGTGGAGGTCTTCTCGAACAGCAGGGCGATGTTGCGACCGACCAGGCGCTGCACCTCGCGCCCGGCCTTCTTGTCCGCCTTGAGCCGGGCGGCCAGCAGGACGAGGGTCATCCACTCCTCGGGAGCGAGGTCGAGCTCCTTGAGGAAGCTGCGCCCGTGCAGCCGCGCGAGGACCTCAGGGCAGGGAGCGGGCAGGAGGGCGTGGCCGGAGGCCGTGGCGGTGGTCATGTGAGGGCCTTTCCGTGGTGGGCTCTGGGACCCAGGTGCGTCGCGCTGCGTCCTCACCTCCTGGGAGTGGGAGGCTGTGAGGAGTGTTGCAGGGCCCAGTATCACCCACGCTCGGCAGCGGTAGCGGTTATGGTGAGGCGGCCGCGATGTCTCGGCAACCACATCCAGCACGCCCGAGGAGGACTGCCCGTGTCAGCGGTGGGATGGACCCCGGCCCTGGTGGCGGGCGCACCTGGCTTCGCCACCGTCGTCGGTCACGCCGGCGCCAGCGGCTCCAAGGCGCACGCGGACGTCCGTATCGCCAACATGTCCCTCCTGCTGCGTCGGCTGCAGGAGGGGCCGCCGTGCTCGCGCAGCGACCTGGTCCGCGAGACCGGCCTGTCCAAGGCGGCCGTGTCGACCTTGGTGGCCGAGCTGTGCGAACGCGGCCTGGTGAGCGAGGAGGCACCGGACCTGTCGGGCAGTGTCGGGCGTCCGAGCACACGGCTGCGCGTAAACGCCTCGGCGGTGGCCGGCGTGGGGGTGGAGATCGGGATCGACTCGCTCCTGATGACGGTCGTCGACCTGTCCAGTCAGGTGGTGTCGCAGCACAGGCACCTCATCACTGACCCGGAGCGGTCCTTCGAGGCGGTCACTGACCAGCTCGTGGCCCTGCTGGCGGCACAGCTGGAGCAGCTGGAGGAGGAGGGCGTCGGCGTGCTGCAGGTGGTCCTGGCGCAGACCGGCGCCCTGGACTACGCCACCGGGTCGGTGCGCTACTCCTCCTCGCTGGGCTGGCACGACGTCCCGCTCCTGGAGCAGGTCCGCGCGGCGCTGCGCCGTCGTCGCGGCCGCCGGCCCGTGCCGGAGCTGATGGTGGAGAACGACGCCAAGCTGGCGGCGCTGGCGGCCTACGGAACCTACGCAGGCCAGGGGGTGCGTCACCTGCTCTACCTGTGCTGCAGCGAGGGTGTGGGTGCCGGCATCATCGCCGACGGCCACATCCTGCGCGGCTGGTACGGATCGACCGGTGAGGTGGGGCACATGCCTGTCGACCCGGAGGGAGCAGTGTGCCGCTGCGGACGACGCGGGTGCTGGGAGACCCTGATCGGCCTGTACTCGATCACGGCGCTCTTCCCACAGACCGACCCTGTGCACGACGAGTCCACCTCGCTGGACGATCGCGTCGCCCTGCTGCGCAAGCGCTTCGACGACGGCGACCCGCACCTGCGTGCGCGCCTGCGGCAGGTGCGTCCGGCGCTGGAGCGAGGGCTGGCGATCCTCGTGGACGTGCTCAACCCCCAGGTCATCGTGGTCTCGGGGTGGCTGGCGGCCTTCTCCGACGTCCTGCTGCCCTCGACGGCTGACTACCTGGCACGTCGTCGTCTGGACGAGCGTCCCGCGGTCGAGCTGGCGAGCTCTCGGCTCGGCCCGTGGGCGCCGTCCCTGGGAGCGGCGCTGGTGGCCCTGGAGCCGGCCCTGACCGACCCCACGCGCGTGAGCACGACCCTCTAAGAGGGCGTTCGCGCGCCAGAACCCGGATTCGGACCCCTTTTTTCTCTTATCCACTAGCGCGACGAAGATTTGTCCGCTATATTTGTTCGCAGCCCGAAGTATTCAGCCCGAAGGAGCGCTGATGGAGTCTCAGCTTCATACCCAGTCCACGGCGGACACCGGTCGTCTCACCCTGCCGATCCAGACCGGCATGGACGACACCGTCCGGACGCTCATGACCCGCCTGGGTGCCGACGCCGTGCGCAACTCCGACGGCACCGAGCTGCCCGACCTCGTCCACGAGCTGGCCGCCAAGGTCTACTCCACCTACTTCGTCGGACGCGGGGACAACGCCTGGGCCGACGCCCACCCGGACGAGGCGACCAGGGTCTTCCTCTCCTCCGACCGTGTCGTCGCCGAGAGTCCTGAGCCACTGAGCATCGACCTGACCGCCCCCTGGTTCTCCCAGCAGGTCGTCCCCGACACCAGCTGCGACACCACGCGCTGGTGGCAAGCCTACGACCGCACCCTCGGCCAGCCCCTGCCCTCCACGGCCTGGTCGCTGGAGGAGGACGGTCACACCGTGACCATCGCCGAGCCCACGCCGGGCCACGCCTACACCGTGAGTTATCTGGCCGCTCAGGTCTGGGACCCGACCCAGATGTACAACTACCTCACCAACGGCTGGGAGGCGGACCCCACGCGCGTGAAGGAGAAGCCCTTCGACGTGCGTCACCAGGCGACCTGGGAGCACGTGCGCCAGCACCTGGCGACCTGGCTCAGCGACCACCCCGAGGTCGACGTCGTCCGCTTCACCACCTTCTTCTACCACTTCACCCTCGTCTACGGCGCTGACGCCAAGGAGCGCTTTGTCGACTGGTTCGGCTACTCCGCCTCCGTCTCCGTGCCCGCCCTGGAGGCCTTCGAGGCCGAGTACGGCTACCGCCTGACCCCGGAGGACTTCGTCGACGCCGGCTACTACAACTCCTCCTTCCGCGTCCCCTCCCGCGCCTTCCGCGACTGGATCAGCTTCCAGCACCGCTTCGTCACCTCCCACGTGCGCGAGCTCACCGACGCCGTCCACGCAGCCGGCAAGGAGGCGATGATGTTCCTGGGCGACAACTGGATCGGTACCGAGCCCTACGGCGAGCACTTTGCCGACACCGGCCTGGACGCCGTCGTGGGCTCGGTGGGATCAGGGGCGACCTGCCGCATGATCGCCGACATCCCTCACGTGCGCTACACCGAGGGGCGCTTCCTGCCCTACTTCTTCCCCGACGTCTTCCACCCCGGTGGCAACCCGGTGGCCGAGGCCAACGAGTCCTGGCTGCAGGCGCGTCGAGCGATCGTGCGCTCGCCCCTGGACCGCATCGGCTACGGCGGTTACCTGTCCCTGGCCGTCGAGCACCCCGACTTCATCGACCGGGTGGAGGAGATCGTCGCCGAGTTCCGCTCCATCCACACCCGCAGCGGGGGCCAGCGCCCGCTGGCGGCTCCTTTCAAGGTCGCCGTGGTCAACTCCTGGGGACGCCTGCGCTCGTGGATGACCCACATGGTCGCCCACGCGCTGTGGTACCGCCAGACCTACTCCTACATCGGGGTCCTGGAGGCGCTGTCCGGCCTGCCGCTGGACGTGGAGTTCCTCTCCTTCGACGACCTGCGCGCCGGTGTCCCGGACGACGTCGGCGTCCTCGTCAACGCCGGCGCGCCAGGCACCGCCTTCTCCGGGGGCCAGCAGTGGGAGGACCCGGCCCTGGTCGCGGCCGTCAACACCTTCGTCGCCTCGGGCGGAGGCCTGGTGGGCGTGGGTTCCCCCTCCCAGTACCCGCACCAGGGGGCGACCTTCCAGCTCACTGACGCCCTGGGCGTGGACCGCGAGCTGGGGTGGAGCCTGAGCACCAACCGCGCCATGCCGCTGAACCCCAGCCACTTCATCACCACCGACCTGACGGAGCCCTTCGACGACGGCGAGGGCACCAGCGACGTCGTCGTCACCGGGTCACGCACGCAGGTGCTCGACGCCGCCCACGGCCAGGTCAGGCTCGCCGCCAACCGGTTCGGTGCCGGCCGCGCGGTCTATGCCTCGGGCCTGCCCTACAGCGCCCAGAACTCCCGGCTGCTCCACCGCGCGCTCTTCTGGGCCGCAGGCGCCGAGGACGACTTCAGCCGGTGGGCGGCAGCAGACCCCCGTGTGGAGGTCGCCACCTACCCCTCAGGTGCCGTCCTGGTCATCAACAACGCTCTTGAGGACGTCACTACCACCGTCCCCACCACCTCAGGAACACGTACCGTCACCCTACCGGCAGGAGGCCACCAGTGGTTGTCCGGCGACGACGCCTGACCACCGCACCCTGAATTGTCCAGCTCGGCTGCGGATCCCCGTAGCCTTATCACCCCACTGGATCCGGCAGCGCTGCCGGGAGCACAACAAAGGAACACCCCATGAAGAGAACCATCCTCACCACCCGCCGTCAGATCCTGGCAGGCTCGGCCGCTGCCGCGGCAGCGCTCACCCTGGCTGCCTGCGGCTCGAAGTCGGGCTCCGCCTCCTCCGGCTCCGGCTCCAGCGAGCCCGGCGACCCGGACGAGAAGATCGAGATCACCTACTGGCACCGCCTTCCTGACAAGGAGGGGATGACCAAGGTCGAGGACATCGTCGCCATCTGGAACAAGGAGCACCCCACGATCCAGGTCACAGCAACCAAGTTCGAGGGCACCCCGACCGACTCCTACGCCAAGATCGCCCAGGCCGTGAAGGCCGGTAACGCCCCCGACCTGGCTCAGGTCGGCTACGGCGAGATCGCCTCGGAGTACCTGGCCGGCGACCTCGAGGACGTGGCGGCGGAGTTCGCCGCCGGCGGCTACGAGAAGAACTACGCCTCCGGCCCGATGGGACAGTGCAGGCTCGGAGAGGTCGTCGTGGGCCTGCCCCAGGACACCGGCCCGCTGGTCTACGTCTACGACAAGGCCGCCTTCGAGGCGCTGGGGATCACCGCCCCCACCACCTGGGCCGAGCTCAAGGAGTCCGCCAAGAAGGCCAAGGAGGCAGGCAAGTACATCGCCTCCTGGCAGGGTGACGAGACCGGCTACCTCATGTCCGGTCAGGCTGCCGCCGCCGGCGCCACCTGGTACCCCGTCAAGGGCGAGGCCTGGGGCGTGGAGTGTGACTCCGAGCTGTCGGGCAAGGTCGCCTCGGTCTACCAGGAGCTGCTGGACGAGGGTCTCATCTTCAACCCCGCTGACGGCCGCTGGGGCGACGCCTTCACCGCCGCCCTCAAGGACGGCACGCTGATCGGCACCGTTGCCGCCGGCTGGGAGCCCGGCTTCATGCTCGGCGACCTGGGCGTGGAGGAGTCGAGCTGGCAGGTGACCTACCTGCCCAAGTTCGACGGCGTGAGCGAGAACGCCACCGGTGCCGACGGCGGCTCGGCCGTCTGCGTCGTCAAGGGCTCGAAGCACAAGGCTGAGGCCCTGAAGTTCGCCAACTGGTTCAACACCCAGATCGAGGGCCTGGTCTCCCAGGGACTGGTCGTAGCCGCCACCACGGCCTCCCCGCAGACGCCCGAGGCGCTCAAGAAGCTGTGGGGTGGCCAGGACGTCTACGAGTTCCTCGCCGAGGCCAACGCCACGATGAACCCGAACTTCCCCTACTGCCCGACCTGGCCGACCGTGACGGCCGCCATGGTGGAGACCGGAGGCAAGGTCACCACGGGCGAGGCGAAGGTCGCAGACGTGTTCACTGCCGCTCAGAAGACCTCGCTGTCCAGCCTTGAGGCTGCCGGCGTCGACGTCGCGAAGTGAGCACACGGTGAGGGCCGGGGCTGGGGTGCCCCGGCCCTCACCTCCAATGACTGAGGCGTCTGAGCAGCAAGCAGAAGAAGGACCTTTTATGAGTACGGCACCGGGTGCGGCGTCCAAGGCCACCAGCGTCAACGTACGAGCCATCAAGGCCCGCCGACGGCGCGCAAACCTCTACGGCTGGGTGTTCTCCGCGCCCTTCACGATCCTGTTCGCGATCACCTTCGCGGTACCGATCTTCGTCTCGCTCTACCAGTCCCTCTTCACCACGAAGGCGGCCGGAGGCCTGTACGGCGGCGGGGAGCGCGTGACCTCCTTCGTCGGGCTGGACAACTTCCAGGCCGTGGTCACCTCCGCCGCCTTCTGGACCGGTATGGGGCGGGTCCTGGTCTACGCGGCCTTTCAGATCCCGATCATGATCGGCTCCGCCCTCGTGCTCGCCCTGCTCCTGGACTCCTTCCTGGTCAAGCGTGTCACGGTCTTCCGGCTAGGCTACTTCCTGCCCTACGCCATCCCCGGCGTCGTGGCAGCCATGGTCTGGCTCTACATCTACTCCCCCGAGCTCGGCCCCCTGTCGAGCCTGACCGGCATCAGCTTCTTCAGTCCCAAGGTCCTGCTGGCCTCGATGGCCAACATCACCACCTGGACCTTCACCGGCTACAACATGCTCGTCTTCCTCGCCGCCCTCCAGGCCGTCCCCACCGACCTGTACGAGGCCGCACGCCTGGACGGGGCCTCGGGCTTCCAGATCGCCACCCGGATCAAGATCCCCATGCTCTCGGGCGCCACCCTGCTGACCGTGCTGCTGTCCATCATCGGCACCATCCAGCTGTTCAACGAGCCCACCATCATGGCCAGCTCCCAGAGCTGGATGGGTAAGAGCTACACCCCGATGATGATGGCCTACAACACGATGATGACCTCGCCGGGCGATCCCCACACAGCCTCGGCCATCTCGATCGTCATGGCCGTGATCGCCGGCCTCCTGGCCGCCATCTACTCCCTGGTGCAGACGCGCCTGGGTGACAAGTGAGGACACGATGAGTGCACTGACCTCTCTCACGGGCCGTCGTTCCACCGCCCGCCTGGCCGACGGACGGGTCTACCGCCCCTCGACCTCCAACCACGCCCGCAGCGTCGAGCCCTCCTCGCTGGCCAAGTGGAGCACCCGGATCATCCTGACCCTGGTCCTGATCTACTTCCTCTTCCCGCTGTACTGGCTCATCGTCTCCGCCACCAAGTCCAACGCCGAGCTGGCCGACGGCTCGCTGTGGTTCGCCACCAACCACGTCAAGGACAACTACGACGCCCTCATGGGCTGGACCAACGGTATGTTCTGGCGGTGGGTGGCCAACTCCGTGCTCTACTCCACCGCTGCCGGCGTCATCGGCACCCTGGTGTCGGTGATGGCGGGCTACGGCATCTCCAAGTTCGCCTTCCGGGGGGCCAGGACCCTGCAGCTGAGCGTGCTGGCCGGCCTGCTCCTGCCGATCGCCCTGCTGACGATCCCGCTGTACATCGTCATGCACACCCTGGGGCTGACCGACACCGTCTGGGCCATCATCATCCCCAGCTGCGTGAGCCCCTTCGGGGTGTTCCTCGGCCGGATGTACGCTGCCACCTCCGTGCCTGACGAGCTGCTCGAGGCCGCCCGGATCGACGGTGCCGGCGAGTTCCGGATCTTCTTCACCATGGTGCTGCGCATCCTGGCACCGGCGATGGTGACGATCTTCCTGTTCATCTTCGTGGCCACCTGGAACAACTTCCTGCTACCGCTGATGATGGTGACCAACAACGTCGACCTCAAGCCGGTGACCCTGGGCCTGTACGGCATGATGTCCTACTTCGACCCGACCTACGGCGCGGTCCTCCAGGGGGCGCTGCTCGGCGTCCTGCCGCTGGTGGTCCTCTTCCTCATCCTCCAGCGCTACTGGCGTGCAGGACTGACCGCCGGCGCGGTCAAGGGCTAGGAGCCCCCCCTGCACCGCACCCAGCCACCACACCCACCACTGACCGCGAGAAGGAAGTCATGATCCACTTCGGAACCGGCGGCTGGAGAGCCGTCATCGGTGACGAGTTCACCCGCGCCAACGTCCGGCTCCTGGCCCAGGGCCTGGCCAACCGGGTCCTGGCCGAGACGGCCCCCGGTGCCCGGCCCGGCCGCGTCGTCATCGGTTACGACCGACGTTTCCTGTCCGACACCGCCGCCTGGTGGGCCACCGAGGTCCTGGCCGGCAACGGCGTGCCGGTCACCGTCATCGACCGTCCTACCCCCACCCCTACGACGATGTGGACCGTGGGCAACCTGGAGGCCGCCTACGGCATGGCCGTCACCGCCTCCCACAACCCCGCTCTGTACAACGGCATCAAGGTCTTCCTGCCCGGCGGACGCGACGCGGACCTGGAGTTCACCGAGTCCCTCACCCAGCAGGTCAACGCCCTGCGCCAGGACGAGGTCCGCTCCCTGGAGCCCCACGAGGTCCGCGACAGCGAGCTGGTCACCATCCAGCACTCCATCAACTGGTACCTGGACGCCATCCTGGACAAGCTCGACGTCGAGACGATCCGTCACGCCCACCTCCGCCTGGTCCTCGACCCCATGTTCGGCGTGGCCCAGACCAGCCTGCAGACGATCCTGCTCACTGCCCGCTGCCAGGTCGACGTCATCAACGAGCGTCACGACCCTCTCTTCGGTGGCCGTATGCCCTCGCCGGCCAAGGGGACCCTGGCGGCCCTCCAGCACGCCGTCGTCGAGCGCGGCGCGGACCTGGGCATCGCCACCGACGGCGACGCCGACCGGCTGGGCATCATCGACGACCAGGGCAGCTACCTCACCCCCAACCAGGTCCTGGTCCTCCTCTACGACTACCTGCTCACCCGCAAGGGCTGGAGCGGCCCGGCGGTGCGCAACATGTCCACCACCCACCTGCTGGACCGCGTGGCCAAGGCTCACGGGCAGGTCTGCTACGAGGTGCCGGTGGGCTTTAAGTGGATCAGCGCCAAGATGGCCGAGACCGACGCCGTCATCGGCGGGGAGTCCTCCGGCGGCCTGACCGTGCGCGGGCACATCCCGGGCAAGGACGGCGTCTACGCCGGCTCCCTGCTCGTGGAGGCGGTGGCGGCCTCCGGCAAGAGGCTCTCCGAGCTCTACGCCGAGATCGTCGAGCGCTACGGCGAGCTTGTCATGGTCGAGGAGGCCTTCACCTTCACCGCCGCCCGCCGCGCCGAGCTGACCGAGCAGGTCTTCACCCACCACGACCTGCCGGACTTCGCGGCCCTGGGCCTGCAGACCGACCACGTGAGCTGGGCCGACGGCTGCAAGGTGTACTTCACCAATGACGGGTGGGTGACGATCCGCTTCTCCGGCACCGAGCCCCTGCTGCGTGTCTTCGCCGAGATGCCTGACGGCGAGCTCGCGCAGCGCACGGCCGACGCCGTCGCCTCCCACTACGGACTCAGCCAGTAACCTCCCGAGGAGAGCCCCGTGACTGACGCTCAGACCACCCCGGCCACGCAGCCGGTACGCACCGCCGTCGTCCTGGCACGCGGTCTCGGCACCCGTATGCGTGCCGAGACCGCCGCCCAGGCTGACCTCTCCCCCGCCCAGGCGGCCGCGGCCGCCAGCGGGTACAAGGCCCTCATGCCCATCGGCGAGCACCTGCTCGTCGACTACAGCCTGTCCGCCCTGGCCGACGCCGGGATCAGCCGGGTCGTGCTCGTCGTCGGTCCTGAGCACGAGGCCTTCGACACTCACGTCGCCGACCTCGCCCCGACCCGGCTGAGCATCGAGCTGGCTGTCCAGCCCGAGCCCCGGGGCACCGCTGACGCCGTGGCCTGCGCCGAGCAGGTGGTGGGCGCCGAGCCCTTCATCATGGTCAACGGGGACAACTACTACCCCACCCATGGACTGCGGTCCCTGGCCGGGCACGTGGGCAACGCCCTGCTCGGCTTCGACCGGGCCGCGCTGGTGGCGGGCTCCAACATCCCGGCCGAGCGCGTGGCGGCCTTCGCCCTGGTGCGCGAGGCCAACGGACTGCTGACCGAGATCGTGGAGAAGCCTGCCCCCGAGGTGGTCGAGGCTGCTGGCGAGCACGCGCTGGTGTCCATGAACGCCTTCGTCTTCACCCCCGAGATCTTTCAGGCCTGCGCCCGGATCACCCCTTCGCCCCGCGGCGAGCTGGAGATCGTCGACGCCGTGCGGGCGCTGACCAGCCCGGTGACCGTCCTGCCTGTCCAGGGCGCGGTGCTGGACCTCTCGCGTCGCGAGGACGTCGCCGACGTCCAGGCACGCCTGGCGCACGCGGAGGTGGCGCTGTGAGCACAGTAGGTGCGCGCGGCGCCTGGCGGGTGCCCGGCCGCATCGAGTTCCTGGGCAAGCACACCGACTACGCCGGCGGGAACGTCCTGGTCGGCGCCGTCGACCGGGGCGTAAGCGCTGTGGCAGAGCAGACCGACGGCGCACCGGGCTGCCTGACAGCCACCACGACGGCCGGGGGAGAGCCCGTCAGCCTGCAGGCCGGCGTAGACCACGGCCTGCCCGCCGGCCACTGGGGACGCTACCTGCAGACGGTCCTCGACCGCCTGACAGCGAACTTCGGTCACAGCGTGCCCGCACGGCTGACCATCACCTCCGACCTGCCTCCCGCCTCGGGGATGAGCTCCTCCTCCGCCCTGATCTGCGCCAGCGCCCTGGCACTGGCCGACCTCAACGGGTGGAGCTCGACTGACCTGTGGAGGCGCAACATCCCTGACCGTCTGTCCCTGGCCGGTTACCTGGCCGGGGTCGAGGCCGGGCGTCCCTGGCGCGAGCTGCTGGGCGCCGAGGGCGTCGGCACCCAGGGCGGCTCCGAGGACCACACGGGCATGCTCTGCGGTGAGGACAGCACTCTCCTGCTGGCCCGCTTCGCCCCCATGGAGATCCGTGAGCGTGTCGCCTTCCCCAAGGACTGGTCCCTGGTCGTCGGCGTCAGCGGCGTCCTGGCGGAGAAGACAGGCGCCGCCCTGGCCGACTACAACCGTGGCCCGCTCACGCTGCGCTCGGTCCTGGCCCGGTGGAACGAGTCCACCGGACGCCAGGACACCTTCCTTGCCTCAGCCGTGGCCTACCTCATCGGCGAGGCCACCGGCGAGGATGCGGCCGAGGCACCCGAGCTGCGCCGCCTGCTTGACCTGACTGAGCCGGGCTACGAGCGTCGCCGCGTCGAGCAGCTCCTCATCGAGTCCCTCGTCCTGGTACCGGCCGGCGCACGCGCCGTCGCTGCCGGTGACGCCAGCGCAGTGGGCGAGGTCCTCGCCCGCTCCCACGCGCTGGCGGACTCCCACCTGCTCAACCAGGTCCCGGAGACCAACGCCATGGTGTCCCTGGCCCGCGATCTCGGGGCGATCGGCGCCAGCGCCTTCGGAGCCGGCTGGGGCGGCTCGGTCTACGCCGTCGTTCCCGCTCCCGACGCCGAGGACTTTGCCGCTGCCTGGCTGGAGCGCTACCAGCGCGAGGCGGGTGGCCCGCCGTCGGCGACGACGATCGTCACCCGGCCGGGCGCCAGCGCCAGCCGCCTGAGCTGAGTCACCGAGACCCTGGCCAGAGACGGCGGTGAGGTCTGAGCGGGGGCGGGGTGAGAGGCCTGCAGGCGTGGCGGGTCTGGCGGGAGCGGCGCGAGGAACGAGCGACGCGGATGGTAGCCAAAGGCCTCTCACCCCGCCCCCGCTGCTGCCAGGCCGCGCCTGGCTCAGTCCAGGAGCCGGCGCAGCACGGCGGCGTCACCCTCGTAGGGCTGCTTGACGCCGTTGACGACGTTGTAGACCTCGTCGCCCTTGCCGATGACGAGGATGACGTTGCGTCGCCCCGGGTGCTCACGCGCCTGGGCCACTGCCTCCTCGATGGCCCTGGCCCGTGGCAGGACGATCTGGGTGGACGCCTCGGTGTCTGTGACGTAGCCGCGCATCTGGCGGGCGATCTGGGTGGCGTTCTCCCGGTCCTGGTCGTCCTCGGTGAAGATGAAGGAGTCCACGCGTCCGTTGGCGGCGGTGACGATACCCTGACGCCGGTTGACCGCCTTGCCCCCGGTGGAGCCCGTGACCAGGATGATCCGTGGGTTCTCACGGCCGTAGACCCGCTCGACCTCGTCCAGCAGGGAGGAGGTCGACAGGTGGTTGTGCGCGAAGTCAACGTAGCTCACGACGCCGTCGGCGCTCACGAGCCTCTCCATCCGCCCTGAGACCTGGACCTGCTCGACCGCGCGCAGCTGCGGGGAGTCAGCAGGCAAGCCCAGGCACAGGGCTACGGCGACCGCCGCAGCGGCGTTGTCCTGGTTGAAGGCGCCTGGCAGGCGCAGCCGCATCGGCTGGCTCTGGGAGCCGGCGACCTCCTGGCCCTGGTAGCGCAGGGTGAAGCCCTCACCCTCCTGGCTCAGCACGAGGTTCCCGGCCTCACGCGAGACGGTGAGCGTGCTCGCCCCTGCCTGCCGAGCCTCCTCGACCAGCAGGCCGTGGTAGTCCGTGTCCGCGTTGAGCACAAGCTGCCTGCTGTGCCGGATGAGCTCACGCTTGCAGAAGAAGTAGTCCTCGAAGGTGGGGTGCTCGACAGGACTGATATGGTCCTGCCCGATGTTGAGGAAGACCCCCACGTCGAAGACGAGGCCGAAGACCCGCTTGAGCTTGTAGGCCTGGGAGGAGACCTCCATGACCAGGTGGGTCATGCCGGCGTCCAGGGCCTGGCGCATCATGCGCAGGGAGTCGGCTGACTCCGGGGTCGTAAGCACGGCCGGGGTGAAGGTCTGCCCGTCCAGGCACAGGTGGTTGGAGGAGAACATCGCGGTCCGCCCGCCGGTGACCTGGCTCAGCACCGCGTGGACCAGGTGTGCCGTCGTCGTCTTGCCCTTGGTCCCCGTGACGCCCACGATTCTCAGCTCGCGCTCCGGGTGGCCGTAGAGCTCGGCGGCCAGGAGGCTCATCGCCTCCAGGGCGTCGGTGACGACGAGGCCGGGGCACGTGGTCAGCGAGCTGTACTCCCGCTCAGCGACGTAGGCCACCATGCCCTGCTCCTGGGCCGGGACGAGGTAGTCCTCCTTGAAGCTGCCCTTGACCACGAGCAGCGCTCCCGGGGTGACCAGTCGTGTGTCGTAGACCACCGAGGTCAGCTGGAGCCCGGGCAGGTGGTCGGGGTCCACGAACCACCCCTGGGCGGTGACGACCTCACGCAGTATCCCGGCCTCGTAGAGGACCTGGGCGGCCTGGGCCAGGCTCAGCTGCCGCTGGGGCTGGTCAGCACCAGCCTGCTCAGCTCCGCCACCGGTGTGCCGCACGTGTCCTCCTGGCCTGGGTCCGCAGTGTCCGCCGGTGAGCCTACGTCCTGGTCCGTACCCGTCCCAAGCCGGGTGGCACCAGGCGTCACACCGGGTCGCGCGTGACCGGGCAGGTCATGCAGTGGGCACCGCCCCGACCCCGCACGAGCTCGACGCCCGGGGTCTCCAGCACCTCGACACCGGCGCGGCGCAGGACGTCGTTGGCAGCCTGGTTGTGGGCGTAGCCGATGACCCGCCCAGGAGCCAGGGCGACGACGTTGCACGAGTCGCGGGCCAGCTCGCGCAGGGCCTCGGCCTCGTCCGACATGTCCGGGCTGATGACGGTGAAGGAGTCGATCCCGGCCGCCCGGGCCAGGACCCGGTCCATCTGGGAGCCGTCGTGGACCGTGACCCTGAGCGGGGATCGGCCGCTGCTGCGTGCCTTGGTGGAACCGTGGCTGGCCCCGGGCTCGATCTCGACGGTGGTGACGTCCTTGAAGCCCTCGAAGCGCAGGTACGTGTCCGGGGCGACCATCGTCATGAGGGTGTCGAGGTGCATGACGGCGTCCAGCTCGGTGTAGAAGGCGCGGTCAGGCATGTGCACGCCGATGACCCGGTCGGCGACGCCGTCGTCAAAGAGCCGGGTCGCCAGACGCTCGACCCCGGCAGCGCTGGAGCGGTGGGACAGGCCGATCACGAGGCTGCGGTTGCCCAGGACCTGGAAGTCACCGCCCTCGACCGTAGCCGTCGAGGCTCCGTGCTCCTCGCTCCACAGCAGGCCGCGCCCGGCGAAGGCCGGGTGGAAACGGTAGACGGCCTCGTAGTTGACCGCCTCACGGCGCCTGGGAGCCAGGGCCATGGTGTTGACGTGCCTGCCCCCGTAGAGCCAGGCCGAGGTGTCACGGGTGAACAGGTGGTTGGGCAGCGGGGTGATGACGAACTGGCCCTCCAAGGTGGACAGGAAGGTCGTGTCGAACAGCGTGCGGGCATCAGCCGGGCTGAGCCTCTCGCGCAGCTCGGCGCGCGTGATCCCGGCCAGCAGCACCTCGGCCAGCTCATCGTCAGGCAGGCCCTGGAGGAAGTCCGTGAGGACCTGCGAGGTCGACACCCCCACGGTCTGGGGACCGACCGTCTCCGCCAGCACCAGGTCACGGGCCTGCGGGTAGGCCAGGGACTCGGTGAGCAGCTCGCGGAAGTCGTGGACGAGGACGCCCTCAGCCCGCAGGATCGCGGTCAGGGCGTCGTGCTCGGCCTGAGCCCGGTCGATGTTGAGGGCGTCGTCAAAAAGCAGGGAGGGAGCGTTGATCGGCGTCAGGCGCGCGATCTCTCGTCCTGGCCGGTGGACGATGACCTCACGCAGACGCCCGG
Source organism: Actinomyces sp. (assembly GCF_029851875.1). Classification (GTDB taxonomy): domain Bacteria; phylum Actinomycetota; class Actinomycetes; order Actinomycetales; family Actinomycetaceae; genus Actinomyces. Next base: position 14,190 of record NZ_JARKVC010000046.1, read on the forward strand.
TCTCAGAGTCGACCCGTCCGCCACCCTGACGCACGGGAACGAAGGGACGCTCCCGCCCCGCGCCCCGGCCACCAGCCAGGTCTGCCGGGACGGCGGCGGTGAGGCCGCTGCGGAGCGGGCCACCAGCAGGCTCGTGCGCGTTGTCGTGACTCCCCATGTCCACAGGGTATCGGGGGTGCCTGCTGCGCGAGGGCCTTTGCCTACCGCGGCCGGGAGCCTGACCTAGGCTGTGACGCATGAGCGAGTCCTTCCCCGTGCCTGAGCGTGTGTCCGAGGTCTTCGATCCCTCCCGCTGGCGTGAGGTCGAGGGCTTCGTCCACGCCCGTCACCCTGCCGGCGCTCTGGGCGAGCCAGAGCGCTCGGCCAGCCACGCCGTCGTCCTGAATGACGTCACCTACCACCGCGGCTGCGAGCGCGACGCCTGTGGCCGCTGGCTGCGCGACCTTCCCGTGGTGCGGGTGGCGATCGACCGGCCCGACCTGCGCAACGCCTTCCGGCCGCGCACCGTCGACGAGCTCTACCGCGTGCTCGACCACGCCCGGATGAGCGGGGACGTGGGCGCCGTCATCCTCACCGGTAACGGCCCCTCCCCCAAGGACGGGGGCTGGGGCTTCTGCTCGGGCGGGGACCAGCGCATCCGTGGCCGCGACGGCTACCACTACGAGACCGACGACGCGCCGGGCGCAGGCGACCCCGCCTCCCGCCCGGGCGGCGGCGCTGCGGACCTGGACCCGCACGACGCCGAGGTGGCTGCCCGCCAGGGGCGTATCGACGCCGCGCGAGCCGGCCGGCTGCACATCCTGGAGGTCCAGCGCCTCATTCGCACCATGCCCAAGGTCGTCATCGCGGCGGTCTCGGGCTGGGCCGCGGGCGGCGGGCACTCCCTCAACGTCGTGTGCGACCTGTCCATCGCCTCGCGCGAGCACGCGCGCTTCAAGCAGACCGACGCCAACGTCGGCTCCTTCGACGCCGGCTACGGCTCGGCGCTCCTGGCTCGCCAGGTGGGAGACAAGAGGGCGAGGGAGATCTTCTTCCTGGCACGCACCTATGACGCGGTGGAGGCCGAGCGCTGGGGCGTGGTCAACGAGGTGGTGGACCACGCCGCGCTGGAGGACAAGGCGCTGGAGTACGCCGCGATCGTGGCCAGCAAGTCCCCGCAGGCGATCCGGATGCTCAAGCTCGCCTTCAACCTGGCCGACGACGGCCTGGCGGGCCAGCAGGTCTTCGCCGGCGAGGCCACGCGCCTGGCCTACATGACCGACGAGGCCGTGGAGGGCCGTGACGCCTTCCTCCAGCGCCGCGAGCCGGACTGGTCAGCCTTCCCCTACTACTTCTAGGACGTGCGCTCCCGGTGGAGGGGAGCGCAGGAGGACCACGCCGGCGAGGCAGCCGGGCGCGCTCCCTTGTGCCCGTCGGGCCCCGCGCCACCTGGCCATGAGGAGGACGAGGGTGAGGACACCCCTTATGACTAACGATTGACATATCTCACGCACACCTCTCGTGGACGCTGCGGGCCTGCGGTGTCATGGTGGGCACGACCCACGAGGGCGTGCGCCCGGTGCTCTCCTGGCCCGCCGGCGGCGCCCTCCTCCCCAGACGGCAGCGCCGTCCCGTACCCGGAGGTATCCCATGCCCACCTGGATCACCCGCCTGCTCGGCTCGACCGAGCCTGACCGCCGTCGCCTCGGAACGGCCGCGCTCGTCGGCCTCATCGGCGGTGCCTTCTCCGCCATCGTCAAGTTCGGGTGGGAGGTTCCCTTCCCGCCCCGCACCCCCGGGCTGCGCTCGGACACCAACCCGCCCCAGGCCATGCTGGAGTGGTTCGGCATGAGTCCGGAGACCTCGCACGCAACGGTCACCTTCTCCAACAACCCGCTGCCGATCTACTCCTTCATCGTCCACTTCAGCTTCGCGATCGTCTTCGGCCTCATCTACTGCATCGCCGCGGAGTACTTCCCCAAGATCAAGCTGTGGCAGGGCGCCGTCTTCGGTATCGCCGTCTACGTCTTCGCCCACGTCATCTTCATGCCGATCATGGGCTGGGCGCCCAGCCCCTTCCCGTGGGTCGAGGGCGCCCAGACCTGGTCCGAGCACTTCTCTGAGCTCTTCGGTCACATCGTGTGGATGTGGTCGATCGAGATCGTGCGACGCGACCTGCGCAACCGCATCACCCACGAGCCTGACGCCGAGGTCGCCCTGGAGGCCGCGACTCGCTGACCAGGCAGGGGCCGGGCAGCAGCGCAGGCCTGCCCTCGCAGGCTGCCACCAGGCTGAGCCTGCTCGCCACCGTACAGCACAGGCACTGGTCGGCCCACTGTCTCCGTCAGCACACCCACCAGCACCAACCTGTAGCGGCGTGCTTCCAACCCGTGGCGGCGTGCTTCGCTGGGTCGAGGCGTGCTTTCAGCACCTGAGAGCGTGCCCCGCTGGTGGGGGCGTGGCCTAGAACATCCCTAGGCCACAGATCGGA
>NZ_JARKVC010000027.1 GCF_029851875.1 Actinomyces sp.
AGCGGGGTTTTATCAAGGCTGAGGTCATCTCCTTTGACGAGCTGATGGAGCTGGGGTCGGTTGCGCAGGCGCGTGCTCACGGCAGGATGCGCATGGAGGGCAAGGACTACGTCATGCAGGACGGGGATATCTACGACTTCAGGTTCAACGTCTAACGCCTTCACGTAGATAGAGGTTGGGCCGGAAGGGGTAGAGATCGTTGACTGCCACTGAACGAATTGAGCCGACTTACCCGGGAGAGGTCCTCATGGAGAGTTTCATCAAGGGCTTTGGTGCCACGCAGAACAGGATTGCTATGTCGATCGATGTCCCGCCTCGGCGGATCAACGACCTCGATTGCGGGCACGATGTGGCAGATGCGCAGGCGCAGGTCGCAGCGGTCAAGCCGTTGAAGGTCGCATGACCGACTTCGCCGAGTATGCGCCGGGCGCGCACCTGACAGGCCCCGACGACGTGGTCGACACACGCTCTGCGCTGTCGGCTGATGCTGATGCGCTGGCAGCAGTCATGGCTGTGCGTGGTGGTTCCGTTGCCGGGCACGTCGCGGCCGCTCGGCGTCTGATCGCGCGTCTTGATGTCCTCAGGATCGCCGAGAAGGAGGGAATGGCGGTCGGCTGGTGCGGCGTCCAGAAGGCTTCGATCTTTCCGGATTCCGGCCCCGAGTGGTTGATCGCCGGCGTGACGGTCATTCCTGAGGCGCGTCGGCGGGGAATCGCGGCGCGTCTCCTGAGGGAGGTGCTCCAGACGACTCCGAGAAGCGCGAAGGAAGAGCCGATCTTCAGCGTGGTCAATGCCAGGAACCTCGCGTCTGTTGACCTGCACCATCAGGTGGGGTTCGTCGAGGTCAGGCGATCAGCGACCTTTGCAGGCATCGAGTTCACCGGCGGCGAGGGCGTGCTGTTGAGGTATCTCTGACCCTGGGGCAGAGGTTGTGCCAAGGCGGACCTTGATCAAGACCCGCTTTCACGCATGGTCCCGATGACCAATCGCCTGCAGGCAGGTGCGATGATGGGGACGTGAGCAGTATCCGGTCACAGGTCCGAATTCGCTCCTATGACAGTGCCGATGCCAGCGAGACACTACGCATTTTCTACGACGCTGTTACGGTGACGGCGTCGGCGGACTACTCACCCCAGCAGATCAAGGCATGGGCGTGTCCTGGTGGTCGCGATCTCGGCGACTGGAACCGCTCGATGCTCACGCGCGAGAGCTACGTCGCTGTCCTTGACGAACAGGTGGCCGGATTCTCAGACGTGAGTGCTGAGGGCTACATCGACATGCTGTTTGTCTCTCCACGTTTCGCGCGTCAAGGCGTCGCACGGGAGATGCTGACATTTCTTGAGGCGCGGGCGAGGCATCTGTCAGCGAGCCGTCTCTATGCGAACGTCAGCGTGACAGCGCGTCCGCTCTTTGAGTCCCTCGGCTTTCGCGCGCTGAAGGAGCAGCACCCCGTGAGAGACGGTGTGGCCCTGACCAATTTCCTCATGGTCAAGATTCTCGACAGGACTGAGCAGGACTGAGAACGTCCCACTGAGCTCCTACCAGGGCTCCTGACACTGTGGAGACTCCAGCGACTCATCCCGGGATCCTCATAGAGGGCTCGTGGAGCTGTCGGGACTGGACCTGGTGAGACCACCAGTGCCTCTCGTTCCGGGTCGGCGCGTGAGTGTCTGTGCCGGCTGAGGTAGCCGCTCAGCGGAGTTCCTTGACCATCGCCAGCCGTGGGGCGGTCTCCAGCCCGAGCTCCTTCTCGTGCTCTCGCAAGCCACGCAGACCGGTCCCGAGCTCCGCGTCCTCCAGGGGCTGCCAACCCAGGCGCTGGTAGTACGGTGCGTTCCAGGGCACGTCCCGGTAGGTGCACAGCGTCATCCGGTCATAGCCATGAGTGCGAGCCCAGCACTCCGCAGCCCTGATCAGGGCTGCCCCGATGCTCTGCCCGGCGGCTGACGGAGCCACGCTCACCTGCTCCAGGTGCGCGGCGCCGTCGACGACGTCGATGCGCGCGAATCCCACGAGCTCGCCAGATCCTGCCTCGGCGACGATGACGCGACCGTCCTGCTGCGCCTCGGCGTGGTCCTCCGGCTGAGACTGCGGGGCGTCAAGAACGCACTGGAGCCCGACGTCGGCGAACTTGGCGTCCGCAGCACGCTCAACGAGGCAGATCTCCGTCAGGTCGTCAGCGGAAGCCAGGCGTAGTGAGACGTCTGCTGGCTGGCCGTGCGTGGTCGGCGGGGCTTGCATAGGCACAGGGCGTTCCTAACAGAATTGCGTGAGGTCATGCGTCGCCGAACGCCGAAGGAGAGACGCATGAGCTACCGGTTCCGTCAGGTTGACGTCTTTGGTGACGATCCCTGCACAGGTAACCCGCTCGCCGTCGTCCTGGACGCCGAGGGGCTCAGTGTGGAGCAGGTGCGGCGCTTCGCCGTGTGGAGCAACCTGTCGGAGTGCATCTTCGTGCTCCCTCTCGCCCAGCCCGGTGCGGACGCGGACTGGGGGTTGCGGGCCTTCTTCACTGACGGTGACGGACCCCTGCGTGAGGACCCGGTGACTGGCAGCCTGAACGCTGCCGTGGCGCAGTACCTCGTGCGTACCGGTCGAGCCAGCCTGCCGTACGCGGCTGCGCAGGGCACCGTCATGGGGCGTCGTGGCCGCGTCTACCTCAGTGGCGAGGACGGCGAGACCTGGGTGGGTGGTCGGGGCCAGGTGTTTGTGCCCGGGCAGGTGGAACTGTGAGCAAGGGTGGCCGCTCGCTTGAGGAGTTCTTCGCTCAGGCCCCGGCTCTCAACCCGGGCCGTGAGCTCACCACCGGTTCCGCGAATCCGTCGGTTTAGGTCCGGAACAGTCGATCCCCATGCTTGCCACACCCGAACCGACTGTTACCGGCCTAAACCGACGAACGTCAGGGGGAGCGCTGTGATCCTGCGGGCTGATGAGCGGTCCGGGTGGCGGTGCTTGGTTGTGTCACACACCTAGCAACGCCTCTTGCGGCATCGCGAGACTGATATGCTTGCGCTACAACGTCCCCCACGCCTCTCAACGATGCGCACTTGGGGGATTTTTCATTCTTGAAAGGTGTGTCGATGGGGCATATGCGTCAGCGCGGTTCGGAGGCCTACGACAAGCCACCGCTGTCCTAGCAGGAACTCGTTGAGCGCATGCGTAAACGGGGCTGCTGATACCTGATGATGTTCTGCATCTGCATGTCTTCGATCGAGAGCTGAGGCTGCTCGTACTGGATGCTCTCTGGAACGAGTCGAAGTGGCGGTTCGGTCATCGTTGACTGATCACATGTCTCTTTACGCAGGCGGGCCGTTCTGGTACGAGAACGCGGCATATGTTGCTGATGCTGGCGAACAAGAGCGATTTCTTGAGAGTGTCGACCACATGTGTCAGGCGCAGCTTCGTCGTCCTTCTGAGAGGGTCGATGGTGCTTTGGTTTACCGGTCTGCACTTGAGCACTATCTCCTGACATATGGGACTCCACAACATCCTCCGTCATGGGTTCTTGTCGAGGAGCTCACCATCGGGCAGCTCAGTAGGTTGTTCGACAATCTTGCCCGGACCGCTGATCAGAACGCTATCGCCCGGCCGCTCGGGGTCTCCGCCGCACTTCTTAGCTCATGGCTACGGAGCTACGTCCGAGTGCGGAATATCTGTGCTCACCATGGTCGTCTGTGGGATCGTGCTCTAGGAGTTCCACCTAGCTCCCTCGTTCGAAATACGTCCAGTGGCTGGAGCATCCCGCTGTCGTGTCAGATAGCTCGCGTCGTCGGGAACGGTTGTATCCGGTGCTTGTGTCTCTGCAGGCCACTCTCTTTACGATCTCTCCGTCGAGCTCATGGGCTGCACGACTGCCAGAGTTGTTGGACCGCCATCCAGAAGGTCCTTTGGAGCCGATGGGAATCCCTGCGGCTGGAGGGACGACGACTTCTGGCGTGCTGCGATTGACGCCAGTGCCTCTCCGGTGCAGACGCGGCTGATGAAGTAGAGGGATGAGCCTGGGCGCTCTCCGCTCATGGAGGTGGACTACCGCATCTTCTCTCTTCCTTTTACGTACATCTACTCGCGCTATCTCGCCAAGATCGAGCGCACGGGACGCCGGACGACAGAGCTGGAGGCGGCTCTGACCTGGCTGGATACGGCGTCGTCGGCCTGACGCAGGCTCGGGAGGACGGGCGCTCGCTCGAAGACTTCTTTGCTCAGGCCCCGGCTCTCAACCCGGACCGCGAGCTCATCACCGGCGCCGCAAGTCCGTCGCTTGAGGCCCGCAACCGTCGGCACCCACCTAGCCAGCTCTACAGATCCGTCGCTTGAGGTCTTGAACAGTCGATCCCCTATGGTTCTCGCCCCCGAACCGACTGTTCCCGGCCTAAGCTGACGCCCCGGACTAACCCAGACCCCCCAAGCCGACTGTTCAGGGCCTGAGGCGACGGAATTGTGGGTGGGGCAGAGGGCGCTGTGGGTCTGATCCGGCCGGGGCGGGCCTGATCCAGCCGGGGCGGGCCTGAAGCGACGGACGTGGGGGTGAGCACGGAGGCTGGCGCGGGGCGACGGCGCTGCTCGCCACCTTCTGGACCGTCACCTGCCGGCAACATCCGCTTTCCGTAGGGTGGGTGGTGTACGGCTCCCAGACACCAGGACAGGAGAAGACATGATCCGCGTCGCCATCAACGGATACGGCAACCTCGGCCGAGGAGTCGAGCGGGCTGTGGCCAAGAACGAGGACATGGAGCTCGTCGTCGTCTTCACACGACGGGACCCCTCCACCGTGGTGACCGCCGGCGCCCCGGTCGCCCGTCTTGAGGACATGCCCGCCTGGGCGGACAAGGTGGACGTGTGTCTCAACTGCGGCGGCTCGGCCACGGACCTGAGCGCCCAGACCCCGACCGCCACCGCCTACTTCGACGTCGTCGACTCCTTCGACACGCACGCCCTTGTCCCCGAGCACTTCGCCGCCGTCGACGCCGCCGCCCGCGAGGCGGGGCACCTCGCCGTCGTCTCGGCAGGCTGGGACCCGGGACTGTTCTCCATGCTCCGCGTCCTGGGCGAGGCCGTCCTGCCCGATGGCGCCTCCACGACCTTCTGGGGCCCCGGCGTCTCCCAGGGCCACTCTGACGCCCTGCGCCGCATCGACGGCGTGGTGGACGCCAAGCAGTACACCCGTCCCGTCCCGGCCACTGTCGAGGCGGTCAAGGCCGGCGAGCCGGTCGAGCTGACCACCCGCTCCATGCACACCCGCGACTGCTACGTCGTGGCGGAGCCGGGCGCGGACCGCTCCCGCATCGAGGCCGAGATCAAGGCCATGCCTTACTACTTCGCCGACTACGACACGACCGTCACCTTCGTGAGCGCCGAGGAGCTCGCCTCCCACCACGCCGGTATCCCGCACGGGGGGCAGGTGATCCGCCGCGGTGAGACCTCCGACGGCGTGGCCGCCACCATCGGCTTCGACCTCGCCCTGGGCTCGAACCCCGAGTTCACCGGAAGCGTGCTGGTGGCGGTGGCGCGCGCTGTCGTCGCCATGGCCGGGCGCGGGGAGCGTGGGGCCCGCACGGTCTTCGACCTCACGCTTGCAGACCTGTCCGCCCGTACTGACGCGGAGCTGCGCGCCCACTACCTGTGAGCCGTGGCGCCACAGGCCTGCGGGCGGCGCACGGGCTGGCCCTGGTGACCCAGCCGGGTGATACTGGACGGGGAGGGGGAGGACCATGAAGATCGCACTTGTCCTCGGTTCCGGCGGTGCTCGCGGCTACGCGCACATCGGCGTCATCGAGGAGCTCACGGCTCGCGGGCACGAGGTCGTCGCCGTCTCAGGGGCCTCGATGGGTGCCCTGGTCGGTGGCCTGTACGCCGCAGGTGCCATGGACCGCTTCACGCAGACCGTCCGCGGGATGTCTCGCACCGAGGTCCTGCGCTTCGCCGACCTCACCCTGACCCAGCCCGGTCTGCTGCGGGCGACGAAGATCGTCGGTCTCCTGGAGGACCTGGTCGGGGACGTGCGCATCGAGGACCTGCCGATCCCCTACACTGCCGTGGCCACGGATATCGAGCGCCGGCGCGAGGTGTGGTTCCACGAGGGCCTGCTCGTCCCGGCCATCCGCGCCTCGATCTCGATCCCGACCGTCTTCACCCCGGTGCGCCTGGGCGGACGGCTGCTGGTGGACGGTGGAGTGCTCAACCCGTTGCCGATCGAGCCTTCGCTCAGCGAGGAGGCCGAGCTCATCGTCGCTGTCTCCCTGTTTGGGCGGCGTCTGGGCCTGGACCGCAGCTCCCCGGACCGCGAGGCTGCGGCCACGGAGTCGGAGCGCTGGATCGACCGCCTGCCTGAGAGCCTGCGTCAGCTCATCCCGGGACGCGTGGCCACCGAGACCAAGCCGGCCACGCCCTCGGTCACGCTGGCGGACATGCTCTCTACCACCCTGGACGTCATGCAGGGGCAGATCGAGCTGGGACGCTCGGCCATGAGCCGCCCTGACGTCATGATCTCGGTGCCGATCGAGACCTGCCGGGTCACCGACTTCCAGGAGGCCGACCGCGTCATCGAGGTCGGACGCGACCTGGCGCGTGGGGCCTTCGACGCTGCTGGGCTGTGAGGCGCTGAGATGTCCTTTCCAGGGCGCAGCCCCGCACCGCACCATGTCGGCATGAGAACCCGGCCGCCCCGCCGCCAGCGCCGCGTGGCCTCGTCTGCCAGGCCGGTGGCGCCGCGCCGTCGGCCGGGTCCCTCTCACCGGCCCTTGTCCCCCAGCCACGCCTCCGTGCACACTCCCTCCCGGCTGCTGCGTCACACCTCGGCTCCTGCCCGCCCTCAGAGCGTGTGGCTCGGCCTTCTCCTCGTGGTCGTGGCGGTGACTGCTGTGCTTGTCCTGCTGCGTCCGCTTCTGGTACCTCACGAGGCACAGGCGGCGCTCGGACTGGCTGCGACGGCGCAGGCTACGCCGAGCGTGACTGCCTCGCCCCCCGCCCAGGCTGGCCTGGCTCCCTCGGGGGCCTCAGACAGAGAGGGGCAGGAGGAGCCTGTGGCCTCACCGCAGCCGTCGGTACCACCGGTAGCCCGTACCGACGAGATGGGGATCGCCCACTCGGACACCACCGGTGACGGCACCTGGCGCGTGGCAGTGGCGCTGCCGGCTCCCAGCACGCCGCGCTCGAGCACCCACCGCTACCTGTTGCAGGTGGAAGGCGGGACCGGTATCGACGCCGACGAGATCGCTCCCTTTGTCAACGCCGTGCTCAATGACGACCGGGGCTGGGCGGGTGTGGACGACGTCAGCTTTGAGCAGGTCCAGGACCCGGCCCAGGCAGACTTCACCCTCAACGTCGCCACTCCCGGCACCACGGACCAGCTGTGCGCTCCGCTGAGCACCGAAGGGCGTTGGAGCTGCCGGCAGGGAGCGACCGTCAACCTCAATGCCGACCGCTGGAGCTACCTCGTGCCCTGGTTCCCTGACGCCGAGACCTACCGCTCCTACCTGGTCAACCACGAGGTGGGCCACTGGCTGGGACGCGGGCACCTGCGCTGCCCGGGGGAGGGGCTCAAGGCGCCGACCATGATGCAGCAGAGCGGTGGCCTGGAGCGCTGCCTGGCCAACCCCTGGCCTACGCAGGACGGCCAGGCAGGGTAGCGAGGGTCCCGGCAGCAGCCAGAGCGGCCTCGACCACCGTGTGAGCGTGGTCGATGATGACCTGGTGCGAGGCGTCTTCGGCAACCCGCACCGAGCCGGTGGCACCGCTGCGCGCCAGCAGCTCCTCAGCCCAGGGCTGCGGGCAGAGCAGGTCGTGGGTGCCCCGCACGATCTCCAGGCGCCCGCCGATGCCATTGATGCGCTCGGCGAAGGGGTAGCGCAGCACGAAGGGCAGGGTCCTGGCAGGCCAGACCAGGCCGGCGTGCAGGAAGCCGGAGACGGAGACCAGGGCCCCGGTCGGGCGCTCGTGGAGGCTGGATCGGGCGAAAGCCGCCGCCGCGCGCTCCAGCCGCTGCGTGCCAGGGCCCATGACCGGTGCGATGAGCACGAGCCGGCCAGCGAGGCGAGGGGCACGGCGCGCTAGCTCCAGGGCGACCTGGGTACCCATCGAGTGCCCCACGAGGACGGGGTTGTCTACGTCGAGCTCCTCGGACAGGTCGATCCGCTCCAGAAGGGCCTCGACGCTGGCAGCAAAGTCCTCCATCGTCATGGGCCTGCGCGGGCGCGGCAGGTTGGAGAAGCCGGGAAGGTCGACGACGAGCACGCGTCCGTAGCGGCGCAGCTCCTCGATGACCTCCTGGAAGAGCAGCGCACCAGCCGCCAGGCCGTGCAGGAGGACGAAGACCGGGCCGCCCTCGCCGTCGAGCTGAGCCACGTCCCAGGCCCGGACGCGACGATCACCGACGGCGCGGACCAGGACGTGGGCGTCGGGGGCGGGAGGCTCGTCAAAGTCCAGGTAGTTGCGGCCGACTCGCGCCTGGATGCGACGAGTGGCCTGCGAGTCCTGGGAGGCGAGGTTGCGGGAGGGTGCGTGGTGACGAGGCATGGCTGTCCTGAAGGAGAAGGTGGTACGAGAGATTCTCGCACCGCCCCTCACCTCGCCTGGTCAGGATCCGGCGCCCGGAGCGCTCGCGCCGCGTCAGGCTCGTGCCGGGGAAGCCGTCGGTGCGGGTCCGGGCTCATGGTCCCGCACGGTGGGGCGGACGGTTCAGGTCACCGTCCCCCCGCCCGGGCAAGCCTGGTAGGCACAGGTCACTGGTGAGACCACAGCGGTGGGGGAATAGGGAGCCCAGCTAGATAGTTGAAAGCTGCATGAAATCATTTGGATTCCTCAGCTTCGGTCACTACGGACACGGGAGCGGTCCCGGCGACCCCAGTGCCGCCCAGGCCCTCCAGGACGCCGTCGAGATCGCCGTCGGGGCTGACGAGATCGGCGTCAACGGCGCCTACTGGCGAGTCCACCACTATGCTCGCCAGGCCGCGGCACCGGTTCCCGTCCTCGCGGCGGCCGGCGCGCGCACCAAGCGCATCGAGGTGGGCACCGGCGTCATCGACATGCGCTACGAGAACCCTCTTCATCTGGCTGAGGAGCTGGGCGCACTCGATCTCCTGCTCGACCAGCGCATCGCCATCGGCATCTCACGAGGGTCCCCGGAGCAGGCGCTGCGCGGCTGGGAGTCCTTCGGGTACACCGGCTCCACCGACCCTCGCGGTGCTGACATCGCCTACGCGCACACCGAGCAGTTCCTGGCCGCCGTCAACGGCGTACCTCAGGCCAAGCTGGACAAGGGCGGCATGCTCATGGAGGGCGAGCCGCTGACGACTCCCGGCCTACGCATCGAGCCGCACTCTCCTGGTCTGCAGCGCAGGTTGTGGTGGGGAGCCGGATCACGTGACACCGCCGAGTGGACAGCGCGTCAGGGGCTGAACCTCATGAGCTCGACCCTGATCACCGAGGCCACCGGCGCGGCCTTTGCGGATCTTCAGCTGGAGCAGATCAGGCGCTACAAGGACGCCTGGCGGGCGGCCGGGCACGACTGGACGCCGCGCGTGAGCGTCTCGCGCTCGATCTTCCCGATCGTCTCCGACCTGGACCGTCAGCTCTTCGGACTGCGTGGTGAGGACTCACAGGACCAGATCGGCATGATCGACGGCCTGCGATCGACCTTCGGCAAGACCTACGCGGCCGAGCCGGACGTACTGGTGGAACAGCTGGCGGCGGACGTCGCCGTCCAGGAGGCCGATACCCTCATGCTCACCGTCCCCAGCCAGCTGGGCGTGGACTACAACCTGCACGTCCTTCAGACCTTTGCCGAGCACGTGGCTCCGGCACTGGGCTGGCAGCCCAGCACGGCCGGCCCGGCCACCGGCTACGCGCTGGACTGAGCGCCCAGGACGCCTGTGGGAAGTCCCCGGCCTGCCGACTCGTGGCAGGGCCAACGAGCGGGGCCGGGAACTGGCGGCAAGAGTCCTACTGTGCCGAGGGCCCCTGCGGCTGGGGCGGCTGGAGGGGCCCTAGTGGCTGGGCTGACCCCTGGGCCGGGTCCTGCGGCTGAGGCTGTGGGGCGTTGCGGGGACGCGGCCTCGGGTCGGCCAGCCGCAGCACGTCGCGCGGGACGTCATAGTGCACGCCCGGGTAGCGCCCGAACTGCTCCTCGCTAGTGACCTGGGGGCGCGTGGCGTCCAGGACGGCCAGGACCTGCGCAGGCGTGGGCCACACCCCTGAGGACAGGGAACCTGCTGGCTGCACGGGCGGGAACCAGGCCGTGTTCTCCTGGGGGCGGAACATGAGGCGACCAGGCCGCCTCCGGTCGCGCAGCGCGTGCGCGCGCCAGGTCGTCACCGGGTGGGAGGCCATCCACACGCTCAGGTGCAGCCAGAAGCCCTTCTCACGGGTGGCACGGTCCGCCAGGGCGTGGAGGTTGACCTGCGAGCCCAGGTACTTGCCCGCGGCCAGCAGCCCCATGACCCCGGGCACTCCCTGAGGCGCCAGGGCGTAGCCGTGGTTGTCCGCCGTGTACTCCTGGGCGCGCGAGAGCGCGGGGCCCAGCAGCGGGACCTGAGCGGCGAGCTGAGTGAACAGGAGACGGACATAGCCCACGTGCCCGGCTGCCAGGTGGCCGACCTCGTGGGAGATGACGAAGCGCAGTGCCTGCGGGTCACGGGCGGCGCCGCCGACCTCGAACAGGTCGGAGTAGACCACCACGAAGCGGCGGAACCCGTGACCGGCAGCGAAGGCGTTGATCTGGCCGTTTCCGAGCAGCACGTAGGCGTCAGGCACGCGGCGCATGCCAAAGGCCTGGGCCGCCTCGACCACCATCCGGTAGCCCTCAGGGAACTGGGTAGGACTCATCTGCACGCCCTGGCCTCGAAGCTGGGCGTACAGGAGGGCGCGCACGATCCAGATGACGATCGGCATGACGGGCAGGATCATGAGGACCTGGGAGACGATCCCGCCGTCGGTGAGCAGGTTGTGCAGCTCGGTCGTGATCTCGCCAGCGCTGCCCTCCTCCACAGCGTCCCCGGTCAGGGCCATCCACACCAGGGTCACGGTCCACAGCAGGTAGCCGAGCACCGTGACGACCGCGCTGACCCACACCAGCGGCATCTCTACGGGGTGGCGCAGGCCGGGCACGCCGCCCAGTCCGTGGACGGTAGCGCCGTTGAGGAACGACGGCGGCTGGGGGCCGACGGGCTGGCCGCCGACGGGCGGGGCCTGGTGGCTGGCAGGCTGCGTACCGGGGGCTGCTGGCCGGGTGCAGGGGGCGGCCGGGCGGGCGTAGGGGTCAGAGGATGCGGTCACCGGCGGGCCCTGGACGGGCGGCTCGCTCGGCTGCGAGCCTGGAACGGGCGACGGTGGCTGGAAAGGTCCATCGGTCATGGCACCACGTTAGCGACGCTCCTTGTGGGTCGGGCACGAGGTCTGCTCCGCGGTACGGTCGGGTCGTGCGTGCCTGTGGATCCTCACCTGCCTGCCCTCCGCCCCTCTCACCCTTGACGGCCCAGGCCGACGCACCGGCTGGCTCCAGCACGCCGTGGGGCATGCAGATCGCGGTGCGCTACGACAAGGTCCACCCGCCCCGGCGTGTCGACGTCGCCGAGGCCGTCGCCCGCGCCGTCGTCGCCCTCCTCGCCTCGTCTGAGGCCGCGGAGGGCGGGCCGTGGCACGAGGCCGTGACCTACTGGCGGGAGGGACGTATTCGCAAGCTGGTACGGCGCGCTCGCGGGGCGCGCTGGGACGAGGTCCAGGGTCTTGCGGGCCTGAGCGTCACTCAGGACGGGCCGCGTGGCTGGGGGCAGGCCTGCGCGCGCGCCTTCGTCCCGGCGCCGGTGCGTCCCCTGCCGACGGCGCTGGCCAGGACCCAGGTCGAGGGCACCCACTTCCCGCACGGCCACGAGCTGCCTGCGGCGCCTGCCGCCGTTACTGCGGCCTTGCAGCGCGACCCGCAGGCACGGATCGAGGACGTCATCGCGCTGGGCTCCGCCTCCGGGAGCAGGGACGCGCTCGTGAGGATCGAGGTCACGCCTGTGGAAGAGATGACGAGTGGCAAGCTGTGCGCCCAGGTCGCTCACGCCGCCCAGCTGGCCTGGCAGAGCCACGACATGCCCGCTCGCCTGCGTCAGGCGTGGGCGCAGGACGGGTTCCGCGTGCGCGTTGACTTTCCTGCGCGGCAGGTCTGGGAGAGTACCTCCCGCCCCGTCAGCGTCGTGGACGCCGGCCTGACCGAGCTTGACGGGCCGACGGAGACCACGCGCGCCTGGTGGTGAGCGCGGGAACGCTGAGGCAGGGGAGCGGGCGCCTGGAGAAGATGAGGGCAGCTGCTCAGGCAACGACCTTGACGGTGGCCGCCTGCCTCACACGGGCCTCGTCCTGCTCCTCCGCGGGCTCGGGCGTGCCCCGGAAGACCCACAGGCGCATGAGGACGTAGAGGTAGACACCCTCGCAGCAGGCTGAGACAAAGCGAGCGAGCTCGGCGTTGACCCCCAGCCAGTGCAGCAGGCTGGACAGGCCGAGGATGAAGATGACGTACTGGCTGGCCAGCCCCACCAGGTAGCGCGACCCCTGGGCCGCGAGGTGCCCGTGCGCCTGGAAGTTCAGCCACCGGTTGAGCAGCAGCGAGTAGGCCCCGGCCACGGCGTAGCCGATCGTGACGGCCAGGGGGTAGAACAGGTGCAGGTGCTCGTAAGCCGTCCACAGGATCGAGACGTCCAGGAGGAAGGCCGATCCGTTGATGAGCGCGTACCCCACGAAGGTCACCGGAACGAGTCGACGCACAAAGCCAGGCAGCAGGCGGTGAATCCGGCTGATCACGCGGAGGAAGACCTGAGGGGCGCGGCGGGAGGGGTCATTGAGGCGCTCAGCCAGACGCTGCCGTGAGGAGGACGGCGCGGTCACCTGAGCGCTCTCCTGCTTCACCACGCCTCCTGTGGGGAATGTGCTGTCTGTCAGGGACGAGTCTGTCTTCTTGGCCAGGACTCCCACAAGGTCTCAGGGATGAGACTTCGTACCAGGTGGCCTCCTCCTGAGGGAGGAGGCCGGTCTCAGTCCTCACTCCCTCAGTCCTCAAGGGTGGCGCACTGAGCCCGCTGCAGCGCCTGGACGACCCCGGCCCGCAGCACCGCCCCGCCGGCGTCGGCGCGGTGGTGAAGGGTGCGGATACCCAGGGCTGCTGCGGCGGCGATGTTCTCGGCGTCGTCATCGACGAACAGCGCCTCGTGCGCCTCCACCCCGGCTCGCTCCAGCACGGTGGTGAAGTAGCGTGGGTCCGGCTTGGCCACCCCCAGGGTGCAGGAGTAGGCGTCAAGGTCGCACAGCCCGTCATAGTGCAGGTGGGTGCGCATCCACTCCATCCGCTCGCGCTGCTGGTTGGTGGCCAGCACCGTGAGGTACCCCGCCTGCCGCAGCTGCACTACGAGATCACGGGCCGTCGGGTCAGGGGTGGCCTGCCACCACAGAGCGGCCAGCTCCTTGGGCGCGCTGGGCAGCCGCAGGCGCTCGACCAGGCGCGTGAGAAGCTCCATGAGGCTCTCCCTGCCCTCCAGCGCCGAGACCTCCTCGCGCAGGAGGGCCTCGCAGAACTCCTCTCCCGCGGCGTCAGCCAGCGCCTGGTGCCACGGGGTGCCGATGAGCTGCAGGACGCCGTCGGCGTCGAGCAGGACGGCGCGGACCGAGGTGGTGGCGGCAGGAGGGAGCGGGGCGGCAGCGGTGGGAGTGCTCATGAGCCGATCATGCCCTGGGCCCGGCACCGCCGCCCTGTCACGCACTGGTGCCACACTTGAAGGCATGTCAGCGCACACCTACAGCCAGACCCTGTATGACGTCGACGCCTACGCGGCCTCGCTCGCGGAGCTCGTCGTCTCCTCGCCGACCTCCTACCACGCCGTCGCCACTGCCGGCGCGCGCCTGCAGGCCGTCGGCTTCAGCCAGGTCGATGAGAAGCACACCTGGAACGAGGTCCCCACGCGTGGCTACGTCCTGCGCGACGGCGCCGTCATCGCCTGGATGCTGCCGGACTCGCCCGGCCAGCACACCGGCCTGCGGATCCTGGGCGCCCACACGGACTCTCCCGCTCTCAAGCTCAAGCCCACCGGGGCCGCCACCAGCCACGGCTTCCAGCTCATCAACGCCGAGGTCTACGGCGGCCCGCTCCTCAATTCCTTCCTCGATCGTGAGCTGGGGCTGGCCGGTCGCCTGGTCACCCGTGACGGCGAGGTCCACCTTGTGCGCACCGGGCCGGTCGCTCGTGTGGCCCAGGTCGCCCCCCACCTGGACCGCGGGGTCAACGACTCCCTCCACCTCAACCCGCAGGCCAACCTCCTGCCGCTGTGGACCCTCCTGGACGACGCCGCAGGCGCGCCGACCAGCGTCAGCGGCCTCGCCCCTGCCCGCTCGGCCACGCGCCACGACGACCCAGCCTCTCGTGGTGAGCGCGGCGCCGTCGAGGAGTACCTGTGCGAGCTCGCCGGTATCGACCCGGCCGACCTCGCCTTCCACGACGTCCTCACCTTCCCTACCGAGGCTCCGGCTCGCTTCGGGCGTCACGGCGAGTTCCTCGCCTCCTCCCGCCTGGACAACCTCTCTTCGGTCAGCGCGGGCCTGGTGGCTCTGGAGGCGTTGGCGGCCGGGGACGGGAGCGCCTGGGACGCTGCGGGAGCACGCGACGCGATCGTCTTTGTGGCCAATGACCACGAAGAGGTGGGGTCGGAGTCCCGCTCAGGGGCCGCTGGCCCCTTCCTGGAGCAGGTGCTGAGCCGTCTGGCCGGCGCCATGGGCTTTGAGGGGGACGCGCGCCAGGCGCTCCTGGCCCGCTCGGTGTGCGTGAGCGCCGATGCCGGGCACTCGGTCCACCCCGAGTACTCCCAGCTGCACGACCCGGTGGTCCAGCCCCTGCTCAACCGCGGACCGCTGACCAAGATCAACGCGGGTCAGCGCTACGCCACCGACGCCGTCGGCGTGGCCGTGTGGGAGCGAGCGTGCCGCGCTGCCGGCGTGCCCTCGCAGAGCTTCGTGTCCCACAACGCCGTAGCCTGCGGTACGACCATCGGCCCGATCACAGCGGCACGCCTGGGCGTGACGACGGTGGACATCGGCCAGCCGCTGCTGTCCATGCACTCCCTGCGTGAGATGTGCGGCGTTGAGGACGGGCCCTGGATGGCTCAGGCGATCCGCGCCTACTGGGCCGGGGACCAGGCGTGAGCCCAGCGTCCGTGCTGCGCGCTGGGGCCGGGTCGAGCGATCCGTGCCCCTGCGGGAGCGGGAGGACCTTCGGACAGTGCTGCCAGGCCCTGCTCGACGGTGAGGCCGCAGCCAGTGCTGAGGCGTTGATGCGGTCGCGCTACACCGCCTTCGCCCTGGGGGACGAGGACCATCTCTTCCGTTCCTGGTGGCCGACCACCCGGCCTGAGGGCCCCTACTGCCACCCGGGCACGCAGTGGACCGGGCTGGAGGTCGAGGAGGTTCACGGTGGCGGGTCTGAGGCAGCCGACGGCGAGGAGGCCTGCGTGACCTTCACCGCGCGCTTCCTCACCTCAGACCTGCGGGGCAGGGTGGTGGCGGGCCAGATGCGCGAGCGCTCGACCTTCCGCAAGCGTGCCGGGCGCTGGTTCTACGTCGACGGCCAGGCGCTGTGAGCGAGACGGCGGGGCAGAGGGATGTCTCCTCTGCCCCGCCCTCGTACTGAGGCTCAGCGCCTTCAGGTGGTTATCAGTGCCAGGCCCCACGCCAGTAGGGCAGTGGGAACCCGGCCTTGTCCCACTCGTTGACGCCGAGCTCGTGGGCCCAGCGCAACGGGGCGTAGGGATCGCGCAGCGCGTAGCGCCCCACGGCGACGGCGTCGGCCTGACCGGTCATGAGCACCTGCTCGGCCTGTGGGCCGGTCTCGATGAGCCCGACGGCGATGACGACGGGCTCGCTGCCGCCCGGCGTGCTCATTCCGGCCACCGCCTGCTTGGCCTCGGCGGCAAAACGCACCTGGTACCCCGGACCGACCGGGAAGCGGGCCGGGACGTTGCCCGAGGTCGAGATGTGCAGGACGTCAGCGCCCTGGGCCACGATCTGGCGCGCGAGCTCGGCCGTGTCCGCGCTGGTCAGGCCGCCCTCGGCCCAGTCCGTGGCGGACAGGCGGATGCCGACCACGGTGTCGCGCCCCACCGCCTCGCGCACCGCAGCCACAGCCTCCAGGGCCAGCCGACGGCGTCCCTCAGGCGAGCCGCCGTAGGCGTCGGTACGGTGGTTGGACAGGGGCGAGAGGAACTGGTGGATGAGGTAGCCGTGCGCGCCGTGGAGCTCGACAAGGTCGTATCCGGCCTCGACGGCCCGACGAGCGGCTGAGGCAAAGTCGGCGATCGTCTGACGGATCTCCTCCAGGCTCATCTCACGCGGTACGGCGTGACCGGGGTAGGCCTCGGTACTGGGTGCCACGAGGTCCCACCCCTCCAGCGTGGCGGCACGACCGGTGGCGGCGCCGTCTGCGCCCGGACGCCACGGGAGCGTGCCGGCCTTACGGCCGCCGTGGCCGAGCTGGACCCCGGCCAGCGCGCCGCCGGCGTGGACGGCCTCGGTCAGACGCCGGTGGCCAGCGACCTGGGCGTCCTCCCACAGGCCGAGGTCTGCGGGGGACAGGCGGCCGTTAGCAGTCACCGCCGTGGCCTCGACGATGACGGTGCCGAATCCGCCGGCAGCACGCGTGCCGTAGTGCAGGACGTGGAAGTCGGTGGGGACGCCGTCGCCTGTCTCCACGCAGTACATACACATCGGCGCCAGGACCAGGCGGTTGCGAGCCTGCCGGTGGCGCAGGGTGAGGGGGGTGAGCAGGAGCGGTGTACTCATGCCGTTCACGCTACGCGAGCGCCGCTGGCGCCGGCAGAGCACCTCGATACGCTGAGGGCGATGAGCCCACAACCCTGCTCCGCCTCTGCTCGCCCTGCTCCCTTCGGCCAGCCTGGTCACGAGCCTGTGCCCGTGACCCGGCAGGTTGAGGACGTGGCCCTGGTCTTCGAGGGCGGCGGCATGCGCGGGGTCTACACCGCGGCACTGGTCCAGGTCATGCTGGAGGCGGGGCTCGCCTTCCCCTGGGTGGGTGGGATCTCGGCGGGGTCGACCAATACCGTCAACATGGTCTCCCGCGACCTGTGGCGCACGCGTGAGGCCTTCGTGCGTCTGACCACGGACCCGCAGGCGGGCGGATGGGGCAGCTTCGCCAGGCGCCAGGGCTACTTCAACTCCGAGCACATCTACCAGCACACCGCCGGGCCGCAGGAGTCGATCCCCTTCGACCTGCCGGCCTTCGCCGCCTCGACCTCCCAGGTGCGCATCGGCTCCTTCCGCTGCGACACCGGGGAGGAGGTCTACTGGGGCGCCGAGGACATGACGACGCTGGAGGCGCTGACGACCCGGTGCCAGGCCTCCTCGTCCATGCCGGTGCTCATGCCGACGGTCTTCATCGACGGCGTGCCCTACCTCGACGGCGCCCTGGGGCCCACCGGGGGCTTTGCCACGGACGCTGCCGCAGCCGACGGCTACGAGCGCATGCTCGTGGTCTCGACCCGGCCGGCGGGCTACCGCAAGCCCGAGGAAAGGAGGCCCGGCGCCCTTCGGCACCTGTTCCGCCGCTACCCGGCGGTGGCCGAGGCCATCATCGAGCGCCCGACGAACTACAACCGCACCATGGACGAGCTGGAGCAGGGACGCCGTGAGGGGCGGGTCTACCTCTATCAGCCCACGCGCATGCCGGTGGACAACGGCGAGCTGCGCTATGACCGGGTGGTCTCGGCCTACGAGGCCGGGCTGGTCCAGGCACGCGCGGAGCTGCCGCGGATCCTGGGCTTCCTGGGGTGAGGAGAGGTCCTCAGCCTTGCGCCGGCCCGTGGTCGCGGGCCGTGACGTAGCGGTCGATCTCCTCGCCGTCGAAGCCGAAGACCGTCACGGCCGGGACCGATGCTCCGCCGTCGAGCTTGGCGGCCAGGAGGTCCAGGACCGCCCGCTCGTGGGGCGGGACCTTCTCGGGAAGGGCGTCCAGGGGCCACCAGGACAGTCCGGCGTTCTTCGTGCCCTCACGTACCTGCGGCTGACCGGACCAGCGCTGCAGGGTGAAGAAGAAGTCCACCCGCTGCTCCAGCGCCGCTCCCGCGACGTCATTGGAACGGTGCATCGCGCTCAGCGGACACAGCTCGGCTGGGTCGACCTCGACACCGATCTCCTCCGCCGCCTCGCGCACCGCCGTGGACAGCACGCTCTCGCCGGCCTCGACGTGCCCGGCCACCCCGCAGGCCCAGTAGCCGTCCATGTAACCGGTATTGCGGCGCAGCTGGAGGAGGACCTGGGGCTGGCCGTCCTGGCCGTGGCGAAGAAGATAGACGTAGGCGGCGGGGACCAGGGTGAAGGAGTGGGGGGCCATGGCGTCACGGTACGCGCCACGGCGCTCTGGGGTGGGGACCGCGTCGAGGGCTGGTGGCTCTAGAGGCAGGTTCGGACAAGGGCGAGGAGCTTCCCAGCGCGTTCTGGCTGGTCGGTGGACAGGGTGACGACGGCGGGCCAGGGCCGAGGGGCGAGGCTGCCCTCCGGCCGGTCCCAGGTCACCGGGCCCCACAACGCTGCCTCGGACAAAGCGGTGCGCAGCCGGTCGACGGCGTCGGTCTGCCCGCGCAAGGCCACGCATCCAGTGCTAGGGGAGGGCAGGAGCTGAAAGGAACCGGGGCGTGCCTGAAGGAGCTGTGCCAAGACGTGGCGCAGCCTGGCGCTGCAGCGACGCCGATCGTCATGCGGGCCTGCGCTGGCGAGGGCTCGGCGCGTCAACGTGCTCGCGGCTCGGGGTGCCATGACGCGCTCGATGGCGTCCTCATGGGCCTCGGCCAGGCGGCAGACCTCCTGACGCCCCTCTTGGGCCTGCGGTGACAGGGGTGCCGAGGTCTCGGCGTCGATGCTGATCTGGGACGGCAACATCCTCGTGAGCCTCGCACGGGCTGAGAGCAGCTGCTGGCCCAAGGACTCGATCGTGCCGTCGGCGCCACGGCGGGTAGCGGTACGGGTCAGCTGGTGCAGGCAAGCGTTGAGAGGACTGCCGCACCAGGCCAGGACTGCGCCGTCGGGAACAGGGAGGAGCTTGCGGGTGCTTGCCAGTGCCACCTGCCACGGGCCCGCAGGGAGAGATGGGGAGGTAGCGACCAGGCTCAGGGACTGCTTGCCGTTGCCGAGCAGGGCTCCGGCCCCGAAGGAGCTGCGGCCACCGGCTGATGCCCTGGGCGATGCGTGGTGAGGTGTGAGGGGCGGCTCCTGGAGAGGGGGAAGCGGCCGGGCGCGGGCTCTGCTGGCAGGAACGGGCGACCTCAGGCGCGACAGCCACCGTACGCCGTCGGACCAGGGGAAAGGACGCTGCGGTGACGACCTGGCGGTCGACCACATGGGTCTCGAACGACCACGCAACGCTCGAACGACTGCGCAGAGCTTGACCGACCACCTGGCGGTCGCCCACATAGGCCTTGAGCGACCACGCGAAGCTCGACCGACCACCTGACAGGCGACCATATGGGCCTCGGCCGACCGCGCAACGCTCGAACGACCACCAAAACCACCTCAGACCGCGGGATTCGCGCAAATACAGCGGTCGGTGGAGGCATAGGTGGTCGGTGGAGGCCTGGACGGTCGGTGGGAAGGTAGGTGGTCGGTGGAGGCATAGGTGGTCGCTGGGAACGTAGACGGTCGATGAGAGTGGTGGGTATTCCGGTGGTCGCTGCGAATGCGGGTGGTGCTGCGGGCCTGACGGGGTTGGCCGTGGCAGCATGTGGCTGAGCAGGCAGTCGCAACAGTGGCGTGGAATCGACGTAGAAGCACGGAGGCGGCCATGAGGACCGAGACGACCTACCTGGCAGCGCGTGACGGCAAGCAGCTGTTCGTCCGTGCCTGGCTGCCCGACGACGTCGCCCCCTTCGCCTCGCAGACCCACCAGGCGAGGGAGACAGCGGCACGGCCGTGTTCATATGGTCGGCTGACCTCGCAGACCCACCAGGCGGGGGAGACCCACGGTCCTACGGACCAGCCGCGTGCGGTGATCCAGCTGGTTCACGGTATGGCCGAGCACTCAGCCCGCTACGAGCGCTTTGCGACCCGGGCCACGCAGGCTGGGTACGCCGTGGTCGCTGACGACCACCGTGGGCACGGCGGCACGATCGCCTCACCTGACGAGCGGGGGCATACTCACGACGTCGAGGGGTGGGATCTCGTTCTCAGTGACCTGAGCGTGGTGCGCGAGGCGGTTGACGCCGCCTGGCCCCAGGCGCCGGTCATTCTCCTTGGTCACTCCTGGGGCTCGATGCTCGTGCGCGGATGGGTCGCCTCTGAAGGTGAGCGGGCGAGGGTCGCGGGCCTCATCGTCATGGGCACGATGGCCAGTCCTGGGCTGCTGGGTGCGATCGGGACGCGGCTCGCGCGTGCCGAGGCGCACCTGGCTGGGCCGCGCCACCCCTCCCGCCTGCTGGAGAAGCAGGCCTTTGCGGCGAACAACAAGCCCTTTGCCCCGGTGAGGACCGACTACGACTGGCTGAGTCGGGACGAGGAGGAGGTCGACCGATACATCGCTGACCCGTTCAGCGGCCAGCGCTGCACCGCAGCCTTCTACCGGGACCTGACGCGCGGCGCGATGGAGGTCAACCGGCCCCAGGCCTTCGCGGCGGCTCCCCAGGACCTGCCGGTCCTCGTCATCTCAGGTGACCAGGACCCTGTCGGTGGCATGGGGCGAGGTGTGCGCCAGGTGGCTACCAACCTGCGGCGTGCGGGTGTGCGGGACGTGACCCTGCGCCTGTACCCCGGGGCGCGTCATGAGCTGCTCAACGAGGTCAACCGCGAGGAGGTCACGGCGGACCTGATGCGCTGGATCGGCCAGCGAGTGTGAGGGAAGAGCCCTAGGAGGCGGTCATCGGCGACGGTTGCACGGAGCGGCCGCGGAGGGCGCGGCTTGTGCGATCCCACAAGGATGGGTTGGCTTGCTCGGTCTCTTCCTGCGGGGCTCTCGCAGCTCGGCTCCCTTACGGTTGTGTCATGACGACGAACCAGCGTTCCTCTCACTCCCTGACAGCGACTCCCGACCAGGTGCGGTCCCACGGTCGGGTGCGCGCGGCCCTCGTCGAGGTGGGGCTGGTCATGGCCGGGACCGCGGCCATCGCCCTGATCGGACAGGTCCGTCTGCCTCTGCCCTTCACTCCGGTCCCGGTCACGCTGGGCACCCTGGCGGTCATGGGGGTCGGCGGCCTGCTCGGAGCGCGTCGAGGGCTGGCCTCGGTCGCTCTCTTCGCACTGGCTGCCTGCCTCGGTGCGCCGGTGCTGGCCGGCTGGGGCAGCGGGGTGAGCGCCTCCTTCGGCTACGTCCTGGGCTACGCGCTGGCCGTCGTCGTCGCCGGGAGGGCGGCGAGCGTGGGCCTTGGTGAGGAGCAGGGAGTCGGCTCCTCCTACCGGGCCGGCGCGCTCAGCCGGCGCATCGCCCTCCTGCTCGTGGCCTCAGCGCTGGTCTACGTGCCGGGCGTGGCGTGGCTCAAGGTGTCCACTGGTGCCGCCTGGGGCACGGTCGTCTCGATGGGGGTGGCGCCCTTCGTGCTGGGGGACGTGCTCAAGTCGGTCGTGGCCGGGCTGCTTCCCCGCCTTCCGCTCCGCCGCTGCTGACAGTGGCTCGCCCCACTGGCCAGATCCTGAGATTCACTGTCCGTATCCCGGAATCGCGTGTGAGGGTGGAGGCATGACCTCCCCAGTCGAGTCCGTGACCTCATCCCAGCCTGCTCCTGGCGCTCCGGGCGGCCGCGCCAGCAACGAGGACCGCTCGGCGCGTCGCGCCGTCACCGTCTTCCCACTGCTGGTCCTGGCCTCCTTCGCTGTGGCCATGCTGGCACCTGACGCCTTCAAGCCGCTAGCGCAGGGCACCAACATCGCGCTCGGTGTCATCATGTTCGGCATGGGCCTGACGCTCACGCTGCCGGACTTCGCCCTCGTGGCCAAGCGCCCCCTGCCGGTGCTCGTCGGCGTCGTCGCCCAGTACGTCATCATGCCGGCCGTGGCGCTGGCGCTGACCTGGGTCTTCCGCCTGCCTGAGGCGGTGGCCGTCGGTGTCATCCTCGTGGGCTGCGCCCCGGGCGGGACCTCCTCCAACGTCATCTCCTACCTCTCACGCGCCGACGTTGCGCTGTCGGTGACAATGACCTCGGTCTCCACGCTCATCGCCCCGGTCATGACCCCGGTCCTCACCCAGTGGCTGGCCGGGGCCTACATGCCCGTCGACGCCGCGGCGATGGCCCTGTCCATCGTCAGGATGGTGCTCGTTCCCGTCGTCGGCGGCCTGGTCGTGCGCAGCCTCTTCGGCTCCCTCGTGGCCAGGATCCTGCCGGCGCTTCCGTGGGTCTCCGTGCTCGGTATCTGCTACGTGGTCATGGCTGTGGTGTCCCACTCGGCCTCCAAGATCGCCTCGGCCGGTCTGGTCGTCCTGGGAGTCGTGGTGTGCCACAACCTGCTCGGCTACCTGCTGGGCTACGTCGCCGGGCGTCTGGGTGGTGGTAAGGAGCGCACCGCGCGCACTACCTCGATCGAGGTCGGGATGCAGAACTCCGGGCTCGCCGCGACCCTGGCTGCGGCCCACTTCTCCTCCACCCCGGAGACCGCCCTGCCTGGTGCGGTGTTCTCGGTGTGGCACAACCTGTCTGGTGCGCTGCTGGCGCTGTACTACCGCCACCGTGACAAGAACCCTGCTACTCGCGCTGTTGTCGAGCACTGAGGCGTCTGAGCCACCCCTCACCTGCACGCGAAAGGGGTCGTAGGTCCCATGGTCGGGCCTACGTCCTCTTCGTAGTCCCCGCTGAGCGTGCCGTGTGTGATTCGTAGGAGAGTGGTCACAGGACGAAACCGCCTCAGCCCACCTAGGCTGGCGCCATGCCTGACACAGTGTCTTCTCCCGTGCTGTCGGTGCTGGACCTCGTCCCTGTCTCCGCAGGCCGCACCCGACGCGACGCCCTGCAGGAGATGATTGCCCTGGCTCGTGCCGCTGAGGACCACGGTTACCACCGGTACTGGCTGGCAGAGCACCACGGCTCCATCACCTTCCTGGCCTCGGCCACCACTGTCCTCATGGGGCAGGTGCTGGCCTCGACCACGCGGATCAAGGTGGGTTCCGGAGGCGTCATGCTGCCCAATCACGTCCCTCTCGTCGTGGCTGAGCAGATCGGGACCCTGTCGACCCTCTACCCCGGCCGGGTCGCCCTGGGCCTTGGCCGGGCTCCGGGCACAGACCCGCTGACTGCTACCGCCCTGCGTCGTCGTGCGGCCGATCCTCGTAGCTTCGCCGAGGAGGTGCTGGAGACCCTGTCCTACCTGGGGCCGGCGCAGGACGTCGCGGTGGTACCAGGGTCGCTGGCCAACTTTGTCCCACAGACTCGGCCCGCTGCCGGGACGACGGCGCCCGACCAGCACAGCGCGGACGAGGCCTCCCGCCCGGCGCGTGTGCGCGCGGTCCCCGGCGAGGGGGTCGAGGTAGAGCCGTGGATCCTTGGCTCCTCGGTCAACGGGGCGCGTGTGGCTGGCACGCTGGGGCTGCCCTTCGCCGTCGCCTCCCACTTTGCTCCGGCCCAGGCTGAGCCGGCCGTGGTGACCTACCGCTCCGTCTTCGACGCCGGGACCCCGACCTCCCAGGCGGCACCTCGTGCCGGCGCATCGGTCAACGTCATGGTGGCTCCTACCCGCGCCGAGGCTGAGGACCTGTTCACCACGGCGATGGCGGCCGCGGCCCGCATCATCGGAGGGCGCCCGGCGCCCCTGGACCCGCCGAGCGCGGACCACCAGGCTTGGCAGGAGCTGGCCAGCGGCCGCGAGGCGGCGGTCGAGCAGGCGATGGGGCTGTCCTACGTCGGCACGCCCGAGGAGGTGGTGGAAGGCCTGCGTGACCTGGCTGACCGCTGGGGCCTGGAGGAGATCTTCGTGGTCACCTACGCCCATGACGCGGCGGCACGACGACGCTCCTACGAGCTGCTGGGGCAGGCCTGGCAGGCCTCGGCTCCTCGCCCGTAGGCGAAGGGTGTCTTGCTGTCCCCTGTCTCGCTGTACGGCAGTCAGGTGTGGCACGAGCGGCACCACAGACGGGCGAGGACTGTGATCATGATGACGTCGTGCCCGCGTGAGTGCCCTGTGCCACTTCAATCATGCACAACAGATTTCAAGTTCCGGGTATCGTGTGACGGTCCGACCTGTTAGATCTCACATCGTGGGACCTGTGCAGGAGCGGAGATGTCCGTAACCGAGCGGGGCTCGCCAGACGTGGCACGCCCCACCCGGTCCTCCGGAAGAGAAGACCACATGCTCCCCTACCTTGCGCGCAGAATCGCGAACTACGCACTCCTGCTGTTCCTCGCGACCTCTCTGGCCTACATCCTGGCCTCGGTGTCACTGGACCCGATCAACAACTGGAACCGCGAGGACCCCACCCTCAACTGGGACGCCATCCGCGCTAACCTGATCGAGTACAACATCAGCGCTGAGATCCCGGTCTGGGACAGGTACGTCACCTGGCTCCACTCGATCGTCACCTCCTGGGACTGGGGCGTGACGCCCAAGGGTGAGTCTGTCAACGGACTGATCGCCACCAAGATCGGTGCCTCGGTCCGCCTGGTCTTCCTGGGCGCCGCGATCGGTATGACCGGTGGCGTGGCCCTGGGCGCGTGGACCGCGACCCGCCAGTACAAGCTCTCAGACCGCGCGGTCTCGCTGTTCTCCATGGTCATCATCTCCACCCCCGCGATGGTCATCGCCATCCTCCTGCAGGTGCTCGCGGTGCAGATCAACCGCTCCACCGGCTACCAGATCTTCGAGTTCACCGGTGAGGGAAGCGGCTTCGCCGAACGTCTGCAGCACCTGGTGCTGCCCACCTTGTCGATGTCCTTGGGCGGCCTGGCCTCCTACTCGCGCTACCAGCGCAACCTCATGCTCGACACCCTGGGTGCCGACTACGTGCGCACCGCCCGAGCCAAGGGCCTGGTCAAGCGCAGGGCCGTGACCCGTCACGCGCTGCGTACCGCGCTGATCCCGATGGCCACCTACTTCGCCTTCGCGCTGGCGGGCCTGTTCACCGGAGCCGCGATCACCGAGCGTGTCTACGGCTGGCACGGTATGGGTGAGTACTCGGTCAACTCCATCGCTGGCTACGACATCAACGGAGCCGTCGCGGTCGTCGCCTTCTCCGGCCTGTGCACCCTGACCGGTGCGTTGCTGTCGGACGTCTTCGTCGCAGTCGTCGACCCCCGAGTGAGGGTGAGCTGAACATGGCAAGCAACCACAACGGCATGGACTCCATCG
The DNA here is from genome assembly GCF_029851875.1 of Actinomyces sp. Classification (GTDB taxonomy): domain Bacteria; phylum Actinomycetota; class Actinomycetes; order Actinomycetales; family Actinomycetaceae; genus Actinomyces. The sequence goes on from NZ_JARKVC010000027.1 coordinate 25,282, forward strand.
GAAAGCAGGTCACCGTCGGTGGGCACTCGCCCATGGACCAGCCTGCGGACATGCCGGTGACCGAGGCTGAGGCCGGCGACCTGCGCGAGACCCATCCCGCTGAGTCCAAGCGTCTGACCCGTGGCCAGATCACGCTGCGCCGTTTCATGCGCAACAAGTCGGCTGTGGTCGGTGCCGTCGGATTCGTCCTGGTGGCGCTGTTCGCCCTGTTCGGCGACTCCATCGGCAAGTGGGCCTACACCGACGTCGACACCTCCGCCTTCCTCTCACCCCCGAGCGCCGAGCACTGGTTCGGCACCACCCAGGGAGGTCGTGACGTCTTTGCCATGGTGGTGGAGGGCACGCGCAAGTCGATGATGATCGGCGTGTGCGTGGCCCTGCTGCAGACCTCGATCGCGGCGCTCATCGGCTCCTCGGCCGCCTACTTCGGTGGCTGGTGGGAGAAGGTCGCGCTGTGGCTGACCGACCTGCTGCTGGTGGTGCCCTCCTTCCTCATCATCGCGATCCTGTCCCAGCGCGCTGGTGCCGCCAAGGGATCGATCCTCCTGTTCATCATCCTGCTGGCCGGCTTCGGCTGGATGCTGACGGCACGCGTGGTGCGCTCCCTGACGCTGAGCGTCAAGGACCTGGACTACGTCAACGCCGCGCGCTTCATGAACGTGCCCAGCTCACGCATCATCCTGCGGCACATCATCCCGAACATCGCCTCGCTGCTCATCGTCGACGCCACCGTCAACGTGGCCTACGCGGTCATCAGCGAGACGACGCTGTCCTACTTCGGCTTCGGGGTCCAGGCGCCCAACACCTCGCTGGGCACCCTGATCGCCGAGGGACAGCGCTCGGCGACCACCTATCCGTGGATCTTCCTGGCGCCTGCCGCTGTCCTGGTCATCATGCTCGTGTGCGTGAACTTCATGGGCGACGGCCTGCGCGACGCCATCGACCCCTCGTCCAAGTCCGGAGGCAAGGCATGAGCCGCTCCCGCAAGAACGCCCCCGTCTTCGAGTCAGACGCTCTTCCTGACCCGGCCTCGCCGGCCCCGCTCCTGGAGGTGGCCGACCTCCACGTCTCCTTCCCGTCCGAGGACGGTCGCGTCAACGCGGTGCGCGGGGTCAACCTCTCTGTCGCGCGTGGTGAGGTGCTGGCGCTCGTGGGTGAGTCCGGGTCCGGCAAGTCCGTGACCTCGACCGCCGTCATGGGGCTGCTGGACGAGACCGCGGAGGTCTCCGGCTCGGTCAGGCTGCACGGCACCGAGCTGCTGGGGCGTGATGACGCCTACATGTCCAGGATTCGCGGCACGCAGGTCTCGATGGTCTTCCAGGACCCGTTGTCCGCGCTCACGCCGGTCTACACGGTCGGCAACCAGATCGTGGAGGCCCTCAAGGTCCACAACCCGGGCCTGTCTGACGCCGACGCCCAGGCCCGCGCCGTCGAGCTGCTCGACCTGGTGGGCATCCCCAACGCCGACGTGCGCGCCAAGGCCTACCCCCACGAGTTCTCCGGCGGTATGCGCCAGCGTGCGGTCATCGCGATCGCGATCGCGAACAACCCGGACCTCATCATCGCCGACGAGCCCACCACGGCCCTGGACGTGACGATCCAGGCCCAGATCCTTGACGTCCTGCGCACGGCCCAGAAGGAGACCGGCGCCGGCGTCATCATGATCACCCACGACCTGGGCGTCGTGGCCGGCATGGCGGACCGCGTCTCGGTCATGTACGCCGGCCGCATCGTCGAGACCGGCGAGGTCGACGACATCTTCTACCGCTCGCGCATGCCCTACACCATCGGGCTGCTGGGCTCCCTGCCACGGCTGGACGCCAAGAAGGACTCGGCGCTGGCCACCCTGGAAGGCAACCCGCCCTCGCTGCTGGACCTGCCGACCGGCTGCCCCTTCGCCCCACGCTGCCCCATGGCGGCCCCGCAGTGCCGTGAGGGTGAGCCCGAGCTGACGCTCGTGCGTGAGGGTTTCCAGGACGCCTCCGGCGACACGGCGACCGGGCCACAGTACTCGGCCTGCCGCCGCTTCCCGGACATCGAGGAGAAGAACCTCGACTACACCGACATCTACCCGGTGCCCTCCCTCAAGACGCCTGACTCCCTCAACCTCCCGCACGCCGAGCGCACCGAGGTGCTGCGGGTGACCGACATGGTCAAGGAGTTCCCGCTCATGAAGGGCGCGGTCTTCAAGAGGCGCGTGGGCACGGTCCACGCCGTCGACGGCGTCTCCTTCGATGTCCGCGAGGGCGAGACCCTGGCGATCGTGGGTGAGTCTGGCTGCGGCAAGACGACGACGCTCATGGAGGTCCTCAGCCTCCAGGCTCCCCAGTCCGGCAGGATCGTCGTCCTGGGCAAGGACACCGGTGAGCTGGGTCGGGCCGAGCGCAAGGAGGTGCGCCAGGACCTCCAGATCGTCTTCCAGGACCCGATGGCCTCGCTCGACCCGCGTCTGCCGATCTTCGACATCCTGGCCGAGCCCCTGCGTGCCAACGGGTGGAAGAAGGAGGACATCGCTCCGCGCGTCGAGGAGCTCATGGGCCTGGTGGGGCTGGAGCCCAGCCACGCCAACCGCTACCCGCGCAACTTCTCCGGTGGTCAGCGTCAGCGCATCGGTATCGCCCGCGCGCTCGCGCTCCAGCCCAGGCTCCTGGTCCTGGACGAGCCTGTCTCGGCCCTGGACGTGTCCATCCAGGCCGGTGTCATCAACCTGCTGGACGAGCTGCGTGCCACGATGGGGCTGAGCTACCTCTTCGTCGCCCACGACCTGTCCGTGGTGCGCCACATCGCCGACCGCGTGGCCGTGATGTACCTGGGCAAGATCGTGGAGATCGGGGACGTGGACGTGATCTTCGACGCCCCGGCCCACCCCTACACCCAGGCCCTGCTCTCGGCGATCCCGATCCCGGATCCCGCGAAGGAGCGCACCCGCTCCAGGATCCTGCTTCAGGGTGACATGCCGAGCCCGGCCAACCCGCCTAGCGGCTGCCGCTTCCGTACCCGCTGCCCGAAGTTCGCCTCGGCGCTCAGCGAGGACCAGCGCCTGGCCTGCCTGGGGGAGATGCCGGGCTTCACCCTGCAGGGAGATGACCACGAGGTCGCGTGCTACTACCCGGAGCAGGCGGCGGTCTTCTAAGGGGCACGACGTTCGCGGGCCCCTGGTGGGTCCAGACGGCGGGAGGCACCGTACCCGGGCGGGTCTCGCCATCAGAGACGAGTGAGATCCTATGCTGCGCACTGCATAGGATCTCGCTCGTTCGAGGCCTGTACACAGGCTCCTGCCGTGCGTCCACCATGTTTCGGCCTGGTGACAATCCTGCAAACGCCTGTTGCTCGGCGGGAAACACTCGTATGGTTTCCTTGGAGTGACGGCGAGTGTGCCTCACGCGCTCTCGCTCTCCCACCCGTCTTTCGAAACGGAGAATCCCATGATGATGATCAACCGTCGCCTCTTCCTTGGCGGTACCGCCTCCGTCGCGGCCATGGCTGCTCTCGCCGCCTGCGCCAAGTCCAGCGACTCGGGTTCCGACGGCGCCTCTCAGGGTGCTCAGGAGGCCGCCAAGGCCATGAACACTCAGGAGCGCTCCGCCCTGAAGGAGGGTGGCGACCTCAAGCTGTCCCTGACGGCGACCATCGCGAACTGGAACTCGGCGCACGTCGACGGCAACGGTGTGGACCTGCGCAACATCATGAGCTTCGTCAGCCCCTACCTCCTGGACTGGGCTGACGACGGCACCCCGACCGCCAACCCAGACTTCCTGACCAAGATGGAGGGCACCGAGGAGGACGGCAAGACCGTCGTCACCGTGGCCCTCAACGACAAGGCCGTGTGGGGCAACGGCCGCAGCTGGGACTCGGAGGACATCAAGGAGTCTCTCAGCCACGGTCTGGACAAGGACTACAAGTGGGCCTCGACCGATGGCTACGACCAGGTCGAGAGCGTCGAGATCATCGACAACCTGACCGCCAAGATCACCTTCAAGTCCGTCTTCCCCGACTGGACCAACGTGGTCTCCGGCCTGTCGCCCAAGGAGCTCATGTCCTCCGCTGACGCCTTCAACAACGCGATGGCGGGTGAGGACAACTTCAACAACGACTACTTCGCCGGTCCCTTCAAGGTCGACAGCTTTGACAAGTCCCAGCAGGTCGTCACACTCGTCCCCAACGACAAGTGGTGGGGCGAGAAGCCGCTGCTGGAGAAGGTCACCTTCCGAGTCCTGGACTCCGCTGCGGAGGCGACCGCCTTCGCCAACAGCTCCCTGGACGTCATCGACTACATCATCTCCGCCGACGTCTACCAGCAGTGCATCGGACGCGAGGACGCTGAGGTCCGTCAGAACTACGGTCTGCAGTGGCGTCACTTCACCCTCAACGGCTCCACCGGCGTCCTGGCTGACAAGGCCGTGCGTCAGGCCCTGCTGCGTGCCTGCAACCGTCAGGCCATCGCCGAGTCCGATCTCGTCGGCCTGCCGGTGGACACCTCCAAGGTGCTGCTGGGCAACCGCTTCTTCATGCCCAACCAGGACGGCTACCAGGACAACTCCGGCGACTGGGGCTACGACGTCGAGGCCGCTAAGAAGCTCCTGGAGGACGCCGGCTGGACCGAGGGCAGCGACGGTATCCGTGAGAAGGACGGCCAGCGCCTGACCATCTCCTTCACGCTGCCGGCCGGCACGCCGACCACCGAGAACGAGGCCACCCTCCTGCAGTCCCAGGCCAAGGAGGCCGGCATCGAGATCACGCTGAACTCCGTGGACACCAACGGCTACTTCAAGGACTACATCAACAAGGGCAACTTCGAGCTCACCGCCTTCACCTGGCAGGGCACCCAGTACCCGATGGCCAACATCGGCCAGATCTACGGCACGGGCTCCAACCAGAACTACTCCGGTATCTCGGTACCTGAGATTGACGAGTACATCCAGAAGGTCGCCACGACCGCCGACCAGGAGGAGCGTTTCAGGCTCACCAACGAGTGCGACGCCCTCATCTGGGAGAACGTCATGAACTTCCCGATCTACGAGCGCATGGAGCTGACCGCCGTGCCGAAGAAGCTCGCGAACTACGGCGCCAAGGGCCTGGCCTCCTTCCGTGCCGAGAACGTCGGTTACATGAAGGACTGAGCCCGGCGTGACTCCTGAGTCATGACTCCCTGAGTCCCTGGCTGTGGCCCCGCACCCACCGGTGCGGGGCCACAGCCGTCATGAGGGGCTGCGAGAAGGTCGCGCCCTCGGCCCGCTCAGGGCAGGATGAGCAGGTGCCTACCGTCATCATCCGTTCCCTGCTCGGTCGCGTCGGTGCCCTCATGCTCGCGCTGGGCGCAGCCGCCGTCCTCGTCGTGGTCCTGCGCTCCGACGGCGTGGCCGGCCTGGTCCCGGTGCTCGGCTGGGGCGGCCTGGCGGGCGTGGCGGTCTGGGCCCTGTGGTGGGCGCCGGCGATCACGCTCAGCGACGAGCGGCTGCGGGTGCGCAACGCCTGGAGGACCCACGACATCGCCTGGACGCAGGTCGTCCGCTGCTCGACCCGCTGGTCCTTGGTCATCATGCTGCGCGACGGAAGCAGCGTCACAGCTGCGGCCGCTCAGCGGGCAGGAGGCCTGGCGACCTCCTGGCGGCGACGTCAGGAGCTGCGTGAGCGTGAGATGCGTACCGGCCGCGGGGCAGGCGGCAGCTCCGTCGCCGAGGCCCTCACTCACCGAGGGGTGCGCGAGGAGTACCTGAGTCCTGGCGAGGGAGTCTTCCGCACGAGCCTGGACGCCGACGGTGCCGGTGACCTGATCGAGGCCTACGCGGAGCGTCGAGCCGTTCACGAGCGGCTCCGCTCTCACCAGCGACGCCGTCAGGAGCGGCTGGCACGTTCAGCGGGGCGCAAGGTCAGTGACGGCACCGACGGCGAGGCAGGGCACGGAGCCGCTGGGCGAGTCTCCCCACCTGCAGGCTCGGCCGACGAGACCCTGGTTGGCGAGGGCCTGGTCAGCGCGGTGAACCGGGCTCCTCTGGCGGTTGTCGCCGTCTGCCTGGCACTCATCGTGACCGGTGTCCTGTAGCTGGCGCTGCGGGCCCTTGGCGTGAGAGGACGCACAGCCCGCGTGTCATCCCCGTCATGGCGCACGCTGCCGCCCCTCTCCTACCCTTGGCCTGCTGTGCGCCCGGCGACGACGGACCCTTCCGCCGTCGTTCTACCTGGTGGGCGCGCCTCCCGGACGGAAGAAGAGCCCGCTTATGACCGTGCGCCAGGACCTGCGCAACGTCGCCATCGTCGCCCACGTCGACCACGGCAAGACCACCCTCGTCGACGCGATGCTGTGGGAGGCCGGCGCCTTCGGTGCCCGTGCCACCACAGAGAACACCGGCGAGCGCGTCATGGACTCTGGTGAGCTGGAGCGCGAGAAGGGCATCACCATCCTCGCCAAGAACACCGCCGTCCACTACGCGGGCCCCGCCGCGGCCGAGGCCGGTGTCCCCGAGGGCATCGTCATCAACGTCATCGACACCCCCGGCCACGCCGACTTCGGCGGCGAGGTCGAGCGCGGCCTGTCCATGGTCGACGGCGTCGTCCTCCTCGTGGACGCCTCCGAGGGGCCGCTGCCCCAGACCCGCTTTGTCCTGCGCAAGGCGCTGGCCGCCAACCTGCCCGTCATCATCGTGGTCAACAAGGTCGACCGTCCTGACTCGCGGATCAGCGAGGTCGTCTCCGAGACCACGGACCTGCTGCTGGCGCTGGCCTCCGACCTGGCTGACGAGCACCCGGACATCGACCTGGACGCCGTGCTCGACGTCCCGGTCATCTACGCCTCGGCCAAGGCCCGGCGCGCGGACACCGTCCAGCCCGCTGACGGTGACCTGCCGGCCAACGAGAGCCTGGAGCCGCTCTTCCGCACGATCATCAACCGCATCCCCGGCCCCTCCTATGACGAGGACGCCCCTCTGCAGGCGCACGTGACCAACCTCGACGCCTCACCCTTCCTCGGCCGTCTGGCCCTGCTGCGTATCCACAACGGCACCCTGCGCAAGGGGCAGAACGTGGGCTGGGCCCGGCATGACGGCACGATCCGCTCCGCCCACGTCTCCGAGCTGCTCGTCACCGAGGGCCTGGAGCGCAAGCCCGCCACCGAGGCTCACGCCGGGGACATCGTGGCCATCGCCGGTATCGAGGACATCACCATCGGTGAGTCCCTCGTGGACCCCGAGGACCCGCGCCCGCTGCCGCTGATCAAGGTGGACGACCCGGCGATCTCCATGACCATCGGGATCAACACCTCGCCCATGGCCGGACGTACCAAGGGTGCCAGGGTCACGGCCCGCCAGGTCAAGGACCGCCTGGACCGCGAGCTCATCGGTAACGTCTCCCTGCGCGTCCTGCCGACCGACCGTCCCGACGCTTGGGAGGTCCAGGGCCGTGGTGAGCTGGCACTAGCCATCCTGGTCGAGCAGATGCGTCGCGAGGGCTTCGAGCTGACGGTGGGCAAGCCCAAGGTCGTCACCAAGACGATCGACGGCGTCAAGTGCGAGCCGGTCGAGCGCATGACCATCGACGTCCCGGAGGAGTACCTGGGCGCGGTCACCCAGCTCATGGCGGCCCGCAAGGGGCGTATGGAGACCATGACCAACCACGGCACCGGCTGGATCCGTATGGAGTTCCTCATCCCGGCCCGCGGCACCATCGGTCTGCGCACCCAGTTCCTCACCGAGACCCGCGGCACCGGTATCGCCTCCTCCATCGCTGAGGGCTACGAGCCCTGGGCCGGCCAGATCGTCTCGCGCACCACCGGCTCCCTGGTCTCTGACCGCGCTGGTGCCGTGACCGCCTACGCCCTCATCCGTCTGCAGGACCGCGGCACCTTCTTCGTCGACCCTACCCAGGAGACCTACGAGGGTCAGGTTGTGGGTGAGAACCCCCGCAACGAGGACATGGACGTCAACGTCGTGCGTGAGAAGCAGCAGACCAACATGCGCTCCTCCACGGCTGACTCCTTCGAGGGACTCGTGCCTCCGCGTCACCTCACCCTCGAGGAGGCGCTGGAGTTCGCCGCCGAGGACGAGTGCGTTGAGGTCACGCCTGAGGCGGTGCGCATCCGTAAGGTGATCCTGGACTCCCAGGAGCGCTTCAAGGACGCCGCGCGCCGCCGTCGCGGCCAGGCCTGATCCTCCCCCTTCTCCGGTGGCTGCCGGATCTCACGCCCAGGAGAACCTGTATGAGCGACGCCAAGCCGCCCACGGCGGCTCCTGACAGCGCGGACACCCCGACGAAGGCCGCGACCCCTGCGGAGGCGGCCGAAGCTGCTGAGGCCGCGCTCGTGGGCGAGGGGCCGACCGGAGCGGAGACGCTCGGCCCACAGCCTGGCCTCCCACGGTCCGGGCGCTGGCGTCCCCGACGGCGGATCCTTCTGGGGGCTGCGGCCGGTGCCGCCCTCCTCCTGCTGTGGGGAGGCACGGCGCTGGCGACCACCCAGCACCTCTTCGGCTCCTCCAGCGTCTCAGGGGTCGCCGTCGGCGGCATGAGTCCTGCGCAGGCCCGTGACGCCGTCGTCCGGGCCCTGGAGCCGCAGCTGGCAGAGCCCGTTACCGTGACGGCCGGCGAGGTCAGTGACCAGCTCGTCCCGGCCGAGTCCGGCGTGAGGCTGGACGCGGCGGCCTCGGTACGCCGGCTGACCGGCTTCACCCTCAACCCCGTCACGCTGGTGGGCAGGCTGCGAGGCGAGGCGGTCACGGCGGTGGCGCCTGTGGACCCAGCGGCCATACGCACGGCTCTGGACGCGCATCTGGACACCTTGTCCTCGGGGACCAAGGACGCGACGGTCTCCTTTGACGGCACGACGCCGGTGCTCACCCCGGCCCAGGCCGGAGCCGGGCTGGACGTCGAGGCCTCAGTGGCCCGGCTGTCCGACGGCTGGCCGGTGGGGCAGGACAGCGTCGCCCTGGTCAGCGGGCAGACCGAGCCCACAGTCACGGACGCTGAGGCCCAGGCCCTCATCGACGACGTCCTCACGCCGCTGCTCTCAGGTGACCTCACCGTCACGGCGGAGGGGACCGCGGCGCAGCCGGCTGCCTCAGGGCAGCTGACCCTCACGCCCACCCAGGTCGTCACGCTCACCACGATCACGAGCGCGCAGGGCGAGATCACAGCCTTCCTGGAGCCTGAGAAGGTCCATGACGCCGTCGTCGCCGCGATGGGTAGCGGCATCGAGGTGCCGGCCCAGGACTCCTCCTTCACCATCGAGGGGTCGCCGGCCGGGACGCCGACCTTCGTCGCTGCCACGCCGGGCACCGCGGTCGACTCCCAGGCGCTGGCCGACTCACTGCTCAAGGCGGGGACCACAGGCAAGGACACGGCCGCGCGCACGGTGAGCCTGCCACTGAGCGAGGTGGCTGCCGCGCACGCCGAGCCCGAGGCGGAGCTGGGAGTCTCCCAGGTGGTCGGTGAGTACGCCACGGCCTACTACTACGACCCGGTGCGCACCCAGAACCTCGTGACCGGGACCGCGAAGATCAACGGCACGCTCGTGCGCCCCGGTGAGACCTTCTCCCTGGCACAGGCGCTCGGTCCCATCGACGCCGAGCACGGCTTCACCTCCTCCGGCGTCCTGTCGGGCGGCCTCCACTCCAACGCCATGGGCGGAGGCCTGTCCCAGGTGACGACGACGACCTTCAACGCCGCTTTCGAGGCCGGCATGGACGACGTCGAGCACCACCCGCACTCGGTGTGGTTCACCCGCTACCCGGCGGGCCGGGAGGCGACGCTGTGGACCGGGCACCTGGACCTGAGGTGGAGGAACTCCACCCCTTACGCGGCCCTGGTCCAGGCCTGGGCCGCGGACGGACAGGTCCACGTGCGCCTGTGGTCGACCCCGTACTACACGGTGTCCATCACCTCCTCGGACAGGACCAGCATCCGGCCGGTGCAGGTGGTCCGCTCCACCGCCGCCGACTGCGTGCCCTACGGCGGCGGGCAGGCCGGCTTCGACATCACCGTCACGCGCTCGCGCCGCGCGCCCGAGGGCGCCTCGCCTGCCGACGACGTCCTGGTCACCTCCTACCAGGCGGACAACGCGCTCGTCTGCTCCTCGCCCGAGCCTGCTCAGCCGGCCGCGGCTGCCGGTGAGGACGGCGGCGGCGAGTGACCTCCGACGGGTCTGCCAGGCACCCCTCGGCAGATCAGCGAGACACGACTTGCGAAATACCGGGTCGGTCGCTGGCGCGGCTGCCGTAGCCTCGCCGTCAGGACGCCGCTTTCTTGGGGACGGGCGCCCGGAGGTTGATACTGGCACCAGACACGTGCGCCGCCCTGGCGCTCCACCTGAGAAGGACACGAAGGACACTGCCTGATGACTTACGTGATCGCCCAGCCATGCGTTGACGTCAAGGACCGCGCCTGCGTCGACGAGTGCCCCGTCGACTGCATCTACGAGGGGGAGCGCAGCCTCTACATCAACGCCGACGAGTGCGTGGACTGCGGAGCCTGCGAGCCGGTGTGCCCCACCGAGGCGATCTTCTACGAGGACGACGTCCCCGAGGAGTGGAGCGACTACACCCGTGCCAACATCGACTTCTTCTCCCTCAAGGACCTGGGCTCGCCCGGCGGTGCCCAGAAGACCGGAGCCCTGCCCTACGACGACCCGATGATCGCGGCGCTGCCTCCTCAGAACGAGGAGTACAGGGCCGAGCACGGCCTGGCCTGACCCGGCCGACCTCAGCCTGGGGCCGCGGGCTCATCCACGCGGGCTGGTCGCCAGGTGGCCGCATGGCTTCTTGCGCTGCGGGCAGCAGGTTCCCCCTGCCTCGCCCTGTGGCAGGATCACGACATGACTGAGGTCCACTCGCCTGACGCTCCCCGGCTCCTGCCTCGCTCGCTCGACCTGCCAGACTTCCCCTGGGACTGCCTGGCGCCCTACCGGGCCCGTGCTGCCGAGCACCCGGACGGCGTCGTCGACCTCGCCGTCGGCACACCGGTGGACCCTACCCCTCAGCTGGCGCGTCAGGCGCTGGCCGCGGCCGCTGACGCCCCGGGCTACCCGACGGCGAGCGGTACCCCGCAGGTGCGTGAGGCCGTCATCGCCTGGATGCACAGGCGTCGAGGGGTGGCCGGACTCACCCGTGACGCGGTGATCCCGACCATCGGCTCCAAGGAGAGCGTGGCCCTCCTGCCGTTGCAGCTGGGCGTGCGCCCCGGTGACCTCGTGCTCCATCCCCGCGTGGCCTACCCGACCTACGACGTCGGTGCCCGTCTGGCCGGTGCCACCCCGGTCCCGGTGGACACTGACGCCGACCCCTCCACCTGGCAGCTCCCGGAGGACGACCAGGGCGGGCGCGTGGCGCTCGTGTGGCTCAACAGCCCCGGCAACCCGGACGGGCACGTCCTGCCGGCTGAGCAGCTGGCGAGGATCGTGGCCTGGGCGCGTGAGCGTGGCGCCGTCGTCGCCTCGGACGAGTGCTACGCCGAGCTGGCCTGGGCCGAGCCCTGGGCCTCGGCAGGGGTTCCGAGCCTGCTGGACGCGCGGGTGACGGGGCTGCGGCGGGGCGGCAGCCCTGACCTGCGTGGGTTGCTGACCCTCTACTCCACCTCCAAGCAGTCCAACCTGGCTGGGTACCGCGCGGCCTTCCTCGCTGGTGACCCGGTGCTGGTGGGAGCAGTCACCCAGATGCGCAAGCACTCCGGGCTGCTGGTGCCCGCGCCGGTGCAGGCGGCGATGACGGCGGTGCTGGCTGACGATGCGCACGTCGAGGCACAGCGTGAGACCTATCGGGCTCGGCGTGAGGCCCTGGTGGAGGCGGCCACCGCTGCGGGCCTCGTCAACGACCCTGCCTCGGTGGCCGGGCTCTACCTGTGGCTCGCGGGGCCTGCCTCCATGAGCGCCTTCGACCTGGTGGGGGCCTTCGCGGAGCTGGGCATCGTCGTCGCACCAGGTGACTTCTACGGCGAGGCGGGAGCCGGGCGCGTGCGGGTGAGCCTGACGGACACCGATGAGCGGGTGGCGGCTGCCTGCCAGCGTCTGCGGACCACGCACCTGTTCCGCTAGCCCCTCTTCTCCTCCGTACGACGGCTCAGAGGGCGGGAGAAAACGGACTCGCGCCCCGCCGTCGCCCCGAAGCCACTAAAGTGGCCTACGGAACAGGACCTAGGCCCCAACAGGTGCCGTGAGGCAGTGCGAGCTGCACGGGTCTTCGCCTCCATCCGCAAGGAGTCATCATGACTGAGCAGAACGCCCCCACCACCGGCTCCGCCGTCGACCTGTCCGAGGCTGACGGGCCGGGCGTCCTCACCGTCGAGGACACGAGCCTGGAGCTGCCCCGCGTCCACGCCACCGAGGGCTCGGACGGCCTGGCCGTCGGCAGGCTCCTGGGCGCCACCGGCCTGGTGACCCTGGACCCGGGCTTCACCAACACCGCCTCGTGCACCTCGGACATCACCTACATCGACGGCGGCGCGGGCGTCCTGCGCTACCGCGGCTACCCGATCGACGAGCTGGCCAAGTCCTCCACCTTCCTGGAGGTGGCCTACCTCCTCATCAACGGCGAGCTGCCCGACGCCCAGACCTACGAGCGCTTTGAGCGACGGATCTCGCGCCACCGGCTCCTGCACGAGGACTTCCGCTCCTTCTTCACCTCCTTCCCCTCCTCCGGCCACCCCATGGCCATCCTGCAGGCCGGGATCTCGGGCCTGGCTACCTACTACGAGGACACGCTCAACCCGCACGACCCCTACGAGCGTGAGCTCGCCACGGTCCTGCTGCTGAGCAAGATGCCGACGATGGTCTCCTACATCGCCCGGCGTGCCATCGGCCTGCCGCTGCTCTACCCCGACCCCAAGCGCGGCTACGTCGACGACTTCCTCCACATGACCTTCGGCATGCCCTACCAGAGCTACGAGATCGACCCGGCCGTGGTGCGGGCCCTGGACATGCTGCTCATCCTCCACGCTGACCACGAGCAGAACTGCTCCACCTCGACCGTGCGCCTGGTGGGCTCGGCCGACGCCAACATGTACGCCTCCGTGGCCGCTGGCATCGGCGCCCTGTCCGGGCCGCTGCACGGTGGGGCCAACGAGGCCGTGCTGCGCATGCTGGACATGATCCAGCGCGAGGGGATGAGCACAGCCGAGTTCGTGCGCAAGGTCAAGGACAAGGAGGACGGGGTGCGCCTCATGGGATTCGGCCACCGCGTCTACAAGAACTACGACCCGCGTGCCGCCCTGGTCAAGGAGGCCGCCCACGACGTCCTGTCCCGCCTGGGCTCGGGCGAGGGGGACCGCAAGCTGGAGATCGCCATGGAGCTGGAGGAGGTCGCGCTCCACGACGACTACTTCGTCTCGCGCAGGCTCTACCCCAACGTCGACTTCTACACCGGGCTCATCTACCAGGCCATGGGCTTCCCGACCAAGATGTTCACCCCGCTGTTCGCGCTGGGGCGCCTGCCGGGCTGGATCGCCCAGTACCGCGAGATGATCTCCGACCCGGCCAAGCGCATCGGCCGCCCGCGCCAGGTCTACACCGGTGAGGTGGAGCGCCACTACGTGGCCATGCACCGCCGCGAGCGCGAGGCCAAGGAGTACCCGGCCTTCCGCGAGGGCGTGCCCAGCCTGGACCGCGTCGCGCGGGTGTGAGGTAGGGCGGTCGCTGGCAGGCATGACGGGGGAGGCCGCTGAGCGCGCGAGCTCGGGCAGGCGGGACCACACGTGCCACAGCGGGGTCGGGTAGGGCAGGAGGGTGTCCACGCTGATACGGAATACTGTCTCGTCCCGCTCCAGGGGCAGAGGGCTCTGGTCTGCCTCACAGGTCCGGACTGACACTCGCAGGCCCTGATGCTCCAGCAGGACGTGTGTGGTCCCCGGCGGGGCAGGATCCTGGGCGAGTGTGGACAGGGCTCGTGCCGCCTGGCTCAGCTCATCGAGGGTGAGGCGGGTGCTGAGGCTTCGCTCCTGCCGTGCTCCTACTGGTGTGAGTGCAGCTCCGGGTTGAGCTCGATGCTCTTGCCGCCGCGCGCCAGCGCCTCGACGGCGCCGGACTGGGAGTTGCGGCGGAAGAGCACGTTGGAGGCCCCGGCCAGCTCGCGGGCGGAGATGACTCGCGGCTCCTTGAACAGACCGTGAGCGCCAGGGACCACGCCGCCCGAGGGCAGCAGGGAGACCTTGGTGCCGGCCGTCAGGTACAGGCCCGCCTCGACCACGCAGTCGTCGCCCAACGGGATGCCGAGGCCGGAGTTGGCCCCCAGCAGGCAGCGCTCGCCCAGGGCCACGCGCTGGCGCCCACCGCCGGAGAGCATGCCCATGGTGGAGGCGCCTCCACCCACGTCCGAGCCGTCACCGATGACCACGCCCTGGGAGACTCGTCCCTCGACCATGGAGCGCCCCAGCGTCCCGGCGTTGTAGTTGACGAAGCCGGCGTGCATCACCGTGGTGCCCTCGGACAGGTACGCGCCCAGGCGGACCTTGGCTGCGTCACCGATGCGCACGCCCGAGGGCAGGACGTAGTCGGTCATCCGGGGGAACTTGTCTACGGAGTTGACCTGCACGGGGTGGCCGAGCTGGGCGCGCAGGCGCATCCGGGTGGTCTCGAAGTCCTCGGCCGAGCACGGGCCGGCCGAGGTCCACACCACCGAGGGCAGGCGGGAGAAGATGCCGTCGAGGTTGACGGTGTTGGGGCGGGCCAGACGGTGAGACAGGACGTGCAGGCGCAGGTAGGCGCCGGCGACCGTCTGGGGAGCGTCGTCCAGGTCCGCCCAGGTGCGCACGACGGTGGTGTGGACGCCGCGGGCCTGGTCGCGGGTCTCCATCGCGGTCAGGCGAGCCAGGAGGTCGGCGTCGCCGTCCTCGGGCTCGCCTCCCAGGATCGGCTTCGGGTACCACACGTCAAGGGTGTGTCCGTCGTCGGTCACGGTAGCCAGGCCGAGGCCCCAAGCGCTGCGAGTTGTCATGGATCACAGGATAGGGGACTCAGGTCCTGTCTGCGGAGCCTTTCCTGAGATCTGGTCGTGCGAGAATCGCGTCATGGCGCGCACCACGATCCACCTCATGCGGCACGGCGAGGTCCACAACCCCGAAGGCGTCCTGTACGGGCGCATGCCGGGCTACCACCTGTCAGACCTCGGCCGGGAGATGGCGGCCCAGGTGGCCGACGTGCTGTCTGCCGCCGGCCATGACATCGCTGGTGTGGTGACCTCCCCGCTGGAGCGCGCGGTGGAGACCGGGGCCCCCACCGCTGCCGCCTTCGGGCTCCAGGCGGACACTGACGAGCGCCTCATCGAGGCGGACAACCACTTTGAGGGCGTGGCCGTCAACCGCAACCGGTGGGTCCTGGCCCATCCCGAGCACTGGCGCTACTACCTCAACCCTGCGCGTCCGTCGTGGGGAGAGCCCTACACCGAGCTCGTGGCCCGTATGGCGGCCGCCGTGCGTCAGGCGCGCACACGATTCGAGGGCCACGAGGCCCTGCTGGTCTCCCACCAGCTGCCGATATGGGCCACGCGCCTGTGGCTGGAGGGACGGCTGCTGCTCCACGACCCCAGGAAGCGCCAGTGCTCCCTGGCCTCGCTGACCTCCCTGACCTTCGATGGCGCGACCCTGGTGGGACTGTCCTACTGGGAACCTGCCGGTGACCTGCTGCGGCGGGCCGAGGACATGGTTCCCGGCTCCTCGGCGGCGGTCGCGAAGATCGGCCAGGAGGCCCGGGCGTGACCCAGGGGCTGGTGCCGCAGGAGCCTGGTAGCGAGATCGTCCCGGCCGCCGCCTCCGGTCTGCAGCGCTCCTCAGCCTCAGGACCGGCGGACAGGCCTCGGCCCGCTGCCCGCCGCCCCTGGACGGGGCAGGACTTCGTGTGGTGGAACACCGCGGGCGTGCTCACAGCCCTGTGCGCCGGCCGCCGTCCCAACCCGGTCTCGCCCGTCGTCGACCCGGTGCGCTGTGCCTTTGCTGGCGAGGAGGTCATGCTGGCGACCTGCGACGCCGAGATGCTCATGTGGCGTCGGGGGGACGCCACCTACAACCCCTCGCGAGGCTTCTTCCTGGCCGGTGGCCCCGTTGGCCTGGCGCTGACGGCGGCCTTCTTCGGCGGCCAGGCCTATCTCAATTCCCGGCGTAAGAAGGCGGCGCAGGCGGACGCCGTTGAGCGCTGGCGGCACCTGGCTGACGCGCGCCTGACGGTCTCGACCCACGGCATCTACCTGGGCACGGGGGAGGGGATCATGCCGATCGCCTACCGCGACGTCCAGGAGGTGCAGCTCACCGCCACCGGGGAGATCGTCATGGCGGCAGCCAACGCCTCCGGATCGGCTCGGTGGAAGCTGCGGGCGCAGTGGGCTGAGCTCGTCCTCATCCTGTGGGCGGCGCGCTACATGCCTGACCACCCCCAGGTGATCGGACGCACCTGGCTGCCTGGCGACTGGTTCCTGCACGCGGCCGCCCACGGCTACGACGTCGACACCAGCACCTGGCCTCGTTACACACCACCTGCCCTGCGTCCCTGACGGCTAGGGGGCTGACTGCTTGAGGCGGACCGACCATGGCGGGTCCGTGCTGCGGGGTGGCGAGTGGCGTGAAGGTGATGCGGAGGTGAGAAAGGGGCGGCGACGGGCGCTGTGGGGCGCCGACGCAGGTGGGCGAGGGAGGTCAGTCCTCGTGGCCCCAGCCCAACGCCCTCAGCGCCTCACGGGACTCCTAGCGCTCCGGGTCCTGCGGGTCCTCGCCCTGGCCGCGCTGGCTGCCCTGGCCGCCAGACTGGTCCTGCTGGTCCCGTTGATCCTGGGGGCGGCCCTGGTCGGCCTGCGTCGTCGTGCCGCGTGAGCCGGAAGCAGAGTCGTGTCGCTGACGGCGCAGGTCCTCGTCCAGGCGGCGTAGGAACTCCGGGTCGTCATCCGGAGCGGCAGGACGTGGGCGCTGGGGGCGTCGGAAGGAGGTGCCTTCCTTGGAGGACCAGACGGTGGGCTCGACGTAGCCGCCTCGCTCCTCGGCCGCCTTGACCCGACTGACGATGATCCAGGCCACCGGCCCAACCACGGCCATCATGACGATGAGGATGATCCACAGCATCTTGGGCATCCGGGCAGGCATGTCCTCGTCAGGCGTGCGCGCGCAGTCGATGAGCGCGTACAGGGTCAGTGCCAGCGCGAGGACCGGAAGAAGCGCCTTCATGGGCACCCACCCTAGTGGAAGGCGGCCTGCCAGCGGCTGACCGCCTGGCCAGATCGGCTGCCGGTCAGCTCCCGGGCTGGTTGTCAGGTCCTGTCATGCCGTGACGGACCGCGCCGGACCACAGCGGGTAGCCAGGAGCGACGGGCACAGTGCGCGAGCAGCCGGATGTGCCACCCTGGTGCCGTGTCTGACCCCATGCACCCCACCTGCCCGGGAGGCCCCGGTCCCGAGCCCTCCGGCTCCCTACGAACTCGCGACAGCGCGCTCCCCGGTGGTACCCGGATCCAGATGGTCCCAGGTGGGACCTCGCCGGCGCAGGTGACCGAGCTCTTCCAAGTGATCTCCTCGCTCCTGGCCACGGTGCCCGGCAGCGCGGATACTCGGTGTACCTCTGACGACGCCGAGGGACACGGCCTGCGGGCAGCCTCGCGGCCTCGGACGAGCGCGCCCTCCTCCCTCCTCGTCCCCGTGGCCCCGGGAGAGGACCTGGCCGCACTGCGCGGACGCCTGGAACGCGTCCTGGCGCAGGGTGTGCCGCCGGGCGCCGACTTCATCCTGCGAACCTCCGGCTCCTCCTGCGGCACAGGAAGCCTCGTGGCCATGAGCGCCGCCGCCCTGACCGCCTCGGCGCGGGCGACCTACGCGCGCCTGGAGGGCCCAGGCCGCTGGGTGCTGGCCCTGCCTGCTCATCATGTGGCCGGACTGCAGGTGCTCGTGCGCTCTGCCCTGGCCGGGTGCCTGCCCGTCGTCGTCGACACTCACGCGGGCTTCAGTGCCCAGGCGCTGGCTGAGGGGCTGGAGAAGGCTCTCAGTCTCGGCGGGCAGGCGCCGGTCTACACCTCACTGGTCCCCACCCAGCTGCTGCGCTGCCTGGAGGACCCGCGGGCTGTGGCCGCCCTGACCCGCGCGACCGCGGTCCTCGTAGGAGGAGCAGCCACGAACCCGGCCCTGCATCAGCGCGCGCTCACCGCAGGGGTGAGGGTGGTGCGCACCTACGGCATGAGTGAGACCGGTGGCGGCTGCGTCTATGACGGCCGGCCGCTGGAGGGGGTGAGCGTGCGCCTCCAGGATCCTGACGCCGACGGCGTCGGGCGGGTGGTCCTGGCCGGCCCGGTCCTGGCCGAGGCCTGCTGGGAGGGCTCCTCCCTTCTTCGCCGGGGCCCGGACGGCGCGGCTGAGCTGCTCACCTCGGACCGGGGCATGCTCGACGACGGCGTCCTGACGGTGCTGGGACGCGTGGACGACGTCATCGTCACCGGCGGCGTCAAGGTGGAGCCGCGGGTGGTGGAGGAGGTGGTGGCGAGCCTGGCAGGGGTCGCACAGTGCTGCGTCGTGGCTGTCCCTGATGCCCGGTGGGGCGCTGCCGTGGTCGCCGTGGTCGTGGCGAGGCCCGGCCAGGTCCTCGAGGCTGAGGGGCTGCGGGTGGCTGCGCGTGCCCGGCTCGACGGCGCCCACGCACCGAAGCACGTCCTGGTGGTCGACCGGCTTCCAGAGCGGGGCTCGGGCAAGGTGGACCGGCGGACGGTGGCCGCCCTCGCCCGCGAGCGCCTGGCGGGGTAGCTGGTGGGGCAGGCCGTGGCGCCTGGCGGGGTGTCCCGCTCCAGGTCGCTCCCGAGCCGGTTGGTGGGCTCGCGGTAGGCTCGTGGGGTCCCACCCTGAAGGAGAAGCGTGTCTGCTCACGATGGTCCTGTTCCCCCGTCCACCCCGTGCCCCAGCGCACCGGAGGCGGACGGCCCACGTGCCACGAGCTGGGCCGAGGTGGTGCGGCTGCGTACCCTCCCCGCGGCCCTGGCTCCGGTGGTCCTGGGGGCGGGAGCCGCGGGGGCGCTGGGGACCTTCTCCCTGCCGCGCACGCTCCTGGCCGGCGGCGTGGCCCTGGCTCTCCAGATCGGCTCGAACCTCGCCAACGACTACTCCGACGGCGTGCGGGGCACTGATGACGACCGCACCGGCCCGCCGCGTCTGACCGCCTCCGGCCAGGTACGTCCCGCCGTGGTCAAGTACGCCGCCTTCGGCTGCTTCGCCCTGGCCGGCCTGCTCGGTCTGGTCCTGCTGGCCCTGTCCGGCCAGTGGTGGCTGGCCGCCGTCGGCGTCGCGGCAGTGGCTGCGGCCTGGTTCTACACCGGAGGCTCCCACCCCTACGGCTACGCCGGTCTGGGTGAGGTCTTCGTCTTCATCTTCTTCGGGCTGGTGGCTACCGGCGGGACTGTCTACGTCCAGGGTGGGACGGTGCCCGGGTGGGTGTGGCTGTCAGCCTGCGGCATCGGTCTGATCGCCTGCTCGCTGCTCATGGTCAACAACCTGCGTGACATCAGCACCGACCCTGCTCACGGCAAGAGGACCCTGGCGGTGCGTCTGGGGGAGGCTCGGGCCCGCTCAGCCTTCGTCCTCATGGTGCGCCTGCCCGTCCTGCTGGGGATCGCGGCACTGACCTGGGTGCGCTGGAGCGAGAACCAGGACGGCAACGCCTTGGGGGGTGCGCTCATGCTCATCGTCGTGGCGGTGGTGCTGGCGCTCGCGTCCCACCGCGTGAGCCTTCCGGTGCGCGACGGTGCACAGGGACGCGCCCTGATCCCGGCGCTGCGGGACACCGGCCTGTACGAGCTGGTCTACGGCGTCGTCATGGCCCTGGGCCTGCTGGTCGTGACCGCGGCCTGACCGGTCCTCGCGCGTGACCAGTGAAGGCGGCGTGCTTCCAACCCGTGGCGGCGTACTTTGACAACATCACGGCGTGCCCCGCAGGTGGGGGCGGTG
>NZ_JARKVC010000037.1 GCF_029851875.1 Actinomyces sp.
TGGCGGCCTCCCACAGCGGCTGGTTCGCCCTGACCTGTGCAGTCTGGGCGGCCTGCAGCCTGGGACTGGCACTACGCCGTCGGCTGCCGGTGCTGACCTGGGCGGTCGTCACCTTCGCGCCACCCGCCGGTGGTCAGAAGGTGGTCGTGGTGGTGGCAGCGTGCGGGCCCTCAGGCGTCGCGCTTGGAGAAGGCCAGCCAGCCGGCCAGCAGAGGGATGAGGCACCAGGCGACGAAGACCAGGACCGCGGTGGTGTGGGTGATGGTGCCGCTCCAGGTGACCTGGGTGGAGTACGGGTCGACGACGGCGGTGGCGACCTGGGACAGGGTGTACTCCATGGCCTTGCCTGCCCAGGACCAGAAGGCTGCGGCGATGCTCAGCGGGATGTTGATGACGAACAACAGCGTGGTGACGATGGTGATCGCTCCGGCGGTCGAGCGCAGCAGGTAGCCGAGTCCCAGCGACATCAGCGCGATGCCGGTGTAAGCCAGACCCGAGCCCCACACGTAGCCGAGGAGCTCCTTGGTGGCCAGGGAGACCGGCTCGCCCTGGACGAAGGGGCTGGACATCGCCCATGCCAGCAGGATCGAGGTCGCGCCCAGCAGGAAGGACCACACGGCGATGACCGCGGCCTTGGACCAGAAGGCGCGTGCGCGGCGCGGGACCGCCGCCAGGGTGGAGCGGATCTGGCCTGAGGAGTACTCCCCGGTGACGATGAGGGCGCCCATCACGGCGACGACGATCTGACCAAAGGTCGTGCCGGTCATCATGTACTGCCAGGAGGTCGCCCCAGCCTTGTCAGGGTCTGAGCCGATGACGACCATGAGGGCACCGATGCCGGAGGTGATGAGGAGGGTGAGCAGGCTGGAGACCCAGGTCGAGCGCAGGGTGGTGAGCTTGAGGAGCTCGGCGTGGATCGCGCGCCAGAAGGTCTGACGGCCGGCAACACGTAGGGAGCGGGTGGCGCGCGTGCCGCGGGCGGCAGGAACAGCGGTGGTCGAGGTGGTCATGGTCGTGTCTTCTCCGAGATCAGTTCGTGGGCGGGACGAGGTGCGGCCTGGCTCAGGCGTGGGTAGCGGCCGGAGCCATCGCGGGAGCGTGTCCCCCCTGGCCGGCGGCGTACTCAACCTCGCCGCCGGTCAGCTCCAGGTAGGCCTCCTCCAGCGAGGCGTGCTGGGTGTGCAGCTCGTGCAGGACGATGCCCTGGGCGGCGGCGATCTCGCCGACGCGGGCGGCGGGCGCCGTCGTCATGAGGCAGTCGGCTCCGGTCGAGCGCACGTCGAGACCGGCGGCGGACATGGCCTCGGCCAGGGCCTGGGCGCTGGGGCTGACGATGCGGACCGTGTCTGAGGCCGCCGAGGCGATGACCTCCTGGACCGGGCCCTGGGTGAGGATCTTGCCGCGGCCGATGACGATGAGGTGGTCGGCGGTCAGGGCCATCTCGCTCATGAGGTGGGAGGAGATGAAGACCGTGCGGCCGTCGGCGGCGAGGTTGCGGCAGGTCTCGCGCACCCACTTGACCCCCTCAGGGTCCAGGCCGTTGACCGGCTCGTCGAAGATGAGGACCTGGGGGTCGCCCAGCAGCGCGGCGGCGATGCCCAGGCGCTGGCCCATGCCGAGGCTGAAGCCCTTGACGCGCTTCCTGGCCACGGGGGTGAGACCTGTGAGCTCCAGGACCTCGTCCACGCGGGTGGTGGGAATGCCGTTGGACACGGCCAGCTGGGTCAGGTGAGCGCGGGCCGAGCGTGAGCCGTGCAGGCCCTTGGCGTCCAGCAGGGCGCCGACCTCGCACAGCGGCGCAGCCAGGTCACGGTAGGTGCGGCCGTTGACCTTGACGGTGCCGGCGGTGGGCCTGTCCAGCCCCATGATCATGCGCATCGTGGTGGACTTGCCGGCACCGTTGGGGCCCAGGAAGCCCGTGACGGTGCCCGGCTCGACGGTGAAGGAGATGTTGTCGACGGCGGTCTTGTGCCCGTAACGCTTGGTCAGGCCAGTGGCTTCGATCATGATCGTCCGATCGTTCCTCGTGGGTGAGCAGGTACGTAGGGAGGGTGGGAAGACCGCCGTGATGACTGTCTGTGTCCCGGTGCCCTCGGTATGGCTTCAGCCTAGGAACGGGGCGAGTGCGAGCCATCGCCCCGGGTGACGAACCTGGAGGAGGGCCCTCCTCCTCGCCAGGTGGGGGAGGGGTCCTCCTGAAGGAGGAGCGTCAGCCGCGGTTCAGGACGCTCCCAGGAATCTTCGTGATGATGAGCGTGTTGACTACAGACGTGGTGGCACTGCTCGCCGCGCCACGACGACGTCCGTCCCCAAGGAGAGAGGACACTGCCAGATGAGCAACCCCTACTTCGACCGCAGCCCTGCCTTCAAGGAGGGCGGCACCGCCGTCGCCGAGCGCACTCCGAACGGCTACCCGACGATGCCTGGGTACCAGCCCGGGCGCGCGGGTCAGACGGCTACCAGCGGACAGCAGGCTGCCCAGTACGGGCGGCTCACCCCGGAGCAGGTGGCTGGTCTGGAGCAGCAGTACGCGGCGCCGTCGGCCCTCAACGTGGACCGTGGCCGCATGACCTATGACGACGTCATCATGCGCACCGCCGCGATGTTCGGCGTCATCGTGGTGGTCGGTGCCCTGACCTGGAACCTGGCGACCACCCCGGCATCTTCCGGAATCGGCATGATGGTCATGATGGCTGGTGCGCTTGGTGCGCTCGTGCTCGGCCTGGTCAACAGCTTCAGGCGCGAGCCCAGCCCCGTCCTCATCCTGGCCTACGCCGCCTGCGAGGGGGCGATGCTCGGTGCCCTCTCCGGTGTCATGGAGCTGGCCTACCCCGGCATCGTGCTGCAGGCGGTGCTCGGGACGCTCGCGGTCTTCGCCGTCATGCTGGCGGCCTACAAGGTGGCCGGTTTCCGCGTCAGCGGCAAGGCTGCCCGCATCCTCCTGCTAGCCATGGGCGGCTACCTCGTCTTCAGCCTGGTCAACTTCCTGCTCATGGTCACCGGTGTGGTCTCAGACCCCTGGGGCCTGCGCGGGGTGACTGTGGCCGGCATCCCGCTGGGTCTGGTGGTCGGTGCGCTCGCGGTGGTCATGGCCGCCTTCAGCCTGGCCATGGACTTTGAGTCCATCCAGCGTGGTGTCGAGCGCGGGCTTCCTACCCGCTACGCCTGGGCGGGAGCCTTTGGCCTCACGGTCACGCTCGTGTGGCTGTACGTGGAGATCCTGCGGATCCTGGCGATCCTGCGCGGAGACGAGTGAGCTGCTCGCGTCCCGCTGGCTCTCTGCTCGGGCCCTGGGCCGTTGGCGCTGCGCTGCCGGTCCAGGGCCCGAGTGGCGTGGGTATGAACGTTGGCGGCGTGTCTGGAGGTTCTGGCGGCGTGGGTAGAAGTGTTGGCGGCGTGGATAGAGGCTCTGGGAGCGTGCGTGCACATGGTGGGGGCGTGTCTTGGCTGTGGCGGCGTGTCTGAGGACGTCGTCAGACACGCCCTCAGTATGAAAGCACGCCCTCAATGCGTGTATGTACGCCGCCAACACCTCTACCCACGCCGCCAGCACCTCTATCCACGCCGCCAGAGATGACGGGGCGGGGAGGGACGGGATCGGGGAGAGCCGACTTGCCCGCTGGCGAGCGTGTGCGCCCGTTGCGTGCTGTCCTGCCGCCGTCTGCACGCTACGGTGCCTTGGTGGTCGGTACCTGCATCGCAGCCACAGCTGATGATATCGACTTTTCCGCACTAACACAATAAAAACATGGTTCCAGACACACGCGTGGTCCTGTCGCCTCCATGCCGTGACCTCCCGTAGCCTGTGGGCATGATCAACACGCACATGCCCGCCGTCGACGGCGCCAAGGGCACCAAGCCGGTTCTTACCTTCCCCTCCGACGAGGCTCCCGAGGGCCTGCAGATCCAGGTCCTCGACGCCGGTGACGGCCAGGTCGTCGAGGCTGGTGACCACATTGTCTGCCACTACCTGGGCCAGACCTGGAACGGTGACGTCTTTGACAGCTCCTACGACCGTGGCGCCCCGCTGGACTTCCAGATCGGGGTCGGCATGGTCATCCGCGGGTGGGACGACGGCCTGGTCGGCCAGCGCGTGGGCTCCCGCGTCCTGCTGTCCATCCCCTCTGAGCTGGGCTACGGCGAGCGCGGCGTGCCGCAGGCCGGCATCAAGGGCGGGGACACGCTCGTCTTCGTCACGGAGATCCTCGGCGTGATGTGAGCCGTAGGCGCTGAACGCCATGTGGTGGGCCGACCATGCCAGTCATGGTCGGCCCACCCGCGTGTGGACCGGCTCGCTGGCGTCCTTGCTGACGTTGCGGGCGGTCCTTCGCGTTTGGGCTCGGGGGCTGAGCGTGCGCAGAGGACGTAAGGAGGCCGAAGGCAACGGGTGAGGTCTGCCATGGTCCGCGTGATGACCCTCGCGCGTCCCGCTCGTTGGAATCGCACTACCCTGAGACCAGTTTTCAGCACACGTTGTCAGGAGCACTCATGCCTCGCTATCGCAGCGCCACTTCCACCTCCGGACGGAACATGGCTGGTGCCCGCGCCCTGTGGCGCGCCACCGGCGTCAAGGACTCGGACTTCGGCAAGCCGATCATCGCGGTTGCCAACTCTTTCACCGAGTTCGTCCCCGGTCACGTGGGCCTGCGCGACGTCGGCAAGGTCGTGGCCGAGCAGATCGAGGCCAGCGGCGGTATCGCCAAGGAGCTCAACACCATCGCCGTCGATGACGGAATCGCCATGGGGCATGACGGCATGCTCTACTCCCTGCCCAGCCGTGACCTCATCGCCGACTCGGTGGAGTACATGGTCCAGGCTCACTGCGCGGACGCCCTGGTGTGTATCTCCAACTGCGACAAGATCACCCCCGGCATGCTCATGGCCTCCCTGCGCCTGAACATCCCGACGATCTTCGTCTCCGGCGGCCCGATGGAGTCGGGCAAGGTGACGGCAGCGGACGGGACGACCCGCAAGCTTGACCTCATTGACGCGATGATGGACTCCGCCGACCCCACGGTCTCTGACGCCGAGGTTGACGCCATTGAGCGCCTGGCCTGCCCCACCTGCGGCTCGTGCTCGGGCATGTTCACCGCGAACTCGATGAACTGCCTCACCGAGGCCCTGGGCATGGCCCTGCCGATGAACGGCTCCCTGCTGGCCACCCACTCCGACCGCGGCGAGCTCTTCGCCGAGGCGGGACGCCAGATCGTGGCCATCACCCGTGCCTACTACGAGCACGACGACGTCTCCGTCCTGCCGCGCTCGGTCGCCACCAAGGCGGCCTTCGAGAACGCTATGAGCCTGGACATCGCCATGGGTGGTTCCACCAACACGGTGCTTCACCTGCTGGCGGCTGCCCAGGAGGCGGAGGTTGACTTCACCATGGCGGACATCGACCGCCTGTCGCGTCGCGTCCCTCACCTGTGCAAGGTGGCTCCCTCGACCGCGCTCTACCACGTCGAGGACGTCCACCGTGCTGGCGGCGTCATGGGCATCCTCGGGGAGCTCGACCGTGGCGGCCTGCTGGACACCTCCACCTCCAACGTGCTCGGCTCCACGCTCGCCGACGCCCTGGCGGCCTATGACATCGCCCGTCCGGGTGCCGACGGCCTGCCGGGCTCGGACGTGAGCCCACAGGTCCGTACCCGCTACCTCGCTGCACCAGCCGGCGTGCGCACGACCCGGATGTTCTCCCAGTCCTCGCGCTGGGAGAGCGCGGACACGGACCGTGAGAACGGCTGCATCCGCGACATCGACCACGCCTACTCCGCCGACGGCGGGCTGGCGGTCCTGTTCGGCAACATCGCGCAGAAGGGCTGCATCGTCAAGACCGCCGGCGTGGACGCCTCGATCCTCACCTTCTCCGGCCCGGCCGTGGTCTTTGAGTCCCAGGAGGACGCCGTCGAGGGGATCCTGGGTGGCAAGGTCAAGAGCGGGGACGTCGTGGTCATCAACCACGAGGGGCCGCGTGGTGGCCCGGGGATGCAGGAGATGCTGTACCCGACCACCTACATCAAGTCGATGCACCTGGGTAAGGAGTGCGCGTTGCTGACAGACGGCCGCTTCTCCGGCGGTACCTCGGGCCTGTCCATCGGCCACGTCTCCCCGGAGGCTGCGGCTGGTGGCCTCATCGGCTTGGTGCACGACGGCGACCGCATCGAGATCGACATCCCCGCGCGTCGCATCGAGCTCATGGTGGACGAGGCAGAGATCGCTCGTCGCCGTGAGGCCGAGGAGGCGCGCGGTGACGCTGCCTGGTCCCCGCACGTGGAACGTCCCCGTCAGGTCTCCACGGCGCTGCGTGCCTACGCCATGCTCGCCACCAGCGCGGACCTCGGCGCGGTGCGTGACAGGTCCAGGCTGCCGCGCTACTGAGTCCTCGGTCATGCTTCCCCGGTCGCGTCTGCAGACGGGACACCCCTTATGTTGATAATGAGTATCATGTAGATGTAGTCTCCCTGCGTGACAATCATTCTCAACAACCTGTGTGTGACGACGCAGGCACGTCGCCACGGCAGGCCTCAGCCCCTGGTCGAGGGGGTGGGGTGCCGTGTGCCGCGGGGTAGCTCCCTGGCCCTCCTCGGAGCCTCCGGCGCTGGGAAGTCCCTGACCGGTGCGGCGATCGCGGGCACGCTGCCCGCCGGCCTGAGGGTCTCGGGGTCGCTCACCGTCAACGGGAGACAGGTGCTGGACCAGCCCGCCACCAGGAGAGAGCCCTGGGCCCGTGTCTGCCTCATGCGCCAGGACCCGGCGACGGCCCTCCATCCTCTGCTCCCGGTCGCGGCCCAGGTGACCCGGGCTGCCCGAGCGGCAGGCGCGGGTCGTCGTCGTGCGCGCGAGTGCAGCGAGCAGGTGCTGCAGGAGACAGGGCTTGACCCGCAGCTGTGGACGCGCCTTCCAGGGCAGATGTCTGGTGGCCAGCGGCAGCGTGCGGCCCTCGCCCTGGCCCTGGCGGCCAGCCCGATGGCTCTGGTGGCGGACGAGCCGACCAGCTCCCTCGACTCCGTGGCGCGGGCGAGGTTCGTGCGCCTGCTGCACCACCTTCGCTCACAGGCCCACGGCTGCGTCCCCGCACTCGTCCTCATCACCCACGACTGCGCTGTTGCCGAGGCCTGCGACCAGGTCCTCGTCCTTGATGCCGGCCGGGTGGTCGAGCGTGGCGCGACCTCGACGCTCCTGACCGCTCCCTGCCACCCAGTGACTCGTAGGCTCGTGCGAGCGTGGCAGCAGGAGCGCGACGTCGTGCGCCAGCCACCGAGCCCGGAGGGAGACAGGCCTGAGGAACCGCGAGGCGGGGTGGGGCGGACGTGACGGAGTCCCTCTTCGCTGCTCAGGGGCTGACGCGCTCCTACACCGGGCCCGGGGGCCGGGTGCGCACGGTCGTGCGGGACGTGGACCTGGCCGTCTCACAGGCTGAACGAGTCGCCCTCGTGGGTGAGTCAGGCTGCGGCAAGACCACCGTGCTCAAGGCCCTGGCTCTCCTGGACCACCCCGGTCGCCATGACGGCGGACGCGTCATGCTCGACGGCGCGCGGCTCTCCCGCAGAAGGCTCGTGGGCGCTCGCCGACGTGCTTACCGCAGGGCGGTGCAGTACGTCATCCAGGACCCGGCCAGCAGCCTCGACCCGCGGCGGGACCTTCTCGCCCAGGTCGTCCTGCCGCTGCGTTACCTCGGCCTCGGGGGCGGACGCCAGGAGCGCGAGGCGATGGCCGCTCAACAGCTCTTGTCCGTCGACCTTCCCGACCGCCTCTGGCGACGCTACCCCCACCAGGTCTCCGGAGGCCAGGCCCAGCGCGTGGCCATTGCGCGCGCCCTCGTCGTCAGCCCGCGCTTCCTGGTCATGGACGAGCCGGTCTCCGGGCTGGACCCGGCGACGCGGCGCATGGTCACGGACCTCCTGGACCACCTCACCCGGCAGGACGGTTCCGCCGGGGCCGGTGCCCCCTCCCAGCCGCACCGTGAGGGAACGACGGCGGAGGGGACAGCACTGCTCATGGTCTGTCACGACCTGGGGGCGGCCTGCCGACTGTGCGAACGCACTGTCGTCATGGAGGCAGGGCGCGTGGTCGAGGACGTTCCCACCTCCCAGCTGCTCAGCGACCCGGGTCACCGAGCCTCCCGGGCGCTGCTGGACGCTCTGGCGCCCACCACCCGTGTGATCACTCCCGTCAGCCCCTACCTGCAAGGAGAACGATGACTGTCCCGACGACCTGCCGGCCCACCTGCTCACGCCGTCAGCTTCTCACGCTCGCTGGCGTCGTGGCGCTGGTGACCAGCGGAGCGGCCTGCACCTCCCGTCCGGCGTCCGCGCGCAGCAGCCGCCTTCGCCTGGCCATGCTCCAGCCTCCGCGCTCGGGCCTGAGCCCCTTGAGCGACGACGCCTTCAAGCTCTCGCGCTGGGCCACGGCGCAGACCCTGCTCTACCTTGACTCAGACGGCGGGATCCTGGCTGGGCTGGCCACCTCCTGGAACCGCGAGGACGAGCTGACCTGGCGGCTGGCACTGCGCCAGGACGTGACCTTCCACGACGGCACGGCGATGACCAGTGAGCACGCCGCAGCCAGCCTGGCCTACGCGGCGGGCTACAGCGTCCCGCCACGGATCCTCGACGGCGTACGCATGAGCGTGCGTGCCGAAGGGACGGACCTGGTGGTCTCGACGGCGGAGCCGGACGCCCTCCTGCCCCAGCGGCTCACCAGCCCCCAGCTCGCGGTCCTCTCCCCGGCTGCCTACCCCCAGGACGGGAGGACGGACGGCCCGGTGGATCCCGTGGGGCACGGCACCGGCCCCTTCGTGCTGACGGCGGTGGACGGCACTGCTGGCGCCACCCTCGATCGTTTCCCCGGCTACTGGGGGAGCACGGCCACCCTGGAGGGGATTGACGTCACCTTCGTGCCTGACGGCACGGCCCGTGCCGCCGCGCTGCGCTCGGGCGAGGCCGATCTGGTCGAGGCCGTCCCAGTCTCCCAGGCCGCGACCATCGACCCCTCCCTGCTCCACGAGGTTCCCATGCCTCGCACGGCCACGCTCTACCTCAACACCTCGAGCGGCCCCTTGAGTGATCCTGCCGCCCGCGGCGCGGTGCGCGACGCCGTCGATCCGGGGGCGCTTGTGGAGACCATGTACGAGGGCCACGCAGACGTGGCTGCGGGTCTGCTCGGGCCGGCGCTGACCTGGGCGGCACCTCGACGCGCCTGGGGCTCTCAGCCCTACGCCGGGGCGCAGGGAGCCGCGGCGCGTGGCCTGGTGCCGGGAGCACAGCAGGCTGGAACGATCACCCCGGGAACACGGCTCACGATCGGCAGCTACTCCGACCGCCCCGAGCTGGCTGAGGCCGTCGTCGTCATCGCCCAGCAGCTGGAGGCGGCAGGCTTCTCCGTCACCACCGACGTACGGGAGTACGCCCAGATCGAGGCTGACGCGCTGGCCGGGCACTTTGACCTCTTCCTGCTCTCCCGGGCCACCGTCCTCGACTCCGGGGACCCCGTGGCCTATATGGTCTCTGACTTTGGCAGCAAGGGCTCCTTCTCC
Source organism: Actinomyces sp. (assembly GCF_029851875.1). Taxonomy (GTDB): domain Bacteria; phylum Actinomycetota; class Actinomycetes; order Actinomycetales; family Actinomycetaceae; genus Actinomyces. Next base: position 9,533 of record NZ_JARKVC010000037.1, read on the forward strand.
CTGTCCTTCCTCGCCGACGACGAGGTTGACCGGGAGCTGGCCGCTGCCGGGGACCTGGCGGCGGGAGAGGAGCGTCAGGAGCTCATCATGCGGGCGGAGGAGAAGATCCTTGCCTCAGGGGCCGCCGTGCCGCTGCTGCACGAGCGGGTCCTGCAGGGTGAGGCCGCCACCGTCCAGCAGGCCCAGCGTGACCCGCGGGAGCGCGAGCTCGTCACGGCAAGCACGCGTGTGGCATGACGGCATCTCGTCTCTCACCCCTGTGCAGGGCGGTCCGTGGGACGGACGGGGTGGTCCTGCTCTCGCGGGTCGTGGCGGTGGCCGGGGTGCTCCTGGGGATCGGCCTCATGCCCTGGTGGTCGGAGCACGACCCGGCGCTCACGGTCCTGCGGGCCTCCAGCGCGGAGAGGGAGGCGACGGAGGAGGTGGTGGACTCCGTGCGCCGGAGCCTGGGGATCCAGGACGGGCCGTGGGCGACGATCGGCCACTGGCTGACCGGGCTGGCGCACGGGGACCTCGGCTCCTCCTGGGTCTCGGGGTACCCGGTTGCCCAAGGGACAGGCCAGGCACTGGCGGTCTCTCTCACGCTCATGGCGGCCGCGATGGCCCTGGCGCTCCTGATCGCCGTCGGCCTGGTGGTCCCGGCTCTGCGTGACGGGCTGGCTGGCAGGCAGCGGCGACGTTCTGGAGCGCTCGGTGCGGCCCTGACCGCCCTGCCTGAGTACCTTCTGGCGCCCTTGCTGGTGCTGAGCGTGTCCGTCGCTCTGGGCTGGCTGCCGCCCTACGGCTGGGGCCGGGTGGAGCAGGTCGTCCTGCCGGCGGTGAGCCTGGGCGTACCGGCAGGCGGGCTGCTGGGCGCGCTGGCAGCCGACGCTGTCACGGAGGTCTTTCGCGAGCGGTGGGTGACGACGTGGACCACGGCCGGCATCCGTGGTCACCGGCTCGTCCTGGCGGTCCTGCACCAGGCCCTGGTCCCCTTGCTCGGGCAGGTGGCGCTGGTCGTCGTCGGGCTCACCGGTGCCGCCGTGGCGGTGGAGAAGGTCTTCGCGGTCCCCGGCCTGGGGCGGGCGCTTCTCGGAGCGGCCAGCGCCCAGGACGTCCCGGCCCTCCAGGCCGGGATGCTCCTGCTCCTCCTGGTCGCCCTGGTAGCGGGGGCGCTGGCCGCCCTCGTGCGCCGGTGGCTGGCAGGAGGAGCCGATGGCACAGGATCCCTGGCGGCCGCGCCGCCGGCGCAGTCGAGCGCACGCGCGCCCCTCGTCCTGGCGCTGGCGGGCGGCGGCGCCCTGGCGGCCCTCGTGCTCCTGGGAGTCGGTCGTGATCCCTACGCCGTCCTTGCCTCCCGGCTGGCGGGGCCGACGGCGTCGCTGCCACTGGGAGCGGACGCGCTGGGGCGGGACCTGCTGGCCCGTGTGGCGCACGGTGCCCTCGCCACACTGAGCAGCGCGCTGCCGGTCACCGGCGCGTGTGTGGTCATCGGGATCCTGGCTGGTCTGCTCCCGCGTGCGAGCACGGGGCTGGTGGAGGTCGGCAACGCGGTCCCCGCGGTGCTGGCAGGGCTCGTGGTCGCCGCCGTGGCCGGTCCCAGCCGGCACGGTGCAGCGATTGCGGTGGCCTGCGTGTCCTGGGCGCCGCTGGGCGCCCACACCGCTGCCCTCATCCGCTCGGCGAGAGAACGGCCTGACGTCGTCATGGCGCCGGCGCTCGGGGAACCGCGGTGGCGCACGACGCTGACGCGGGTGCTGCCCGCCGTCGTCCCGGTGCTGGTACGACACGCCGCGCTGAGGCTGCCGGGGGTGGCCCTGGCCCTGACCGGGCTCGGCTTCCTCGGCCTGGGCGCGCAGGCGCCTGCCCCTGAGTGGGGCCTGGTGCTGGCCGAGGGCCTGCCCTACATCGAGCGGGCGCCCTGGGCGGCCGGGGCTCCTGCTCTCGCCCTCATCGCGCTGGCGGTGAGCGCCTTGGCTGCAAGCCGGGTCCGGTGACGCACGCTGGACGAGCACGGTCCGCCCAGGCGCGCCACGGCTACCCTGGGCGCGTGAACGAGCTCGGAAGCAATGGCACGACCTGGGACTCCGCCCGATACCTGCGCGAGGTGCTGCGAGCCCCCGTCTACGAGGCGGCGGAGCACACCCCGCTCCAGGAGATGGCGGGGCTGAGCGCGCGGCTGGGCAACACGGTCGAGGCCAAGCGGGAGGATCTCCAGCCCGTCCACTCCTTCAAGATCCGCGGGGCCTACAACGCCATGCGCTCGCTCAGTGACGCTGAGCGAGCGCACGGCGTGGTCACGGCCTCGGCGGGCAACCACGCCCAGGGCGTGGCGCGCTCGGCCGCGCTGCTGGGCGTGAGCGCCATGATCGTCATGCCAGTGGTGACCCCGCGCATCAAGGTGGATGCCGTGCGTGAGCTCGGTGGCCAGGTCCTGCTCTGCGGGGACAGCTTTGACGCCGCCCAGGCAGAGGCTCGCAGGCTCTGCGAGGCCGAGGGGCGCACCTACATCCCGCCTTTTGACGACCCTCGCGTCATCGCAGGGCAGGGGACGATCGGCCTGGAGATGATCCAGCAGGACGCCGAGCTCGATCGCGTGTTCGTCCCGGTAGGTGGTGGCGGGCTGGTCTCGGGGGTCGCCGTGCTCATCAAGCAGCTCATGCCTCAGGTCAAGGTGATCGGGGTTGAGCACGAGGAGTCGTCCTGCCTGACGGCTGCCTTGGCGGCGGGTGAGCCGGTGACGCTGGAGCGGGTGGGCCTGTTTGCTGAGGGCGTGGCTGTCAGGCGCGTCGGGGAGGAGACCTTCCGCATCTGCTCGGCCCTGCTCGACGACGTCGTCACGGTCTCCTCTGACGAGGTCTCCGCGGCCGTGCGGGACCTGTTCGAGGACCTGCGAGCGGTGCCGGAGCCGAGCGGTGCCGTGGGGCTCGCGGGTCTGAAGAAGTACGTGGCGGACCACGAGATCCGCGGTGAGCGCCTGGCCTGCGTGCTCTCGGGCGCGAACTTCAACTTCCACCAGCTGCGCTACATCTGCGAGCGCAGTGAGATCGGTGAGCAGCGCGAGGCGATCCTCGGGGTGCACATCCCTGAGGTCCAGGGCGAGTTCCTGCGCTTCGCCTCAGTGCTGGGCGGGCGCGCGGTCACGGAGTTCAACTACCGCGTCTCAGCCTCGGCGGAGCCAGGGACGCCGGCGCGGATCTTCGTCGGTGTGCGCCTCACCCGCGGGCGCGAGGAGCGCGCCGAGATCGTGGCGGACGTGGAGAGGGCGGGCTACGCCGTCGTCGACCTCACGGACGACGAGCTGGCGAAGGTGCACGTGCGCTCGATGATTGGCGGGCGAGCGCCGGTGGGGGTGACGGAGCGCCTGTTCTCCTTCGAGTTCCCCGAGGCTCCTGGTGCGCTGGTGCGCTTCCTGGAGGTCCTGGGCACGCGTTGGAACATCACGCTCTTCCACTACCGCACCGACGGTGCGGACTACGGGCGGATCCTGTGCGCCTTCCAGACCGGGCAGGAGGCGAGTGAGCTGGAGGACCTTGTGGCGCACATGGACCGGCTGGGCTACGCCTACCGGGATGAGAGCCAGGACCCCTCGGCCCAGTTCTTCCTGGCGCGGTAGCACCCGCAGGACTGTTCGATGAGCTGATGCTTGCACGGGGACTCATCAGGACCTAAAGTAGTTTACAACTCAATCAATTCTTCGTTCTCAGGAGCGCGTCATGACCAAGATCGTCGTCGTCATCGGTTCTGTTCGTCCCAACCGGATCGGTGCCCAGGTTGCTGAGTGGGTGGCTCGCAAGGCCGCCAGCGTTGAGGGGGTCGAGGCCCAGGTCGTGGACCTGCGCGAGCTGGACCTGCCCCTGTTCGCCGAGGAGGTGCCCACCGCGATGGCGGCTCCCAAGGAGCCCAAGGCCCAGCCGTGGCTGCAGGCGGTCAGCGAGGCTGACGGCGTCATCATCGTCACCCCTGAGTACAACCACTCCATCCCAGGTGCGCTGAAGAACGCCCTCGACTTCCTCACCCCGGCCTCGCTGGCCCACAAGGGTGTCGGCATCGTCTCCTACGGCTTCACCGGTGGTGTGCGCGCCGCCGAGCAGCTGCGTCTCGTCCTGGCCAACTTCGAGGCGGCCACGGTCAACGCCCAGGTCGTCCTGTCCATCCCGACCGACTTCGAGAACATGAGCGTGTTCAGGCCTGCGGCCTACCACGACGGCGAGGTCGAGAAGCAGACTGAGGCCATCGTCTCTCGCAGCCAGGCCCTGGTCTCGCTGCGCTGAGCCCGGCCCGGGGCACCTCGGTGACGGACCATGACGTCTCCGGCAGACCACAGAAGGTCTGA
>NZ_JARKVC010000040.1 GCF_029851875.1 Actinomyces sp.
GGCCCGCCCCGGCGCTCAGACGAGGCAGCGCCCGTCCCCTGGGGGGACGGGCGCTGCCTCGTGCCTGAGGACCAAGCGGTCTCACACGCGCAGGCCGATCCCGCTCATGCGCCGCACGGCCCCCTGCGACAGCGCCTCGTGGAGGTCAGCACGGTCCGCTGGCCCCTCCAGCAGGGCCGGGTAGGTAGCCAGCATGCCCAGGAGGGTGCCGATCTCCTCGCCTACGACGCGTCGTCCCCACAGGCCCAGGCGAGCGGCCAGCTGGGCGTCAGCCTCGATGCCGGGCAGCAGCTGCGCCACGGCCAGAGCGTCGAAGGAGCCCTCGCGGGCCAGCCTGGTCAGCCCTCCAGCGCGGTCTGGTCCCAGACCGTCGAGCAGCGTGAGGCAGAAGTCGCTCAGCAGCCCCAGGCTCAGGTAGGTCTTGAGCAGCCGCTCGGGCCAGTCCGCCGGGCGCAGGCGCTCGTCGAACTCACCGAGGCAGCCGCGAAAGACCTCCGCGAGCGTGGTGGCCTGCCATCCCTGCTCCGCACAGACCGCCTCCACCTGGGCGAAGGAGTCCACACGGCGCGCCGCCGTCTGCAGCAGCTCGATCCTCAGCGCCATCGAGGGAGCCTTGTCCGCGTCCTTGGCGTGCCGGATGCTCGCCACCGAGGAGGCGAAGGCGACCACGCCGAGGACGGCGGGCAGGTACCCGGTGGAGGAAGGCGCTGACAGGGGGGAGGCGGCATCAGTCATGGACACAGCCTAGGTCGCCCGCTGTGCCCGTGAGTTCGCCCACGCCGACCCAGCACGGCCGGTGCTGACCAGGACGGGAGCGAGCGCAGGCCGCTAAGGTGGCCCTGTCCACGGTTGCCCGGTCGTCCAGCAGCCACGCCCCGCCGGCTCGACGCCCTGAGCGGAGCAGATTCACGATCGGCTGCCACCTATGCCAGGCCGCCCTCGCCGTCGCCCGTCAGCCCGAGGCACACCGCCTCAGACCAGGCAGGCCACGCACCAACGCACCTGTGCCGCTGTCCGGCACGGGCACGTACGCGGCCGATCAGACTGAAGGAACGTCGTGACTGACGACATCACCGCCCGGGACGCCAGCGAGCCCGGCGCCCAGCCCGTGACCGAGGCCGCCCAGGCCCAGCCCGGCTCCGGGGTCATCGAGACCGCTCAGGCCCACGCCCCGGTCCTGGACGAGGCCACCCCCGACATCACTGACGAGGGTGAGGAGACCGACCTGAGCGCCAAGACCTTCGCCGACTTCGGCGTGGAGCCCGAGATCAGCCAGGCCCTGGCCGACAAGGGCATCATCCACCCTTTCCCGATCCAGGCGCTGACCCTGCCGGTGGCCCTGGACGGGCGTGACGTCATCGGTCAGGCCAAGACCGGAACCGGCAAGACGCTCGGCTTCGGGATCCCGTTGCTCATGGACACCCTGGGCCCGGGTGAGGAGGGCTGGGACGAGGACCCGGCCTCCGGCTCGCCACAGGCCCTGGTGGTCCTGCCCACCCGCGAGCTGGCCAAGCAGGTGGCCACCGAGCTGTCCCAGGCCGCGGCCAGGCGCACCGTGCGCATCGTCCAGGTCTACGGCGGTCGCGCCTACGAGCCCCAGATCGAGGCGCTGGAGAAGGGGGCCGAGGTCGTGGTCGGTACCCCCGGACGCCTCATCGACCTCATGGAGCGGGGCGTGCTGTCCCTGGAGCACGTGACCACCGTGGTCCTGGACGAGGCCGACGAGATGCTCGACCTCGGCTTCCTGCCGGACGTGGAGAAGATCCTGGCGCGGACCCGTCCCGACCGTCAGACCATGCTCTTCAGCGCCACCATGCCCGGCGCCGTCGTGGCTCTGGCCCGCCGCTACATGTCCAAGCCGACCCACATCCGTGCTCAGGACCCGGGCGACGAGTCGATGACCGTCACCAGCGTCAAGCAGGTGGTCTACCGCACCCACGCCCTCAACAAGGTCGAGGTCGTCTCGCGCATCCTGCAGGCCCGTGGACGTGGCCGCACCATCATCTTCACCCGCACCAAGCGCACGGCGGCCCGCGTGGCCGAGGACCTGGAGGCGCGCGGCTTCGCCACGGCTGCCCTGCACGGGGACCTGGGGCAGGGCGCGCGCGAGCAGGCTCTGCGAGCCTTCCGCCACGGCAAGGTTGACGTCCTGGTGGCCACCGACGTGGCCGCCCGCGGTATCGACGTCGACGACGTCACCCACGTCATCAACTACCAGTGCCCCGAGGACGAGAAGATCTACGTCCACCGCATCGGCCGGACCGGTCGTGCCGGGCACTCCGGCACCGCGGTCACCTTTGTGGACTGGGACGACGTGCCCCGCTGGCGCCTGATCGCCAAGGCCCTGGGCCTGCCGCTCGAGGAGCCGCTGGAGACCTACCACACCAGCGAGCACCTCTTCTCCGACCTCGACGTTCCTGAGGGCGTGACCGGTACGCTGCCCAGGAGCCAGCGCACGCTGGCAGGGCTGGCGGCCGAGGAGATCGAGGACCTGGGCGAGACCGGCAGACGGCACCGTGAGGGCGGGCGTACCTCCCGCTCCGGCGGGCGCGGCAGGCGTGGCGGCCGCTCAGGCTCCCCTGCGTCCTCCCGGGGACGCCGCGGCGGCGAGCAGCCGGGCGAGGGCGAGGCGACGGCGTCGCGGCGCGGCTCCGGAGCGCCGCGCACGCGGACCCGCAAGCGCACCCGTGGCGGTCGCTCCACGGAGCGTCCCTCCGGCGAGGAGTGAACCGCTCCCCCTTCGCAGCGCTGGCTACCCCTTCGAGCCCCCTCCCCTGAGATGACGTGTCTTGGGGGCGGCGAAGGACTCCCAGGGGCAGCCAGCGTGCAGAGGAGGTCAGAAGTGCTGGTGGATCCAGGCCAGCACGCCGTCGCCCATCATCTGCACCGCGATCGCTGCCAGAAGCAGGCCGAAGATGCGCGTGAGCACGCGGATCCCCGACTCCCCCAGGACCCGGTGCAAGGGCAAGGAGAAGCGCAGCGACAGCCAGATGACGACGTGGGTGGCCACCAGCGCCGCCACGATGCTCGCCCACCCGACCACCGGCGTGCTGGCCGAGTCCACAGCCACCATCGCAGCGACGATCGCACCGGGGCCGGCCAGCAGCGGCGTGCCCAGCGGGACGAGGGCCGCGTTGGCCGTCACCGCGTCCGGGTCCGGGTTCTCGTCGGCACGATCCGTCAGCAGCTCCAGGGCCACCAGCAGCAGGAGCAGGCCTCCGGAGAACTGCAGAGCCGGCACGGAGATCCCCAGGAAGGTGAGGATGTAGCGTCCGAAGAGCGCGAAGGCCACGATGACGGCGAAGGAGACGAGCGTGGCCTGCCGGGCCGAGGCCCTGCGCTGGGCGTCAGTCTGCCGGCTGGTCAGTGACAGGAAGATCGGCACCGCGCCCAGCGGGTCCTGGATGACCAGGATCGTGGTGAAGGAGGTGGCGAACAGGGACAGGCTGAAGATCGAGTCGAGCATGCGGGGTGTGGCGATCCTCTTCTAGGCGGTCGATGACAGGCAGCGTAGACGCTACGGGCTCCGCCGGCTATCTGAGCGTCACCGGCTGCGCCCTCGTCACGGGGTGACCAGCGGCAGGCTCCCCTCCCCCACGATCTGCTCCAGGAGCTCAGGCGGCATGAGGTTCTCCCCCAACCGGTTCGGCTTTCCCTCGCCGTGGTAGTCCGAGGCTCCTGAGCAGGCTAGCCCCAGCCGGTGGGCGAGCTCGCGCGCCTGCTCACGCTGGGAGGCGTCGTGATCGCGGTGGTCGACCTCGAGGGCAGCCAGACCGGCCTCAGCCATACGCGCGAAGGTCTCGTCCGGCACAAGACGACGCTGACGCCCGCCGGCGCGGGGGTGCGCGGCCACCGGCACCCCTCCCGCCGCCCGGACCAGCTCGCACGCCCGTACCGGGTCCAGGGCCCAGTGGCCGACGTAGTAGGGGCTGCCTGTCGCCAGCGGCCCGGCGAAGGCAGCCGAGCGGTCAGGGAAGGAGCCAGCAGCCACCAGGGCGTCAGCGATGTGCGGACGCCCGATCGTCACGGCCTGCGAGGCCTGGGCGACCACGTCCTCCCACGTGACCGGGTAGTCCTGGCTCAGCAGCTCGACGATGCGCCGGGCGCGGCTGGCACGCGAGGCGCGGGCGTGCGCGAAGGCCTGCTCCAGGCCAGGAGCGTCAGGATCGGGCAGGTAGGCCAGCAGGTGCAGGGTGGCACCGCGGTCCGTGCACGAGATCTCGACCCCGCGCAGCAGGCTGACTCCCGTGCTGCTCACCGCCGTCTCGGCCTCGGCCCAGCCCCTCGTGGTGTCATGGTCCGTCAGGCCGACGACGTCGAGGCCCGCCCTGGCAGCGGCGGCCATGAGCCGGGCCGGGGTGTCGGTGCCGTCAGAGCACACGGAGTGGGTGTGGGGGTCGATACGCACCCCCGCAGTCTAGGAGAGCGTGCCTGGTCGCGGTCGGGCGGGCTCGCGCTGTCCCGGCCCTCACCGGCAGGCCCGTGCCCCGGCGCGCTCTGGGGCGCTGTGGCCCTGCAGGCCGAGCAGTGACAGGATGCCGCTATGAACGACACCCAGAGCACCTCGGCCTCCGCCCAGGAGGAGCCCCAGTCCCTCGCCCAGCGTGGCAACAACCGCTCGCGCCAGCCTGCCAACCAGGCCTTCCGCGACTTCATCGGCTCAGGATGGGGCCCGCGTCCCTGCGAGCCTCCGGCTCGCAGCGAGGCCGCGCCGTGGGCCGCCAGGCGCCAGGCCGCGCTGGGAGCCACGTTCGTCGGCGAGCGCCTCGTGATCCCGGCCGGCCCGCTCAAGACCCGCAACAACGACTGCGACTACCGCTTCCGCCCGCACTCGGCCTTCGCCCACCTGACTGGTACCGGCACGGACTTCGAGCCGGACGCCGTCCTGGTCCTGGAGCCCCTGACCGCGCCGGGTCAGGCTCCCGCCCAGGGCGAGGCCACTCACGAGGCCGTCATCTACTTCCGCCCCCGTGCCTCGCGCTCCAGCGAGGAGTTCTACGCCAACCCGCGTTACGGCGAGCTGTGGGTGGGAGCGCGTCCCTCGATCCAGGAGGTCGAGGCCGTCACCGGTGTGCGCGCTGCCCACATCGACACTCTCGGTGACGCTCTGGCCAAGGACGCCGGCGTCGACGGGGTGCGGCTGCGCGTGGTCGCCGAGGCTGACGAGTCGGTGACGGCCCTGGTCAACCAGGTCCGTCAGGCTGCCGGGCTGGCCAGCGGCCAGGAGGCCGTGCAGGTCGACGACGCCCTGGCGGAGGCCACCAGCGAGCTGCGCATCATCAAGGACGCCTGGGAGGTCGCCGAGCTCCAGAAGGCCGTGGACGTGACCAAGGAGGGCTTTGACGACCTCATCCGCTCCATCCCCCGCGCCACCGGGCACTGGCGTGGCGAGCGGGTCCTGGAGGGAGCCTTCGGCGCCAGGGCTCGTGAGGAGGGCAACGGCCTGGGCTACGAGACCATCGCGGCCGCCGGCAACCACGCCAACACCCTGCACTGGATCGGCAACGACGGCGCCGTGCACCCCGGCGAGCTGGTCCTCGTGGACGCCGGTGTGGAGGTCGACTCGCTCTACACCGCTGACGTCACCCGTACCATCCCGGTCGACGGCCGCTTCACCGAGCCTCAGCGCCGCGTCTACGAGGCTGTTCTGGAGGCCGCTGACGCCGCCTTCGCCCGCGCGAACGAGCCCGGCTGCCGCTTCCGCGACGTCCACACCGCGGCGATGGAGGTGATCGCGGCCAAGATCGCGCAGTGGGGCCTGCTGCCCGAGGGGGTGAGCGCTGAGGACTCGCTGTCCGCTGACGGTCAGTACCACCGTCGGTGGATGGTGCACGGCACCAGCCACCACCTGGGCCTGGACGTCCACGACTGCGCCCAGGCACGCCGCGAGATGTCAATGGACGCCGAGCTGGCTCCCGGCATGGTCTTCACCATCGAGCCGGGCCTGTACTTCCGTGCCGACGACCTCCTCGTCCCCGAGGAGCTGCGCGGCATCGGCGTGCGTATCGAGGACGACGTCGTCGTGCGTGAGGACGGAAAGGTCGAGTACCTGACAGCGGGAGTCCCACGGACCGCGGACGAGGTCGAGGCCTGGGTCAGCGGCCTCATCGCCGACTGAGATCGCTCCCTCCCCCCCCCCCGGCGGCTTCTTAGCGCAGGTCACTCTTGACATCACATCACTATCTACCGATATCATCGGTACATGCCGATTGTTCATGAGCTTCTCCCCACGGACGTCCCCCAGGACGAGGACGCCGTCGCCCGAGCCCGTTCACTCGCCCACCTCCTGTCGGTCCTGGGAGACGCGACCCGCTTGGCGATCCTCTCCCACCTGCGCGGCGGGGAGCACCGGGTCGGCGAGCTCGCCACCCACCTGGGCCTGGCGCAGTCCACCGTCTCCCAGCACCTGGAGGTGCTGCGCGGAGCCGGTCTCATCTCGACCCACACCCACGGCCGCGCCCACGTCAGCCGCCTGGAGCACACCGACGAGCTGACGGCCGTGCTCGTCACAGGCGCCGCCCTGGCCCGCACCGCCAGCCGGCCCGTCCAGGAGGAGGCACGCGCATGACCTCCTCCCACGACCACAGCCAGGGCGCCGACCGCACTCGCCTTGCCATCGCCCTGACAGTCACGACCTCGGTCCTCGTTGGTGAGGTCGTCGTCGGCTGGCTCAGCGGCTCGCTGTCGCTCCTGGCTGACGCCGGGCACATGGCCACCGACTCAGCCGGCCTGGTCGTGGCCCTGCTCGCCGCGCACCTGGCCTCCCGTCCCTCCACCGACCGCTCGACCTGGGGCATGAGGCGCAGCGAGGTCATCGGTGCCGCCCTCCAGGCGGGCATGCTCAGCCTGGTCGGGGTGAGCGTGGCGGTACGCGCCGTCACCAACCTCCTCCAGCCGGAGACGATCCAGGCCGGGGGGATGCTCGTCATGGGCACCGTCGGCCTGGCCGCGAACCTGGTCAGCCTCCTCGTGCTCTCAGGGGAGCACGGCGCCAGCCTCAACATGCGCGCCGCCGTCCTGGAGGTGACGGCCGACGCGCTCGGTTCTGTGGGGGTGATCGTGGCCGGGCTCGTCATCCGTCTGACTGGCTGGGTCCAGGCGGACGCCATCGCCTCGCTGCTCATCGCCGCCCTCATCATCCCGCGCGCGGCGACGCTCCTGCGTGCCGCCGGCCGGGTCCTGATGGACTTCACCCCCACCGAGCTCGACCTGGCCGAGGTCCGCCGCCACCTCAGCGAGCTCCCCGAGGTCCTGGCCGTCCACGACCTGCACGCCTGGCAGGTCTCCAGCAGCCTGCCTGTCCTGACCGCGCACGTGGTGGTGCACGACGCCTGTCTGGACGCCTGCCGCAGCGAGGAGGTGCTCGACGCCCTTCAGCAGTGCGTCGCCGAGCACTTCCCCGTGCGCATCACCCACGCGACCTTCCAGATCGAGTCGGCCGGGCACCACCAGCACGAGGCCGGCTGCTGCTGAGAAGCGCCGCAGCCAGCCACGGGCAGACGCTCAGTCCGCCGACGGCGCCGAGGTCGAGGACTGCGTGGGCACCTCCTCGTCCGACTGCCCGCGCACCTGGTCCGCCGGACTCACGCGCACCCCGAACCGAGGCTGCTCGTCCGCACGTGAGCCGAAGGCGGTCGGGACGCCGTCGCGAGCCGCCTCACGGGCCGCGCGGCGCTCCTCAGCGCGCCTGGCCGCCTCGCCGCCACGAGAGAGGTTGCCCGGCAGAGCGGACAGCGCACGGGCAGCGTCCGTGACGTGCTCGGCGGCGATGATGGAGTAGCGCGAGGCGATGACGGCGCTGGTGGAGGTGAAGTCACGGCGTCCACGGGTCATCGCGTAGCCGACGACCTGGAAGAGGGTCCCCCACAGCACACCCATGACCACCGCGGAGGCGATGAGCGCCGCTCCCCCCATCTGGCTCGGGCCCACCAGCGCCAGCAGGGCACCGAAGAACAGCCCGAGCCACAGGCCCGAGGCCGCCCCGGAGATGATCGCCCTGCCCCAGCTCATCCGACCGGTGATGTTCTCCACCTGGCGCAGGTCCGTGCCGACGATGGCCAGGTGCTCGACGGGAAAGCCCTCGTCACTGAGCATGTCGACGGCGTGCTGGGCCTCGGGGTAGGACGCGAAGGAGGCCACCTCCTCCCCAGGAGGCATGGTCCGGCCGCCAGGCGCGCCGGAGACGTGTGGGCTCGTACTTCCGATGGGCTGACTCATGAGCGTATGGTTGCACGCCCGGCCCTGACAGGCAGCGGTCAACGGGACGTTCACGCTGCTGGCGCATACTCTGTGCCCGTGGAGAACACGATGGCACGCGCAACCGCACGCAGCAGCCCCACGAGGGTCTACGTCGCCCGGCTGGTGGGCACCACCGTCTTCGACCCCCTGGGTGACGCGGTGGGCAAGGTGCATGACGTCGTCGTTCTCATCCGTCTGCGCGGGGAGCCCCGGGCAGTCGGTTTCGTCATCGACGTCTCCGGGCGCCGTCGGGTCTTCCTCCCGCTGTCCCGCGTCACGGCGATCGAGCCCGGCGCCGTCATCACCACCGGGCTGGTCAACATCCGCCGCTTCTCCCAGCGCAAGGTCGAGACGCTCGTGGTCGGCGAGCTGCTGGACCGCGTGGTGACGCTGCGCGACGGCACCGGCAAGGTCACCATCCGCGACGTCGCCATCGAGCGGGACCGCAACAAGGACTGGAAGGTCACCCGCCTGTTCGTCCAGCGCGGCTCCTCCGGGCCGTTGGGCCTGCGCCGCGGTGAGACCCTCACCCTGCGTCCCGAGGACGTCTCAGGGCTGGCAGGGTCGGTGGACCAGCAGGGTGCGACGGCGCTGCTGGCCACGATGGAGGACCTCAAGCCGGCCGACCTCGCCGACGTCCTGTCCGACCTTCCCCTCACCCGTCAGGTGGAGGTCGCGGCCGAGCTGGAGGACGAGCGGCTGGCCGACGCCGTCGAGGAGCTCAGTGACGACGACGCCGTCGCCCTGATCTCCGCCCTCGAGGTCTCGCGCGCCGCGGACGTGCTCGACGCCATGCAGCCCGACGACGCCGCCGACCTCATGGCTGAGCTGCCCGCGCCCCAGGCCACCGTGCTCTTGGACCTCATGGAGCCCGAGGAGGCCGAGGACGTGCGGCGACTGATGACCTACGACGAGTACACCGCCGGTGGCCTCATGACCACCGAGCCCATCATCCTGCCTCCGGAGGCGAGCGTCGCGCAGTTCCTCGCCCACGCCCGCAAGGCGCAGATCCCTCCGGCGCTGGCCGCGGTCGCCTTCGTGTGCCGCCCGCCGCTGGAGACCCCCACCGGCCAGTTCCTGGGCATGGTCCACCTCCAGCGCGCGCTGCGCGAGCGGCCTCAGCGCCTGGTGGGATCGATCCTCGACCAGGACCTGGACAAGGTCCGCCCCGAGGACTCCATCGGTACCGTGACCCGGCTGCTGGCCACCTACAACCTCACGGCCCTGCCGGTGCTGGATGACGCCGGACGCCTCCTCGGCGCCGTCTCCGTGGACGACGTGCTCGACCACCTCATGCCGGACGACTGGCGCGAGGCCGACGACGACGTGACCGACGAGATGATTGAGAGGAGCGCTAATGCCTGAGCCTCTTGACCAGCCGCTGCCCAAGGGCCGTGCCCGGTGGATGCGGTGGACGAACCCTGCCCGGGGCTCGGCCTCACGCTCGGACACCTCGGGCCGCGTGGCCGAGGCCATCGCCCGCTTCTCCGGCACCCCGACCTTCCTCATCTGGCTGACCATCTTCGTGGCAGTGTGGATGATCTGGAACACCTACGGGCCGGAGTCGCTGCGCTTCGACAAGGCCGAGCTCGGGTTCACCGCGCTGACCCTCATGCTCTCGCTGCAGGCTTCCTACTCGGCCCCCCTCATCCTGCTGGCCCAGAACCGGCAGGACGACCGCGACCGTGTCACCGCCGAGCAGGACCGTCAGCGCAGCGAGTCCAACCTCCAGGACACCGAGTTCCTCACCCGCGAGATCGCCGCCCTCCGTCTGGCGATGAACGACGTCGCCACGCGTGACTTCGTGCGCGGGGAGCTGCGCGACGTGCTCGAGGAGATCCTGGCCGAGGAGCGTCGTGGGCGCGAGGAGATCGTCGCCGAGGTCACCGAGGTGGTTGAGGAGCTGTCCGACGACGAGCGCGAGCGCGAGCTCTCCTGAGGCGGAGGCCGGAGCGCTGGTGCCAGGGCCGGAGCGCTGGTGCAGGCTCAGCGGCCTGCGCCCGCCACGACCTGCAGGGCCTGGAGGACGGTGTCCGCATAGAGCTGGCCCCCCTCCGTCCCGGGGTGGACCTGGTCCTGGGCGAGCAGGTCCAGGTGCGGGGTGATCGCGGCGTTCCAGTCCGCGACAGCCACCTGCGTGGGGTGGGCCGCGGCAAAGTCCCGGATGACCTGGTTGGCGCCCGGGATCCAGGTGGTGCGGGCCGGCCCGTAGCCGGTGACCAGCACCAGGCGACGCTGCGTGCCGAGGTAGTCCAGGAGACTGTCAAGCTGCTCGGTGCTCACTGTCCCGTTGGTCGCCAGGGCGACGACGACGTAGGGCCGGGGGCCGTAGAGCGCGTCCATCTCCTGCAAGGTGGTTACAGCCGCGTAGAAGGAGCGCGAGACCTCCGCGTCCACGGCGATGCCGGGAAGCACGGCCTCCAGGCCGGGAGCCGAGGCCAGGGTGACGGAGTCTCCGACGACCTCGACCTGGTCCCCGCTCACCTCGGCGGCCGGTGCAGGGGTGGGCGTGGGCGAGGTCTCGGGCGATGGGGAGGCGTCGGGCGCCGCGGAGGCAGAGGCCCGGGAGGAGGCCAGCACGCGCGCCCCGGTGGCGATCGCCTCCTCCGCGCTGGAGTGGCGGGGCTGGGCGGCGAAGGCGAGAGCGACCAGCAGGGCCAAGGCGGTGATGACGCCGGACATCGCCAGCACCGAGCGCGGGCCGGCGTGGGCCGCACCACGCAGCCAGCCCTTGAGCCCCTTGAGCCTGATCGGGGTCTCGACGTAGCGGTAGGACAGCTCGGCCACGGCCAGGGTCAGGGCCATGACGACTCCTGCCACCACGTGAGGGTCGGAGGAGGGCGGCACGGAGTAGAAGGCCAGGACCCAGATCGGCCAGTGCCACAGGTACAGGCCGTAGGACCGCTGTCCCAGCCAGGTCATGGGAGGCAGGTCCAGCACCGCCGTCAGCCAGCGGGCCGGGCCGGGCCGCTCAGCGACCTCCGCGGTGAGCGCCTGGACGACCGCGAGCGCGCTCAGCGAGGCGCCGACAAGCCACAGCGTGGTGGCCGCAGGCCAGGCGTCACCCTGGCTGGAGTCGCTGCCCAGGTAGGCGCAGGCCAGCAGGCCGGCCAGGCCGAGCCACCCCAGCACCCCGCGCAGGAGGCGCTGAGGCGGGGCGAGGCTCATGGCCCGGCAGGCCTCGACGTCGGTGGCCTGCCCGTGCCACAGCGCCAGGCCTGCGCCGAGCATGAGGCCAAAGGCGTGAGTGTCGGTGCCCATGTACACCCGTGAGGCGGAGGCTCCGGTCAGCGAGAGGAGGACGGCCGCTGCCGCCGAGGTCGCTGACAGGGCCAGGCACAGCCAGGCGCCGCGGCGCGTGCGCTGACGGCTCGTGCCCCTCCTGAGCACGGCGATGACGACGAAGGGCCACAGCAGGTAGAACTGCTCCTCCACCGCCAGCGACCAGACGTTGGTCAGCAGGAGCGGCTGGGTGAGGTCGAAGTAGGACGAGCCTGCCGCGATCTCGACCCAGTTGTAGACCAGGGTCGCCGCCCCGAGGACCTGGCGGCGCGCCCCCAGCAGGACGTCGCCGCCCAGGAAGGCCGCCAGTGAGACCACGACGACGACCGCGATGAGGAGGGCGGGCACGATCCTGCGCAGGCGTCGCGCCCAGAAACGGCGTAGGTCGATGGTGCCGGTGGCGCGGTGCTGGCTGACCAGCAGGCTGGTGATGAGGAAGCCGGAGATGACGAAGAAGGCGTCGACCCCGACCATGCCGCCGGGCAGGAGCCCTGGGACGAGGTGGTAGACGAGCACGAGGACCACGGCGATGGCCCGCAGCCCGTCCAGCCCCGCCACACGCGTGCCAGCGCGCCCCTGGGCGGCGGCTGGAGCCGGCCCGCCACGGCGGGGGGCCGGCTGAGGGGGGAGGAAGCGGGGCATGTGCGGCTCTCTTGCGGCTCTCTGTGGACTCGTGGCCCCGGGGCCGGGGCCTGTCCCAGCCTAGGCAGGATCTGCGCCGCTCCTGCGGCACGACAGGGTGATACACGCGCTACGTGCTCCTCACCACGATCGGTGCCCGCCGCCTCCTACATAGGATGGGCGCATGTCGACCATCCCTACGCAGGACCAGGTACGCGAGGCGCTCGGACGCGTGATCGACCCTGAGATCCGTCAGCCCATCACCGACCTCGGCATGGTGGAGTCCATCGAGGTCAGCCAGGAGGGCGTGGTCACCGTCAGCGTGCTGCTGACCGTGGCTGGCTGCCCGCTCAAGGACACCATCACCGCTGACACCCGCAAGGAGGTCGGTGCCCTGGAGGGCGTCACCGACGTCCAGGTGCGCCTGGGGGTCATGAGTGACGAGCAGCGTGCCGCCCTGCGCAGCCGTCTGCGCGGCGGCGCGGCCGAGCCCGAGATCCCCTTCTCCCAGCCCGGCAGCCTCACCCGTGTCTACGCCGTGACCTCCGGCAAGGGCGGGGTCGGTAAGTCCTCGGTGACGGCCAACCTGGCTGCGGCCATGGCCGCCCAGGGCCTGAGCGTGGGCGTGGTGGACGCGGACATCTACGGCTTCTCCATCCCGCGCATGCTGGGCGTGGACCAGGTCCCCACCCAGCTGGACGGCATGATCGTCCCGCCCGTGGCGCACGACGTGAAGGTCATCTCGATCGGCATGTTCGTCGAGGACAAGCAGCCGGTGGTCTGGCGTGGCCCGATGCTCCACCGCGCGGTCCAGCAGTTCCTCTCCGACGTCTTCTGGGGCGACCTGGACGTGCTGCTGCTCGACCTTCCGCCCGGCACCGGCGACGTGACCATCTCGGTGGCCCAGCTGCTGCCCGGTGCTGAGATCCTCGTGGTCACGACGCCGCAGACGGCCGCGGCTGAGGTCGCCGAGCGCACGGGCCTCATCGCCACCCAGACCAAGCAGAAGGTCGTCGGTGTCATCGAGAACATGTCCTACATGCCCCAGCCCGACGGCTCTCGCCTGGAGATCTTCGGCTCGGGTGGCGGCCAGGCCGTCAGCCAGTCGCTGTCCCAGACCCTGGGCTACGAGGTTCCTCTGCTGGCCCAGCTGCCGTTGGACATCACGCTGCGTGAGGGCTCAGACATCGGGGTCCCTGCCACGATCAGCGAGTCGGGCCACCCGGCGGCTGACGCTCCCGCCGCGATCGCGCTGGCCCAGGTGGCTCAGACGCTGGGGCGCAAGGAGAGGGGCCTGTCTGGCATGAGGCTCGGGATCAGCCCCGTCTCGTCCTGAGCCAGCCTCCTGCACCAGCCTCGTTTCAGGCGCTGAACAGTCGATCCCCGTGCTGAGAGCATGGGGATCGACTGTTCAGCGCCTAAGGCGACGCGACGGCAGACGCCTGAGACGCCTGGCCTCAGGACTCGACGACGGCGGTGGCCGCCTCACGCCGGGTACGGGCGGCTGCGTTGGCTGCACGGACGATCTCGCGTGGCGAGAGGGGTCGTCCGTCCTGCGCGGCGTTGTCAGCCAGCGCGGTCAGGGACGAGGGAACCTCGCTCAGGTCGGCCACGTCCGTGACGGCGTCAGTCACCGTGTCGACGGCGTCAGACAGCAGCTCACGACGGCTGGGCTCCTGCGCGGGTTCCTCAGCCCCGTCCTCGGTATCAGCAACCTCAGCCACCTCCTCAGCAGCCGGGTCCTGCTCAGCCTGCGGCTCGTCCTCGCCCTGGTCATCGGCCGAGGCCGCAGCCACGGCCTCCTGCTCGCTGGCACCGGCCTCGGGCACCGCCACCTCCTGGGACTCAGCCTCGGGGACCGGGGCCTCGTTCTCCGTGTCCTGAGCGGCTTCCTGCGCCTCAGGCTGGGCCTGCGCCTCAGGCTCAGCAGCAGCCTGAGCCACGGCCTTGGCCTGGCGGGTCTGCTCCGCCTTGTCCTCGATCATCTGGGACAGGGAGGCACCAGAGCGCGACCGGGCCTCCTCGGACAGGGCCGCAGCAGCGTCGTCGGAGGTCTTCTTCGCGGTCGAGATCACCGACTCGAAGGGGCTGGTCAGGTCCTTGCGGATCGCGTCAAGGTCCTCACCCAGCACGTCACGCACGATCTTGCGCGGGTCGTAGTTGCGCGGGTCCAGGTCCTTGAGGCTGAGGTCACCGAGCTCGGGCCCCACCTCCTCAGCGATCTGCTCCTTGGCGTTGTCGATGAACAGCCGTAGCTGACGGACAAGCTGGGTGAGCTTGCGCGTGTACTCGGGCAGCCGCTGAGGCCCCACCACGATCACAATGACGAGCAGGATGACAAAGAACTCGCCGCCGGAGATGCCAAACACGGTTGCCAGTATATGGAGCAGGAGGCACCCCGGGCCTCATCGTCCGCCGTGGGCGTCCTGCGCCGGCGCCGGGACCTGGAACAATAGGGCGTGGTGCACGCCCTGCCCCGGGGCGCGACTGACGCAGGAAGACGCAGGAGGAGGACGCCGATGGGTGCCGACAAGACGCTGAGCTGGTCCTACACCGAGGAGTTTCCCCTCGAGGACGAGCTGACGAGCCAGGCGCGTCTGCGTGGCCTGGAGCTGGGCACCTCCCCGGTCTGGCCGGCCACGGGCGCGACCCTGCGGATGCTGGCCGCCTCGGTGGCAGCACGGTCGGTCGCGGAGATCGGCACCGGCACGGGGACCTCGGGTCTGTGGCTGCTGGCCGGCATGGGGCCCGACGGCGTGCTGACGACGATCGACGTCGAGCCAGAGCTTCAGCGGGAGGCCCGCCGGGCCTTTGACGCCGCTGGCTACGCCAGCTCACGCACGCGCGTCATCCAGGGCCGCGCCTCCGACGTCATGCCTCGCATGGCGCCGCGCTCCTACGACATGGTCGTCCTGGACGTCGGGCCGCAGGAGGCGGCCGCGCTGGCCGCCCAGGCGCTGCGGATGCTGCGCGTGGGCGGCGTCCTGGCCGTCACCCACGCCCTGTGGAACGACCACGTGGCTGACCCTGCCCGCCGTGACGCCACGACGGTGGCCGCACGCGAGCTGGGCAAGGCACTGCGTGAGGAGGAGTCCCTGCTCACGAGCCTGCTGCCGGTGGGTGACGGGCTCCTGGTCTCCGTGCGCCGCGCCTAGCCGGTACAGCACGGGGGGCTCCGTCAGGCAGCCCGTCGCGTCAGATCTTGACTGAACTGAGAGCCTCCTGGAGCTCACGGATCTCATCAGGCGAGATCTCGACGACGAGGCGGCCGCCGCCCTCCAGCGGGACCCGCATGATGATGGAGCGCCCCTCCTTGACGACCTCGAGGGGACCGTCACCGGTCCTGGGCTTCATGGCAGCCATGTGCTCCCCTTTCACGTGTACACACGCGGATCCTCACCGCGCGACCCCGTTTATTCTACGACATGGGTTCTTAATCAACCGCTAAAAGGTGGCCAAGTCCACTCAGGTCCGGCTGCTGTACAGCCTTGCCGCAGGCTCGTGGCTCAGGCCTGGTCCGCCAGCGGACCCTCGTCTGCGCGCACGCGCCGGGCAGCGCCCACCACGTAGTCCACGGCCTCCTCAGCGGTGTCTGCCAGGTGGAGGAGACCAGGGTCGTCTGCGCAGATGACGCCCTCGTCCACGAGGGTCCCGCGCAGCCAGTCCACGAGCCCTGACCAGAACGCCCTGCCCACCAGGACGACCGGGAAGCCTCCTACCTTGCGGGTCTGGACCAGGGTAAGGGCCTCGAAGAGCTCGTCCATCGTGCCAAAGCCGCCGGGCATGACCACGAAGCCGTCGGAGTACTTGACGAACATGGTCTTGCGGGCGAAGAAGTAGCGGAAGTTGACCCCCAGGTCCACGTACTCGTTCACGCCCTGCTCGTGCGGCAGCTCGATGCCCAGCCCCACCGACACCCCGCCGGCCTGGTGCGCGCCCTTGTTGGCCGCCTCCATGACGCCAGGACCGCCGCCGGTGATCACGGCGTAGCCCGCACGGGCGATTCCCGCCCCCACCTGCTCGGCCAGGGCGTAGGCCGGCGCGTCCGGCTTGGTACGGGCGGAGCCGAAGACACTGATCGCCGGCCCCAGCTCAGCCAGCGCCCCGAAGCCCTCAACGAACTCCGCCTGGATCCGCATCACCCGCCAGGGGTCCTTGTGCAGCCAGTCGGTGTCATCGCGGCTGGACAGCAGCCGGGCGTCCGTGGTCTGGGAGGGGATCTGGGTGCCGCGCAGGAGCACCGGCCCCTTACGGTAGGACTCTCTCTTGCTCATGGGGACGATCCTGCCCCACGACGGAGGCGTCGGCGCCTGCTGGCTCCTGAGCTGCGGGCGAACACTCGGTGAACGCTGCTCGTCACCAGGCGCGGTGGCGCCTTCCCCAGCCCCGTCCTTCGGGGGTCAGGCGAGCCAGTCGCGCAAGGTGGCGGCGACGACGTCAATCTGAGAGACCGGGCAGTGCTCGTCGTCGGTGTGGCAGAGCGCGGGGTCCCCGGGGCCCAGGTTGACTGCGGGCACCCCGGCGGCGCTGAAGCGGGCGACGTCGGTCCACCCCAGCTTGGGGCGGACCTGTCCCCCACGAGCGCGCACGATGTCCACCAGGTCGCCTGCCAGCGGGGAGGCCAGAGCGGGCCGGGCGGCCTCGCACAGGTCGTCCACCGTCACGGTGACCGCCCCGGTGCCCACGTCGATGACGGGCGGCTCCTCGTCGCCGACGACGTCGGCCGGCTCACCGGCCAGGACCCTCAGTGCCCGGGCCAGGGCCTGGCGGGCAGCAAGGTCCGGGGCGAAGCGGTAGCTGACGGTGAGGCGGCAGGAGTCGGGCACGGTGTTGGTCGCGACCCCGCCCTCGATGAGGACCACGTTGAAGGACTCGCGATAGCTCAGCCCCTCGACCTCGACCTGTCGCAGTGGTGCCGCCTCGATGCGTCGGACGAGCCGTGCGGCGGCGTGCACGGCGTTGGCCCCCAGCCAGGCGCGTGCGCAGTGGGCGGCACGGCCGGGCACGTCGAGGACGAGACGCAGCGCGCCGTTGCACCCGCCCTCGACGTGGCCGGCCGTGGGCTCGCCCAGGACGGCGAAGTCGGCCTCGAACCAGTCGGGGTGCGCGGCCATCGCCCTGCCCAGGCCGGAGCGCTCGGCGGTGACCTCCTCCTGGTCGTAGAGCACCCAGGTCACGTCGTGGCGTGGGGTGGCAAGCGCTGCGGCCAGGTGGAGGATGACGCAGGCCCCGCCCTTCATGTCGACGGCGCCGCGCCCCCACACCACCTGCTCGCCTGCCCGTTCCTCCAGGCGACCCGGCAGGTTCGAGGTCACCTCGGAGACCGGGACGGTGTCGAGGTGACCGGCGACGATGACCCGGTGGGGCCGCCCCAGGTGGGTCCTGGCGACGACGGTGTTGCCGTGGCGCAGCACCTCCAGGTGGGAGCAGGCGGCGAGCGCGGACTCGACGGCGTCGGCCAGCGCCTCCTCGCTCCCTGACACGCTCGGGACGTTCACGAGCGCCAGGGCCAGCTCAGCCACAGGCGCGTCCAGGTCAGGCAGGCGCGGGCTGCCGCAGGCGACGACGCGGGAGGAAGGAGCCATGGGACAACGATAGGCGCAGGTCCAAAAGGCCTGCTACGAGCGTACGCCGCCTGGTCAGCACGGACGTGACGGCGTTCATGACGGAGCTGCGCTCCCTGGACGAGCAGGTACACGCTGGTACCTGTGGGGCACGAGTGCAGACGGTGAGAACCTGTCGTCTCAGCGCACGTGCAGCTGGCGGGCGGCCTCGGTGATCGTTCCTGACAGCGAGGGGTAGACGCTGAAGGCGTTCATCACCTGCTCGACGGTCAGTCGGTGGGTCACGGCCAGGGTCACGGCCAGGACCTGCTCGCTGGCGGCCCTGCCCACGATGACTCCGCCCAGGACCTCCCCGCTGCGACGCTGGGAGAAGAGCTTGACGAAGCCCTCGCTGATCCCGGCCATCTTGGCGCGAGGATTGCGTGCCAGCGGGACGGTGGTGGACACGGCGTCGTAGGCCTCCAGCTCCCCCTCCATGATGCCGATCGAGGCGATCTCCGGCATCGTGAAGACGGCCTGAGCCACGGTGGACACCTTCAGCGGGGCCACGGCGTCCCCCAGGGCGTGACGCATCGCGATCCGCCCCTGCATCGCGGCCACCGAGGCCAGGGGCAGGACGCCGGTGCAGTCCCCTGCCGCGTAGACACGGTAGGCCGTGGTCCGCGAGACCCGGTCGACCTTGATGTGCCCGGAGCCGGTCAGCTCGACTCCTGCCTCGACCAGGCCCAGCCCGGCCGTGGCCGGGACCGCGCCCACGGCCATGAGACAGTGCGAGCCGGCCACGAGCCGGCCGTCCGCCAGCTCGACCTCGACGTGCTCGCGCGCCGGTGCGCCGTCGTCCTTGACGACGCGCGCGGCAACCGCGCGGGCACCGGAGAGCACGCGCATGCCGCGAGCGCGGAAGCGTCCCTCAACCAGCTCGGCGGCGTCGGCGTCCACCGTAGGCAGGACGCGCTGGCGGCTGGAGACCAGGGTGACGCGGCTGCCCAGGGCCAGGTAGGCGCCTGCAAGCTCGGCCCCGGTCACGCCTGAGCCCACGACGATGAGGTGCTCGGGCAGCTCGTCGAGGTCGTAGAGCTGGGTCCAGGTCAGGACGCGTCGTCCGTCCGGCTGGGCGCTGGCCAGGCACCGGGGGCGGGCACCGGTGGCGACCAGGACGATGTCGGCACCCAGGTCCTGCGGCACGCTGCACCCCAGCGGCGCATCGGCCTGCTGCACCCCGGCCCCCAGCCACGGTCCGGGCGCAGGGCCGACGTGAACGGTCCGCGTGCCGGTGGCGTCCAGGCTCCCCAGGCGGGCACGGCCGTGGATGACCTCAATGCCTTTCTCAGCCATGCGCAGGGTCAGGTCATGGGACTGCTCACTGGCCAGGCGCCGTACGCGGGCGTTGAGCACCGCCATCCCAGGCGCCTGCTCCTGGCGCGGCGTCCGTCCGTCATCGTCAGCGCCGGCCAGGGACTCCGCTGCGGCGACGAGCGTCTTGGAGGGAACGACGTCGGTCAGGACCGCCGAGCCGCCCAGGCCCCGGTCCTCGACCAGCCGCACCTGGGCACCGAGCTGGGCGGCCACCAGCGCGGCCTCGTACCCTGCCGGCCCGCCTCCGACGATGACGACGCGCTGACCACGTCGGACCGGTGAGACGTCGTCGGGAAGGGCAGGGGCAGCAGCGTTGCTCACCCCTCCATGATGCCTGAGTCTTTAGTCCTAGGGGCCGGTTCGGAGGACTGAGCTTCGGCCACCGCCCTGACGGGACGCCCGATCAGGCCCTCACAGGGCCCGCTCTGCTGTGTCTGGCGCCACGCATGACAGCCATCACGAAGCCCACGGAAAAGACCGTATGAACGGTAGCGTCACCTGTCATGAGTCAGTCTCCCGCGGGCTCCTCCTTCCCGCTTCTCGACACCGATGCCGTCACCGCCTGGGTCAACGAGGACCCGGACGAGACCACGCGAGAGGAGCTGCGCTCCTTGCTGACCCGCCACGAGGCGGGGGACGCGGAGGCGACGGCAGAGCTTGCTGACGCCTTCTCCGGCCCCCTCCGGTTCGGCACCGCCGGACTGCGCGGGCGACTGGGTGGCGGGCCCGCCCGCATGAACCGGGTCGTGGTCATCCGGGCCGCTGCCGGCCTGTCGGCCTACCTGCGTGAGCAGCTGGGTGAGGGATTCACCGTCGTCATCGGCTACGACGCCCGCCACAACTCCGAGCTCTTCGCCCGGGACACCGCCTCGGTGGTCACCGGGGCCGGCGGCCGGGCGGTCCTGTTCGACCGTTCCTGCCCCACCCCGGCCCTCGCCTTCGCCCTGCGGGACCTGGGCTACGACGCCGGCGTCATGGTCACGGCCTCCCACAACCCGCCGCAGGACAACGGCTACAAGGTCTACCTGGGGGGACGGGCCGTGACGGACGCAGGCCAGGGCGCTCAGATCGTCCCGCCCTACGACGCCGAGATCGCCGCCAGGATCGCCGCCGTCGGCCCGCTGTCCGGGGTGGCGATGCCGCGATCGGGCTGGGACACGATCGGTGAGGAGGTGCTGGCCGAGTACACCCAGACGGCTGCTCGCGCCGCCCGGATGGGCGCGGCCGCACCGCTGAAGATCGTGCTGACCGCGATGCACGGGGTGGGCGGTCAGGTCTGCCGCGACGCGCTGGCGCAGGCAGGCTTCGACGACATCGTCGTGGTGCCTGAGCAGTTCGAGCCGGATCCCGACTTCCCCACCGTCACCTTCCCCAACCCGGAGGAGCCTGGCGCGCTGGACCTGTCCCTCGCCCTGGCCCGTGAGGTCGGTGCGGACCTGGTCCTGGCCAACGACCCTGACGCGGACCGCTGCTCGGCCGCGATCCCGGACGAGCACGCGCCTGGGGGCTGGCGCCAGCTCACCGGCGACGAGGTCGGTTCGGTCCTGGGCGAGCAGGCTGCCGAGCTGGCTGCCTTCGCCGGCACCGGGATCCTGGCGAACTCGATCGTCTCCTCGCGCCTGCTGCGCAAGATCGCCCAGGCCCACGGGCTCGGGCACCGCAACGCCTTGACCGGCTTCAAGTGGATCAGCCGCGTTCCCGGGCTCGTCTTCGGTTACGAGGAGGCCCTCGGGTACTGCGTGGACCCCGAGCACGTCCGTGACAAGGACGGGATCTCCGCATCGGTCCGCCTGGCTGTGCTGGCCTCGGTGCTCAAGCAGCAGGGACGCACGATCACCGACCTGCTCGACCGCCTGGCCCGCGAGCACGGCCTGTACGCCACGAGCCCGCTGAGCGTGCGCGTGGAGGACCTGTCCTTCATCACCGACGCCATGGAGCGTCTGCGGGCGGGCGGGGCGCCGGCCAGGCTGGCTGGGTCCCCGGTGGTGGACGTCTTCGACCTGCTTGACGGTGCCTCGGACGGCAACGGCGGTCAGCTGCCGCCCGCGAACGGCCTCATCTTCAAGACCGCTGCGGACGACCGGGTGGTGGTGCGTCCCTCGGGCACCGAGCCGAAGCTCAAGTGCTACTGCGAGGTCGTCATCCCGGTGGCTGTGGACGAGCCGGTGGAGGTCGCCCGCCGTACCGCGGCTGATCGCCTGGAGGCCATCAAGGCGGACCTGCGCGGGGTCCTCGGGATCTGAGACCCGCCGCCCTCCCCCTCCCTCCCGTCCTAGGAGCGGTGCAGGCGCTGCGGGTCGTAGACGAGGTTGAAGAAGCCGCCGTCGCGGCGGCCCCCGGTCTCCTCGTCAAGGGCACGAGCCACCAGGGCGTGGTGGCCAAGGAACTCGAAAGGCACCTCGTCGCTGCGGCCGGCCAGGACCTCATCACACAGCTCGACCGCCTCGTCGAGGATGCTCACCGGGGCGTCAGTGACACCGTGGGTGATGAGGACGCGGTCGTACAGTCCGCGCGTCCTGGCCCTCAGCGCGACGACGTTGTCCCGGTACTCCTCGACGCTGACCGAGTTGCGGTCATACATGAAGGTGCGCTGGTTACAGCCGTCACCGAGAACCAGGAGACGGTCCTGGACGATGAGGAAGGCAGTCATGCCCGGCGTGTGCCCGGGAAAGTGGAGGGCCTGGACCTGGACGCCACCGGCATCGAAGACCTCACCGTCACGCATCGCTCGGACGGTGACCGGGAAGGGCGGGACGAGGTCATCCTCCTCCACCAGCTCTGCTCTGGCGCCCAGCCCCATCGCGATGTACTCGCGACGCACCTCCAGGCTCGCCATCTCGCGGTAGACGGGCATGTCAAGGATGTTGAGACGGACCTCGTCGAACTCACCAGCCCCCATGGCGTGGTCCACGTGCCCGTGCGTGAGCAGGACGGTGAGAGGCTTGTCAGTCAGGGACTCCACGAGCGCACGCAGCCCGCGCACCCCGGCCCCGGTGTCGATGAGGATGGCCCGGTCGCCGCCCTGAACGAGGTAGAGAATCTCTCCCGTCAGCGACCGGATCGCGGTGACCCTCTCGGTCACCGGCTCTGTGGTGCCATAGCCCAGCATGCTGCTGCCTCCCGTCCTCTCCTTCCCCAGCCAGGCCTCACGCCGTGTCTGCCATGACGGGCTCGTGCCCGTGCCTCGCAGAGCCGGAACCTGCGGCGGGGATATGCCCTTTGTTAGTAACACGAGTTACTAACACGTGACAGTAGCACGTATTACCTCCGCGCCAGAGACCCGCCCCGACTGCCGCATAATGTCTCCCAGCAGCAGGACCCAAGGCCCCAGGGAGCAGCGTGGCAAGACGAGTGACCGCCCAGAACGTGGCCAACCGGGCCGGGGTCTCACGGACCACCGTGAGCCTCGTGCTCAACGACCGCGCTGACTCCATCCCTGAGGAGACACGGCGCAGGGTGCTGGCAGCCGCCGCCTGCCTCGGCTACGTCCCCTCCGCCGCGGGCCGGGCGCTGCGCAAGGGCGGCAGCGACCTCGTCCTCGTCCTCGCGGCAGGCGCAGGTGCCGCCGATCTGAACGACTACATGTGGGAGTCCTTCGCCCAGGGCTTCCAGGAGCAGGGTCTCACCACGGTCTTCTCACGCACGGCCGGCTCCATGACTCCCCTGCGCGCGCTCCTGGAGGAGCTGCGCCCGCGCGTCATCCTCTCCCTCGTCCCCCTCTCCCACGACGACTCCCGCCTCGTGGCTCAGCTCGGCATCCCGCTGGTCTCGCCTGGCACCACCTATGACTCCCTCTTTGACGCGCTCCAGCGCGCGCTCGGCACCACGCAGGCCAGCTACCTGCTCTCACGCGGACACCGTCGGCTCGTCTACGCCTCAGCGGACGCCGTTCCCGCTGCCAACGCGGTGCTGCTCGAACGCCACAGCGCCTTCATCGCCGCGGTCAGCGCCAGCGACGAGGCCACGCTCGTCGGCACGCTCCACTGCGACCCGCGCTCGCCCCAGGCTGTCGAGGACCTCAGCCGGCAGCTCGATGACCTGACCAGCGCGCAAGGCGCTGAGCCCGATGCCGTCGCCGCCTTCAACGACGACGTCGCGGCGGCCTGCCTCAAGGCCCTGGCGCAGACAGGCCGACGGGTCCCGCAGGACGTCGCCGTCATCGGCGTCGACAACCTCGCCCTCAGCCGTTTCCTGAGCCCTGCGCTGACCACGGTCGCCCTCGACGCGGAGGGAGCATGGACGCGGCAGGTGGTCGATACCGTCATGACGGCCCTGGAGCAGACGCCGGAGGCGAAGGGCCAGGAGCCCGACGAGCCGGTGCCCGAGGATCTCCAGGACCCGCAGCCGGGTCCCGACCAGGCAGTGCCCCAGGCTCCGGCTCCCGGTGTCAAGGTCGTCATCCGGCAGTCGGCCTGACCGTCACCCGCGCTCAGGCCTCCAGGCCCTCCAGGATCGCGGCGGTCGAGGAGACTCCCAGGCGGCTCGCCCCCGCCTTGACCATCGCCACCGCCGTCGCCGCGTCACGGATACCGCCCGAGGCCTTGACCCCCAGGCGGTCCCCCACGGTGGCACGCATGAGCTCGACCGCGTGGACGCTGGCACCACCAGCCGGGTGGAAGCCGGTCGAGGTCTTGACGAAGTCCGCCCCGGCACGCTCCGAGGCCTGGCACACGGCCACGATCTCCTCGTCGCTCAGCGCTGCCGACTCGATGATGACCTTGAGCAGCGCCTGACCCACGGCCTCCTTGACAGCACGGACGTCCGCCTCGACCGCCTCGAAGTCGTGCTCCTTGACCAGCTTGAGGTTGACGACCATGTCCACCTCCTGCGCTCCCTTGGCCACCGAGTCAGCCGCCTCAGCGGCCTTGACGCTCGTGGCGTGCGCGCCCGAGGGGAAGCCACAGACGGTGGCCACGTGCATGCCTTCGGGCACCTGGACGGGCAGCTGGTTGGGGGAGACGCACACCGAGTACACGCCGAGCTCAGCGCCCTGGGCGATGAGGGCAGCCACCTGCTCGCCAGTGGCCTCGGGCTTGAGGAGGGTGTGGTCGATGATCGCAGCGATCTCGGCGCGAGTGGTCATCAGGGGTCCTTTCGATCGGTTCGAGGCGAGGACGCCGCCGGTGGACACCGGCTGCCCGTCGCCGGAGAGACTGGGGCCAGCCTAGGAGGTTCAGTGCCCGGCAGCCAGGCGGACAAGCTCACGGCACACCCGATAGCTCGCCTCGAGACTTGGCAGCGGCAGGAACTCCGCCGCCGAGTGGAAGTTGTGGGCACCAGTGAAGACGTTGGGAGTGAAGATCCCCTGCGTCGACAGCCACGAGCCGTCCGTCCCGCTGCGCATGGCCAACGGAATCGGCGGGATACCCAGACGGTCCAGGGCCGTGTAGACGTGCTCCAGGGCCTGCTCGCTGCCGGGTCGGCGCGCGTGGCCAAGGTTGGCGTAGACGTCGTCGACGTCGATCTTGACCACCGCACGCGGGTGAGCCCGCGCCACCTGGTCCACGATCTCGCGCAGCTCCTCCTTGCGTGCCTCGTAGCGCCCACGGTCATGGTCGCGCACGGAGACGGTCAGTACACAGGTGGACTGGTTGCCACGCACCTCGTGGACCCAGGTGTAGCCCTGGCGTCCCTCGGTGCACTCGGGCGTCTGGGCGGGGTCAAGGCGCGCGACGACCTCGTGCGCCAGGAGGATCGGGTTGACGAGCACGCCCTTGGCACTCATCGGGTGAGCCGAGACACCCTGGATCCGGATCGTGACCGTCGCGGCGTTGAAGGTCTCCTCCACCACCTCCCCGATCTGGCAGGAGTCCAGGGTGTAGGCCCAGCGGACCGGGAAGCGGTCGAGATCCATGGTGCGCACGCCGCGCAGGCCGATCTCCTCGTCGGGGACGAAGGCGAGGTAGACCTCTCCGTGCGCCTCAGCCTCACCCTGGTCTGCACCGTCTCCGGCGTCATGTGCCAGCAGGTCGGTCGCCAGCTGCATGACGGTAGCCAGGCCGGCCTTGTCGTCGGCCCCGAGCACGCTCGTGCCGTCACTGACCAGGACCCGCTGCCCGGCGTACCGGGCCAGCTCGGGGTGCTCGGACAGCGCGATCCGTCGTTCGACGCCGTCGGGCCCGACGCCCTGAACCAGGTCACCGCCCTCGTAGCTGACGACCCGCGCCCGTACCTGGCCGCTCAGCCCGGCGTCAGCGGTGTCCAGGTGCGTGCAGAAACCGATCGCGGGCGCGCCGGCCTGGGTGGCAGGCACCCGCGCCGTGACGACGGCGGTACCCGAGACATGGACGTCAGCCGCTCCAGCGGCACGCAGCTCCTCGGCGAGCAAGCGGGCCAGATCCCACTGCCCCGGGGTGGAGGGCACGACCTCACAGGCCGCGTCAGACTGTGAGCTGATCTCGCTGTAGCGCAGAAAGCGCCGGGCCAGGCTGTCCTGGAGGGTGAGGTCGGACAAGGAGGCCATCACACCAGGCGGTCGAGGACGACGCCGGCCTCCCGGCGGGCCAGCGCGGCCTGAGCCGCCTGGGAACCGGCATCGGAGATGACGATCCCGCCGGCCAGCGCCTCCATGGCACGGGCAAACCGTTCAGGGGTGGCGGTGTGCAGCGTCAGCAGCGGCTGGCCCTGACGCACGGTGTCACCCGGCTTGGCGTGCATCTCCACGCCGGCCACCGCCTGGACCGGGTCCTCCTTGCGGGCACGCCCGGCCCCCAGCCGCCAGGCGGCCACGCCGACGGCCAGCGCGTCCAGTCGCGTGAGCACGCCGTCGTCCGGTGCGGTGAGGACCTCGGTCTCGGTGGCCACGGGCAGGGGCGCGTCCGGGTCACCGCCCTGGCGCAGGATCATCTGGCGCCACACGTCCATGGCACGTCCGTCAGCCAGGGCCGAACGGATCTCGTCCTCCCCCACCGGGCGGCCCGCGGCGTCCAGCATCTCGCCGGCCAGGGCCACGGTGAGGTCGACGACGTCGGCCGGGCCACCACCGGAGAGCACCTCCAGGGACTCGCGCACCTCCAGGGCGTTGCCGGCGGTGCGACCCAGCGGGGTGGACATGTCAGTCAGCAGGGCGCGGGTGGTGACTCCGGCGTCCTTGCCAAGGATGACCATGGTCTCGGCCAGCTCGCGGGCCTGGTCACGCTCCTTCATGAAGGCGCCCGAGCCGACCTTGACGTCCAGGACGAGGGCGCCGGTCCCCTCGGCGATCTTCTTGCTCATGATCGAGGAGGCGATCAGCGGCACGCAGGAGACGGTGCCGGTGGTGTCGCGCAGGGCGTAGAGCTTCTTGTCAGCCGGGGCCAGGCCGGCGCCGGCCGCGCAGACGACGGCGCCGGGGCCGCGGGAGGAGAGCATCTCCATGATCTCGTCGTTGGACAGGGTCGCACGCCATCCGGGAATCGACTCCAGCTTGTCCAGGGTGCCGCCGGTGTGGCCCAGGCCCCGGCCCGAGAGCTGGGGCACGCTGACGCCGAAGACAGCCACGAGCGGAGCCAGCGGGAGGGTGATCTTGTCCCCCACGCCGCCGGTGGAGTGCTTGTCCGCGGTGGGACGGTCGAGGCCGGAGAAGTCCATGCGCTCGCCTGAGCGGATCATGGCCTGGGTCCAGCGGGCGGTCTCACGGCGCTCCATGCCGTTGAGGTAGACGGCCATCGCCAGGGCGCTCATCTGCTCGTCTGCGACGACACCACGGGTGTAGGCGTCGATCACCCAGTCGATCTGGGCGTCGGTCAGTCGCTGACGGTCACGCTTGGCAGCGATGACGTCAACGGCGTCGAAGGGCTCGACGGCGGGGCTCTGGCTGGGCTGGGCGGTCATGGACGGCTCCTGGTTGTCTCGGTGTGCGGTAGCGGGTCGACAGGCAGCGGGCGGGGCGCAGGAGAGGTGCCTCCCACCCGGCGCAGGCTCAGTAGGCGTCGTCGGGAGCGACGGCTCCCTCGACCTGCGCCATGTCCTGGACCGTGAAACGGCCAGGCAGCACCTCATCGATGCTCATGCGACCGGAAGGCATCTCCAGGAGCATCTGCGGGTGGGCGTGCTCGGACAGGACCTGGCGGCAGCGTCCGCATGGAGCGCAGGCCTCGCCCCGCCCGTCCACGCAGGCGAAGGCGATCAGACGCCCTCCCCCGGTGCGCACCAGCTCGCTGACCAGTCCGCACTCGGCGCACAGGGTGACGCCGTATCCCGCGTTCTCGACGTTGCATCCCGAGACGTAGCGGCCCTCATCGGTGATCGCAGCGGCTCCCACACGGAAGCGTGAGTAGGGGGCGTAGGCGTGTTCCATGGCCTCCACGGCCAGGTCGTGCAGGTGCGACCAGGTGGCCTCATCGACCTGCGCCGGTGCGTAGGAACCTGACACCACGTGCTGGGTCATCCGTGTCCTCCTCCGCTGCGTGCGTCCCTGGCCCGCAGTGGAACACCGAAGATACACCTGCCAGGCACCGGCCTCGAGTATCGCGGGTCTCATGGCCGACGGTGCTGGTGCGCCGTCCCAGGCACCCGCCGCGTGGCAGCACGCGGCCCGGCTGCCACCCAGGGAGCAGCCGGGCCGTCCGTGGTCCCAGGAGCAGGTCCCGAGGACGCCGGTCACGGGTAGGGCACGCCCTCCGCCGCAGGAGCGCGGACCTTGCCGACGTAGCCGGCCACCGCCAGGATCGTGACGACGTAGGGGATCATGAGGATGAAGTTCGCCGGGATCGGGGAGCCGACCACGGACAGGGTCTGTCCCACAGCGGTGGCGAAGCCAAAGAGCAGCGCCGCATACAACGTTCCCACCGGGTTCCACGCCCCCAGGATCATGGCGGCCAGGGCGATGAAGCCGTTACCGGCAGACATGTCCTTGGTGAAGGCCAGACCCGAGCCGACGGTGAAGAAGGCGCCGCCCAGGCCCGCCAGGGCGCCACCGAGCATGAGGTTGTTGACGCGGGTACGCATGACCTTGATACCCACCGTGTCCGCGGCCTTGGGGTGCTCGCCCACCGCGCGCATGCGCAGCCCCCAGCGGGAGTGGAAGAGCATGAAGGACAGCACGGCCACCGCCAGGTACATGAGGTAGACGAGGATCGTCTGCCGGAAGAGCACCGGGCCGATCACCGGGATCTGAGACAGCAGCGGGATGGCGATGACCGGCAGGCGCGTGGCGGTGTTGAGGCTCGCGGCGTTGTCGGTGAGCACCGTGGAGAAGAAGAAGCCGGTCAGGCCCGTGACCAGGACGTTGAGGACCACGCCGACGACGATCTGGTTGACCCGGTACTTCAGGCCGAACAAGGCCAGCAACAGGGCGATGAGCACGCCAGCCAGCGGTGCGGCGCACATTCCGGCCCACGGGTTCCTGGTGATCGAGGCGACGACGGAGCCGAGGAAGGCGCCCCCCAGCAGCTGCCCCTCGATCGCGATGTTGATCGTGCCCGACCGCTCTCCCACGACGCCGGACAGACCACCAAAGACCAGGGGCACGGACAGGGCCAGGGCGGAGGACAGGATGGTCACCAGCGGGATGACCGTCTCGCGCCCGGCGCCCGCCCAGGTCAGGAAGGAGACGATGAAGGCCAGCCCCAGCAGGGCGCTGGCCCAGGCCGGGGTCTTGGCCCGCGCCAGGGCACGGCGGGTGATGAGCGCCGTCGCCGCCCCGGCCAGGACGACCATGACGGCGATGACGCCGCGGGCTCCGAGCTCCAGGACCGGGATGGTGAAGAAGTCGGCCGAGGTCGACAGCTGGAAGCGGGTGGATCCGTGCGAGGCCAGTGCCATGAGCAGGGACAGCACGGTGACGATGCCTCCGGTGACCGGCATCTTGAGGGCCACCGGCTCGGTGATCTCAGCAGCCTTGGAGGACGTGGAGGACTGGGTTGCGGTCAGGGCAGTCACGGCTCAGGCCTCCTGGGTCGCAGTCGTCGAGGCAGCACCGGCTGCGGTCGAGGAAGCCGCCTCACGGCGCGAGCGCTTCCAGGATCCGGGGGCCGGCAGGCGGTAGATGGCGCGTACCAGAGGAGGCGCCGCGATGAACAGCACGATCGTGGACTGGAGAACCAGCACGATGTCGATCGGGGTACCGGTGGCGGCCTGCATGGTCGTGCCACCCGCCGTCAGCGCGCCGAAGAGCAGGCCCGCCAGCACCGTGCCCAGGGGCTTGGAGCGTCCCAGCAGGGCCACGGTCATCGCGTCGAAGCCGACTGACCCGGCGATGGAGGTCGTCAGGTAGTGCTGGGTGCCCAGGACCGGAGCAGAGGCGGCCAGGCCGCACAGGGCACCGGAGACGAGCATGACCAGGACCGTCACGCGCGGGACCGAGATGCCGGCAGTGCGGGCGGCCTCAGGGTTGAGCCCGGTAGCGCGGAACTGGAAGCCGATCTCGCTGCGCTCCAGCAGCCACCACACGAAGACGGCTGCGGCCAGGGCCACGAGGAAGCCCAGGTGCAGGCGGAAGGAGTCTCCCAGCAGCCTGGGGTACTGGGAGGCAGCCAGGACCGGCAGGGACTTGGGGTTGGCGTTGCCCTCACCGATGAAGGCGTCCGTCGTCAGGGCGTGGGCCAGCAGGAAGGTCGAGATCGAGTTGAGCATGATCGTCGTGATGACCTCGCTCGCCCCGGTCAGGGCCTTGAGGAGACCGGGGATCGCACCCCACAGCATGCCACCCGCAACCGTACCGAGCACAGCGGCCAGCAGCCCCAGCCCGGCAGGCAGGTGGAAGGTGAAGCCGATGTAGCCACCGAGCATCGCGCCCAGGATGATCTGGCCCTGGCCGCCGACGTTGAACAGACCGGCACGGAAGGCCACGGCCATGCCCAGACCCGCCAGGATGAGCGGGGTGGCCACGGTCAGGGTCTCGGTGATGGGGCGCCACATGCGCGCCGGGGTGCTGGCCTGCCAGTCGAAGACGCCGCCGCGCAGCAAGGCGGTGTAGGCCTCGGTCAGGGAGGTTCCCACGGCACCGAGGAAGTCCGAGGGGCGGGCGAAGAAGTAGCCGGCCGTGGAGCGCACGTCCGGGTCGGCGATGAGGATGAGGACCGATCCCACGATCATGGCGGTGATGACGGCCAGCAGGCCCATGAGCCCGTTGGACTCAGCGATCTGCCGGGCGAGGCCCGGACGGGCCTCGGCCTCCTTGGCGGGGGCGGTCGTGGTCTTGACGCTCATCACTTCTCCTCTCCAGCCTCAGCGGTCGTTGCGGTGGCGGCCTCGTCCTCCTGGGCGCGGGCGACGGCCTCCTCAAGCGGGACGCCGGCCATCATGAGGCCCAGGACTGAGCGTGGCGTGTCAGGGGGCACGATGCCGACCACCCGGCCGCGGTACATCACGGCGATGCGGTCAGACAGGGAGTAGATCTCGTCCAGCTCGGAGGAGATGATGAGGACGGCCGTGCCCCGGTCCCGCTCGGCGACGATGCGCTGGTGGACGAACTCGATCGAGCCCACGTCCAGGCCTCGGGTGGGCTGAGACGCCACGAGGACCTTCAGCGGCCGGGAGAGCTCACGCGCCAGGATCGCCTTCTGCTGGTTTCCGCCCGACAGCGTGGAGATCGGGTCGGCCACGTCGGTCACGCGCACGTCGAACTCCTCGCGCAGCGCCTCGGCGTTGGCACGGACCCTGGCCGGGCTGATCGAGGGGCCTGAGCCGAAGGCGGGGTCGTCGTAGCGGTCGAGGATCATGTTCTCGGCCACCGAGAAGCCGGCGATCATGCCGTCGCTCGAACGGTCCTCGGGCACGAAGCCCAGGCCGGCCCCCAGCCGGTGGTGAACGTCGAGGCTGGTGACGTCCTGGCCGCCGAAGGACACCGTGCCGGTGGAGGGACGGTGCAGACCCAGGACGACCTCGCTCAGCTCGGTCTGTCCATTGCCCTGGACGCCTGCCACGCCCAGGATCTCGCCGTCGTGCACGGTCAGGCTGACCTCGTCCAGCAGCACCGTGCCGTCCTTGACGAGGCTGAGGTCGTGCAGCTCCAGGCCCGGCTGGCCGGGCTGGGCGGGCTCCTTGTCCACGGACAGGGAGACCTCGTGGCCCACCATGAGGCTGGCCAGCTCGGTCTGGGAGGCGCTGGGAGAGGCCGTCCCCACGACCTTGCCACGGCGGATGACCGTGATCGTGTCCGCGACCTCACGGACCTCGCGCAGCTTGTGGGTGATGAAGACGATCGAGGTGCCCGCAGCCTTGAGGTCACGCATGATCGCGATGAGCTCGTCCGTCTCCTGCGGGGTGAGCACCGCGGTGGGCTCGTCGAGGATGAGCACCTTGGCGTCTCGCGACAGTGCCTTGATGATCTCCACGCGCTGCTGGACCCCGACCGGCAGGTCCTCGATGTAGGCGTCCGGATCGACGTCGAAGCCGAAGCGCTCGGAGATCTCACGGACCTTGGCCGCGGCGGCGCGAGCGTCAATCACCCCGGCGACCTTGCCCACCGGCTCGTACCCCAGCGCCACCGACTCGGCCACGGTGAAGACCGGTACCAGCATGAAGTGCTGGTGAACCATACCGATCCCGGCGGCCACGGCCTGACCGGGGCCTGAGAAGGTCACCGGCTCGCCGTCGATGAGGATCTGGCCGTCGTCAGGCTGGTAGAGCCCGTACAAGACGTTCATGAGGGTGGACTTGCCGGCACCGTTCTCGCCCAGCAGGGCGTGGATCTGACCGGGTTCCACAGTGATGTTGATGTGGTCGTTGGCCACGAGAGGTCCGAAGACCTTCGTGATCCCACGGAGCTCCAGCTGCACGTGTGCTCGCTTCCGTCTGGGCTGACGCCGGGAGAGGACGAACTGAAATATAGAGCCTTGCGGCTGCCTGTGCACCGACGCCGCCGACCCGGTGGCGGGGCGACGGCGTCAGCGTCACGAAGCGGTCATCACGCCTCAGACGTGATCACCGTGGTCTGGTCACCGCAGGGTGGTCAGGAGGGGTCGTAAGCGGTCGAGACGTCGAGGGCGCCGTCAACGATCTGCTTCTGGATCTCCTCGACCTTGGTCTTGACCTCAGCGGGGACCTTGGAGTCCCAGTCGTGGAAGGGAGCGATGGAGACGCCGTCGTTGGCCAGGGTGCCGATGAAGGGGGCTGAGGTGAACTTGCCGTCCTTGGCCTCCTTGACCGTGTCGTAGACGGCGGTGCCGATCTCCTTGACGACTGAGGTCACCATGTACTGGCCGCCGTCGGTGGAGCTGTAGCCGTCAGCGTCCACCCACACGATGCCGTTGGTGTCCGCGCCGGCAGCCTTGACGGCAGCCAGGGTGCCCAGGCCCACCGGGCCCGCGACCGGCATGATGATGTCTGCGCCCTGGGACAGGAACTGCTCGGTCAGCTGCTGGCCCTTGGTGGTGTTGGAGAAGTCACCCACGAAGGACCCGCCCTCCGGGTTGGAGGGGTCCCAGCCCAGCACCTTGACGGAGGCGGAGTTGTCCTCGTTGTACTTCTGGACGCCCTTGGCGAAGCCCTCCATGAAGATCTGGACGGTGGGGATCGCCATGCCGCCGTAGGTGGCGACGGTGCCGGTCTTCGTGGTGCCGGCAGCCGCGTAGCCGGCGAGGTAGGCGGCCTCGGCGGTGTTGAAGATGAGGGGCTTGGCGTTGTCGTACTCCACCGTGCTGCCGTCGGCGTCGGTGAAGCTGGAGTCGATGAGGGCGAACTCGACGTCCGGGTTGGCCTTGGCGGCGTCGCCCAGGTCCTTGGCGAGGTTGAAGCCGACGCCGATGATGAGGTTGCAGTTCTGCTGGATGAGGGAGTCGACGTTGGTCGGGTAGTCCGCGGCGTCCGTGGACTCCACGGCGACGGTGGTCACGCCCAGCTCGGACTCGGCCTTGTCCAGGCCCTCCTTGCCGGACTGGTTGAAGGACTGGTCGTCGAAGCCACCCTCGTCAGAGACCATACAGGCCTTGAAGGTGGAGGAGCCGGCGGCCGCGGAGGAGCCGGAGGAGGCGGAGTCGGTGGGGGCCGAGCCGCAGGCGGCCAGGCTCAGCGAGGCAGCCAGGCCCAGGGCGAGGGCGGAGCAGGTCTTCTTCATCACGGTTGCTATCTCCAGGGGAGGTTGGGATGTCACAGCATGCCGTCAGGTGGCCTGACGGCGCACCCGTCCAGGATAAACGCTCCACCTGTGGGCAGGACACACGCAGGCCATCTTCCCGACAGATTCCCAGCAAGCGCACTGGCCCGTCATGCTGCTCGCCCCAGGCTCACAGCAGGTCCGTGCGTCCCTCCTCGCGCAGGCGGTCGACCACGCCCTTGACCTCCTGGGCGTGCGCCGGCGTCGTGATGAGCAGCGCGTCAGGCGTGT
Source organism: Actinomyces sp. (assembly GCF_029851875.1). Classification (GTDB taxonomy): domain Bacteria; phylum Actinomycetota; class Actinomycetes; order Actinomycetales; family Actinomycetaceae; genus Actinomyces. The sequence continues at coordinate 33,310 of NZ_JARKVC010000040.1, forward strand.
CGACGACGACCAGCCCGGGCACGCCCAGCAGCGTCACCTTGCGGCCGGTGGTTGAGGCCACCAGCGCGCCGTCGCTCCCCCGGGCCTCCACGTCCGTCTCCTGGCCCGAGGAGGCCAGGGCGTCAAGCACCGCCGTGCCGGCAGCCGCCCCCTGCCGACGGGGCGGAACGAGCGCGGCCAGCGCGTCGAAGCCGCCGACGTCGTCCCACCCCATCGAGGCCGGGACGACGGCGACGCCCCCGGCCGCGGCCACGGGCTCGGCGATGGCGTGGTCGATCGCGATCTTCTCCAGCCCCGGCCACACACGGGCCAGGGTCTCCTCGCGCTGCGGGGTGTCCCAGGCCGCGGCGATCTGCTCGACGCCGGCCGCGAGCGCGGGACGCTGGCGTGCCAGGTGGTCCAGCAGCACGCCGGCGCGCACGACGAACATGCCTGCGTTCCAGCGGTAGTCACCGCTGGCCAGGTAGCGCGCCGCAGTGGCGGCGTCCGGCTTCTCGGTGAAGCCCAGGACCACGCGGCCGTCGGGCGCGCCGGCCACGCCGGCGCTCTGGCCGGCGTGGATGTAGCCGAAGGCGGTGGAGGGACCGGTGGCCTCGATACCGATGGTGACGACCCAGCCCTCCTGGGCGAGCAGGGCGGCCTGAGAGACCGCCTGGGCAAAGGCGGCCTCGTCGGCGATGACGTGGTCCGCGGCGAAGGAGCCGACCAGGGCCTGGCGCCCGTGGCGCTCGACGATGACTGCAGCCGCCAGGGCGATGGCCGCCATGGAGTCGCGTGGGCTCGGCTCGGCCAGGAGGTTGGCGGCCGGGACCTGCGGCAGCTGAGCGGCCACGGCGTCCAGGTGCGCCGCGCCGGTGACAACGGTGACCGAGTCCGCCACGGGCTCCAGACGGGCGACGGTGCCCTGGAGGAGGGTGCGACCGGTGCCGGTCAGGTCAAGGAGGAACTTGGGCCGGTTGCGGCGGCTGAGTGGCCACAGCCGGGTGCCGGCGCCTCCGGCCGGGATGATCGCGTGGATACGGGGCGAGGTGTTCTGCTCAGTCACGCCCTCCAGCGTAGGCGACCGCAGGCTAGAGCTCACGGTAGCGGGCCAGGCGCGCCTGCGCCCGGGCCCGGGCCCGGCGGTAGCGCCACAGGGTCAGACGTGCCCGCAGACCTGGCTTGCCACCCGGTTCGGGCTCCGCCTCCTCCAGGGCCACCGGAGGTATGTAGTCGGGGTGGGCGGTGGAGTCGACCTCCAGGGCCCCGGTCAGCGACTGGCGCGGCCAGGCCAGGGTAGCGGGCACCGAGAGCGTGACGTAGTTGGGAGTCTGGTCGGCGTGCAGCTCGTCGGGGTGGTCAACGGTCTGGGGCCGCGGCGGGTTGGCCATCCACGCGCACACGTAGAGCACCACTCGGCTGGCCAGGTGGAGCCACAGGACGAGCACCGCCAGCGCGGCGAAGGAGGCCAGCATCGGGTTGCTCGAGACCGAGCCCACCGCGCTGGTTCCCACCTGTCGCAGCACGCTGAAGGCCAGCGCGCCGACCGCCGCACCGGTCACGAGGTCCCGGCGCGGCACGCGCGGCCCGGACAGACGGATGATCAGCGCCAGCACCCCTGCGTCGATGAGGAAGGACAGCACCAGCGTCGCCGCCCTTGCCCCCGTCCCGGACAGCCAGGAGGGCAGGAAGTCCATCGCCCCCGCCACCGCGCTGGTCAGGACCGTGGCCACGGCCGTGGCCAGCACCGCCACCACGATGACGAGGAAGCCTGCGAGGTTCGCCAGCTGGTTGACCACCGGGCTGCGGGGCAGGGTGACGATGCCGAACATGGCTCGCACCCCGTTGCTCAGCGCCCCCATGAGCCCCATCGCGGAGTAGAGCAGGGTGAGCAGACCGATGACGGAGCCGAGGTTGAGGGCGGAGTCGAGGGTGAGCTGGTCGATGCTCACCAGACCGCTGCCGCTGCCGTCGTCCACCACGCCGGGCAGGAGGCTGTCGACGGTGTCGAGGACCGCGTCTCGGACCTGCGGGTGGTGACCGATGGTCGCCATGAGGACGCTGACTCCGATGGCCAGTCCCGCGAAGACGGAGAACAGCCCGGTGTAGGCGATGCCTCCGGCCAGCAGGCCACCGCGGACGTTGCCGTAGCGTGCCAGCACCCGCCCCGGCCGGCTCCGGCCCCACCACTCCAGCGCCGCCTGGACACGCTCCAGCAGCCTCCCTACGGTGCCGTGAGGCTCCCGGCCCTCTCCAGGTCCGGGGTCGCCGGAGGCCTCCGCCGGGACGTCAGGGGCGGTGCGGTCCTGGGCACGAGCAGCGTCCATCGGGGTCTCCTTGGGATGCGGGGAACGGGCACGACCAGGTGAGCCCGCAGACGGCGACTGCCCCACTCTAGCGCCGGCTCAGCAGGACCAGGAGCAGGACCCTGGACTGCAACACCGTACGGCGCGCAGCCTGGTCTGGCAGGATGACGCCATGTCCTACGAGAGCGTATCCGCCCCCCACGACCCCGTCTTCTCCCCCGCCCTGTCCCCCGACGAGGGCGTGGCCGCTGCCACCGCGCTGTTCCGTGAGGCCTTTGGCTGTGAGCCCGACGGCGTGTGGTACGCGCCCGGGCGAGTCAACGTCATCGGCGAGCACACGGACTACAACGGCGGGCTGGCGCTGCCCATCGCCCTGCCTCACCGGGCCCACATGGCGCTGCGTCGCCGTGAGGACCGCACCATCCGCCTGGTCTCGCCCCAGACGCGCGAGACGATCGACGTCCTCGACCTGGACCAGATCGGCCCCAAGGGAACCCCGGGCGAGGTCCGGCACTGGAACGCCTACGTGGCCGGTGTGGCCTGGGCCCTGGAGCAGGACGGGCTGGGGCCGGTCAGCGGCTTCGACGCGGCCCTGTACTCCTGCGTGCCGCTGGGTGGCGGGCTGTCCTCCTCGGCGGCGCTGGAGGGAGCCACCGTCGTCGCGCTGGACGAGGTCAGCTTCCTGGGACTGGCCGGCAGCGTGGAGGAGCCTGACGACGCCGGGCGCGAGCGACTGGTGGCCTCCTGCGTGCGCGCGGAGAACGAGATGGCTGGCGCCCCCACCGGAGGGATGGACCAGTCCGCCTCGCTGCGTTGCCAGGCCGGGCACGCCCTGGAGCTGGACTGCCGCAGCGGGCAGGTGCGTCAGGTCCCCCTCGACCTGGCGGGCGCGGGGCTCGCGCTGCTGGTGATCGACACCAAGGCCAAGCACTCCCACGCCGACGGCCAGTACGGCTCCCGGCGCGCGGCCTGCGAGAAGGCCGCTTCGCTCCTGGGGGTGGACCTGCTGGTCGAGGTCTCTCCCGAGGCTCTTCCCCAGGCGCTTGAGCTCCTGGCGGCCAGCGGCGAGGACGGTGCGGAGCTGGTCAGGCGCACCCGCCACGTGGTCACGGAGATCCAGCGGACCAAGGACCTGGTGGCCCTGCTCAGCGACGGCCGTGCTCTGGCCGGCGACAAGCTGGCCGAGGTCGGCAGGCTGCTCAACGCCTCCCACGACTCCCTGCGCGAGGACTACGAGTGCACCTGCCCCGAGCTCGACGTCGCCGTCGACGCTGCTCGCGCTGCCGGCGCGCACGGGGCCAGGATGACCGGCGGCGGCTTCGGAGGCTCCGCGATCGCGCTGGTAGACGCTGACGCCGTCGAGCAGGTGGCTCGCGCCGTCGTCCAGGCCTATGCCCGTGAGGGCTTCGGCGCCCCGGCCTTCCTGGACGCCGTGCCCTCCGCACCGGCTGGCCGCCTGGCCTGATCCGTCACGAGCCACGGAGCTGCCCGTCTCAGGGGCAGCTCCTCCTGAAGGATGAGCCCCCAGGGACACGCGTTCTCTATGCTCTCCTCAAGTCCCGACTCCCTCTTGCCCCAGGTGGAGGCACCCGTGAAGCGTTACGTCCTGCCCGCCCTGAAGATCCTCATCGCCCTGGTCATCGCCGTGGCACTGACCAAGATCGCCTTCTTCCCCAGCCAGAAGGAGGGCACCTCCGCCGCCCCGACCCCGGGCTTCTCCGTAGGCACCCAGACGACGACGGCGACGCTCGGCGACATCTCCAACACCATCGACGTCAAGGGACAGGTCGTCGAGGACGCCGCGCTGGAGGCGCAGGCGACCCTGGAGGGCGTCGTCGAGGGCTTCTCCGTGGACAAGGGAGCCACGGTCACTCAGGGGGCACCGCTGCTGACGATCGTCAAGACCGAGCCTCAGGAGCCCCAGGTCATCGAGGAGACGGACGAGGAGGGCGTGGTCACCACGCGTGAGGTGCCCCAGCCGGACAAGGTCACGCGCGCCGTCGTCTACGCCCCGGCCGCTGGCGTGGTCTCCTTCAACGTCATCAAGGACCAGCAGACCAACGTCGGCATGGTGGTCGCCACCGTCTCGCCGGGCACCTTCTCCGCCACCGGCACCATCACCCCCTCCCAGCAGTACCAGCTGACCAACGCGCCCACCACCGCCCAGCTCACGCTTGAGGGCGGCCCGGCGCCCTTCCAGTGCCAGGGCCTGAGCATCGGCACCAAGGCCAAGACCTCGACGACGACCGACCCGACCTCCGGTGACGTCACCACGACCACCGGCGACGGCACGAGCGTGGAGGTCCGTTGCCCGGTGCCCGGGGACCAGAAGGTCTTCCCGGGTCTGCCGGTGACGATCGGGATCGACGCCGGCTCGGCCACCGGGGCGCTGCTGGTGCCCGTCACCGCCGTCGAGGGCTCGACGACCAAGGGCAACGTCTGGGTCGTCACGGACCCCGAGGCGCCCGAGCAGGCCGAGAAGCGCGAGGTCGCGCTCGGCATCAGTGACGGCGTCAGCATCCAGGTCACCGAGGGGCTGAGCGAGGGTGAGGAGATCCTCCTGTTCGTCCCGGGCAAGGACACCACGCGCACCGGCGAGCCGAACAGCTGTGACGAGTACGCCTGCTACGACGAGAACGGTCAGGAGATCCTGTGACCGCCTCCGCCCCGACGCCCCCGACGCCCTCAGCGCCGTCGGACCCGCTGGAGGCGCAGGAGACCACTGACCTGCCGCCCACGGCACCTGCCGCAGGCGCGCCGGTGCTCAGCCTGCGAGGCGTCGCCCGCACCTTCGAGGTGCCCGACGCCGATCCGCTCCGTATCCTCACCGACGTCAACCTTGACGTCCACCCCGGCGAGCACGTGGCCATCGTGGGCCGTTCGGGAACCGGAAAGTCGACGCTGCTCAACATCCTGGGCCTCATTGACCAGGCCAGCGCCGGCAGCTACCTGCTGGACGGGGTGGACACGGCGACGCTGGGTGAGTCCCGCCGAGCGCACCTGCGCGGACGCACCTTCGGCTTCGTCTTCCAGACCTTCAACCTCATCCCGGGCCTGACCACCACGGAGAACGTGTCCGCGCCGCTGCTCTACGACCGTGGCCTGGCCTTCTGGGGCCGCACCGCCCGGGCGGAGGAGCTGCTGGAGGCGGTCGGCCTGGAGGACAAGATCGGTGGGCCCGTCAACCGACTGTCCGGAGGTGAGCAGCAGCGCGTGGCCATCGCACGTGCCCTGGCCCGCAAGCCGCGGATCATCCTGGCTGACGAGCCCACCGGAGCCCTGGACGTGGACACCGGCGCCTCGGTGATGAACCTGCTGGAGACCCAGTGCGCGCAGACAGGGGCGGCCCTGATCATCATCACCCACGACCTGGCCGTGGCCAGCCGGGCGCGCACCCAGTACCGGCTGGAGGAGGGGCACCTGACGCCCATCAGCGTGGAGCGCCGTACGCACGGCTCGCTCCAGACCCTGGAGGAGGTGCCAGCATGAACGGGTTCCTCACCGGCGTCGTCGGTGCCCTGGTCGAGGCCTGGGCCCAGCTGCGCATCGGCAAGCTGCGCGTCATGCTCTCCCTCATCGGCGTGGCGGTGGCGGTGGCTGCCATGACCTTCATCATCGCCTTCGGGCAGGTCTCCTCCGCCGTGCAGCAGGACCTCATGGAGAAGTGGACCGGGCGCCCAGGCACTGTGCAGATCATGGTCTCTCCCACCACCGGTACGCAGGGCGGCTCGGCCGGCGCCGGTCTGGACGCCGGTGCCGCGCCAGCCACGCAGGACCCGGCCCAGGACCCCGGCACGGACACGCAGGCGCGTCTGGCCGCGGCCCGCAAGGACTTTGTCAGCCGCTACGAGATCACGCGGTGGGCCACGAGCTACTCCCAGAACCTGCGCCTGAGCCTGGCGGACGGGCCCGTGACGGTGTCCAGCACCGTGGTCTCGCCCGGTTACGGTCTGGTGCACCCCACCCGCCTCGCCGAGGGCCGGTGGTTCAGGGCCGATGACGCCGACGACCTGTCCCCCAGCATCGTCGTCTCCCGCTCGCTGCTCACCCAGCTGGGTATCGACAGCCTCACCGAGCCGGTCCAGGTCAGGGGCCTGGCGCCGATGAGGGCCACCTACACGGTGGTGGGCGTCCTTCCCTCGGACCCCGACGGCGGGCAGAGGTGCGCGAGCGGGGAGGACGGGCAGATGGTGTGCCGTGAGGAGCTCAAGGCATTTGTCCTGGCTGAGCCCTTCGAGAGGCTCCTGCCGGCCACCGTCCAGCGTGAGGAGCCGACCTTTGAGGTGTGGGCGGGCGCTGGGCGCAGCAAGGAGATGACCGAGCTGGCCAAGACCTACTTTGACGGCGTCTTCGGACGCGGAGCGACCAGCGTCTACGACAACGACTTCAGCCAGTCCGAGGACTTCAACCGGGTCTTCACCCTGTCCGTGACCGGGGCCGGCGTGTTCATCATGGTCCTGGGAGCCCTGGGACTGATCAACATCTCCCTGGTCACCGTGCGCCAGCGCATCCACGAGATCGGTGTGCGACGCTCCTTCGGGGCGACCAACCGGCGCATCTTCTTCTCCATCATGCTGGAGTCCGTGGTCGCGACGGTGGTGGCCGGCGTGGTCGGCATCATCATCGCCATCATCGCCATGCGAGCGGTCCCCCTGGAGAGCCTCATGCAGACCGAGATCACGAACCGACCGCCCTTCCCCATGTCCGCGGCCTTCATCGGCCTGGCGGCGGCCAGCGGGGTCGGTGCGCTGGCAGGCATCATCCCGGCGATCGTGGCAGTGCGCATCCGTCCGATCGACGCCATCAGGATCTGAAGCGGCTCAGCCCCAGTCCTCCCGCAGCTGGCTGCGTACGCTCCTGCGGAGTGTGCAGCCCACCGCTGCCACGCCGGCCCCGGCCAGGCACAGCGGCATCGAGGCGAGCCACAACGCCGTCGAGGCCTCGCCGTCGAGCATCCAGGAGGCCAGCACCGGCAGCAGGGCGGAAGCGAGCATGACGGCCAGGCCCGCGATGAGCAGCCGTCGGCCACGGGCGTCGGCGCGGCGCGCCCGCTCCAGCTCCGCCTGCGCGCGTGCGGCAGCGCTGACCTCGTTGCCCATCATGGTCTCCTTACCTTCGGCTGCCTCAGGACAGCGCAACTCTACGTCTCGCTCACCTCAACGAGAGGCTGAGGGCCACGTACCCTGGTCGCATGCGAATCGCCACTGTCAACGTCAACGGCATCCGAGCCGCCGCCCGCAAGGGTATGGGGACCTGGCTTCAGGCCTCAGCCCCTGATGTCCTGCTGCTGCAGGAGGTGCGGGCGGAGGAGGAGACGGCCGCTGCTCTCCTGCCCGGCTACTCCTCGCTCTTCTGGCCTTGCCGGATCAAGGGCCGTGCCGGGGTGGGCGTCGCCGTGCGCGAGGGCGGACCCGTCCGCCTGGGTCAGTCCCGCTACGGCGTCGCCGCCCAGGCCGAGGAGCCGGATGTGGACTCCGGGCGCTGGCTGGAGGTAGACCTGACCGACGCCGAGGCTCAGACGGTCCTCACCGTCGTGTCCGCCTACCTGCACTCCGGCCAGATCGGCACGGAGAAGATGGACCAGAAGTACGCCCACCTTGAGCTGGTGGACGCCCGGATGGGAGAGCTCCTGGCCAGCGCCGAGGCTGGCGGTCCCCAGGTCGTCATGGCTGGTGACCTCAACGTGGTGCGCAGCGAGCGGGACATCAAGAACTGGAAGCCGAACCACAACAAGGTCGCCGGCGTCCTGGACGAGGAGATCGCGCACCTGGAGAGCTGGTTCTCCTCGGGGTGGGTGGACGTGGCCCGTCACCTGGCGCCCGAGGCACAGGGGCCGTACACCTGGTGGTCCCAGCGCGGCAAGGCCTTTGACAACGACACCGGCTGGCGCATCGACTACCAGGTGGTGACCCCGGGGCTGGCCCCCCGGGCTGTGAGCGCCGTCGTCGACCGCGCCGCCTCCTACGCCGAGCGCTGGAGCGACCACGCCCCGCTCGTGGTGGAGTACGACCTCTAGGCAACGAGCCGAACGGGCGGCGGCGCCGTCGTCCCTC
>NZ_JARKVC010000043.1 GCF_029851875.1 Actinomyces sp.
CCTTGGCGAGGGCACCACCGTACCCAGCAGCAGACAGCCTGCCGGATGAGCGCCTCACGCTGCCTGCTCGAGGAAGCCGCTCAGTGCTCGTTCGTGCTCCGCCTGCGGCTGGCGAGCGCAGTTCCGCTGACGACAGCGACCGCAGCCAGGCTCAGGGGAAGACTCACGTCGGCTCCGGTCCTGGCCAGCGCCCTCTTGCTCCGGCCGGTGCGCTCCTTGGTGGCGGCCTTCGGATCACCAGCCTGGCCGGCCTCCAGGTCCTTCAGCACCGCCTCGTTCTCGTTGAGCACCGCACGAGCCTGAGTGAGCTGAGCCTGAGCCTCGGCACGCCTGACCATAGCCTCCTCGTATGCGGGCGTGGCAGCAGCCACAGACCCGGCGGCTGCGTCAGCAGCCTCGGAGGCGGTGCGGAAGGCCGTGTAGGCCTTGAGCAACGGCTCAGGAAGGTCCTTGCCCTCCGGACTGGCCAACCAGTCCCTGACACTCGGCAGGCTCGCCACGAGCGCCAGCCGAGCCTGGGCGGCGGCCAATGCGGCCGCTGTCGTGGCGGAATCCTCCGTGGCAGCGTCCAGAGCCTGGGTAGCGGTGGCTGTCTCCTCAGCCGCCTTGGCGGCGGAGTCATCCGAGGTCTGCTTGTTCTCCTGAGCCTGCTCGAAGGCCGTCTGCGCCTGGGCGAGGGGCGCCAGTGCCTTGGCTGCAGCCTCTGCCTCAGCCTGTGAGTCAGCGGCGGTCCGCTGAACCGCCTCGGCGGCAGCCGACCTGGCGTCGACGGCCGTCTTCGCGCTTGCCGCCGCTTCCGCGGACCTGGTCTGCACCTCGGCGGCAGCCTCCGCCTGCTTCTGGGCTTCCACCTGAGCGGCCTCCGCCGCGGCCTTGGCCGTCTGCGCCTCCTTGAGCGCCTGCTCAGCCTGCTGGAGCGCTCTGACAGCATCGGCGCTCGTGGCGGCAACGCGGTCGAAGGCGTCCTGCTTCTCGTCTCGTGTCGTGGTGGCGGCGTCCACGGACCTCTGGGCGGAGTCTGCAGCGTCCGTGGCCTTCGTGGCGACCTCGGACAGCGCCGTGAGAGCCTTCTCCTTGGCGGACACCGTCCCCTTGGAGGCCTCCAGCCTCTCCTGGGCCTTCGTCTGCGCCGTCTCGGCTGCCTCACGAGCCTTGACGGCATCGTCATACGCCTGCTGGGCGCGCTGGAGGGCAGCCGCGGCCTCCGCGGGGTCCTGCTCGTTGCCGGTCAAGGCGTCGAGCTTCCTGGTCGCCTCGTCAAGGGTCTGCTGGGCAGCGGTGACAGCGCCGTCAGCCCTTTCGGCTGCGTCACGGGCCTCGGGCGAGCCGTTGGTGATCGCGTCCTTGAGACCGTTGTAGTAGGCCTCGAAGGAGGCCTTGTACTCCTCTAGCGAGTACACCGTGCCCACGGCTGTGGGAGTGAGGTTCATCGACTGGACGTACCCGTAGAGGCCCGGCCTGACGGCGTAACCGACTGCCTTGCTGTCGCGGGCGAGGGCGCCGCCGAATTCGCCGTACATGAGATCGTCGACAAGGTTCGTGTAGTGGCCGACGGAACGCCCCTGTCCCAGGGCCGCGTCCATCGCAGAACGGGTCGTGTACCCCTCGGCGCGCAGCCTGTCGAAGAGCACCTTCTCCTTGTCCCACCAGCCAGCCAACGCTGTGTCAGCAGCACTGCTAGGCCCCCAGTAGAGATTCTCGAAAGGCGGGTTGTAGACCGTCGCGTGCGCGATCTTGTGAGCGGACCAGTTGGCATTGGCCTGTGCGACCGCCATCGAGAAGTCAGTGACACCGACGACGGAGAGCCTGCGGCCGTCGATGCCACCGTCCTCCTGGCGCTTGGCGTTGACCGCGATCGCGTTGTCGATAGCGATCTTCATCCGGTCCAAGGTCCGCGAGTCATCCGTTCCGGCCTGGCGCGTCGGCTCCAGGTAGGACGTTCCGTCCTGCGCCGCCCTCTCGGTGGTGAACACCGCGAGCGCCTCCGTGGAGCCGTTCTTCTCGAAGAAGCCGACCGACCCCTTGTCCCACTGCTGCTGGGCCTGCTGCTTGGACGTCTCTACGGCCTGACGCCTGGCCGCCGCGTCGCTCTGCCTGCTCTTCAGGTCCGCTGTCGCTGAGTCGACAGCGGCCTTCGCGTCCTTGACAGCCTGTTCATCGGCAGGAGCAGGGACCCTCGCCTTGGCGTCCTCAAGGGCCTTCTTCGCTGTCGCCTCAGTGCTCTTCGCGGCCGTGACGTCCGCGGCCGCCGAGTCGAGAGCCTCCTGAGCCTCGGAAGCCTTGTGCTGAGCCTCGGCCAGATCCTTCCTGCCGGCTTCCAGCGCTGCGTCGGCGGCGGCCTTCTCCGCCTTCCTGGCCTCAAGGTCGGCCTGGGCAGCCTCTAAGGCCTCCTGAGCCGCCCTCAGCTCACCGGTCGCCTTGGCTAGCGCCTCATTGTCCTTGATGAGGGCCTCAACCTCGGCCTTCCTGCTCTCGGCCTCCTGGAGGGCCTGCGCCTTGTCCTGGGCGTTGGCCGTGGCCGTCTTCAGAGCACTGTCAGCGTCAGCTCTTGCCTGCGCAGCCTGCTGGGCGTCGCGGTCTGCCTGCGCCTGTGCCTGCCTGGCCTGCGTGAGCTCAGCCTGTGCGGCCTGCGCCGCGGCCTGGTCCTTGGTGGCCTGCGCCGCCGTCGACTCCGCCTGAGCACGTGCGTGGGCTAGCTCGTCAGGGTCAGGAGCTTCGGCCTGTGCCTTGTCGAGCGCCTCCTGCGCCTCGGTCGCCTTCTTCTCAGCCGTGGCCTGGGCGGCCTGGGCGTTGTCGTAGTCCTCCTGCGCCTGAGCGAGTGAGGCCTGGGCGTCGTCACTCGCCTTCTGCGCGGCGTCGACCGCAGCCTGGGCCTGGTTCAGCTCGTCGGCAAGCGCCTGCTCGGCCGCTGCCTGTGCCGCGTCGGCCTCAGACTCCGCCTGCGCGAGGGCCTGCTTGGCCTGCTCGTAGGCCTCGACAGCCGCAGCGGTGTCCTTCTCGACCGATGCAAGGTTGTCCTCGGCGGCCTTGACGGCTTCCTGGGCCCGGGCGACGGCGTCCTGGGCGGCTCCCAGCGTCATCGCGGACTGTTCCTGCGCGTTCTCCGGCCGGGGAGCTGGCGGGCCAGCCGTGGCGGTGGCTGAGGGCATGATGGTGGCGACGGCGACGCCGCAGGCGATGAGGGCGCGTTTCCTTGCTGAGTCCTGATACATAGGTACCTCGAAGGGAAGAGACAGAAACGGGGCGCCTCGAAGTTATCACGGACCCCCAGACGGGGCCAGGCATGGCGGGGTGAGGCCTCGTGCGGTCCTGCCGGGCGCTCGCGCTGGCGCCAGGGTGCGTACGGTGCAGCGAGGGCCGACGACGGGGCTCTCCTGCGTCGTCGGCCCTCGGGGCGCTAGGACTGGTCTGGTCAGCTGAGCGCGGCGGCCAGGGCCAGGTGCAGGGAGTCCTGGAATCGGGTCTCGCGCTCGGAGGCGTCCATGTCGGCGGAGTGGTCGAGCAGGTGGTCGGAGATCGTGAGCACGGCCAGCGCCTGCTTGCCGAACTCAGCCGCCACGCCGTACAGGGCCGCTGCCTCCATCTCCACGCACAGGGTGCCGTAACGGGCCAGCGTCTGCGTCTGGCCCTCAGGCGTGAAGTAGAAGTGGTCGCGAGAGATGATCGTGCCGGTGTGCAGGCGATCGCCCAGCCCGGCCTCGACGCCGGCCTGGTAGGCGGCCATGGCCAGGCGGAAGTCGGCGACGGCGGAGAAGCTGACGCCGGGGATGCGCAGCTGGTTCATGGCCGAGTCGGTGTGGGCCCCGGTGGCGATGACGACGTCGCCGACCTTGACGTCCTCGCTGATGCCCCCGGCGGTGCCCACGCGGATGATGCGCTCGACCCCGAACTGGCTGAACAGCTCGGTGGAGTAGATGGAGAAGGAGGGCTGTCCCATTCCTGAGCCCATGACGCTCAGCGGCCTGCCCTGGTAGGTCCCGGTGAAGCCGAGCATGCCGCGCACATCGGTGACCAGGCGCGGGGAGCTCAGGACGGACTCGGCGATGCGCTGGGCGCGCCTAGGGTCCCCGGGCATGAGCACGGCGGGGGCGAAGTCGGTGGGCTCGGCGTTGATGTGAGGAGTGGCCATCGTCTCTCCTTGTGGCGGTGCGGTGGATCAGGGGCGCGGCAGGGCTTCAAGGAACCGTGCCCCGCGTCTGTGACGGTCCCAGTCTCCCACAGGCAGGGAGCGGCTGAGGGGGGCGGCTGACGACTCGCAGCCTCCGACGTCGGCTGGCCGCAGGGCCTGCAATTCCACTATGTGGGACGGCGTCTGCTCGGTCGTCGGTCAGCGCTAGCGTTCCTGAGTTCCCGCCCCGGGCTCGCTGCTGCCCGGCCTGCTGGGGGACCACAGGCCTGGTCCCACGGCAGGACCCCCACCTTCAGGAAGGTCCACCACCCATGTCCGCCACCTCCTCTTCTCCATCGCCGGCCGCCGGCGTCGAGCGTGAGCAGTGGAGCGGCCAGCTCGGTTTCCTCATGGCTGCTATCGGCTCGGCCGTGGGCCTGGGAAACATCTGGCGCTTCCCAGGCGTCGCCTACACCAACGGCGGCGGCGCCTTCATGGTTCCCTACATCGTGGCTCTGCTGGCGGCGGGCATCCCGATCCTCCTGCTCGACTACGCCACCGGCCACCGCTACCGCGGCTCCTCGCCCACCGCGCTGCGCCGCATCTCCAAGCGCTTTGAGTGGCTGGGCTGGTTCCACGTCATGATCTGCTTCGTCATCATGACCTACTACGCGGTCATCGTGGCCTGGTCGCTGCGCTACATGCTCTTCTCCCTCAGCACGGCCTGGGGCCAGGACGCCGGCGGCTTCTTCTACTCCTACATCGGCCTGGGCGAGCTCTCCGCCTCCGGCAGCCCCAGCTACTCCGCGCAGCCGGTGGTCGGTGTCGTCGTCCCGCTGCTCATCGTGTGGGCCTTCGGGCTGCTGACCATCGCGCGCGGCGTGAGCGCGGGCGTGGAGAAGGCCAACAAGGTCTTCCTGCCGCTGCTGGTCAGCATGTTCATCATCCTGGTGGTGCGCGCCCTGCTGCTTCCCGGCGCGACCGAGGGCCTCAACGAGCTGTTCACGCCCAACTGGTCGGCGCTGGAGGACCACCGCGTGTGGATGGCGGCCTTCGGCCAGATCTTCTTCTCCCTGTCCGTGGGCTTCGGCATCATGCTCACCTACGCCTCCTACCTGCGTCCGCGCTCCAACCTCGTGGGCACGGGGCTGGTGGCGGCCTTCGCCAACTCCTCCTTCGAGCTCCTGGCGGGGATCGGGGTGTTCTCGACCCTGGGCTTCATGGCGCACTCGGCAGGGGTGGGCGTGGCTGACCTGGACGGCATCTCCGGAGTCGCCCTGTCCTTCGTCACCTTCCCGACCGTCATCTCCGAGATGCCCGGCGGCCCGCTGTTCGGCGTGCTGTTCTTCGGGTCCTTCGCCATGGCAGGGCTGACCTCCTTCATCTCGATCATCCAGCTCGTCAGCGCCGGCGTGGCTGAGAAGTTCGGCTGGTCCACCCTCAAGGCGACCCTGGTGACGGGACTGCCCTCCGCGGTGCTCTCCTTCGTCCTGTTCGGCACCTCCTCAGGCCTGTACGACCTCGACGTCGTCGACGCCTTCATCAACAACATCGGCGTGGTGGCCTCGGCCCTCACCGTCTGCGTGGGGCTGGGACTGGTCCTGCGCAGGCTCAAGGTCCTCCAGCGCCACCTCAACCTCGTCTCCGAGACCCACCTGGTGGGCGGGTGGTGGCGTCTGCTCGTCGCCCTCGTCATCCCGGTCCTGCTCGGCGTCATGTTCGTCCAGACCGTCTGGTCCTACGCCACCGAGGGCTACGCCTACGCCCGCGGCTTCGAGGCGGTCTTCGGCTGGGGCACGCTCTTTGTCGTCGCGGTGGGCACGGTCGTGCTCACCGCCATGCCCTGGCGCACCCCGGTGGACGACTTCACCCCGGCCGATCTCGATGTCCTTGAGGGGGTGAAGTGACGTGCACGCACCCGCGATCATCCTCATGCTCATCGCCATCATCGTCCTGTGGGGCGGCCTGGCCGTCTCGGTGACCGCGCTCCTGGTACGCGGCCGGCGCGAGGAGGACGAGGAGCGCGCGGCAGCCTTCGCCCGCGCCCACGCCCACCTGCGCGAGGGCGCCTCGCGGTCCTGAGGCCGCTGCCCACCACGGCTGAGCCGCGTGGGCACGCCTCCAGCCGGCACGGGCCCGTCACCGGTTTTCCTGGTGGCGGGCCCGTGCGCCACAATGTGGCCATGAGCGAGACGACGCCTGAGACCACCGCCGCGGCCGCCCAGGCCGACGGCGCCGCGCAGCTGCCCGCCCTGGTCGCCTTCGACCTGGACGACACGCTGGCCCCCTCGAAGACCGCGATGCCGGAGCCGATGGCGGCGGCACTGCGCCTGCTGCTGGACCAGGCCCAGGTCTGCATCATCTCCGGCGGGCAGATCAAGCAGTTCCGCGACCAGGTCCTGGCCCACCTGGGAGCCACGAGCGAGGAGCTCTGCCGCCTCCACCTCATGCCGACCTGCGGCACCCGCTACTACACCCACGCCCCGGCCGCCACCGGCGACGCCGAGGACGACTGGACGCTGGTCTACTCCAACGACCTCAGCCCGGCCCAGATCAAGGAGGGCTTCGCCGTCGTCGAGCGCGAGGCGCGTCGCCTCGGGCTGTGGGAGGAGGAGACCTGGGGGCCGGTCCTGGAGGACCGCGGCAGCCAGATCACCTTCTCGGCGCTAGGGCAGGAGGCCCCGATCGACGCCAAGCGCGCCTGGGACCCGACGGGGGAGAAGAAGGCCGCGCTGCGCGACGCCGTCGCCCCCTACCTGCCTGACCTGGAGGTGCGCTCGGGAGGCTCCACCAGCGTCGACATCACCCTCAAGGGCGTGGACAAGGCCTACGGCATGCGTCGGCTCACCGAGGTCACGGGGATCAGCCTGGAGGACATGCTCTTCGTCGGTGACCGGCTCGACCCCGACGGCAACGACTACCCGGTCAAGGCCCTGGGCGTGGCCTGCCACGCCGTGGGCGGATGGGAGGACACGGTCACCTTCGTCACCGAGCTGGCCGGCCGCCTGGCCGCCCGGCGCCCGAGCACGCAGGAGGCCTGAGGCTACGGTGGCCTCCGCGCTTCGTGACGACGTCGAGCCCGGCTCCCAGCAGCCGGCCTCACCGTCGGCCGGGGCAGAGCAGGACCGCCGCGCCAGGGCCCGGGCGGCGGTGCACGCGCTGACCCGTCCGCTGGCCAGGGCGCACCAGGCTCGACGGCGCTGGTGGTCCTCGCGCACGGTCGCCTTCCGCAAGGTCACGCGTACCCTCGTGCTGCTGGCGGTCACCGCCGTCGTCTCCCTGGTGATCGGCCTGGTCACGGCCACTGCCAGCTCGCCGATCGGCCCCCACTCGGCCCGGTGGTCCACCACCCTGGACTCCCAGGTCACCCTGGACCTGGGCCCCCTGGGGCAGGCCTCGCTGGACTCGCCGGCCGGAGTCCTCGGCGTCGAGGTCGTCCTCGGCGAGATCCCCGCCGAGCGCACGAGCGCCCAGGTCGACGCCTCCACGCTGGGCCAGACGCTGTCCACGGACGCCTCGTCCTACGTCTCACTCGTCTCTCACCCGGACCTCACGCTCAGGGCGGGACTGCGGGCCCTGCTGGCCGACGGCGTGCGCCGGGCCGGAGTGGTGGCCTCCCTGGTCCTGTGCCTGGTGGCCGTGGGCCGTCTGGCGACCTCGGGGCGCCTGCGGGACTCCCTGCTCGCCAGCATGCGCCACGGCATGGCCACGGGCCTGGCGGCTCTCACCGCCGTCGGCACGCTCCTGGCCCTGCTGGTGCCGGCGCTGGGGACGCACACCTCGACCGGCACCACCCTGTCCGTCCTGGCGGGCACGCCGCTGGAGGGAGCGCGCCTGTCCGGGCGCCTGGCTGACGTGGTCCAGGCCTACGGTCCCAGGGTGCGTGAGGTCATTGACGACAACAAGGCCTTCTACGCCAAGGCCGGTGCCAACATGGCGGCGGCCTGGCAGGCCTCGCAGGAGGTTGACGGGCTCGTGGACGTCACGGTCAGCGACGCGAGCGCGCACACGCAGGCCCTGCGAGCCCAGGCTGACGCGCTGGTGGCCAAGCAGCTCGACGACCTGCCGAGCCCGCAGCCGGGTCCCACGGCGCAGGCCAGCCGGGAGCCGCAGGACGGGGCCACCGCGGCCACCGCGACCCAGGAGCCCCTGGTCACCGGCGGCCTGGCGGTGCGTGAGCGCACAGCCACGACGGCGGTGCTGTCCACCGACCTGCACTGCAACCTCGACATGATCACCCTGGCCGGCCAGCTCGACCGCCTGGCCGGGGCGCAGGTCCACCTCGACGACGGGGACCTGACCATGACCGGCTCCAACCCCGAGCAGCTGTGCGTGGACGCGCTGACCTCGGCCGTGCCGCGCGGCACGGCACGTGTGGCCACGGTCGGCAACCACGACTCCGACGAGACGGGGCAGCAGCTGCGCTCACGTGGCTGGACGGTCACCGACGGCACGGTCCAGGAGGTCGCCGGGCTGCGGGTGCTGGGCGACGTCGACGCCAACCGCACGCCTGCCGGACGCAGCTACCAGCGCGGGGAGGAGAGCCCTGAGCAGGTCGGCCAGCGCCTGGCCGAGGTGAGCTGTGAGCCGGGCAGCGACGTCGACCTGGTCCTCATCCACCAGCCCTACACCTTCCCTCCTCTGACCTCCTCCGGCTGCGCCCGGCTGCTGGTGGCCGGGCACTCCCACCAGGAGTACGGCATGAGCGTGTCCGAGGGCGCGCGGGGGCCGGTCGCCCAGCTGCGCGCCGGCGCGGGGCTGGGCGGGACCTCGGTGGGCAGGCTCAGGAGCGACGCCTACCTGCACGTGCTCGCCTTCGACGAGGACGGGCGCCTGCTGGGCTGGCGGGCCGTCACGGTCCACACCGACGCCTCGGTGACGGTGGGCGCCTGGAACGAGGTCCCACCGGTGGGGACGAGCTGGCAGGGCGCCTCCCAGGCGGCGCTGGAGATCGTCTCCGGGGAGTGAACCGGTACTGACCCGGTACTGGGCCGGCACTGGACCGGCGCTGAACCGCTGCCTGGACCCTCCAGGCAGGTAAGGCACAATGGGGCACGCGCCGCTCGGCGCCGCAGACCCTGGAGCCAGGAGGAAGGCGATGGTTCGCATACCGACCGAGGCGGAGATCGACGCGATGAGCGAGGAGGAGCTGCAGGCCTACCTCGCCTCGGCCCAGGTGGAGGGTGCTCACCGAGCACAGGGCGGCCTGGAACAGGCTGAGGAGAGCCAGACGGTCCCGGCCTGGCGGCGTGCCACCGGTTCCTCGCGCTCCTACGCCCTCCTGCTCGTCGTGGCCTCCCTCATCGGGATCGCGGCCAGCTGGGAGCTGATGGTCAGTGAGCTGAGGATCATCCGTGAGCCGCTGGCCGAGCTCACCTGTGACATCAACCCCCTGGTCTCCTGCGCAGACACCCTCACCGTGTGGCAGGGCAACCTGCTGGGCGTGCCCAACTCCTTCATCGGAGCCATGGCCTTTTCCGTCCTGCTGGCCCTGGGTCTGTTGCTGGCCTCAGGCGTGCGGCTGCCCCGGTGGATGTGGTGGGGCATGGTGGCCGGGACGGTCGGGGCCGTCGCCTTCGTGGCCTGGTTCCTGGGAGTCTCGGTCCTCACCTTTGGCAAGCTCTGCCCCTTCTGCATGGTGATCTGGGCGGTGACGATCCCTACTGCCGCCGCGACCTGGGGCGAGGCCGCGCTGCGCGGGCACCTGGGGCTGCCCGAGACGGCGGCCCGTCGCCTGTGGCAGGCGCGGTGGTGGGTCGCCGGCGCCATGTACGTGACCGTCGTGGCGACCGTCCTCATCGCCTTCTGGGACGGATGGGTGGCGCTGCTGCGATGAGCGAGCGCAGCAGGAGGCCCGGCGCCTCGGACCAGGGCGGCGGGGAGGACTCCGCCGTCACCCAGGACTACCTCAAGGCCGTGTGGGCGGCCTGCGAGTGGGCGGGGGCGGGAGCCTCGGTGACGGGGCTCGCCCGGCGCATGGGCGTGGCGCCCTCGACGGCCTCGGAGAACGTGGCCCGGCTGGTTGAGGCCGGGCTGCTGGAGCACGAGCCCTACCGGGCTGTGACCCTGACCCAGGCCGGGCGGGAGCGGGCCATGAGCATCGTGCGTCGTCACCGGCTGCTGGAGACCTATCTCGTTGAGCGCCTGGGCTTTGAGTGGGACGAGGTCCACGCCGAGGCCGAGGACCTGGAGCACGCCTGCTCGCAGCGCCTCCTGGAGGCGCTCGACCAGGCGCTGGACCACCCGGTGCGCGACCCGCACGGCGACCCGATCCCCACCCAGGAGGGGAGGGTGGTGGTGCCGGCCCTGCGTGCGGTGGAGACGGTGGCGGTGGGGCGCACCGTCGTCGTGGGACGGATCCGTGACGACGCCGCCGTGCTGCGGGAGCTCTCGCAGGCAGGGATCGGGCTCGACGTCCCGGTGACCGTGGTGGCGCGAGGCAGCGCGTCCTCCGGCTCGGGGCGAGCACGGCGCACGACGACGGTGCGCGCCGCCCTGCCGCGCCCAGGCGCCGCTCAGCAGGAGGTCGTCCTGCCAGGCGGGAGCCTGTGGGTGGTGGCCTGAGCCTGGGCCTGGGCAGGTGGCTAGGCTTGAGCCCATGAGCGACCAGACCACGACTGCTGCCCCGAGCCCTGCCGAGCCTCCTGCCGAGCCCTCTGTCTTCACCCGCCTCATCGCCGGCCAGCTCCCCGGCCGCTTCGTGTGGTCGGACGAGGTCTGCGTCGCCTTTGCCACGATCGAGCCCCAGACGCCCGGCCACGTGCTGGTGGTGCCGCGCGAGCAGGTGGAGTCCTACGTCGACGCCGACGAGGCCACGATCGCCCACCTCGCGGTGGTCGCCAGGCGCGTGGCCGCTACCCAGGTCCGCCTCTTTGAGGCCGTGCGTCCTGGGATCGCCGTGGTGGGCATGGACGTACCGCACCTGCACATCCACGTCCTGCCGCTGCACGAGGCAGCGGATATCGACCCCTCACGTGCCCGTCAGGCCGACGCCACGGCGCTGGACGAGGCCATGGAGCTGCTGCGCGCGGGACTGCGCGAGGACGGGTGGGGCGCCTTCGTCCCCGTGCAGATGGGGTCGCCGGCACTGGCCTGACCGGCGCCGGACGTGACCGGGCTCGCCTGACCGAGCGGCGGACAGCCGCGGGACCCCGCTACCCGGGGCGATAGGCTGGTCCACATGACGGACAACGTGCAGGCACCTGAGAACGCGACGCCCTTCCGCTACACCGCGAAGCTGGCTGACACCATCGAGTCCGCCTGGCAGGACCGCTGGGAGGAGCGCGGCACCTTCAACGCCGACAACCCCGTGGGAGCCCTGGCAGGCCCGGCCGCCGCCAAGGAGAAGTTCTTCCTGCTCGACATGTTCCCCTACCCCAGCGGCAAGGGGCTGCACGTGGGCCACCCGCTGGGCTACATCGCCACTGACGTCGTGGCGCGCTTTACCCGCATGACGGGCAAGAACGTCCTGTACACCATGGGCTACGACGCCTTCGGCCTGCCCGCCGAGCAGTACGCCGTCCAGACCGGGCAGCACCCGCGCATCTCGACCGAGGCCAACATCGCCAACATGCGCCGTCAGCTGCGCCGACTGGGCCTGTCCCACGACCCACGCCGCTCCCTGGCCACGATCGACGTGGACTACGTGCGCTGGACCCAGTGGATCTTCCTGAAGGTCTTCAGCTCCTGGTTCGACCCCACCGCCCCGCGCCGTGACGGGCGCGGCCTGGGCGCCGCCCGCCCGATCAGCGAGCTCATCGACTCCTACGCCACGGGGGCCCGCCCGACGCCGCACGGCCGCCCGTGGGCGGACCTGTCCGCCGCTGAGCGCGCAGAGATCATCGACGACCACCGCCTGGCCTACGTCTCCGACGCGCCCGTGAACTGGTGCCCAGGCCTGGGCACCGTGCTGGCTAACGAGGAGGTCACCGCTGACGGTCGCTCCGAGCGCGGCAACTACCCCGTCTTCAAGCGCAACCTGCGCCAGTGGATGATGCGGATCACCGCCTACGCTGACCGTCTGGCCGAGGACCTGGACACCGTGGACTGGCCGGAGAAGGTCAAGTCCATGCAGCGCAACTGGATCGGTCGCTCCGAGGGGGCCAACGTCACCTTCGCCGTCGAGGGCCTCGCCGCTGCCGCAGAGGACGGTACGCAGCAGCCCGCCGCCGAGCTCACCGTCTACACCACCCGTCCCGACACGCTCTTCGGCGCCACCTTCATGGTCATGGCCCCCGAGCACCCGTTGCTGGGCGGCCTGCTGGGCTCCAGCCAGGCTGAGGACGCCGCGGCCCTGACCGTGCCGGCCACCTGGCCTGAGGGGACGCGTGAGGCCTGGAAGGCCGGGCACGCCACCCCACGGGAGGCCGTGGCCGCCTACCGCGCCTACGCCGCCTCGGCCACCGAGGCCGAGCGCACGGACGAGGGCCGGACCAAGACCGGCGTCTTCACCGGCCTGTGGGGCGTCAACCCCGTCAACGGCAGGCGCGTGCCGGTCTTCGTGGCCGACTACGTCCTCATGGGCTACGGCACCGGCGCCATCATGGCCGTGCCTGCCCACGACGAGCGCGACTACGCCTTCGCTCACGTCTACGACCTGGACGTCGTCCAGACCATCGGCCCGGCCGACGACCCGCGCAGCATCGACCTGAGCGAGGCCGCCTACACCGGCGACGGCGTGGCCGTGGACTCGGCCAACGAGGAGATCAGCCTGGACGGCATGTCCAAGGACGAGGCCAAGGCAGCCATGATCTCCTGGCTGGAGGACAAGGGCTACGGCCGCGGCGCGGTCACCTACCGGCTGCGTGACTGGCTCTTCTCCCGCCAGCGCTACTGGGGCGAGCCCTTCCCGGTGGTGTGGGACGAGGACGGGCACGTCCACGCCCTGCCCGAGTCCATGCTGCCCGTCGAGCTGCCGGAGGTCACCGACTACTCCCCGCGCTCCTACGACCCCGACGACGCCTCCTCCTCCCCGGAGCCGCCGCTGGGCAGGGCCGAGGAGTGGGTCAACGTCACCCTGGACCTGGGCGACGGCCCCAGGACCTACCGCCGTGAGACCAACACGATGCCGCAGTGGGCCGGCTCGTGCTGGTACGAGATGCGCTACATCGACCCCACTGACGACGCCGAGCTGGTCGCCCCGGCCAACGAGGCCTACTGGATGGGGCCGCGCCCCGAGGCCGGCAACACCTCCGGTGGGACGGACCTGTACGTCGGCGGCGTGGAGCACGCGGTGCTCCACCTGCTCTACTCCCGCTTCTGGCACAAGGTCCTGTTCGACCTGGGCGTGGTCAGCTCCTCCGAGCCCTACCACAGGCTCTTCAACCAGGGCTACGTCCAGGCCTACGCCTACACCGACTCCCGCGGCCAGTACGTGCCGGCCGACGAGGTCGAGGGCGACGAGACCGCAGGCTTTACCTGGAAGGGCGAGCCGGTCACCCGCGAGTACGGCAAGATGGGCAAGTCCCTGAAGAACATCGTCACCCCGGACGACATGTACGAGGCCTACGGCGCTGACACCTTCCGCGTCTACGAGATGTCCATGGGGCCGCTGGACCAGGACCGCCCCTGGGACACCCGCGCGGTGGCGGGCGCCCAGCGCTTCCTGCAGCGCCTGTGGCGCAACGTGGTCGACGAGACCACCGGCGAGACCGTCGTGGTGGACGCTCCCGCTGACGAGGCCACTCGCAGGCTGGTGGCCAGGACCATCGTGGGCGTGCGCGAGGACTACGAGGGCATGCGCCTGAACACCGCGATCGCCAAGCTCATCGTCCTCAACAACCACCTCACGGGCCTGGACCCTGTCCCGCGCGAGGCTGTGGAGGCGCTGGCCCTCATGACCGCGCCGGTGGCCCCGCACATCGCCGAGGAGATCTGGAACCGCCTGGGCCACCCTGAGTCGCTGGCTCACGAGGCCTTCCCGGTGGTCGAGGACGAGTCGCTGCTGGCGGCTGAGAAGGTCACCTGCGTCGTCCAGGTCAAGGGCAAGGTCCGTGACCGTCTCGAGGTGGACCCGGGGATCAGCGAGGCCGAGCTGGAGAGGCTCGCTCTGGCGGCCCCCGGCGTCGTGCGCGCCCTGGACGGCAAGGGGGTGCGCAAGGTGATCGTGCGCGCTCCCAGGCTCGTCTCGGTCGTGCCCGAGTGAGCCTGAGGCAGTCGTGACCTATCTCAGGACGGCCCTCGCCAGCGACCTGGCGGACCTGAACGAGGTCTGCGTGCGGACTGCTGCCTACGGCCGCGGCCTTACCTCCCAGATGAGCCGGCCCGAGCTGGTCGGAGCGGTCTACGCCGATCCCTACCTGCTCCACGACCCTGCCAGCTGCCTCGTCCTCGTCTCCGCCGCCGGGGACGACGGCGAGGCCGGGGCCGGCCAGGACAGCGAGCGGGTGCTGGGCTACGTCGTCGGCACCCTGGACACCCTGGCCTTTCGCCAGTGGTTCACCCGTGACTACGCCCCGGCACGCCTGGAGGAGCTGGGCCTGGCTGACGAGGGGGAGGACCCGGCGAGCCTGACGGACACCGACCGCAGCTACCTCAGGCTGCTGCGCGCGCCCGCACCAGAGCCGGCGCCCTGGCTCGGGCGCTACCCTGCCCACCTGCACATCGACCTGCTGGAGCCGGTGCGGCGCCAGGGCTGGGGCCGGCGGCTGGTGGAGACCTGGGCCGACCGTGCTCGCGCGCGTGGGGCGGCGGGCCTGCACCTGGGCGTCGGGGCGGGCAACACCGGCGCCATCGCCTTCTACGAGGCGATCGGCCTGCAACGCATCGGGCAGGACGGCGGCGGCGTGACCATGGCGCGCTCGCTGCGCCAGGACTGAGCCCCCCAGGGTCATCGCTTCAGCTCTGGACAGTCGAATCCCCCGCGGGTCGCGGGGGACATTGCCGGTTCACGAGTTGAACCGACGTCGGGGCAAGGCCTTACCGCAGGGTGACGGCCACCTCGAAGGGGCGCTGCCAGGGGAGGCGGGCGCTGACCAGCTCGACCTCGGGCGCCTGCGGGTGGGCGGCGATGAAGGCTCTCATCTGCTCGGCGACTTCAGCCTCGAGGCCCGCCAGGGCCTCGACGTCCTGGATGACGGCCGTCTGGCCTCCGGTGGAACGGTAGTACTCCGTGCGGATCCGGGTCTGGTAGAGGTAGTCGTCCAGGAGACGGGTCCACAGGGCGATGTCGCGGGCACGCTCGCTGAGGCTGTCTCGCTCGCTGCCGACGTACTCGGCCACCGCCGTCGCCAGCACCCCACCGATCGTGTTACCGGCCGTGTTCCACCCGCCGTAGGCGGACAGGGACCAGAAGGTGCCGTCTGCGAGCAGGTCCTCGACCAGCACCGGGTCAGCACCATTGGTGTAGCGCACGTCTGCCAGCGCCACGCGCCTGCCCGAGGCCAGCAGCTCGCGCACGAGGCTGGCGGTCAGGGCGGCGGCCTCAGGATCGGGCTCAGGCGCGGATCCCCACCAGTCGTCGTTGACCGGGCCCGGGGCGTGGACGACGAGGTGGATATCGGCCCCGTCACCGGTGGAGGGCAGGGCGTCGCAGGCGCGGATCTGGGCCTCGACCGAGGTGGACAGCGGGACGTTCTCGTAGCTGGGGATGCGGAGCATGCCCTCCTCGTCCGCGCAGTGGACGGCGACGGCGGGCTGGTGGGCTCCGGCGACGAGCGCGCGGGCCGTCATGGTGGCGCCCACCTCGTCAGCACCGGGGTACATGAGGACGTTCGTCAAGGAAGGCAGTGCACGGCGCCAGTGGGCGATCCAGTACTGCTCAGCCGATCCTGCGGAGTAGTAGGCGGTGTCGTCAGCCGTGACGGCCAGGGCGCTGACCACGCCCTCGTGGACGAGGTCCAGGGTGGCCAGGTTGACCATGTGGTTGCGCAGGCGGCGCCCCTCGTAGTCCTCGCGCACCCGCGCGGGCACCGGCGAGGGGGAGGGCGGCCCGGCCAGCTCGTCACGGATGTCGAGCTCCAGGCTGCGGTGCAGGTCCGCGCCCAGGGCGTGGAGCTCGCGTCCGTAGTCGGACCAGTAGGCGGGCTCCTCCTGGTCGGAGTAGGAGTCCGAGGCCCTCATGACCAGCGAGGTGGCGATGATCCTCAGGGCGGGGTCGCCGGCCTTGAGAGCACGCAGGAGGTCGAGGCGTCCCAGCGCCTGGCTGACCGGGTCGTCGGTGATGCGGGCGGGGATGATGCCGCCGAAGACGAGGGTGTCCACGCACACCACCAGGCTGGCGCCCTCGTGCTCCTGGGACTGCTCACGCACCCATCCAGCCAGCTCCTCCAGGTCTGCGGGGGTGCGGAAGCGGGGGAGCGCCGAGGCTGGCGGCAGGCTGATCGAGGCTCCTCCCACGGAGGCCACGAGTGCCGGGACCTGGGTGTTGACCGGGCGCTCATCGAGCGGGATGACGACGATGTGCATCTCAGCTGCCCTTCCTCATGATGGTGTTGCGGTACTTGTACCGGTCGCCGCGCAGGAGCGTCTCGGAGTAGGCGATCGGGGTGCCGTCGTGGCTGCGCATCGTCCTGGCCACCAGCAGGGCCGGCATCATCGCCAGGGTCCGCAGCATCTGGGCCGAGCGCCGGTCCAGGACGGAGGCGGAGACGGTCTCGTCGATCTGGTCGACGGGCAGCTCGTAGCGGCTGAGCAGGGTCTCCAGCAGGGAGGCGTCACGCTCCAGGGAGGTCAGGTCCTCCACGAGGTCACGGCGGATCCAGGTCTGGTCAATGGCGACCGGGGCACGGGCGATGGTGCGCAGGCGCATGATCGTGCGCAGCTCGGTGCCCGGAGGGACCTCCAGGAAGGCGGACATGCGGGCGTCGGCACTGACCGTGGAGACAGAGACCTGCGCGTTGCCCGGCTGGAGGCCGCGGGCGCGTGCCTCCCCGGTGAAGGAGGAGGTCATGAGGCTGCGTGAGCGTGAGGCGCGCGAGACGAAGCTGCCTGCGCCCTGACGACGGCGGACCAGGCCTTCTGCGACCAGGGCGTCGACGGCCCGGCGCACGGTGAGCCTGTTGACGCCGTAGGTGGTGGCGAGCTCGCGCTCGGAGGGCAGGCGTGCGCCGTCGGCGAGCTCGTGGGTGACGAGCCCGATGAGGGCCTCGCGCAGGGCCTGTGGGCCGGTGGGTGGTGGATCAGTCGCCAATATGGAGTACTCCAATGTGCTCTGGCCGTGTGGCGGGGTGCCTTGTGTGTACACCTCTCGGAAGAAGGATGGGGTCAATGTGCAGCAAAAACAAGCGGATAAGTGTGAACGCGACCCGAGACACATATGAAGTGGGTGGACAGTTAGGGGAGTCCCTCTTAGTTTGCTGGTGTATCCCAATTGCG
Organism: Actinomyces sp.; assembly: GCF_029851875.1. GTDB lineage: Bacteria > Actinomycetota > Actinomycetes > Actinomycetales > Actinomycetaceae > Actinomyces. Next base: position 17,423 of record NZ_JARKVC010000043.1, read on the forward strand.
AGTTGGTCATCTTTCTCGATGGTGAGAGAGCCCTGACGGGTCCCAACGGCCAGCGCGCGTCCGACGGAAGGAGCACGGGATGGACATCGCAAGGAGGCGCTTCCTGGAGGCTGCCGCGCTCACCATGGCCCTGGCCGGCACCTCAGCCTGCGGCGGCGGCAACGACGGCAGCGGCAAGGACTCGGGCACGCTGGAGCTGTGGACCATCGCGCTCCAGCCCACCTTCACCGACTACTTCAACGGCCTCATCAAGACCTACGAGGAGGCCAACCCCGGGGTCAAGGTCACCTGGACGGACCTGCCCTACGACTCCATCGAGGAGAAGCTCATCACCGCCTCGGCCGGTGGCACCGCCCCGGACGTGGTCAACCTCAACACCGAGTTCGCCCTGACGATGGCCGGCAAGAAGGCCCTGGCTGACATCGCCACGCTCACCACGAGCGAGGAGCGGGCTGTCTACATCGAGAGCCTGTGGGACTCGGCCAGGCTGGGGGAGGCGGTCTACGCCTTCCCCTGGTACGCCGCGCCGAACATCATGATCTACAACAAGTCCCTGTTCGAGAAGGCGGGACTGACCAGCCAGCCCACCACCTACACCGAGGCCCTCCAGATGGCCCCGACCATGAAGGCGGCCACGGGTGCCTACCTGTTCAACCCGCCCACGCTGTTCAACCTCTTCTCCGAGGAGGGGGTGGCGATCCTGAGCGAGGACAAGACCAAGGCCGTCTTCGCCACCGACGCTGCCGACAGGCTGCTGGCCAGCTTCAAGGAGCTCACGGACAAGGACGACCTGTCCAAGACCGACTGGGGGCAGTGGGACACCGAGCTCAAGCTCTTCGAGACCGGGCGCCTGGCCATCATCAACTCCTCCTCGGCCTCGGTGGCCCGCATCAAGGACGAGGCGCCGGACGTCTACGAGCAGATCGGCATCGCCATGCCGCTCAAGGGCGCCGCAGGCGTCTCGCGCAACCCGCTGATGAACCTGGTCATCCCCTCCAAGTCCTCCCAGCAGGAGGCCGCGGCCAAGCTCGCCCTGTTCATCACCGGCGACGAGAACCAGCTCAGCTTTGCCAAGGAGGCGGGCATCTTCCCCTCCACGGTCAAGGCCTCGCAGGACCCCTACTTCACCTCCGACACCTCCACCATCAAGGGCCAGGCCTCAGCCATGTGCGCCGAGGCCTCCAGGACCAGCGCGGACTTCTCGCTGGGTGTGGAGGGCCAGTCCACGATCGCTGACGAGGTCAACAAGGCCTACGAGGCGGCCGTCATCAACGGCGACGACGTCAAGGAGTCCCTGGCCAGCGCCCAGCAGGCCGTTGACGCACTGCTGAAGCAGGGCTGAGCCGGTGGTCCGGGCCGCCGCGGCCCCGACCACGCCGCCCACCCTGCCCCTGAAGCCCGCTCTCACGCTGAAAGCACTGTGATGAAACGACGAACCAGGACGACGGTCCTTGCCTACCTGTTCATGGCACCGGCCCTCGTCATGCTCGCGCTCTTCGTCTTCCTGCCCATCGCAGGATCCATCCCCCTGGTCTTCTACGACTACTCGATGATCGGGGACGTAGAGCTTATCGGCCTGGACAACTTCCGCCGTGCCCTGTCGGACGGCACCTTCCACATCGCGATCGTCAACACCATCACCTTCGTGGCCGTGGTCCCGGTCATCCAGCTGTGCTCGATCGCGCTGGCGAGCCTGGTCAACCAGAGGCTCAAGGGCGTCGTCTTCTTCCGGACCCTGTTCTACGTCCCCGTCATCACCTCGATGGTCGCGGTCTCGATCATCTGGTCCTTCCTGTTCGACTCCCACGGCATCATCAACACCTGGCTCATGGAGTGGGGCCTGACCAAGCAGCCGCTGGGCTTCGTCAGCTCCTCCAAGACCGCGATGCTCTGCATCATGTTCATCACCCTGTGGCAGGGGCTGGGCTACTACATGATGCTCTACCTGGCGGGGCTGCAGTCCATCCCCGCCGAGATCGAGGAGGCGGCCCGGACCGACGGCGCGAACGCCCTGCAGGTCTTCTTCCGCATCAAGGTCCCGATGCTCAAGCCCTACATCTGGTTCTGCTCCCTGAACTCCGTCATCTCGGCCGTGGCGATCTTCGACCCGGTCTTCGTCATGACCCAGGGAGGACCGAACAACTCCACCATGGTGATCAACTACTACTCCTACATCCGGGCCTTCAAGGACTTCGAGTTCGGGTACTCAGCGACCCTGGGACTGGTCCAGGCCGTCATCACGGGCCTGCTGTCCGTCGCCGTCTTCGTCTACGGCAGGAGGAACGGGGGAATGACCTATGACAACGCCCGCTGAGACCCTGTCCGTGCCCACCTCCTCACCGTCAGCCGCTCGAGCCGGCCGAGGTCCCAGGCGAGGCCGGAGCGCCGGCGTGCCTCGCCGTCGTCGCCCGGCGAAGGTGGTGGCGCGCCGCAGCGCCATCATGACGCTGAAGTACGTGGCGCTGCTGGCCGTGGCCGTCATCGCGGCCGGCCCCTTCCTGTGGATGACCGTCACCGCCTTCAAGAGCGGGCAGAACATCTACGACCCCTCGATCAAGGTCAGCCAGCTCACGGTGGCCAACTTCGTGGGCGTGTGGGAGTTCCTCAACATCCCTGCCTACCTGGGCAACACGGTGGTCATCACGGTCGGCTCGATCGCCATCGACGTGGTGCTGGCCTCCCTGTGCGCCTACCCGCTGGCCTGCATGCGCTTCCCGGGCCGTGACGTCATCATGGTCCTGCTCATCGCGGCCATGATCATCCCGGCGGCTGCGGGCATGGTCATCAACTACCTCACCCTGTCCAGGCTGCACCTGCTCAACACCCTGGTCGGCGTCATCCTGCCCGGTTCCCTCAAGGTCTTCTCCATCGTGCTGCTGCGCCAGGCCTACCTGGGCGTGCCGCGGGACCTCATCGAGGCCGCGCGCATCGACGGCGCCTGCGAGCTGCTCATCTGGCGCAAGATCATGGTCCCCTCGATCATGCCGGCCATCTCCACGGTGGTCATCTTCGACTTCATCGGGCGCTGGAACGAGTTCCTGTGGCCGGTCATCGTCCTGCAGGACCCGGCCAAGTACCCGCTGGCCGCGGCGCTGCAGTACCTCAACGGCTCCTTCAACTACAAGTTCGGCTACATCGCAGCCGGCACGGTCATCTCGATCATCCCGGTGCTCATCATCTTCATCATCTTCCAGAAGAGCTACGTCAACGCCGTGGCCGGCGCGGTCAAGGCCTGAGGAGACCCACGCACATGCCCGTCCTTGACATGCCCCTGCCCGAGCTGCGTGCCTACGCCCCCGAGCTGGACGAGCCGGCTGACTTCGACGCCTGGTGGGCCGCCCAGCTCCAGGGCCTGCCCCAGCGCCCCGAGCTGGTCAGCGACGAGCTCCAGGACACTCCCTTCCCGGGGCTGACCATCCGCGAGCTGGTCTTTGCCGGGGCCGACGGCGACCCGGTCCACGCGCTGCTCACCCTGCCCGCCGCTGGCGGCCAGGACCTCGTGAGCCCGGTCGGCCTGCCCGGCGTGGTCCAGCTCGTGGGCTACGGCGGCGGGCGCGGCCTGCCCGGCCAGGTCCCCTGGTACGCGATGGCCGGGTTCGCCCACCTCATCGTCGACCCTCGCGGCCAGGGCGGGGACTGGGCCTACGGCTCCACCGCGGACCCCGGCAGCGCCGGTGCCCACGCGGCCGGGTGGCTGACCGACGGCGTCAGCTCCCCGCAGACCTTCTACTACCGCCGGGCGATCCTGGACTCGGTGGCGGCGGTGCGCCTCATGCGCGCCCTGGAGGGTGTAGATGCCTCACGTGTGGCCTGCGTGGGCGGCTCGCAGGGCGGGGGACTGTCCCTGGCCGCCGCGGCCCTGGACGGACACGTCCAGGCGGCCTGCGTGGACTCGCCCTTCATCACCCACATCCCGCGAGCCCTGCAGCTGGCCAGCGCCGGCCCCTACCTGGAGCTCGTGCGCTTCCTGGGGGTCAGCCCCCAGGCCGAGCGGACGACGCTGCGGACCCTGTCCTATGTCGACGGTGCCAGCTTCGCCTCGCGGCTGAGCACGCCCACGCTCTTCTCCACGGGCCTGCTGGACCCGGTGTGCCCCACCTCCACCTGCTTCGCGGCGCACAACCTGTGCCCGGCAGCAGACAAGAGGATCGACGTCTACCCCTACGGCGCCCACGAGGGCGGCGGGCACCGCCAGGTGCTGGCCCACTGCCGCTGGCTGCAGGAGCACCTGTGACGCGGGCCGTGACGCCGCCTGCCTACCACCGCCCGCAGCCTCAGCGCCGACGCAGGTTGCCCAGGACCGAGCGGGTCAGCTCACGGGTGACCTGGCGGCCGATGCTGCCCAGGGTCTTGTCGATCTCGCGCTGACGGCGCTCGGCAGCCCGCTCGGCGGCCCGACGCTCACGCTCAGCAGCCTTCTGCGCCTCACGTTCCAGGCGCTCGGCCGCCTTGCGCTGGGCCGCTGCCGCTCGCTCAGCCTCCTTGCGACGCTCCTGCTCAGCCTTCTCCTGCACCGCGCGGGCCCGGGCCGCGGCCTGCTGCGCCTCGCGCGCCTGCTGCGCGGCCACGAGCCGACGGGCCAGGACCTCGCTGGCGGAGTCAGGGTCGAGGGGCTCGGCGTAGCGGGGCAGCAGCGTGGACCCCGCGATGACCTGGCTGACGGTCGCCGCCTGGGCGGGGCCCATGACCGAGGCCGGGGCGTTTACGACCACCGGCGCCACCGGGGCCGGGCGGCCCTTCTCGTCCAGCACGCTGACCACGGCCTGTCCCGTGCCCAGGGCCTGGAGGACCGTGGGCAGGTCCAGCGGGGAGGTGGGGAAGGTCGCCACGACCTTCTTGAGGCTGGCCGCGTCCGCAGGGGTGTGGGCGCGCACCGCGTGCTGGAGGCGTGAACCCAGCTGCGCGAGCACCTGGGCGGGCAGGTCGGTAGCCGACTGGGTGATGAGGACGATCCCCACGCCCTTGGAGCGGATGAGGCGCACGGTGCGGGTGACGGCCTCCAGGAAGGCGGCGCCGGCGCCGTCGAAGAGCAGGTGGGCCTCGTCAAGGAAGAAGACCAGTCGGGGCCGCTCCAGGTCGCCGACCTCGGGCAGCTCCTCGAAGAGCTCACCCAGCAGCCAGATGAGGAAGGTGGACGCCAGCACGCCCTGGGACTGGAGGTCGCTGAGCTCCAGGGCGCTGATGACGCCGCGCCCGTCGACGGCGGTGCGCACCAGGTCACGCACGTCCAGGGCCGGCTCGCCGAAGAAGCGGTCAGCGCCGTCGGCCTCCAGGGCGGTGACCTGGCGCAGGATGACGCCCGCGGTGGCTGAGGACACCCCGCCGAGGGTGCGCAGCGCCGTCTTGCCCTCGTCCGTGGTGGTCAGGTAGGTCACGACGTCGCGCAGGTCACCCAGGTCCACCAGGGCCAGGCCCTGCTCGTCCGCCCACCGGAAGACCAGGCGCAGGGCGGAGGTCTGGGTCTCGGACAGGTTCAGCACCCGGGCGAGCATGACGGGGCCGAGCTCGGTGACCGTGGTGCGGATCGGCACCCCGTGACCCTGGCCCCCGAGGCTGAAGAGCTCGACGGGAAAGGCCTGCGGCGTCCACTGCTGCCCGGTAGAGGCCAGGCGGGCCTCCAGGCGCTGAGAGGAGGCGCCCGCCTCGGCCAGGCCGGTGAGGTCTCCCTTGACGTCGGAGAGGAAGACGGGGACGCCAGCGGCTGACAGCCCCTCGGCCATGAGCTGGAGCGTGCGGGTCTTGCCGGTGCCGGTGGCCCCGGTGATGAGGACGTGGCGGTTGAGCAGGCCCGTGGGGATGCCCACGCGCACCCCGGGCACGGCGGCGGGCTCGGTGGTGGTGGAGACGCCGGGCGCCGCCTGCATGCTGAGGTAGGTGCCGACCGGCAGCACAGGGCCGGTGAAGGAGTAACCGGCCGCGACCTGAGCGGCGTAGGAGTCGGTCTGGGGCGTGGCGGCCTCGGGTGAGGGCTCTGGCGAGGTCTGTGCCTGGGGTGCGGCCAGCGCCGCCTCCAAGGCCGCCTGGGCGGCCTGGGCGCGCGCCTGGGCGGCCTGGGCAGCAGCCTGAGCCGCCGCGGCCTTGAGACGGGCGATCCCGGCGGGATCAGCGGGCTGGGAGGAGGAGGCGTCAGTCACAGGGGAATCGTACGTGCTCACGGCCCGCGAGCGGACCCGGTACTACCCTGGAGGGCATGAGCCTCGCCGTCGTCACCGACTCCGCGGCCTGCCTGCCGCCCGAGCTCGCGCGCCGTCACGGCATCGAGGTCGTCGCCCTGCACACGGTGCCTGGCGTGGACGGCACGCCCGCCTCGACCTCCCGGCCGAGCGTGGAGGAGCTGCGCCGGGCCTACGAGGAGGCTCTGGCGCGCGCCGGCTCGGTGCTGGCCCTGCACCTGACCGCGGCGCTGTCAGGCACCGTGGACAACGCGCGCACGGCAGCCGCGCGGCTGGCTGAGGACGGAGCGCAGGTCGCTGTCCTGGACCTGGGAGTGAGTGCAGGGGCGCTGGGCCTCGCGGCGCTGGCGGCCAGCCAGGCTGAGGACCTGCGTCGTGCAGCGGCCCGGGCACGTGAGTCCGCCTCACGCTCGCACCTGACCTTCCTGGTCGACGACCTAACCTCCCTGCGCCGCGGAGGCCGTCTTGACCGCACGACGGCGATGATGGGCGGGGCGCTGGGTATCCGCCCCCTCCTGCGGGCCGACGAGCGAGGGATCGGACTGGTCGAGGCGGTGCGTGGGCGGGCACGAGCCCGACGCCGGATGGTGGAGATCGCGGTGGAGCAGGCCGGTGGCGGTCGTTCCCACGGCCCGCGCCCGCCAGCCACCCCCGTGCGCCTGGCTGTCCACTACGGGGACGACCCCGCTGACGGACAGGAGCTGGAGAACGAGCTCGCCGAGGCGATGGCAGAGGCCGGCACGCAGGTTGAGGCGATCCTGCGCTCGCCGGTGGACGAGGCGACGCGGGTGCACCTGGGGACCGGGGCGCTGGGCGTCGTCGTCGCCCCGGCGCTGGCCGAGCCCCGGCGGCAAGGAGGCCCGGGGACTCTCGCGCGTCCCTGAGCGGCCGGCGGGCTGAGCGGCCCGGCTCGTGGCCGGTGAGGCGGGCTCGGGCTCCACAGGCGGGCCCCGCGACAGGCCTGGGACCGTCTGTCCACAGGCACGCAGCGGCCGAGACGGGGCAGGCCCTACCGTCGGTGCCATGAGCGGTCGACGTGCCAAGGGTCCTGCACCTCGCGCCAGCCTGGAGGAGCTGGTGCGTCTGGCCTGCCGCACTGAGGACGAGGCGAGCCAGGTCCGTCCTCGCCGTGCTGCGCTCCTGCCTCGCGCGGCCCTCGCCCTGGGGGTGTGCCTCATCGTCCTGGCACTGGGGCTCGCGGCCCGCACCGTGCTGACGGCGCCCACCGGGCAGGACAGGACCCCACCTGGCCTGCGGACTCAGGCGGCGGTCTCCGCCCCGTCTCCGGCTCCAGGTGCCCAGAGCCTCGCTCCGGCGGACCCGGCCTCGCCCGACGGCGGCCCGGCCCAGGTGGTGGTGCACGTGGCCGGCGCCGTGGCCGTGCCCGGGGTCGTGGTGCTGAGGCCGGGCGCGCGCGTGGCCGACGCGATCGACGCTGCGGGCGGCGCAGCGGCAGACGCGGACACCGACCAGCTCAACCTCGCCCGCCCGCTCAGCGACGGCGAGCAGGTACGCGTGCCGCGAGCGGGCGAGGACGCCTCGGCCTGGGCGCAGCAGCCTGCAGGCAGCGGGACCGCTCAGGCTGCGGGAGGGCAGGGTGGCGGAGACCCGGCGGGCGCGCAGGGTGGGCAGGACGGCGGTCTGATCAACCTCAACACCGCAGACGCCGCTGCGCTTGAGGAGCTGCCCGGCATCGGACCGGCGCTGGCCGAGCGCATCGTCAGCCACCGCGGGTCTCACGGGCCCTTCGCCACGGTCGAGGACCTCCTGGACGTGCCCGGCATCGGCCAGGCCAAGCTGGAGGCGCTGCGTGAGAGAGCCACCGTATGAGAAGGACCCCGGTATGAGCAGCGGGCAGGAGGCGCCCGGTGGCGGGCAGGAGGCGCCCGGTGGCGGGCAGGACGGCGCCAGCCTCCCGGCCCCCGAGGCCGCCACGGCGACGATCGCCCCCGAGCCCCTGGACCTGCGCCTGCTCCCGCCTGCGGTAAGCGCGTGGGCCACGGCGTGGTGGGCGGTGGCGCAGGAGGCACGCCTGGGCGCCGTGGTCGCCGCGGCGCTCGTCTGCCTCGCCGTCGGCGTGCTCGCGCTGGGGCGGGCGTGGCGCTACCGCCCTGCCCGTCACCGCCAGGACGTGCGCCCAGGGGCTGGGAAGGACACCGCCACGGTGAGAGGACCGGCGTCGGCCAGCGTGGCGCTGAGCGCCCTGACAGCCTGCGCCGTGCTCGTGGTCAGCGCCGCCGGCCTGCACGCCCGGGCAGCGGACCCCCTGACCCAGGCGGCCAGGGCCGGCAGGGAGGTGAGCGTGGAGGCCGTGGTGGCCACGGCACCACGAGCCACCGCCTCTCAGCGGGCAACGAGCGTGCTCGTCGAGCTCAAGGTCCTCAGCGTGGACGGCCGCGCCTGCGGGCAGCGGGCCATGGTCTTTGGCAGCAAGGAGTGGATAGGCACGCACCTGGGGGAGCGGGTGCGGTTGCGGGCCCGGCCTCAGGAGGCGGAGCCGGGAGGAGGAGAGGCCGCGGTCATCGGGGCGCAGGCGCAGCCAAGGGTGGTGGGGCCGGCATCGGGCTCGCTCGCGGTCGTGGGGCGCCTGCGTGAGGCACTGGTGGAGGCCGCAGGACGCGAGCCTGCGCAGGGCGGGCGCTGGCCGCAGGGCAGCCACGCGCTGGTGCCAGGGGTCGCGCTGGGTGATGACTCAGCGCTGCCGGGCCAGGTCCGTGAGCAGATGCGGGCGGTCTCGCTGACCCACCTGACCGCGGTCTCTGGGCAGCACGTGGCGATCCTGACCGCTCTGGTGCTCAGCGCCCTGGGCCTCCTGCCGCGCCGGTGGCGCGCGCTGGCCGGCGCGCTCGCCCTGGTCGGCCTGGTGGTCCTGGTCCGTCCGAGCGGCTCGGTGCTGCGAGCCGCTGCCATGGGCGGCGTCATGCTCCTCGGGGTGGCGCTGGGCCGGCGCAGCGCCACGCTGCCGTCCCTGTGCGGGGCGCTGGTGGTGCTCCTGCTCGTGGACCCGTGGCAGTCGCGCGACTACGGGTTTGCGCTCTCGGTGGCGGCGACGGGCGGCATCGTGCTGGGGACGGCGCCGGTACAGGCAGGTCTTGGCAGGTGGCTGCCGAGCTGGCTGTCGACGGCGCTGGCTGTGCCGCTCGTGGCACAGGTGGCGTGCGCGCCGCTGCTGGTCATGCTCCAGCCGAGCGTGGGGCTGTGGGCGGTGCCCGCCAACGTCCTGGCCGCGCCGCCGGTGCCGGTGGCTACGTTGTGTGGCCTGGCGGCGGCGCTGGTGGCGCCGGTGTGGCCTGGGCTCGCGACGGTGATCGCCTGGCCTGCCCTGGCCGCCTGTGCCTGGCTCGCGCTGGTGGCCCGCGTCTTCGCCTCGCTGCCAGGGGCGGTGGTGGCCTGGCCGCAGGGGATCGGGGGAGCCGTGGCTCTCGCCGCGATCGAGACGACGGCGGTGCTGGCATTCTTACGCGGTGCCAGGACCGTGCGGCGGTTGCGAGGCAGGTAGGGAGCCTGCTGGCTGGCCCCGGAGGCTCCCTACCTGGGGTCGGGGACACTGCTGGGGCGCAGACACTGAGCCAGCAGGAACGGGGGCGCTGCGAATTCGTGTCGGTAGTCCGTGGCAGGCTTGGCCCATGGCAGCTTCACGGTCCCCACGCGGGCGCAAGGCACCGGCCGGCCCGGCCTGGAACGAGGTCGGCCTGGCACCCATCATCCTCATCCGCGCCGGTGAGGAGGTCCTGGCGGACCGCGCCGTGGCTCGCGTGCTCTCCCTGGCCCGCCAGAAGGACCCGACGACGGAGGTCGTGCGCCTGGAAGCCGCTACCTACGAGTCCCACCAGCTCGACGCCCTGGTCTCGCCCTCGCTCTTCGGCGAGCCCAGGCTCGTCCACGTCCCGGCCCTGGAGCAGATGAGTGACGCCCTGCTCACCGACCTGCTCTCCTACGCCTCCCACGCAGACCCGGACGTCGTGGTCCTCCTGCGCCACAACGGCGGCCAGCGCGGCAAGAGGCTGCTGGACGCCCTGGCGGCCTCGCCCTACCCGGTGGTCACCATCGAGACCGTGAGGTCTCCCAAGGACAAGGCGGCCCTCGTGAGCGCGGACGTGCGCGCTGCCGGGCGCCGTATCGAGACCGAGGCCGTGGGGGCACTCGTTGACGCGCTGGGCAGCGACCTGCGTGAGCTGCTCTGCGCCGTCGACCAGCTCGTGGCGGACGTCGAGGGCGTCATCACGGTGGAGTCCGTCAACACCTACTACGCCGGGCGCTTCGAGGCCACCGGCTTCACCGTGGCTGACGCCGCAGCCGCCGGCAACGTAGCCAAGGCCGTCACCGCCCTGCGCCACGCCGTCGCCACCGGCACCGAGCCCGTCCCCCTCGTGGCCGCCCTGGCCATGAAGATCCGCCAGCTTGCGCGCGTGGCCGCCTCCGGAGGCCGCCAGATGAGCCCCAGGGACCTGGGCATGGCCCCCTGGCAGGTGGACCGTGCACGCCGCGAGCTCGCCGGCTGGTCCGACGACGCCCTGGCCTACGCCATCCAGGCCGTGGCTCGCGCGGACGCTGAGGTCAAGGGTGCCTCACGCGACCCGGTCCACGCCGTGGAGCGTGCCGTGCTTGCCATCTGCAACGCCCGCCACGGGCGTCTGCCGCGCCCACGCCACTGAGCGTCTTCTGGGCCTGCCCGGACGCCGGCGCCCTCAGCGCTTGCGGTAGAGGGACTTGGTGGCGAAGACCGGCTCGTTGGTCACCTGGATCCCCAGCTGGCGGAAGATTCCCTCGTCCACCGACCCCAGGATCGTCGAGGTGTGCACGTCGCAGCCGCGCAGCGAGTCCAGCTGGGCCAGGGCCCGGGCCGCGTTCTCGTCCCCGTTCGCGGACACCGCCAGGGCGATGAGCACCTCGTCGGTGTGCAGGCGCGGGTTGCGCGAGCCCAGGTGGCGGGTCTTGAGGGCCTGGATCGGCTCGATCGACTCCTTGGCCAGCAGCTCCACCTCTGCGTCGATCCCCGCCAGGCGCTTGAGGGCGTTGAGCAGCATCGCTGAGCAGCAGCCCAGCAGCTCGCTGGTCTTGCCCATCTCGATCGTGCCGTCCGGCAGCTCGATGGCCGCAGCCGGTGCCTTGGTGGATCTGGCCAGCCTGAGCGTGGGCGGGACCACCGGCCGGTCCTCGCGGTTGATGCCGAGCCTGGACATGAGCAGGGCGATCCGCTCGGACTGGACCGGGTCGGTCATCTCCCGCTTCTCAGCCACCAGCGCCTTGTAGTAGCGACGGATGACCTCCTGCCTGGAGGCCTCGCGGCAGGCCTCGTCGTCACTGATGCAGTGGCCGGCCATGTTGACACCCATGTCCGTGGGGGACTGGTAGGGCGAGGACCCTAGGATCTCCTCGAACAGACGGGACAGGACCGGGAAGATCTCTACGTCACGGTTGTAGTTGACCGTCTGGACCCCGTGGGCGGCCAGGTGGAAGGGGTCGATCATGTTGACGTCGTCCAGGTCCGCGGTGGCGGCCTCGTAGGCGATGTTGACCGGGTGGTCCAGCGGCAGGTTCCAGATCGGGAAGGTCTCGAACTTGGCGTAGCCCGAGGCCAGGCCCCGGACGTGGTCGTGGTACATCTGGGACAGGCAGGTGGCCATCTTGCCTGAGCCGGGGCCGGGGGCGGTGACGACGACGAGGTCGCGCTCGGTCTCGACGTACTCGTTGCGTCCGTAGCCGTGCTCGGAGACGATCCGGGCGACGTCGTTGGGGTAACCAGCGATGGGGAAGTGGCGGTAGACCTTGATGCCCAGGCGCTCGAGCTTGCGCCTGAATGACTTGGCCTGGCGGTTGTCGTCCGTCCACTGGGTGATGACGACGCTGCCCACGTACAGTCCGTAGCCGCGGAAGGCGTCGATGTGGCGCAGGACCTCCTCCTCGTAGCCCGTGCCCAGGTCCGCACGGACCTTGTGACGGACCAGGTCCTTGGCGGAGACCGCCACGATGATCTCAACCTCGTCCGCCAGCTCGGCAAGCATGACGATCTTGTTGTCCGGGGTGAAGCCGGGCAGGACACGTGAGGCGTGCATGTCGTCAATGAGCTTGCCGCCGAACTCCAGGTAGAGCTTGCCGCCGAATTGCGCGCGACGCTCAGCGATGTGCTCTGACTGCATCCGCAGGTACTTCTCGCGGTCAAATCCGATTCGCATCGGTGTCTCCTGACGTCGGGGGCTGGCGGGAGGCGGGCATCAGGCACCGGCCTGGGAAATCCTACTGCGCCGCGACGAGGGCGCCTCCCGCAGGGGAGACGCCCTCGTGACTGACGGTGGGCTCAGTGAGCCGGTCAGGACCCTCAGAGGGAGGCGACGCGCTTGGCCAGCTTGGACTTGCGGTTGGCGGCCTGGTTCTTGTGGATCACGCCCTTGGAAACAGCCTTGTCCAGCTTGCGGGCGGCCTTCTTCAGACCCTCCTCAGCAGCAGCCTTGTCGCCAGCCTCAACGGCCTCGCGCACGCGGCGCACGTAGGTCTTGAGCTCGGACTTGACAGACTGGTTGCGCAGGCGGGCCTTCTCGTTGGTCTTGATGCGCTTGATCTGGGACTTGATGTTCGCCACTGTGAAAGTTGCCTTCTCGAAGAGTGATGGGTCAACGGCCGCAGAGAGGGTTCGCGTACCCGGACCAAGAGGTGGTGGAAGCACCCGGCGAGTCCGTCCGCTGGACCCCACAGTCGGCCAGGCCAGAGGTCCAGGGCGTGACTTTACCAGCAGGACTGCTGGAATTCCCGGACGCAGGTCTGCGTCCAGCGTGAGGTGCGTCAACCTACGGGTCTCCCAGACGGTGGTCCGTTCAGCGCCCTGCCCAGTGAAGCCGCAATGCCCTGACGACCCCCTGAAAGACCGCCCGGTCCATCGTCGCGCCCTCGCGCCTGACGGCGCCAGGATCCACCAGCAGCAGCCGGTCCAGCCGCACCTCGCTGGGACGCCCCTGACGGTCCCAGGCCCCTGATCCGACGTCGTGCCAGTAACGGCCCCAGCGGGCCTCCTGCTCGGCGTCGCGGTCATGGTCCTTGCTCGTCATCTGGGCGACGACGAGCCGGCCGCTGTCTCGCGCAAGGACCAGGACCGGCCGGTCCTTGCCCCGGGAGGCGTCCTCCTCGTAGGGCACCCAGGTCCACACGACCTCACCGGGATCGGCCTGCCCGTTAGGATCAGGCGCGTAGGTCAGGTCCGGCAGGCCCAGGCGGGCGACGTCGTAAGGCAGGACCGAGGTGGAGGCCGCAGCGGCGGGAGGAGCAGGGCGTGGCCGTCTCGTAGCACCGGCGGAGGAGGCAGCACCACCACGCCGACCCGGCCTCTGAGCGCGTGGGGTGCCGGCGCTCTTGTCCTCCGGCGGCGCCACCTGGGTGATGAGCCGCGCCAGAGCGCCCAGGAGGTGAGCGAGTCTCATCGCGTCGCTGCCTTCAACGAGCCCACCAGCTCGACCAGCTCGGCGCGCAGCGCCCCCAGCCCCGCCTCACGCTCAGCTGATCCGGGGGCGGTCGCCAGCACGGCGGCGGCGTGGGCCTCGACCACCTTGACCACGGCCGACCCGCAGATCGTCCCGTCAGCCCCAGCGGCGATCGCCTCGGCGACCTGCCCAGGCGTGGAGATCCCAAAGCCCAGCATGACCGGCGCGGCAGCATCGGCCCGCAGCCGCTGCACCGACTGCGCCAGCCCCACGGTGGACGAGGCGGTCTCGGTCCCGGTCACCCCGGCCCGCGAGACGGCGTAGACGTAGCCGCGTGAGGCTGCGGCCACACCGGCCAGCGTGCCAGGGCTGGCCGAGGGCGGGGCGATATAGACCGCGTCGATCCCGGCGGCCTCGGCGGCCTGCGAGAACGCCTCCCCCTCGCGCACCGGCACGTCGGGCAGCAGGACCGAGTCGATGCCGGCCTGTGCGCACTGGCGGTAGAAGGTCTCCGGGCCGACGGCGAAGGGCACGTTGCCGTAGATGAGCATGCCGATGGGTATCTCGGGGTGGCGCTGACGCACCCTGGCCACCACGGCCAGCGCCGAGCGGAACCCGACTCCGGCCTCCAGCGCCCGGATGTGGGCGCGCTGGATGGTGGGGCCGTCAGCCACCGGGTCCGAGAAGGGCACGCCCAGCTCCAGAGCGTCCGCCCCGCCCTCGATGAGAGCCTCGATGACGGCCTCGCTCACAGCGGCATCAGGGTCACCCACCATGACGAAGGGGACGAAAGCACCCTCGCCGGCATCCGCCAGGCGCTGGAACATCTGGGGGTAACGGGACATCTCAGGCCTCCTCGTTGGTCGTGGCCGGCGCAGCCTGGTGCGCACCCGCTGCCGCCTGGGCAGGGCCGCAGGCCGCCACCTCACTTCGGGCCAGCCCCACGTACTCGGTGCGCTTGCCCATCTCCTCCACCATCGCGGCGGCTCGCGCCACGGCGCCGTCAGAGGAGAAGGAACCACCCAGCCGCATCCGGATCTGCTCCAGGTCCTTGTCCCCGCGCCCGGACAGGCACACCAGCAGGTGCGGGGTCGGGGCGTCGGACGGGGTCTGGCGCGCGATCTTGAGCGCCTGAGCCAGTGCGTGCGCGCTCTCCAGGGCCGGGATGACGCCCTCCCACCGGGAGAGCTGGACAAAAGCGTCCACCGCCTCCTCGTCCGTGACCGCCACGTAGCGGGCGCGCCCGGAGTCGGACAGCCAGGCGTGCTCCGGTCCCACGCCCGGGTAGTCCAGACCGGCCGACACGGAGAAGGACTCCTCGACCTGCCCCTCGTCAGTGCGCATGAGGTAGGAGCGGGCGCCGTGCAGGATCCCGACCTTCCCGGCGTTGACCGGGGCGCCGTGGCGCCCGGAGCCCAGGCCCTCACCGCCCGGCTCGACCCCGATGAGCCCCACGCCCTCGTCGCCGACGAACTCGCTGAACATGCCGATCGCGTTCGAGCCTCCGCCCACGCAGGCGATGACCTCGTCAGGCAGCCGCCCCGTCATGGCCAGCAGCTGCGCACGGGCCTCGCGTGAGATCACCCGGTGGTACTCGTGGACGATCGTGGGGAAGGGGTGGGCGCCGGCGGCCGTGCCCAGCAGGTAGTGGGTGTCCTTGAACGAGGCCGTCCAGTCGCGCAGCGCCTCGTTGACGGCGTCCTTGAGGGTGCCCGCGCCGCAGGCCACGGGAACCACGTGGGCCCCCATGAGCTCCATGCGCTCGACGTTGGCCGCCTGACGCACCACGTCGGTGGCGCCCATGTAGATCGTGCACTCCAGCCCCAGCAGCGCGCAGACCATCGCGGTGGCCGTGCCGTGCTGGCCCGCGCCGGTCTCGGCGATGATGCGGCGCTTGCCCATGCGCTTGGCCAGCAGCGCCTGGCCAAGCACCTGGTTGCCCTTGTGCGCCCCGCCGTGGACCAGGTCCTCACGCTTGAGGAAGATCCGGGCGTTGCCCTCGCGCGGAAGGTTGCGCAGCTCGGTGACCGGGGTGGGGCGACCCAGGTAGCGGCGCATGAGCTCGTCGAGCTCGGCGTGGAAGGCGGGGTCGGCCTGGGCCTCGATAAAGGCGTCCTCCAGCTGGTCCAGGGCCGGGATGAGCAGCTCGGGCACGTACTGCCCGCCGTAGGGACCGAAGTAGGCGGGCAGGCGCGGGTGGGTGTGCCCCTCGTGCTCGCGCGCTCCGGGCCGGGTGGCTGACGACGCCGCCACGCCGTGCGCGGGCAGGCCCGCCTCCGAGGCGGCCCGGGTGGCGTCAGCGCCCTGACCAGCGTGCCCAGCAACCGGGACCGCCGTCGCCAGGACCTCGGCCACCACAGCCGGGTCAGGGGAGGAGGAGAGCGAGGAGCCGATGAGCAGGGCGTCGACGAGCCCGGCCAGGCGTCGCACGTCGTCGGCTGTCTCCACCCCCGACTCACCCACGAGCACCACGCCCGCAGGAGCCAGCGGAGCCAGCTCCTCGGTCCTGGCAACGTCCGTGGTCAGGGTGCGCAGGTCACGGTTGTTGATCCCCACCACCGTGGCACCCAGCCCAGCGGCCCGGTGCATCTCCTCAGGTGTGGAGACCTCGGTGAGCACGTCCATCCCCAGCTCGGCAGCCAGGGCCGCCAGCTCGCGGTAGACGTCGTCGGGCACCACCGAGAGCATGAGCAGGATCGCGTCCGCACCCAGGCTGCGGGCCGCGAGCACCTGGACGGGGTCGACGATGAAGTCCTTGCACAGCACCGGCACGTCCACCACCGCGCGCACCGCCGCGAGGTCCTCGAAGGAGCCCCCGAAGCGATCAGGCTCGGTGAGTACCGAGACGGCGGCCGCCCAGGGCAGGTAGGCGCGGGCCAGGGCCGCCGGGTCGTAGTCGTGGCGTATGGTCCCGCGTGAGGGCGAGGCCGACTTGCACTCCAGGACCAGCGCCGGCTGGGGGCTGGCCGCCTGGCCGGAGCGGGTGCGCAGGGCCTTGGCGAAGGAACGCTGGGAGCGGGGCAGCTGCGCGGAGCGCAGGTGGCCGAAGCGCGCGCGCAGCTCGGCCAGGCGAGAGCGCCGACCGTCCACGATCGTGTCCAGGACCGTGCCGGTGCGCACCAGGCGCTCGTCGACCGGCCGCAGTGCGGGGCGAGGGTCGTTGCCAGTGGTCGAGGTAGTCATCAGGCCTCCCGGGTGGTCTGGGCGTCAGTCAGTGCGACAGCGTCACGGGTCATGGACTCCAGGTGCTGGGCGACCTTGCCGCTGGCCAGCTGCTCCAGAGCAGCCTGGGTGCCCTCGCGCAGCGTGTCCACACGCCCAGCCAGGTAGAGCAGCGCACCGGCGTTGACAGCGATGGCGTCACGGTGGCCGGCCTGCCCGCCTCCGGCGAAGACCTCGCGCAGGATCGCCGCGTTCTGGCTCGGGGCGCCGCCCAGCATCTCGGACAGGTGGTGGGTACGCACCCCCAGGTCCTCGGGCGTGACCTCAAAGGAGCGCACGCCCTGCGGGCTGACCTCGCGCACGGTGGTGGCGCCGTGGACGGTGATCTCGTCCAGGCCCAGGCCGTTGATGACCAGGGCGCGCTCGCGGCCCAGCGCGTGGAGGGTACGGGCGATCATGTCCAGCCTGCTCGCGTCGGCCACGCCCATGACCTGGTAGCTCAGGTGCGCGGGGTTGATGAGGGGGCCGAGCACGTTGAAGACCGTCGGGGTCCTCAGCGCCCCGCGCACCGGCGCCACGAAGCGCATGGCCGGGTGGTAGGCCTGGGCGAAGAGGAAGGTGAATCCGTCGCGCTTGAGGACGGCGGCGGCCTGCTCGGGGCTCAGGTCCAGCGGCAGGCCGAGCTCGGCGATGACGTCAGCGGCACCCGTCTTGGAGGACACGGCCCGGTTGCCGTGCTTGGCCACGGCCAGACCCATGGAGGCGGCCACGATGCCGGCTCCGGTGGAGATGTTGATGGTGCCCACGCCGTCGCCGCCGGTGCCCACGATGTCGAGCAAGGGCACGTCCAGCTCGGGGAAGGGACGGGCGGCGGCGCGGAAGGCCGCGGCGGCCCCGGCGACCTCGTCCGCGTCCTCGCCGCGGGCGTGGAGGCCGGCCAGCAGCGCGGCGGTCTCGACCTCGGAGAAGGCCCCGGCCGACAGCGCGGCGAAGACGGTGTACGCCTCCTCGTAGGACAGGTGGCGGCCCTGGACGACTCCGCGCAGCAGGGCGCGGGCGGCCTCGGCCTCCTCAGGTTCCAGGGCGTTGTTCTCGGCGGGTGCGGGTGTGGTGGACATGTGGTCTCCAGTCAGGTGGGTGTCAGTCGTTGGGAGGAAGGGTGAGGGGAGAGGCGGGCGCCGGGCCCGTGCCGCTCTACCGCGTGCGAGCCAGGTCGGCGGTCAGGGCTCGCAGGACGGCGGGGCCGGCCGGGGTCAGCACGGACTCAGGGTGGAACTGCAGCCCGACGACGGGGCGGCGTGCGTGCCGTGCTGCCATGACGATGCCGGCGCCGACCGGGTCAGAGTGCGCCGTCGCGGCGAGGCTGACGAGCGCTGGCGGCAGCTCGCGGGTTCCTAGCGAGTGGTAGCGGGCGACGTCGAGCGGCCCGCCCTCCAAGGGCGCGAAGGCCGGGTCGGTGCGTCCGGCCTGCGTGACCTCGACCCGCACCGAGCGTCCGTGGACGGGGCCGACCCGGCCCACGTGGGCGCCGCAGCCCTCGACGATCGCCTGGAAGCCGAGGCAGATGCCGACAGTCGGGACGTCGTCGCTGAGCGCGGAGGCGACCAGCTCCATGAGGCAGCCGGCCTCGCGAGGGTGCCCGGGCCCCGGCGACAGGCACAGCACCGGGCGCTGGCCGGCAGCCGACTCGGCGGCGGTCGGTGACAGGGCAGCGCGCACGCGGTCAGCCGGCACCGTGTTGCGGTAGACCTCGATCTGGGCGTCAAGGGTGGCGAAGAGGTCGACGAGGTTGTAGACGAAGGAGTCGCGGTTATCAAGCAGGACGACGCGCATCTCAGGCCTCCTGGGCGGCGGTCGGGGCGGCGGGGGTGGCTGGGGCCTGGGAGTCGATGACGAGCCGGGCCCCAGCGGCTGCGGCCACCGCGTGAAGCACCGCCGAGGCCTTGTGCACGGTCTCGGCAGCCTCCTTGGCCGGCACCGAGTCCGCCACGACCCCTGCACCGGCCTGGACCAGCGCCTGGCCACCGGCCACGAAGGCGGAACGGATGACGATACAGGTGTCCAGCTCGCCGTCGCCGCGGAAGTAGCCCACCGAGCCCCCGTAGGAACCTCGGCGCACGCCCTCGGCGGTGCGGATGAGCTCGGCCGCTCGCAGCTTGGGGGCTCCGGTGAGCGTGCCCATAGTCATCGAGGCACGGAAGGCGTCCAGCGCGTCCAGGTCCGGGTCCAGGGTGCCGGTGACCTCCGAGACCAGGTGCATGACCCGGGAGTACCGGTCCACGCGCAGCAGGTCGACCACCCGGCGGGTTCCGGGCACGCTGACCCGAGCGACGTCGTTGCGTGCCAGGTCCACGAGCATGACGTGCTCGGCCACCTCCTTGGCGTCCGTACGCAGCTCCAGCTCCAGGCGGGTGTCACGCTCGTGGTCGATGCCGCCCTCAGCGGTGAGCCCGCGCGGGCGGGTGCCGGCGATAGGACGGATGGAGACCTCGCCGGTCCTGGCCGAGTGGAGCAGCGCGGACTCGGGCGAGGTTCCGAAGAGCTCGAAGTCGGGGGTGGCCAGGTAGAACATGTAGGGGCTCGGGTTGGCCTCGCGCAGCTCGTGGTAGGCGTCCAGCGCGTCCGGGCAGGGCATGGTGAAGCCTCGCGAGGGCACCACCTGGTAGACGTCTCCGGCGGCGATGGCCTCCTTCATCGTCTCGACCCCGGCCGCGAAGTCGGCGTCGGACTGGGTGGGCACGGCGTGGATGGTGGAGCCTGGCTTCCTACGGGTCTCGCGCTGCTCGTGCCCGGCTGCCGCCCTGACCTCGTCGACGGCGTCGATCGCTGCGGCCAGCTCGCCAAGACGCCTGTCCAGGTCGAGGGGGTCCACGCTGGCTCCCACGAGGGTGGCCGTGGCCGTGGGGTGGTCGATGACGAGGATGATCCGGGCGTCGTAGAAGACGTAGTCGGGGCAGGTGTTGGCTCCGGGCGCCACCGTGGGAAGCGTCTCGAAGGTGGCCAGGTAGTCGAAGGCGACGACCCCGGCCTCCAGCGGCAGGTGCGGGTGGGCGACCTCGACCCCGGCCAGCACCCGGAGCGGCTCGATCGAGGAGGTCGCCGTCAGGCGCTCGCGCTCCTCGGTCTGCTCGTGCGCCGTCGGGGCGGGAAAGGTGAGGCTGAGGCGGTCGGGGAGGGCGGCGTCGTCGGGGCTGACGTAGGCGGCCAGGTGCTCACGCAGCCGGGCCACGGCCGCCTCGCCGTCGGCCTGGGCGTGTGCCAGGGCCTGGACGCTGACGGTCTGGCCCTGGCAGGTCAGGCGCGCGGAGGCCGCCAGGACGGCGATGGTGGTGCGCGAGACCTTGGTGGCGATGTCGACCGACTCCAGCAGGACGGTGTCCACCGGGCGGGCCTGGCCGCAGGATCCTGCGGTGGTGGTGACCAGGCCCTGGGCGGCCAGGTGCTCCAGGAGGAGGCCGCCGTCGGCGTGGTAGCGCACGGACCGGGTGCGGACGGTCGGTGGGGGTGTTGTCATGAGGGTTCCTCTGCTTGTGCCACCGGCGTCGCCTTCAAGACGAAGAGCCCGCCGGGTGGCGAGCTCTGTCTGTCGTGCTTCCGCGTACGCGAATGGAGTGGCTCGCCCTTAGGGGAGCCACCACCACTGACGGTTGCGGAGCGCGGTCACGGCACTGAGGTTAGAGCGAAGGTGCGGGCTCGGACAAGTTGGCGTCAGCATCGTGAGACGCCCCGGGCGCGAGGCCGGGTGCCGAGTGTGCAGGTACGGCGGCCGGTGTGCAGGTGCCAGGTGCACACTCGGGCTCGCTGCTGCACACTGGCGACGTGGCGGGGCGACGTCGTCGTAGCGAGATGACGAGCACGGCCAGGGCGAGGACGACGGCGGTCGCCCACCAGCCGCCGGCCTCCATCCACGTGGCGAAGACCGCCAGGCCGACGGTGGAGTAGAGCGCCGCCCAGATCGCGCAGCCCACGCTCACTGCCGGCAGGTACAGGCGCAGCGGCATGCGGCTGACGCCAGCCGAGAGCTGGACGAGGCTCTGGGTGCCGACGGTGAGGAAGGACAGGGGGACCGCCAGGACGCCCCAGCGCTCAGCCAGGTGCTGGGCCCGGGCGTAGGCCGCCGAGGTCAGCACCCCGGCCCACCGGGTACGTCCGGTGCCGGCGGCCACGGCTCTCCCGATCCAGTAGGTGGCGTTGGCCCGTCCCATGACGCTGACCCACAGGAAGAGGAAGGCCCACCCCCAGGGCAGAGTGAGGACGCGGTCGATCATGTACCGATCATCTCACACTGGTGAGGTGAGGCTTGCCTGCCTGGCTGCCTGGCTCGCGAGTGTGCAGGTGCGGTGGCCGGTGTGCAGGTGCCAGGTGCACACTCGGGCTCGTTGCTGCACACTGGCGGCGGGGCGGGGTGCCGACGGCGAGGCCGGGTGCAGTGAGAGGTGGCTGATTGCCCTGCTCGTTCTGCGTGCTGGATGGTTGCCAGGCACGCAGCGGTCAGGGAGGCCCCCTAGGGGAGCAAGGCAGGGTTCTCAGGGACGGACAAGGGCCTTCCCGATGTTGCTGTCACTGCGTTGTCGTCACAATAGCGATATGAACTCATCATCAGTGCTGCGGGGAACTCCCGCGTCCGTTTCGTCCGTCTCGAACCCAAGTGCTTCGTCGACCCCGACGACCCAGCCGGAAGCGGTCATTCGTCTTGAGAACGTCTCGAAGATCTACGGCTCCCAGGAAACCGCCGTGACGGCGCTGAGCTCTGTGTCCCTGTCCCTCAACGCCCATGAGTTCACGGCGATCATGGGGCCGTCGGGCTCGGGGAAGTCGACGATGCTCCACATGCTCGCCGGCCTCGACACGGTGACCTCTGGCGAGGTGTTTGTCGAGGGCGTCGCGCTGTCGGCTCTTGACGACGACGCGCTCACACGCCTGCGTCGTGACCGCATCGGATTCATCTTCCAGGCGTTCAACCTGGTTCCCACGCTCGACGCCAAGGCCAACATCGAGCTTCCGCTTCGCCTGGCCGGCCGCACCCCGGATCAGTCATGGGTGAGGTCCATCGTCGACGTCCTCGGGCTTTCCCAGAGGCTTACCCACCTGCCGAGCGAGCTGTCGGGCGGACAGCAGCAGCGCGTCGCGGTCGCGCGTTCGCTCGCCTCACGCCCGGCCGTCATCGTCGCCGACGAACCCACCGGCAACCTAGACTCCTCCGCTTCGCAGGAAGTTCTCGGGCTTCTGCGTTCCGCTGTTGACGACCTGGGTCAGAGCGTCATCATGGTCACGCACGACATGAACGCTGCGCTGGTGGCCGACCGCGTCCTCGTCATGAGGGACGGGCAGGTCTACGCCGACCTGCGTCACCCGAGCGAGGCCCAGCTGCTGGAGGTCGCCCGATGAAAGGCCTTCTTTCCGCGAATGTGCGGGCTCACGCCCGACGCTACGTGGCAACGGGGCTGGCGGTCGCGATCTCGGCGGCGTTCGTTGTCCTCTTCTTCTCCTTCACGTCAGGCCTTTCACGTTCCATGACTCAGGCAGAGGCTGACCGCTTCACCGGCGTCTCCGCGGTCGTCACTCCGGGTGACGACGCGACCCTGGAGGAGGACGTCAACCTTCACAGTATTGTTGATGACGTCTCCGCGGTTGACGGCGTCACTGCCGTCAGTCCCGTCCGACAGGCGGTCATGGCTGTCTCTCATGAGGGCAAGCGCGTCACCCGCGCCCTGATGACACTCAACCCGGAGCCGTTCTCCTCACCGGCACTGTCTCGTGGGGAGCTGCCGACGACCAGCGACGGCATCCTCATCAGCGAGGACCTGGCGCGGGCGCTGTCCGTGGACGTCGGCTCCACGGTTGACGTCTCCCCGGCTTTTACCGAGGACGCCCAGTCGACGACGATGACGGTCACTGGAGTCACGACGAGCCGTCCGATGCAGGACGGCCTGGTCTACGTCACCGGCGAGGGCATGGATCACCTGCCGTCCGACACGGCAAGCACTGACCAGCTGCTCGTCGCCGGCGAGAGTCCGACGCCCTCGAACGCGCAGCAGGAGGAGCTGGCGGTCGCGATCTCGGCGGCGCTGGCGGACCAGGGTCTTTCCGGGCAGGTCACCGTTGCGCCCGCTTATGAGGCAGTCGCGGAGGCGCTCAAGTACGCCACGGCCGGCATGGAGGGGCTGAAGACAGTTCTGTCGCCCTTCCCCCTGATCTCCGTCGTCGTGTCGATCATCATCGTGTCGACCACCTTCCAGGTGGTCATGACCCAACGAACCCGCGAGCTGGCCCTGCTGCGAGCCCTGGGGGCAACTCGGTCCCAGGTTCGTTCCCTCATCGCCCGTGAGACGATTCTCGTCGGGGCGATCTCCTCGGCCGTCGGTGTCCTCTCCGGTGCCTTGCTCGCGGGCCTCGGTCTGTGGGCGCTGGACTTCCTCGAGATCGGCCCCGCCTTCGTCACGGCGTTCTCACCTCAGGTGCTGGTGCTGACGTGGCTCGCAGGCACCGCCATCGCCTGGATCGCGGGTCGGCGTCCGGCCGCCAGAATGAGCGACCTGAGCCCGGTCGCTGCACTCTCCTCGACTGACGTCACCGTCGATCGACGCGAGCGCAGCAGGAGGTCCCTTGTCATCTTCTCGGTGCTGAGCGCTGTGGGGATCGCCGGAATCGCGCTCGGGCTGACGATGCGGGGAAGCGACATGGGATTCCTGGTGACCTTCCTCGCCACGATGCTTCTCCTCCCTGCGTCAATGGGCGTGTGCGCCGCGTTCTTCCCCGCGGTCGCGCACCTGCTCGGCGGGCTCACTCGCTCGATGACGGGCAGGCTCGCGCGAGAGAACGTCGTGCGCGCTCCGGGACGCACCGCCGCGACGGCTGTGGCTATCACCATCGGCGTCACCCTCATCACGACCATGGGTGTGGGTGCGGCCTCGACCCGTGAGACCATTCTCAGCCACGTCGATGACCGCCGCCCCGTTGACTACCTTGTCACCTCAACGACGGGCTCAATCTCCGACAGCCAGATCGAACAGCTCAAGAACATCGAGGGAACGAACGGTTTCGTTGCTGTCCGTGGCGAAACACTCGTCCTCGCTCCCGCGGGCCAGGGACCGGAGCTTGCCTCAACGGTTGAGCCCACCACCTCGGAGGAGTCGTACGACCCGAACGCCTCCCCCCTTCCGGCCCTCGCCCTCGTCGAGGGGTATCCCGATCTTTCCCCGGCAACACACTCTCCCGTAGCCGTGATCCCCGATTCTGTGGTCCGTGTGTCCCCGTACCTCGGGGCTACCGGCGAGTCTCTCGACGTGTGCACACAGCCCTCATCCACCGACGCTCAGCCGATCTGCCGGACGCTGACCATTGAAGCATCGGAGACGATGGACCCGGCCAAGGCCGAGGTTTCCGCCGCGACGCTGGCCTCCCTCGCGCCAGATGCTTCCTACACAACCGCCTTCATTCGCCTGGCAAGCCCTGACGAAGCGGCGAAGGTGGAGTCCCGGATCTCCTCCGTGGACAGCTCTCTGATCGTCGGGGGCGCCGCGCCGGAACGCGCGATGTACACGAACGCCATCAACGGAATGCTGACCGGTGCGCTCGCACTGCTGGGAGTCTCCGTGGTCGTCGCCCTCGTGGGCGTGTCCAACACCCTGAGCCTCTCAGTGGCCGAACGCACCCGCGAAAACGGCCTCCTTCGGGCGCTCGGGATGTCGAGGCGTTCCGTGCGCCGGATGCTCAGCATCGAGGCGATCCTCATCAGCCTCGCCGGATCAGTCATCGGCATCATCCTCGGAACGATCTTCGGCGTGATCGGCACGGCTGCTTTGCCCTTGCAGGGCGTCCAGACAACGATCGCGATCCCGTGGCTGCTGATCACTGCGGTCCTCGGGCTCTCACTCGTTGCTGCTGTTCTCGCGTCGTGGCTCCCCGGTCGGCGCGCAGCGCAGACCAGCCCAGTTGAGGCGCTTGCACACGAGTAGGAACGGAGCGAGGAACGCTCGCAAGAGCCCCGCAACGGGCTACAGGTGCGACCCCCGCGGCCTTGGCGCCGTGGGGGTCACACCTTGACACCTGGCAATCGCTCCTGCTGCGGAGACCGCTGTGCCACGGCTGAGCTCGTCGTCATCCTTCCGTGGCTTGATGAGACAGCAGCGGTGAGGCTCGGAGGACCACTCGGTACGGCCTCTCGGTAGGTGCGTTGTGATTTTCCTGGATACTGCGCGCATCCTCGTAGTGGTCAGCGCGGTCTCACATCCTCGTGCTGCCTGACTGCCCCGTTCTCGTGGGAGAATCACTCACAGAGTCCGTTGAATGACAGCGTGAACGGTTGTTGCTGTGTGCTCATGTCAGTTCCTACGCGTGCCGGCATGCCGCACTCGAGCTGTCCAGCTCACCAGCTCTCTCGCTGTCCCGTCCTGGAAGAGCACACGTGTCACCGATCCCCACGCCCGAGCAGATCGCGAGCATCCAGCCCGCCTCCACCCCGCCCGAGCTGCTGCGGAACTTCTCGATCATCGCCCACATCGACCACGGCAAGTCCACCTTGGCCGACCGCATGCTGCAGGCCACCGGCGTGGTCCAGCCCCGCGACATGCGCGCCCAGTACCTGGACCGCATGGACATTGAGCGCGAGCGTGGTATCACCATCAAGTCCCAGGCCGTGCGCATGCCCTGGACCGTGGAGGGTGCTGACGGCCCGCGTACCTACGCCCTCAACATGATCGACACCCCTGGCCACGTCGACTTCTCCTACGAGGTCAACCGCTCCCTGGCCGCCTGCGAGGGAGCGGTGCTGCTGGTGGACGCCGCCCAGGGCGTCCAGGCCCAGACCCTGGCCAACCTCTACATGGCCATCGAGGGTGACCTCACCATCATCCCGGTGCTCAACAAGATCGACCTGCCGGCCGCCGAGCCCGAGCGCCACGCCGAGGAGATCGCCTCGATCATCGGCTGCGAGGCGGGTGAGGTCCTCAAGGTCTCCGGAAAGACGGGCGAGGGCGTGCCCGAGCTGCTCGACCGGATCGTGCAGGCCGTGCCGGCGCCGGTGGGGGACCCCGACGCTGCGGCCCGCGCCATGATCTTCGACTCCGTCTACGACACCTACCGTGGCGTGGTCACCTACGTGCGCGTGGTCGACGGCGCGCTGAGGCCCCGTGAGCGCATCGAGATGCTCTCCACCCGCGCCGACCACGACCTGCTGGAGATCGGCGTCATCAGCCCCGAGCCCGTCCCCACCAGGGGACTGGGCGCCGGGGAGGTCGGCTACCTCATCACGGGGGTGAAGGACGTGCGCCAGTCGCGCGTGGGTGACACCGTCACCACGGCGGCTCGCCCTGCCGCCGAGCCCCTGGCCGGCTACCAGGACCCCAAGCCCATGGTCTTCTCAGGCCTCTTCCCGGTCGACGGCTCGGACTTCCCGGCGCTGCGTGACGCCCTGGACAAGCTCAAGCTCAACGACGCGGCGCTCACCTACGAGCCGGAGACCTCGGTGGCCCTCGGCTTCGGCTTCCGCTGCGGCTACCTCGGCCTGCTCCACCTGGAGATCATCGCTGAGCGTCTGGAGCGCGAGTTCGGCCTGGACATCATCTCCACCGCACCCTCCGTGGTCTACCAGGTGACCACCGAGGACCGAGTGGTCCACACGGTGACCAACCCGAGCGAGTTCCCCGAGGGCAAGGTCCTGGACGTGCGCGAGCCGGTCGTCTCCGCCACGATCCTGACCCCCAGCGAGTTCGTGGGTACCGTCATGGAGCTGTGCCAGTCGCGGCGCGGGACCATGAAGGGGATGGACTACCTGTCCGAGACCCGCGTGGAGATGCGCTACACCCTGCCGCTGGCGGAGATCGTCTTCGACTTCTTCGACGCCCTGAAGTCGCGTACCCGCGGCTACGCCTCCCTGGACTACGAGCCCGACGGCGAGCAGAGCGCGGACCTGGTCAAGGTGGACATCCTCCTCAACGGGGACAAGGTGGACGCCTTCAGCGCGATCGTCCACAAGGACTCGGCCTACTCCTACGGCGTCATGCTCACCAAGCGCCTGAAGGACCTCATTCCTCGCCAGCAGTTCGAGGTCCCCGTCCAGGCTGCCGTGGGCTCGCGCATCATCGCGCGCGAGACCATCCGCGCCCTGCGCAAGGACATGCTCGCCAAGTGCTACGGCGGTGACATCTCCCGTAAGCGCAAGCTGCTGGAGAAGCAGAAGGAGGGCAAGAAGCGCATGAAGGCCATCGGCCGTGTGGAGGTCCCCCAGGAGGCCTTTATCGCCGCGCTGGGTGCAGACACTCCCACCGGCAAGGACAAGTAGCTCCATGGCCCAGGTCCACGCTCCCCGTTCCCACGCGATCCGTTCGCGGGTACGCTCCTTCTCCCGTGCCGGGGGACGCCTGACCGGCTCCCAGGTCGCGGCGATGGCCGAGCACGGCGAGCACTACGTCATCAAGGTCCCGCGAGCGGACGCGATCCGCACCGTGGCCTCGGACTTCCGTCTCGACCCGCAGGAGG
The DNA here is from genome assembly GCF_029851875.1 of Actinomyces sp. Classification (GTDB taxonomy): domain Bacteria; phylum Actinomycetota; class Actinomycetes; order Actinomycetales; family Actinomycetaceae; genus Actinomyces. The sequence goes on from NZ_JARKVC010000043.1 coordinate 44,649, forward strand.
TCTTCGGCCACGTGGGCCAGGTGCGTCCCGTGGTGGTCGAGGTCGGCAGCGGCGGTGGGGAGGCCCTGCTGGCGCACGCCGCCGCCAACCCCGGCACCGACCACCTGGCGGTGGAGGTGTGGGAGACCTCGATCGCCAAGATCGTGCGTGATGCGGCCAAGGCCGGACTGGACAACGTCCGCGTGGTCCCGGCCGACGCCTCCCAGCTCCTGGCCACCGCGCTGCCGGTGGGCTGCGCCAGCGAGGTCTGGGTCTTCTTCCCCGACCCCTGGCGCAAGCCTCGTCACCGCAAGCGCCGGCTGGTCACGACCCACTTCGCCGACTCGGTCGCCCGCGTGCTGCGCGGCGGCGGGGTGTGGAGACTCGCCACCGACTGGGCCGACTACGCCTGGCAGATGCGAGACGTCCTGGAGGACGTCTCGGCGCTTCCTGAGGGCCTGGAGGCGGACATGACCGAGCCATACTTCCGCTATGACGACGCCGGCCGACAGCCTGGGCTCGGAGCCGAGGGCTGGGAGCAGGGCAGCCTGGGCAACGGACCGGACCCCGGCTCGCCCTCGGGCACCGTGGGTGGGTGGTCACCCCGTTTTGAGGGGCGCGTCCTCACCCGCTTCGAGCAGCGGGGCATCGAGGCCGGACGCACCATCCGGGACCTGACGGCGGTGCGGACCGAGACCACCTGGAGGCCCGAGCGCAGCGAGGCGATGCTCGCTGCCCTGGACCGCCCAGCGGGTGCCCGCCACGAGGCGAGAAGCGGAAGGAGCCTGGCATGAGCCAGCCACGGCGTCGGTGGCGCTTGCCGCGACGGGCCTGGCTGGGCGTCGTCGTCCTGGGCTTCCTCGCCTTCTGCTCGATCCTGCGGGTGCCGATCGGCGTGATCCCTCCGCTGCTGAGCCAGGTCGGTGCGGACCTGGACATGGACGACGTGGCGCTGGGAGCTCTGACCAGCGTGCCCATCCTGTGCTTCGGGCTCATGACGCCGGTCGCCTCGGCGCTCCTGCGCCGTACCGGCGCCAACAGCGGGGGAGTGTGGACGCTGGCGCTCATCGCTCTTGGCGCCCTGCTGCGCTCGGCAGGAGGTAGCTGGGCGGCCTTTGCCGGAACCATCGTCATCGGCGCCGGGATCACCATCGGCAACCTCGTAGCCCCGATGGTCATCGGGCGCGACTTCTGGCACCGCACCTCACTGATGACCGGCATGTACTCCGCCACGTGCAACGTCATGGTGACGGCAGGCACGGCCCTGGCGGTGCCCACGGCGGCGGTCGTGGGGTGGCGCGGGTCGGCTGCGGCGTGGAGCCTCGTGCCGGCGCTGGCCTCCCTCGCCCTGTGGCTGTGGGTCTTTCCTCCGGGACTGCGCCGCCCGCGCGCCAGCCTCCTTGAGCGCTCGGGCATGGCCAGCTGGGTGGTCGAGTCCAACCTCTCAGGCGGTGAGGGCACGAGCGTGGCCGTGTGGCGTCGTCCCCTGACCTGGGTCATGGCCGTGGCCTTCGCCGCCCACACCTTCTCCTACCACGCCGTCTCGGCCTGGCTGCCCACCGCCCTGGCGGACCTGGCGGGCATGAGCGAGACCGGGGCAGGAGCAGCGGCCTCCGTGTTCTCCCTGACCGGGATCGTCGGCCCCCTGCTGGTGCCGGTGATGTTCGGGGCCCTGAGGTGGTCGGGCGCCCGGGTGCTGGCCGTGCTCTGCGCCTGCTGGCTGGCGCTTCCCCTGTGCCTGGTGGTCGCTCCAGGAGCCTGGCTGGTGCCGTGCGTCTTGTCCGGGATCGCCCAGGGCGGCTTCTTCGCCGCCCTGTTCACCCTGGTGATCCAGCGATCGAGCGACGTGGACGACAACCGGCAGACCACCGCCCTGATCCAGACCAGCGGCTACGTCGTGGCGGCCACCGGCCCAGTCGTCATCGGCTGGGTGCGCGGGGTCAGCGGAGGCTGGCTGTGGCCCTTCGTCCTGGTGTGCCTGGTGCTGGTGGTCATGACCGTGTGCGGCCAGCTGACGGCCAGACCTCCCCGGGCACTGGTGGGGCGGGCGTCCCAGGAGCCTGCGTGAGCCCGCGCCAGCCCGAGGGCGAGCCCCTGCCAGGGGCCGGTGAGCTGCCCGCGCAGGTGCGCGTGCGCCGTCGTCCCGCCGCCAGCGAGCCAGCCGACGACCCTGGTGCTGCGGAAGGGACAGCCCCGTTCAGCGTCTACCTGCACGTGCCCTACTGCCGGGTGCGGTGCGGGTACTGCGACTTCAACACCTACACCAACCTCGACATGGGGCACGGGGCCTCAGCCAGCGACTACGTGAGCACGCTGGCTGGAGAGCTGAGGCTCGCGGCCACCGCCATGGAGCGCGCCGGCCTGCCCCGGCGCACGGCTCAGACAGTGTTCCTGGGCGGCGGCACCCCCACGATGCTTCCGGCAGCGGACCTGGTGGACATGCTGGAGATGGTACGCACCACCTGGGGCCTGGCCGAGGCCGCGGAGGTGACGACCGAGGCCAACCCGGAGACCGTGGACGAGCGCTACCTGGCCACCCTCGCTGAGGCTGGCTTCACACGGGTCTCCTTCGGCATGCAGTCGGCGGTGCCACACGTGCTGGCTACCTTGGAGCGCACCCACACCCTCCAGCGCGTGCCACAGGTCGTGGCCTGGGCACGACGAGCAGGCCTGGACACCAGCCTGGACCTCATCTACGGGACACCCGGAGAGTCGCTCCAGGACTGGGCGCGCAGCCTGGAGGCCGCCGTCGAGATCGCTCCGGACCACCTCAGCGCCTATGCCCTGGTGATCGAGGAGGGAACCCGCATGTGGGCCCAGGTGCGGCGCGGCGAGCTGGAGACGCCTACGGAGGATGACGAGGCCACCAAGTACGAGATGGCGGACGCGGCCCTGGCCTCGGCAGGCTACGAGTGGTACGAGATCTCCAACTGGGCCCGCCCTGGGCACGAGTGCCGTCACAACGAGGCCTACTGGCGGGACTGGGACTGGTACGGTGCCGGTCCCGGTGCGCACTCGCACCTGGGGGACGTGCGTATGTGGGGCACCAAGGCGCCCGTGGCGTGGGCGGCTCAGGTACGTGCCGGCCGGTTGCCGGTGGCGGGCCACGAGGTCATTGACGACGGCGCTCGCGAGCTGGAGCGGGTCATGCTCGGTATCCGCCTGCGCGAAGGACTGGACCTGGCGGGCCTGGCCCGGCCCGGTGAGGAGACGACGGCGGACGGCACCCCTGGCCGGCTCGTACCGGTGGTGGGGGCGCTGGTGGGACAGGGGCTGCTGGAACCGGCAGCCGCCCTGCGCGGCCGCGCGGTGCTCACCCTGCGCGGCCGGCTCATGGCTGACACCGTGACCAGACGCCTGACGGACTAGAGGCGCTGGCTGAGGCTGCGCCGTCGTCGCCGTGGCGTGAGAGCGACTACCCTGCCAGGCGGACAAGCGGTGTGCGGGCTCCTCCTGCGCGAGGAGGCCAGATCCTCCAGGCGCAGGAGGCCGGGCACCGTGCCGTGCGGCATAATCGGCGCCATGAGTGACAACCCTGCCTATCAGCCCTGTCCGAGCCAGGCCTACGCGGAGGCGGACCGCCTGACCGTGGGCCAGGCCCTGACCTGGTCATGGAGGCGCATCGCGGACAACCCGGCCCCGCTGCTGGCGGGTTTTGCGATCTGGACGATCCTGACCGGGACAGGGGTCTCGGTGTCCTACCTGGGCAGTGACACCACGAGCTCAGGCAGCCTCGTCACGACGATCGCGATGATCCTGTCCCCGATCTCCTTCGCGCACGTCGGTCTGCTCACCGCTGCCGGTGGCAGGGCCCAGGTCCGTGACTTCTTCACCTTCCCCAACCTGTGGCCGATGGTGCTGGCCGGGATCCTGACCTCGGTCCTGCAGGCGATCGGCTTCGTCTTCCTCATCATCCCCGGCGTCATCCTGCTCTACCTGTGGTACTTCACCCAGCTGGCGGGAGTCGACCGCGGCCTGGGGGCCACCGACGCGATGCGTGAGTCGTGGCGGATCCTGCGTTCCAGTGCCAGCGCCCTGGTGCCTTTCGCCCTCATGGGTGCCCTGCTCAGCTTCGCCGGCGTGGTGACCCTGCTGGGCTGGGTCCTCACGACGCCGCTCGTGGCGCTCATGTCCGCCTACGCCTACGTCACTGCCACGGGGCGCACCGTGGTCGGCTGACGGTCCGCGGGAGGATGGGCCCGCGTCCGGCTCACGGGGCGTCCCGGATCCCGGGACGCCCCTTGTCGTACAGTGGACCAGCTGTCGTCGGCACCCGGCCGCCTGAGCCCACGGTGCCGTGTCCTTCAACCCGACCAAGGAGCCCTCGTGCACCTGCAGTGGTGGTCCGTCCTGCCCTTCGCGGCGATGCTTGCGAGCATCGCCGTCCTGCCGCTCGTCCCTGCGACCTCGCACTGGTGGGAGAAGCGGTCGAGCCAGCTCACCGTCGCCCTGGTCCTGGGGCTGCCGGTGGCAGCGTGGATGTGGGTGGCCGGAGGATGGCAGGTCGTCTTCGCCTCGGTGGTCGAGTACGTGCAGTTCATCATGCTGCTGCTCGCCCTCTTCGTGGTCTCCGGCGGCATCTTCCTCAAGGGCGATATCCAGGCCACCCCGCGCAACAACACCATCTTCCTGGCGATCGGCGGTGTGCTGGCGAGCTTCGTGGGAACCACCGGCGCGGCCATGCTGCTCATCCGCCCGCTGCTCAACACCAACTCCGAGCGGCGCTACCGGGTGCACACCGTGCTGTTCACGATCTTCGTCATCGCCAACTGCGGCGGTCTGCTGACGCCGCTGGGTGATCCGCCGCTCTTCCTCGGCTTCCTGCGTGGCGTCCCCTTCACCTGGACCTTCCACCTGCTGCCGGAGTGGGCCTTCGTCAACGGCATGCTCCTTCTCAGCTACTACGCCCTGGACCGCTGGTTCTACGCCAAGGAGCCGGCCTCGGCTGTACGCGCGGACCGCAGCGAGGTGGAGCCCCTGGGGCTGCGTGGAGCCAGCAACCTCATCTGGTTCGCCATCATCATCGCGGCCGTGGCCTTCGCCCCCTCGATCGACGTCGAGGCGATCGAGGCCGGGCACGCCAGCCTGACCGACTGGGTCCCCACCCGCGAGATCATCATGGCTGTGGCCGCCTTCGGCTCCTACAGGCTCGGCAACCGCCGGGTGCGTTTCGAGGACAACCAGTTCGAGTGGGGGCCGATCGCCGAGGTGGCGACCTTGTTCATCGGCATCTTCCTGACGATGATCCCGGCGCTGCACTACCTCGACGAGATCGCCGGCAGGCTGCCGCTCAACGAGATCACCTTCTTCGTCTTCACCGGTGGGCTGTCCTCCATGCTGGACAACGCCCCCACCTACGTCACCTTCTTCGAGATGGCTGGCCAGCTCAGCCACCCCGGCGGGGCGACGGTTGCAGGCGTGCCCGAGCTCTACCTCGTGTCGATCTCGCTGGGCGCGGTGCTGTGCGGCGCGATCACCTACATCGGCAACGGCCCGAACTTCATGGTCAAGTCCGTGGCTGAGAGCCGTGGGGTCGAGATGCCGAGCTTTGGCGCCTACGTGGTCAAGTCCCTGACCTACCTGGTGCCGGTGCTGGCTGCGATGGTATGCCTGTTCATCGCACAGCCGGCGTGGGCCAAGGTCCTGGGTGCTGTCATCGTCGTCGCCCTCCTGGCCAACGACGTGCGTCTTGTCGCCTTCTCCCGCCGCCTGGCGCTCCAGGACGCCTGAGCCCGGTCTGGCCGGTTCTGCCTGATCTGCGCGAGCGCGAGTCGGCGCTCGTCTAGCGCTTGCCGGCGTGCCTGGACGCGGTGACGGCGTACTTCGAGGCCATCGCGGCGTGTGCTGGTGCGGTGGCGGCGTACTTCGACGTGGTGGCGGCGTGGGTTGGTGTGGTGGCGGCGTGGGTATGTTGTGAGGGCGTTCCTACCGACGTCGGCAGATACGCCGTCGATATCTGCGCACGCCTCCATATGAGTGAGGTACGCCGCCAGCAGTGAGGTACGCCTCCATATGAGCGAGATACGCCGTCAGCGGTGAGGCACGCTGCCACTGCCTGTGACCGCGTGCCTGGGGCGGTGACGAGGGCGATGAGCTCTTCCATGCGCCCTAGCAGGGCCGGACTCGTGGGCCCCTGCACCTGGGCCGGCGCGGCGGACCACCGCCCCTCGACGCGTGCCGCCACCGGGGCAGGACGTCAGCGCTAGCCTCAGCGCCCTCGCAGGGAAGGATCCACTGCGAGGGCGCTGGTAGTGGAGCGCGGATCAGGCCTTGGACCGGTTGGTCATCAGCCTGCGCTCGTACCTGCCGACCACCGCCATGAGCACCACCGCGGCGACGACGACTGCCAGCAGGAAGCCGTAGGTGACGTTCCAGCCCAGGTGGTCAATGAGCAGACCTACGCCGGTCGAGGCCAGGGAGGCCCCCAGCAGGTAGCCGAACAGCCCCGTGAAGCCGGCCGCGGTTCCCGCCACCGAACGGGGTGAGAGGTCGATGGCCTGCAGACCGATGAGCATGACGGGACCGTAGATGAGGCCGCCGATGCAGGCGATGAGGATGTAGAACAACCAGATCGGCGCGCTGGGAGGCAGCAGCCAGTAGAAGGCCAGGGCGATACCGACCCCAGCGAGGAAGAGGATCCCGGCCCCGGAGCGCCAGCCCTTGAAGACCTTGTCCGAGACGAGCCCGCAGGCCAGCGTGCCGATGATTCCGGCACCCTCGTAGATCGCGAAGCCCAGCAGGCCGTCGGTGACGTTCGCGCCGTGGATCTGGTCGGTGAGATAGACCGGGATCCAGTTGAGGACGCCGTAGCGCAGGGTGTAGACGAAGACGTTGGTGATCGCGAGCAGGACGATGACCTTGTTGGTCAGCACGTGGCGGACGAGCACGTCCTTCCACGAGCCGTTCTCGGTCTCGTCGATCTCGACCTTGGCCGGGTCGTTGCGGTACTCCTCGATCGGAGGCAGGCCAAGGGCCTCAGGACGGTCACGGATGAGCAGGAGAGCGACCAGCGCCACGACCAGGGCGATGAGAGCCGGGACCCAGAAGGCCGGTGTCCAGTCCGCCTCGGAGGAGGAGAAGGTGCTCAGTGCCCAGGCGGAGGCGATACCGACCCCGGCACCACCGACGTTGTGCGCGCAGTTCCACATCGAGGTCATCCAGCCTCGCTCAGAGGTGGAGAACCAGTGGACGAGCACGCGTCCGGAGGGAGGCCATCCCATCCCCTGGAACCAGCCGTTGATGAACATCATCACCGCGAACAGGCCGACCGAGGCGCTCAGCAGCGGGACGAAGGCGATGAGCAGGTTCACCACCGCGCTCAGCGCCAGGCCCAGCGGCATGAAGTAGCGGGCGTTGGCGCGGTCAGAGAGCATCGCCATGAAGAACTTGGACAGCCCGTAGGCGAAGAGCACCGCGTTGGCCACGATCCCGATGCCGGTGGCATTCATGATGTCGTGGCTCTTGAGGATGGAGGAGACCAGGGAGACGTTGTTACGAATGAGGTAGAAGCCGGCGTAGCCGATGAAGATGCCGAGGAAGGCGCTGGTCCGCCACCGGCGGTAGGCAGGAGCGACCTGGGCCTGAGGAAGCGGGGGAGCGGCAGGAGGCGCGCTCAGGAAGGCCAGCGGACGCGGTAAGTGGGAAGACGACGTCGTCATTGAGGGGTCCTTGCAGTATTGCTGTTCTCAAGCGGATGGTGAGCAGGTACTCGCCGACTTGCGGACTTTACTCGCTACCTGGGGCTCATCCTCCTGGGCGAGGGCCTGGAGCAATGACGTGCAGAGCGGGTGGCGCGGGCGTGCACGTTTGTGCAGGCCCGCAGCACGGGCCCGCCTGACGGGCCCCTCCTGGCTGAGCGGGAACAGGGCGCGGACAGGCGCCGTCAGCGTGTGCCTGGGGCGGTGACGAAGTCGATGAGCTCCTCCATGCGTCCCAGCAGTGCCGGCTCCAGGTCCTTGTAGCTGCGCACGGTGGCCAGGATCCGCTGCCAGCCCTGGGCGATGTCGGCCTGGCAGGCGTGGGGCCAGCCCAGGGCCTCCAGGGTGCCGTGCTTGATGTCGGTGCCACGGGGCACGTCCGGCCAGGCGCGCAGCCCCACCCGCTCGGGCTTGACCGCCTGCCACACGTCCACGTACGGATGGCCCAGGACCAGGACGTTGTCCCCGCCCGGCATGGCGCGCACGCGCTCGGCAGTCCGCGACTCCTTGGAGCCGGCCACGAGGTGGTCAACCAGCACTCCGGCACGGCGCGTGGGGCTGGGGGCGAAGTCGGTCATGACCTCCTCCAGGTTGTCCACGCCGTCGAGCATGAGGACCACGACGCCCTCGTGACGCAGGTCGTCCCCCCAGACCTTCTCGACCAGCTCGGCGTCGTGCCTGCCCTCCACCCAGATCCGTGAGGCGCGCGCGACCTTGGCGGCCTCGCCCTCCACCGCGTAGGAGCCGGAGGCCGTGAGCCTGCGGCCACCAGCACTGACCGGGCCGGTGGGCTGGCGACGCCGGGGTACCGGTGGGTCGAGGACGACCGGGCGGCCCTCGATCCAGAAGCCGGCGCCGAGGGGGAAGCCGCGGCGCACGCCGTGGCGGTCCTCCAGGACGACGACGTGGCAGCCACCCGACTTCTCGACGGCGACGACCGCTCCGACGAAGCCCGTCTGCCGGTCCTCGACGACCAGCCCGGCCGAGACCGGCACGTGCACCGAGGCCGGGCGCACCGCGTGCGGTCCCACACGGTGGGGGTCCGCAGCCAGGACGTCGCCGCCGTAGCGGTCCGACGTCGTCGGTCGAGCCGGCACGGTGGCTGATCGACGGCGCTGGGCCTCGGCCTCGGTGAGCCGCCCGGCGGCCCGCGCCTCCTGCTGCTGACGAGCTGCCTGCTCGCGCAAGGCGGCGCGGCGTGCGGCGGTGGATCCCGGGACGGCGCGGCGTGGGGGAGTACTCACCCGGGGCACGGTAGGCCAACCTCTCGCTGGGCGAACGTCAGACCCGCCGGGCACGGCGTAGGATGGCACTCGCACCCGGCGAGTGCTAGCTCGGCTCACACGCAGACGGCTTGCCGGTGCCGGTGGCAACAGACCGTGGCGTCGTCAGACGCCTGGCGAGAGGGAGGGACCAGATGGCGGATGACCGGCGACTCAAGGTCCTGTCCGCCATCGTCACCGACTACGTGCGTACCCGTGAGCCCGTGGGGTCACGAGCGATCGTCGAGCGCTACCAGCTGGGAGTCTCACCGGCCACGATCCGCAACGACATGGCGGCCCTGGAGGACGAGGGCTACATCCACCAGCCTCACACCAGCGCCGGCCGCGTGCCCACGCAGAAGGGCTACCGCCTCTTCGTCGACGAGGTCGCCCGCGTCAAGCCCCTGTCCGCCCCCGAGCGTGCCGCGATCACCGCGCTGCTGACTGGCGAGGTGGACCTGGACCAGGTGGTGGCCCGCTCGGTGCGCGTGCTCGCCCAGTTCACCGGGCAGCTCGCCGTCGTGGAGTACCCGAGCCTGCGGCGCACGGCCCTGCGCCACCTGGAGCTCGTGGTGCTCGCACCCACGCGCGTGCTGCTCGTCATCATCACGGACACCGGGCGTGTGGAGCAGCGCACCGTGTCCACGCCGGCTACCGAGGTGCTGGACCCCGTCGTCGTCGAGCACCTGCGCGTGCGGCTCAACGCCGCGCTGGCCGGGCTGCGCGCAGAGTCCGTCATCTCGGTGCTCACGGCCCTGAAGGAACAGGCCAGTGAGGACGAGCGGGCGCTGCTGACGGCAGTGGCCAGCGCGCTCATCGAGGCGCTGCGCCCGGACGCCGAGGAGCGCCTGGCCATCGCCGGCACGGCGAACCTGGCCCGCTCGACCCCGGACTTCTCCTCGCTCGGCCCCCTCCTGGACGCCATCGAGGAGCAGGTGGTGCTGCTGCGGCTGTTCACGGACACCAGCGACGTCCTGCCTGCGGGCGGGGCGGAGGGGATGCGCGTGAGCATCGGCTCAGAGAACCACGACGACGCCCTGGCGGAGGCCAGCGTCGTCACCACCTCCTACGGTGCGGGCTCGGGAGACGCCGTCGCCCACCTGGGCGTCGTGGGGCCCACCCGCATGGACTACCCCGCCACCATGACCGCTGTGCGCGCGGTCGCTCGCTACCTCTCCCGGTTCCTGGCGGGACCGGATCAGTCAGCCTGAGCGGCCGGCGTCGGAGACAACACGTAAAGGACACGTTCTCAGGTGAGTGACTACTACGAGCTGCTCGGCGTGAGCCGCCAGGCCAGTGCCGAGGAGATCAAGAAGGCCTACCGCAAGAAGGCGCGCCAGCTCCACCCCGACGTCGCCGGCCCCGGTCACGAGGAGGAGTTCAAGGAGGTCCAGGTGGCCTACTCCGTCCTGTCAGACGAGGAGAAGCGCCAGACCTACGACCTGGGCGGCGAGGACGCGCTGCACGGCGGCGGTGGCTTCCCTCCGGGCTTCAGCGGCGACTTCTCAGACCTGGGAGGCATCTTCCAGACCTTCTTCGGCGGAGGCGGCTCGCGCGGGCCAGCCTCGCGTGCGCGCCGCGGCCAGGACGGGCTCGTGACCGTGCCGGTGAGCCTGGCCGACGTCGCCTTTGGCGCGACCAAGACGGTTCCCATCGACACCTACGTCACCTGCACCACCTGTGGCGGCAGCTGCTGCGCGCCGGGGACCGAGCCGGTGACCTGCTCCCAGTGCAACGGCCAGGGCTCGGTCCAGCGTGTTCAGCGTTCCTTCCTGGGCAACGTCATGACCTCCTCTCCCTGCCCCACCTGCCAGGGGTTTGGCACCGTCATCGTCACGCCCTGCAAGGACTGCGACGGCGAAGGGCGCAAGCACGTGCGCAAGGACATCGAGGTCAACGTCCCGGCTGGCGTGTCCACCGGGACGCGCATCCGCATGTCCGGGCGCGGTGAGGCGGGCGTGGCCGGCGGCCCTGCGGGCGATCTCTACGTGGTGGTCGAGGAGCAGCCCCACCCCACCCTCGAGCGCCAGGGCGACGACCTGCGCACCGAGCTGCGCGTGCCGATGACCGCGGCCGCGCTGGGCGCCTCCTTCCCCGTCGAGACCCTCGACGGCGAGCGCAGCGTCTCGGTGCGCCCGGGCACCCAGTCCGGCGACGACATCCGCCTGGAGGGCCTGGGCGTGGGGCGGCTGCGCCGCTCCGGGCGCGGCAACCTGTACGTCACGGTGGTGGTGGAGACCCCGACCAGGCTCTCGGAGCGTCAGGAGGAGCTGCTCAAGGAACTGGCGGCGCTGCGTGGTGAGGACGGCTTCGCCCCTGCTGAGGAGGAGGGCTTCTTCGACCGGCTCAAGGGCTCCAAGACCAAGAGCAAGAACCGCCGCAAGCGCTGAGACGCGGCTCAGGCGCGAAGGGTACCGGCTCAGGCCCCTGGCCAGTAGACGGAGTCCGGCGTGGGCCGGGCGCCGAAGATCGCGGTGCCCACGCGCACGCAGGTCGCGCCCTCAGCGATGGCCAGCTCGAAGTCGCCGCTCATGCCCATGGACAGCAGGCCGTCGCCCACGGTGCCGGCCTGGCGGGCCTCGTCGCGCAGGCGGCGCATGAGGCGGAAGCACTCGCGCACCTGCTCGCGGTCATCGGTGTGGGCGGCCAGCGTCATGAGACCGCGGACCCGCAGCGAGGAGTAGACCGGCAGCTCGGCCAGGAACCCGGCCACCGCCTCCGGCTCCAGGCCGAACTTGGACTCCTCGCCGGAGGAGTTGACCTGGACGTAGACGTCCAGGCTGCGACCTGCCGCCTGGAGCCGGCGGTCCAGGGCCTCGGCCACGTGGAGGGAGTCCAGCGCCTGGAACTCGTGGGCGAAGGAGACCACGTCCTTGGCCTTGTTGGTCTGCAGGTGGCCGATGAGCGCCCAGCGGATGCCGAGGTCAGCCATCTCGGTGCTCTTGCGCCTGGCCTCCTGGACCTTGTTCTCGCCCATCTCGGTCACCCCTGCGGCGAAGGCCGCGCGCAGGCGGTCCTCGGGAACCGTCTTGGTGACCGGCAGCAGGCGGACCTCGCTGGGACAGCGGCCGGCGGCTGTGGCAGCGGCGTCGATCCTGGTGCGGATCGCGGCGAGCCTCGCGCTGATCTGGGCGACCTCCTGCGGGTCCGGGGTAACGGGGGAGTCAGGCGTCATGCCTCCTGACGGTACACCGGTGGCGCCGCGTGGGAGCAAGCCGCCCAGCGACGTCGGAGGGGCGAGTCTCCTAGGCTGTCCTGTGTGACTGCCCCTGTCTTCATTCTCACCGATGCCACTGTTGAGCCCGCCGGTGCTGCGCGCAGCGCTGAGCCCGGCGCCAGTTTGGTCCTCACCGGCGCCGAGGCCCGCCACGCCGTCACCGTGCGCCGGCTGCGTGCTGGGGAGCGGGTGGACCTGTCCGACGGCGCAGGCCTGCGCCTGGTCTGCGCCGTCACCGCTGCCGAGGGCAAGGACCGCCTGGCGGTGCGGGTGCTCGAGCGCGTCGAGGAGCCCGCGCCCTCTCACGCCCTGGTCCTCGTCCAGGCCCTGGCCAAGGGCGGGCGGGACGAGCAGGCCGTGGAGACCGCGACGGAGGTGGGAGCCGACGTCGTGGTTCCCTGGCAGGCCGGTCGTTCCATCGCCCAGTGGAAGGGACCGAAGGTTACCAAGGGGCGTGAGCGCTGGCAGGCCACGGCGAGCGAGGCGGCCAAGCAGGCGCGGCGGGCCCGTGTTCCCCGGGTGAGTGAGGCGATGACGACGTCGCAGCTGGCCGCCTGGGTGCGTGAGGCCGCCCAGGCCGGGGGCACGGTGCTGGTGCTGCACGAGGAGGCGGTGGCGCCCATCGGCGGGGTGAGCCTGCCCGAGCGCGGGACGCTCGCCGTCGTCGTCGGGCCCGAAGGGGGCATCAGTGCCGAGGAGACGGCGGCGCTTGAGGACGCCGGTGCCACGACGGTGCGGCTGGGCCCGCACGTCATGCGCACCGCCAGCGCCGGGCCGGTGGCGCTGGCCGTGCTCGCCCAGCGGGCGGGGTTGTGGGGCTGACAGCCAGATCCTTGAGCTTGTGCGCCGACTGGTTGCGTACCGGGGCGTGCCCGGGTGTCCCTGGGCGTGGCTGCGCCTGCATCAGGGCTGACGTCAGGAGACCAGCAGCAGGCAGGCGGTGACCGTCCAGCACAGGGCGATCACGACGGCGTCGCGTACCCGCCACCGCACCTCGACGAGCTCGGTGCGGGTGGGACAGGCCCCGAAGGCGCGCGAGTCCATGGAGGTAGCGATGCGCTCGGCGTGCCTGACGGAGGAGATGACGAGAGGGACCAGGGACGCCAGCCAGCGCACGAGCGGGCTGAGAACGGGAGTGCCTCCTCCCCAGCCGCGCAGCGCGCGAGACTGGCGCAGGATCCTGAAGTCGTCCCCGAAGCGCCGCAGGAAGGAGATGCTGGCGATGCCGGCGGCGGCCACGCGGTAGGACATGCGGAGCTGGAGGGTCAGCGCCGCGATGAGCTCCTTGGCGCTCACGCCCAGGCCCGCGAGCACGGCCACGGCCACGCACGAGCCGACGACCAGGCCGCTGTACCTGTCGATGTGGACCATCGGGTGAGCGTCTCCTGAGTCAGAGGCCACCGTCTGCCAGGACCCCACCGACAGCAGCAGCGTAACCACCCACATGGTCGCGACCATGCCGATCTTTCGCCTGGCGTTGCGGGCTAGGATCACGACGGCGAGCGTCGCCGTGGCCAGGGCCGCCAGGGAGGCCGGCAGCGACCGGACCACGAAGAGAGCCGCAACGAGGGGAAGCAGTCCTATCAGCAGGGTGAGGGGGTGCGGGTAGCCCCGCTCCTCCAGGGCTGCCGGGCAGGCGTGGTGGTCCTCCTGATCGGGCAGGACCACGATCCGCGTGGCGTGCCTGCGTGCTGCCTCAAGGTCGTGGGTGGCCATGACCACGGTCTGGCCGCTGACCTGACGCTCGGTGATGAAGCTGAGCAGCTCACTGGCGTTGGCCTCGTCCTGCCCGTAGGTCGGTTCGTCCATGAGCAGGAGTGGGTGCCTTCTGGCGCTCACCGTGGCCACCGACAGGCGGCGGGCCTGCCCGCCGGACAGGGTCATGGGGTGCCGGGCGGCGTACCCGCTGAGCCGGAAGTGCTCGAGCAGCTCCTCGGTGTCCTGGTCCCCGTGGCTGAGCGCGACCTCCTTGGCGACGGTCGTCGACACGAACTGGTGCTCGGGGTTCTGGTACACGTAGCCGGCCAGGTGACGGCCCTTGCGGACCCTGGCACCTGCGACACGGATGGTGCCCTCGCACGCGAGCGTCCCGGCGAGGGCACTGAGCAGGGAGGACTTGCCGCTGCCGTTGGCACCGACGAGCGCGACGAGCTCGCCCGCGCCGACTGACAGGCTCACTGCCGGGCAACGTCCTTCCACGCCCACGGACTCCAGGCTGAGGACCGGCTCCTCGGCGCTGATCACCTCGACCTGCCTCCACTCCTGGCCCTCACGCTGCAGGTAGCTGACGACCGACGGATCCTTCAGAGGCGGCAGGGCCGGGGGCTGGGGGCCAGGTCGGTAGGCGCGGGGGATCCACACCCCGGCATCCTGGAGGACGGTGCGGTGGGTGGTGAAGACGTCCTGGGGGCTGCCGGTGGCGAGCACCGCGCCGTCGGCGTCCAGGCACAGGACGTGGTCGACGTGCTCGATGACCGGGTCCAGGTCGTGGTCGATGACGACGACGGCCGTGCCGGACGCGCACAGGGGGCCAAGCACCTCGTAGAAGGCCTGGGCAGCGTGGGGGTCGATCATGGAGGTGGGCTCGTCAAGGATGAGCAGGCGGGGGCGCAGGGCCAGGGCGCAGGCGAGAGACAGACGCTGGCGCTGCCCGCCGGACAGGTGCCACGGGTCCCAGTCCGCACGCTCAGCGAGGCCAACGGCGGCCAGCGCCTGGCTGGCCCGTACCTTGATCTCATCAGGGGGCAGGCACAGGTTCTGCAGGCCGAAGGCCACCTCGTCAAAGAGGCAACGGGTGACTACCGAGGCGTCCGGGTCCTGACCGACGTAGGCGACCACAGGGGCGATCTGCGCCGCGCCCAGGTCCGCTATCTCGTGCCCTTCCAGCAGGACGCTTCCTCGGTAGACCGAGGGGACGGAGTGAGGGATGAGGCCGCACAGGGCGCGCACGAGCGTGGACTTGCCGCAGCCGGAGGGACCGACGACGGCGGTCAGGCGCCCGGCAAGCTGGGTGAGGCTCACTGATGCGAGTACCCAGGAGCCTGATCCTGCGTAGCGCACCTGGAGGTTGTGGGTGCGCACCAGTGGCTGGTCGCGCTGGGCGCTGGGGCCGTCCACGGCGCCGGTGTCCTGTGTCGGGGAGGTCATCGCGGTTGGTGGCCGACGCCTGCTCGCAGCGCCGCCCTGCCGATCAGGAGGCACAGCGCGCAGCCGATCATGGAGGAGCACACGGCGGCCAGGACGAGGACGAGGGCGTTGTCAGCTCCCTGCAGCGCGAAGGCGGTCATGCAGCCGTTGAGCAGGCCGAAGACGAAGGAGCTGATCGCGTATCCCCACCAGGTCCACACGCGGTAGAGCATCAGGGCGAGCGGCACCTCGATGAAGGCGGCCCCCAGCACGTTGCCGATGATCGAGGTGGGCCCCTGCGGGGAGACGAAAGCACAGATGATGCCTATGATGACCCCGGCCAGGAGGCTGGCTCCCGGGCGACGCACGATGACGGCTGGCAGCAGGTAGGGGATGGTCCACAGCCCCATGCTGGCGCAGATGATGAGCAGGCCCTTGTGGGTGCTCATCCCGACGGCGAAGGTCAGGTAGGTCAGGGGGACGACGATGAGCACCCCGACCACGGCCAGGGCGGCCACGGTCATGAGGTTGCGCGTGCCGAGAACGGAGTTGTTCAGCCTGGAGCGGCTTGAGCCCTTGACCGTGTCAGCGGGGGGAGGAGTGGTGCTAGTCATGTGAGATCCTTGTGCTCCTGTCCTGGTGGGGCTGGACCAGCGCCCAGCCGGAAGCCTCCTGCCGCTTGGCCCAGAAGCGCCTGTAGGGACCCTCCTGGGTAAGCAGGTCGGCGTGGGTTCCTACCTGGGCGAGTGTGCCGTCGTCGTCGAGGGCGACGATCTGGTCGGCTGAGACGATGGTCTCGAGCTTGTGGGCGACGACGATGAGCGTGGCCTCCTGCCGCAGCCTGTTCATGGAGGCGACGAGGTTCTGCTCGTTCTCGGCGTCCAGGGCGCTGGTGGCCTCGTCGAGCAGGACGATCGGGGCGTGTTTGAGCAGCGCGCGGGCGATGGACACGCGCTGGCGCTCGCCGCCGGACAGCGCCCTTCCGCCCTCACCAACCCGTGTTGCCCACCCCAGTGGCAGGCGCTCGACGATCTCGTCCACGCCGGCGAGCCTGGCCGCCTCGGCGAGGTCGGCCTCGGAGGCGTCGGGACGTGCCAGGCGGATGTTGGCCTCCAGGGTGTCGTCGAAGAGGTAGACGTCCTGGAAGACCATGGACAGCTGGCTCATGAGGTCCATGGTGGTGACCTGACGCACGTCGATCCCGCCCAGGAGGATCTCGCCGTCGTCGACGTCGTAGAAGCGCGAGATGAGGCGCAGCAGCGTGGTCTTTCCCGATCCGGAGGGGCCCACGATCGCGCACATCGAGCGCGTCGGCACCTCGAAGGAGACGTCCTGGACCACGGGGGTGGCCTTGTCATAGGAGAAGCTGACCTTACGCAGGGCCACGGTGCCGGGGCTGACCCACGTCCTGGGTCGCGTGGTCTCGGGCAGCTCCTCGACCTCCAGGAGCTCCTCCACTGTGTTGAGCAGGACCCGCCTGTCGTCGATACCGATCAGGTTGGTCATCACGGTGGTCAGCTCGTGGCTGAAGGACAGGGACAGCCCCAGACTCGCTATCGTCTCGACCGGCCCCATCGACCCGCTGACGGCCAGGTTGGTGACCACCGTGATCATGACCACGACGCAGCCTTGGATGAAGGAGCCTCCGAGAACCTGGCTCAGGGTCTCCAACCACAGGCTCCTCCTGCGGCTGGCGCTCGTGGCCTCCAGTGCGGCCGCCATCTCCTCGTAGCGGTCCACGGCGCCTGCAGCGCGCAGCGCCGCCTGGCACTGGGCGAACTCGACCACGCGCATCGCGCTCTCGCGCTCAAGGGGCTCGACCATGCGGTGGCCCTTGGATATCAGGACACGGATCGCCAGCAGCCCGATAACGACCAGCGGCGCGCAGAGCGTGAGGGCGAGCCCGATGCGCGCGTCCCACACCCAGCAGCCGACGACGATCGTCACGCAGGTGAGCACGCTGCGGTACATCTTGTTCAGGAAGTGGGCGACAGCCTCACCCAGGGAGAGCATCTCCTGAGTCACTGTGCGCGAGAGGCTGGGACCGGAGTCGTGGTTGAACCAGCCCAGAGGCAAGCGGGCCACCTTGTTCCCGACGGCGGCGTGCATGTCGCCGAGGCAGCCCAGCGCTCCTCGGTAGCTGGTCCTCGAACCGATAAAGTCGACCACTGAGCTGACCAGGGCCGTGGCTGCCAGCACGAGCGCCCATGCTGCGGTACCGAGTCCCAGGAAGGGCTGGTCGGTGGCGAGTACCACGGACAGGGGCAGGATCAGGAGATAGGCCAGGGCGTTCACGACGCCGACGACGCAGCTGGTCAGGGCGCCTGCGCGCAGCAGCGCCCAGGACTCAGCGGTCATCAGTCTTGGCAGGCGCGGGGTCATGAGCCCGTAGACGAGGTTACGCACGGCGGCCCTCCTGGGCGGCCGTAGGTGCGAGGGCGCTCGGGGACTGATGCAGCGCCTGGGCCAGGAGCAGGGAGTAGTGGGGATCGTCCACGAGCTCGTCATGGGTCCCGACGGCGCGCACCCTGCCGTGCTCGAGGACGACAACCTGGTCCGCTCCCGCGATCACCGCAGGCCGGTGGGCGATGACGACAACCGTCCGGCCACGGGCCAGGCGGGTGAGGGCCTGCTGGATCTCGGCCTCGGACTCTGGGTCGACCATCGCCGTCGCCTCGTCCAGGACCAGGACGGGGGCGTCGCGGAGCAGCGCCCTGGCGATGGCGATACGTTGCGCCTGGCCGCCTGACACGTGGGTCTGCTCACCGATGACGGTGCCGTAGCCTGCGGGCAGGGACTGGATGAAGTCGTGGATGTTAGCTGATCTGGCGGCGGCGATGACCTCCTCGTCGGTGGCGTCGGGGCGGGCCAGGGCGATGTTCTTGCGCACGGAGGTGGTCAGCAGCTGGGCGTCCTGGAGGACGAAGGAGACGTGAGAGTAAAGGGTCTCCTCGTCCATCGACCGCAGGGCGACCCCGCCGAGGGTGATCGTGCCCCGGGTGGGGTCCGCGAAACGGGCCAGGAGCGCGCCGAGTGTCGACTTGCCTGATCCTGAGGGCCCCAGGAGCGCGGTGACCGTTCCCTCGGGGAAGGTGAGCGTCACGTCGTCCAGGGCGGTCACGGCACGCTCTCCCTCGCCGTAGACGTGGGTGACGTGCGAGACCTCGATGGTGGAGCCTCGAGGGCGGTCGGGGAGTGCAGGCTGGGGCAGGACCTCCAGGTCCAGCATCTCGCACAGGCGCACGGCCGCCGACCCGGCCAGCTGGTAGGACCACTGGATCGTGGCGACCGTGTCCATGACCTCGGGGATCGCCAGGGCGATCAGCGTCGTGCACAGCAGCCTCGGGACGCTCACTGACCCCGAGGAGACCAGCAGCGAGCCGACGCCGAGGTTGACCAGCAGGATGAGGGGTACGCACACCCACGCTGCCGCCAGGCAGGAGATGTTGAGCAGTGGGGTGGACCATGCTCGGTAGAAGTTGTTGAACTCCTTAGCGGCCTGCGTGTAGGCGCTGTGCGCCCTGCCTGTCTGCCCGAAGGTCTTGACCACCGCGATCCCGGAGGCGAACTCGAGCATCGTGGAGGAGAGCCTGGCCAGCTTACCGTCCATCTCCGCCGTCTTGGTCGGCATCGTGCGCATCATGATCGAGTAGGTGCCCAGGTAGAGGGGGACGGTCGCGACTGACAGCAGACCGAGGCGCCAGTCGAGGTAGAGGGCGTAGCAAAGCAGCACTACCGGGGTGGCGACCGCGTTGAGGACGTCGACGGGCGCGTGGGCGATCACGGTGTGGACGGTGACGGTGTCGTCCTGGACCGTCTTACGGATCCTGCCCGAGGTGGTCTCGGTGAACCAGCCCAACGGCGCTCTGGAGAAACGTTCCAGCAGGTCGCGACGTGTCTGGTCACGCAGCCGGAGGTCGGCCAGGTGCGTGACCAGCAGGCTGAGCACCATGAACAGGATCCTGGCGAAGAAGGAAGTGATGAAGACGTTGACGATGACGGTGATGCGCGGGACGTCGAGCGGGGATCCGTCCTGGTAGTGCCGCAGGAGGGTCTCACCTAGTGCTACCAGGGCGACGTAGGGTCCGATGGAGAAGGCGACGCTGACCAGCATGAGGGCCTGGGCGAGGGCGAGCCTGGCCCGGACGGGTCTGCGGAGCCGGGCGATGGCTGCCTGACCGCTCTTGTGCTTGTCCATGAGCTGGTCGTTGGTGGTCTGCTGGGGATTGGATTGGGTGGGAGTCGGTTCGTCGGCGAGTTCCCTGGGCATGGATAACGCCTCCAGAACATAGAAGGATAGGCTTGCCTTACTTGGAGGTTAGGGGAGGGGGACCTGGGAGTCAAGGGGACCCTGCGGTTCTAGCCTTGGGACAGGAGGTCGGAGCAGGCTTTCCGTAGCTCCTCGAGACAGGTGCGCCGGGAGCAGAGCTCGTTGTAGATCGTGTCCTCGGAGAGGATGGAGTAGCTTCCCTCGCCGGAGGGGAAGGAGTCGATGGTCGCGTAGTCCTCGATCCACTGGGTCTCGTAGTAGTCCACGAGCTCGGCCAGGCGCTCGTTCATGAGGGGGAGGGACTCCAGCAGCGCGGCGAGCTCGGCGTTGTCCCGCTCCACCCTGGCGTAAAGGGCCTGAAAGTGTGACAGGCGTGCGTGAGTGCGAGCGTCGGTGGGTCCTGTTCTCATCGGCTCATCGTAAGGCTGAGCATGGAGTGAAGCGTCTTGGGGTGTGTTTCGGTCATGGGTTTTCAGAGGTAGTGATGGCTGATGATGCCTCGATCTATGTGTTTCACTCCGATACCGGCGTCTATTCCTTCCGTAAGGCAGGGACTGCTGCTGGTTTAGGTGTCAGTGTTTTGTCATGCGGCGGTTGTCATCATGACCCCATGCTGACAAAACCGCATAAACCCCCAACAAAACACTGCTACCAACAACAGCACCAAGTCCGTAGGCGCCCATCCTCCGGGATCACGATGATCGACTCGTCTGCTGTACCAGGAGATAGTGGTGCTCGGTACGAGGACGACGACACCCACACAGGAGCCGGTGAGCATGTGACCCCACCAGGCACGAGGAAACGCCTCCATGGCGATAGTCCAGCACGATGCGTCCTTGCACTAGCGAGTGCTGGTCAGCAAAAGTCAAGTCCCATGACTCATGTCATATATCGGAACAAGTGACTTTTCGCAGTGACCTTCGAGGACCTGTATCGAAGACTGTTCACGACCAGAATCGCGCTGAGGGCTCCCCTTTGCGCGCTGACGGTGAACCGCGAAGTAGAGGGGACGTGTCGTACGGAAGACGCTTCCGGGCAGGAGCTTGGCTCGCGGGCGCTACAGAGACCTTTTGTACTGACGGATCTTCTTGATCGCCCACTCGTAGTGCGAGCTCGTGGCGGACGCTGCGTAGGAGCCCAAGGACGTGGAGCCCGTGAAAGAAAAATACTTCTTGGTGAACAGCTCTTCGTTGCTCAACGTTTGCAGCCTGGCCATGACGTCGCCGTGTGAGGCCCTGAGGAGCTCAACCGCCTCGCTGTAGGAGGTGCTCAGGTGCTGGTCTCTAAGCTCCTCATTCATTCCTGCATAGCTGCTCCAGGTGTACGGGCGGGGGAGGAACGGTTGGCTCCTTCCGTCCATGTTCGCGGTCACCCAGCTCAACCACAGCCTCTGCCACTCGTAGAGGTGGATGACGACGTCCTTGCAGTTCTTGTCACGCTGCCAGTGAGCCTCTGGGCCGCGACCTGTGAAGGCCGGCGGGAAATCGGCTTCACGATCTGCAGGTGGTAGTGAGCCCAAGAGATCCATGAGCTTGTCGAGCTGTGCGTCGGATGCGGCGATCAGCTCGTCCTTGGTCTGAGGCCTGGCCATGACGGCAATGGTACAGACGAGGTTCCGGGACACGGCACCAGGCCTCAGCCCCCCCCGCGTCACCAGGCTGGTCCTGATGCCTCAGCCGTAGCGGCACAATGGCGGCGGCGCATCTACCGAACACCCGTCTATCAATATCCGACTCTCCAAGGGGCCGCTCATGCTTCACCAGCCACTTGCTGACAAGGTCCGCCCGCGCAGCCTCGACGAGGTCGTCGGCCAGGAGCACCTGCTCGGCCCCGGCGGGATCCTGCGCTCCCTCTTCGAGCGCCGTCTCACGCAGTCGATGGTCCTCTACGGGCCTCCGGGCACCGGCAAGTCCACCATCGCCTACGTCGCCGCCGAGGTCTACGACCTCCCCATGGAGCGCTTCAACGCCTCGATGGAGGCCAAGAGCAGGCTCCAGAAGATCGCCGACAGCCATGCCGGCCACACCTTCATCCTCCTGCTCGACGAGATCCACCGCATGGACAAGGGCAAGCAGGACTGGCTGCTGAACTACATGGAGACCGGCTCCATGATGCTCATCGGCACCACCACCGCCAACCCCGTCATCAGCCTCAGCCCCGCGATCCGCTCGCGCGCGCACCTCTTTGAGCTGCGGCCCATCCAGGCCGAGGACATGCTCCCCATGCTCCAGCGCGCCTGGGCCACGATCACCGACGCCGCACCCGACCCTGAGGTGCTGCGCGCCGTCGCCCAGTGCTCCTTGGGCGACTGCCGCATGGCCCTGAGCATCACGGAGACCCTCCACGGCCTGCACGGCAGCTCCTTGAGCGTCGACGACGTCGAGCAGTTCGCGAGGAACCAGCGCATCAGCCTCGACAAGGACGAGAGCTACCACTACGACGTCATCTCGGCCATGCAGTGCTCCATGGAGGGCTCAGACACTGACGCCGCGCTCTACTACCTGGCCGTGCTGCTGGAGTCTGGCGATATCGAGACGGCGATCCGCCGCATCACCTGCGCCGCCTACGAGGTGGTGGGCCTGGCTGATCCGCAGGTCGTGGCACGCGTGGTCCTGGCCTGCCAGGCCGCCCGGGAGGTGGGGCTGCCGCGTGCCAGCAACTTCCTGGCCCAGGCCGTCATCCAGCTGTGCCTGAGCCCCAAGTCGGACTCCGGCCGCTGGTCCTACGAGGCTGCGCGCCAGGACGCCCAGAACCACCAGCGCCAGCCCATTCCCTCCATCGTGCGCGACACCCACTACCGCGGTGCGCACACGATCAGTCACGGCGGGATGCTCGACCCCTTCTCCTACCCCTACGGGATCGCGCCCCAGGAGTACCTGCCCGACAGCCTCGTGGGCCGGCGCTACTACCAGCCACGAGACAATGACCATGAGCAGCGGCTGGCACGGACCTACGAGCAGATCCGGAAGCTACAGAGCAGGAACGAGAAACAGCAGTAGCGCCTGCCCCTACCACATCCACCTCCCAGTTGGGCAGGGGCCCTGCCAAGGTGATGACGTCGGTATCGTTTAAGCTGTCTCATAGCTGGAGGTGCATCATGGCCAGCGTCGTCGTACGACATCTTTCTGAGCCTACATACCGCGCGCTCAAGGCTCGCGCGCATGAGCATGGTCGTTCCATGGAGGCAGAGATTCGTGCCATTCTTGATGAGGCCGTTGAAGACCAATCTCGCCGTGGCCTGGGAACACTTCTGAGTTCGATTCGTCAGGAGAGCGGTGGAGCTTACCTAGATATCACGCGTGACCGCTCCGTCTATGAGCCGCTGGACTTGTCGTGATTGTCCTCGACACGAATGTGCTTTCTGAGCCTCTGCGGCGCGATCCTGATCCTCGCGTTGTACGTTGGCTGGATGATCAGCATCCGAGGACCCTTTATGTCACGGCGCTGACCCTGGCGGAGCTGCGTGCCGGTGTGGAGATCCTGCCTTCAGGCCGTCGACGCGATCTTCTCTGGGAACAGCTTGAGGAAGAGGTCATTCCGTTCTTCGGGGATCGAGTCCTGCCATTCGATGGCCCAGCCTCACGTGCTTGGGCACGGCTCCAGGCTCATGCTCGTACTCACGGTCGGCCGTTGCCTGTGATGGACTCGCTTATCGCAGCTGTCGTGAGCGCGCGAGGTTATGTCTTGGCTACCCGCAATACTGCAGACTTCGCCGCGACAGGCGTAGAGTTGATCAACCCGTGGGAAGCGGCCATCTAGTTTGCCCGCTCGATCGTGGCCTCACAGACTCCGCTCTGGCCGGTGACCTCGGCGCGCTGGTCCATGAGGGCACGGTAGGACAGGGGGCCAGGTCTGGGGAGGTACCCGCGGTACCAGCCAACGGGCGCTTGCTACTGTCCACGGTATGAGTGAGCCGATCACTGACCTGTCCGAGATCCTGAGCTCCCTGGTCGTCACGGACCGCAGGCCCTACGTCTATCTGCGTGGGCTGAGGTCCGCATGAGCCCGCGGGGGCGGCGCGCGGCCGGCAGCCCGGACGCGCGTGAGGCGATCCTCAAGGCCGCGCGCACGGCTTTTGCGCGCGACGGCTACAACACCTCCCTGCGCGGAGTCGCCCGTGAGGCCGGCGTGGACGCCGCCCTGGTCCACCACTACTTCCCGGACCGGGCCCAGCTGTTCATGGCCGCGGTGACAGGCGTGGGTGAGGAGGCCGGGCTCGGGGGCGAGGAGGTCGCCGCACGGCTGCGCGAGCTTCCCGCCGAGCAGCTGGGGGAGGGGCTGGTCAGGGCCTTCCTGGAGTCCTGGACGGCGGCGGGGCCCGATCGCTTCCAGGCAGCCTTCCGTGCTGTCGGGGCCGACGAGGCGGCAGCAGCCGGGCTGCGCGACCTCATGAGCGGGCGGCTCCTGGAGCCTGTCGTCGCGCAGGTGGCGCCCGACCGGCCTCGCCTGCGCACCCAGATGGTGGCCAGCCAGGTCCTCGGGCTCGGGACCGCCCTGTGGGTCATGGGACTCGACGCGCTCGCGGGTGCTGGCACGGACACGCTGGTGGCCCTGTACGGCCCGACGGTCCAGCGCTACCTGACGGGCGAGCTTCCGTGAGGCTGGTCCGCTCGTCTTGCGACGGAGGCTGGCACTCCCATATATTCATCACATGATGAAAAACGTTCGGGGCCTCCCTCCCCTCGGCGCGATCACCCAGGACGTGCGGCCACCCGCTGTCGTCCGTGCCCGCGGCCTGCGCGTGAGGCGAGGTGGCCAGGAGATCCTGCGCGGACTGGACCTGGAGCTGCCTGAAGGCTCCCTCACCGGGCTGCTCGGCCCCTCCGGCTGCGGCAAGACCACACTGATGCGCACGCTCGTCGGCGTCCAGCGCTACGACGGCCAGGTGCACGTGCTCGGCCTCCGGCCAGGCTCACCGGCCACGCGTGGGCGGATCGGTTACATGGCTCAGGGCGGGGCGGTCTACGCCGACCTGACCGCACGGCAGAACGTCGCCTACTTCGCCTCCCTCGCGGGCCACCGGTCCCGAGACGTCGCGGACGTGCTCGGCACCGTGGGCCTGGCTGAGATCGCCGACCGTCCGGTGTCCACCTACTCCGGCGGTCAGGCCGGGCGCGTGAGCCTGGCCTGCGCCCTGGTAGGGGACCCAGACCTCCTCGTCCTGGACGAGCCCACCGTGGGACTGGACCCGGTCACCCGCGAGGAGCTGTGGGCCGCCTTTCGCTCCATCGCCGAGGCTGGCGCAGCGATCCTGGTCTCCAGCCACGTCATGGACGAGGCCTTCCGCTGCGACCGTGTCCTGCTCATGCGTGACGGGCGCTTCCTGGCCGCCGCCACGGCCGCCGCTCTCCTGGAGCGCACCGGTGCCCAGACCCTGGACGAGGCCTTCCTCGCCGTCATCCGTGACGCTGACGCCATCGAGGGGAACCGATGAGACTGCGTACCTACCTCGCCACCACGTGCCGGGTGCTCGCCCAGCTGGCTGCTGACCGTCGCACGGTCGGACTCATCGTGGCCGTGCCCTCGGTGCTCGTGACTCTGCTCTACTTCGTCTACCTCGACTACCCCCACGGTGAGCAGCTGTTCAACCGGGTCGCTGTCACCATGGTCGCGATCCTGCCGATGCTCGTGATGTTCCTGGTCACCAGCGTCGCCATGCTGCGCGAGAGACGCTCGGGCACCCTGGAGCGGCTGTGGACCACGCCTTTGCACCGCGCCGACCTCCTGCTCGGCTACGGCACGGCCTTCACCATGGCCGCCGCCGTGCAGTCCCTGGTCCTGTCAGCCGTGTGCGGCTGGCTGCTGGACGTCGAGCTGACCGGCTCGTGGGCCTGGCTCGTGCTGGTCGGCCTCCTTGACGCCTTCGTCGGGGTGGCGCTGGGCCTGTTCACCTCCGCCTTCGCCTCCTCAGAGTTCCAGGCGGTCCAGCTCATGCCGGTCATCGTCGCCCCGCAGGTCTTCCTGTGCGGCCTGCTCGTCCCACGCGGCCAGCTGCCCGGGGTGCTGGAGACCATGGGCAGCTGGTTGCCCATGAGCTGGGCCGCGGACCTGGCGGCGCACCTGGCCTCAGCTCCTGGCATGCCCTGGGAGACGGGCCGCAACCTGCTGTGGCTGGTGCTGACGGGCCTGGCGCTGCTGGTGATCGCGGCACGCACCGTGCCGCGAGCCACCCGCTGAGGCGGCCCACGCAGGAAGGGAGGGAAGGGCCCTACTCGGCTGGTACCCACCGTGCCGGACGGAGCTCCTCAGGCCGCGGCAGGGCTACCGGCTGATCCTCGCTCGGGACGACCTCCAGGCAGGAGGGCCGGTCGCCGTCGACAAAGAGCAGCACCATCTCGCCGCTGGCGCTGAAGGCCTCAAGCACCACCCATTCGCCCTCGCAGCCGACCGCCTGCCCGTTCCAGGCCAGGTCGATCGTGGGGCACAGGCCGCAGCCGCACTCGTGGTCCACCGTGGTCTGCTCAAGCGCGGCAGCCCACCTGGCGCGCTGGATGGCGCTCGGCCGCTGACCAGGTGAGTCGCCGTCAGCCTGCGCGATCATCGCCTCGATGACCGCGCGCTCCTGGGCTGTGAGGCTGCGTCCCATGTGGGGATGCTCCCACACGACGGTGCAGCACGGTAGCCCCGCTCACAACCCAGCGTGCCTTGATCCGGCTAGGATCGGGCGCGATGACGAATACGCCCATCGCAGTAGCCGACCCCTCGGCGATCACCTCAGCGCCCGTGCCCGACCTTCACGCCGACGACACCCGCAGCCTCGTCCTGCCCGCGGACCTGCCGCCCGTCCAGCTGCTGGGCGCGCGCGACGAGGTCCTGCGCGCCGTCGAGAAGGGCTTTCCCGACGTCGGCCTGCACGTGCGCGGCAACACCGTCACCGTGTCTGGTGAGGCCTCCCGCGTGGACGTGGTGGTCCTGCTGCTGTCTGAGCTCATCGACGTCGCCCGCGCCGGCACGCCGCTGACCGCCGACGCCGTCGAGCGCGCCATCGGTCTGCTCGACGTCGCGGCCCGCCCCACCGAGGTGCTCACCGACGACGTGCTCACCACCCACGGCAAGTCGATCAGGCCCAAGTCGCTGGGCCAGAAGGCCTACACCGACGCCATCGCCGAGTCGACCATCACCTTCGGCATCGGCCCGGCCGGAACCGGCAAGACCTATCTCGCCATGGCCCGGGCCGTCGACGCCCTGGCCAGGCGGCAGGTCTCGCGCATCATCCTCACCCGTCCGGCGGTGGAGGCGGGGGAGAACCTCGGCTTCCTGCCAGGGTCCCTCACCGACAAGATCGACCCGTACCTGCGGCCCCTCTACGACGCGCTGCACGACATGCTTGAGCCTGACGCCCTGCCACGGCTCATGGCCGCCGGCACCATCGAGGTCGCGCCGCTGGCCTACATGCGTGGGCGCACCCTCAACGACGCCTTCGTCATCCTCGACGAGGCCCAGAACACCAGCCCCGAGCAGATGAAGATGTTCCTCACCCGCCTGGGCTTCGGCTCCAAGATGGTGGTGACCGGGGACGTCTCGCAGATCGACCTGCCCGGCGGGCGCCCCTCCGGCCTGCTCGTGGTGCGCAAGATCCTGGCCGGTGTGGAGGGCATCAGCTTCTGCGAGCTGGGGAGCGCCGACGTCGTGCGTCACCGTCTCGTGGGCAGGATCATCGACGCCTACGCCCGCTACGACGCCGAGCGCGCCGCCACCGAGGCGGCCTCGGCCTCAGCACCCACGCCCGAGAGCCGCCGTCGACCCTCAGGGCGCACCCACCACCGACCCACCAACGGGAGGACCCACGCATGACCACCGAGGTCAACAACGAGACTGACGTCGAGATCGACGGCGCGGAGTTCGCCGCGCTGGCCGACCACGTCCTGCGGGCCATGCACGTCAACCCCCAGGCCGAGCTCAACATCCTCTTCGTGGATCCCGAGCCCATGGCTGAGCTCCACGTGCGCTGGCTGGACCTGCCCGGTCCCACCGACGTCATGAGCTTCCCCATGGACGAGCTGCGCCCGGGCACCGAGGAGTCCGAGACTCCCGCCGGGACGCTCGGTGACATCGTGCTGTGCCCGCAGGTGGCGGCCAGGCAGGCTCTGGAGGCCGGGCACAGCGCGGCCGAGGAGATGCTGCTGCTGACCACCCACGGCATCCTCCACCTGCTGGGCTACGACCACGCTGAGGAGGAGAAGAAGAAGGAGATGTTCGCCCTCCAGCGTCAGCTGCTCCTGACCTTCCTGGCGGAGCGTGGCAAGTGAGCGGGACCCCGGTCGCCCTCCTCGTCGTCGCCGCCGTGGCGGTGCTGGCCTGCGGCGCGCTGCTCAGCGCCGCTGAGGCGGCACTGTCGCGGATGACCCGCGCCGCCGCCGAGGACCTCGTTGAGGAGGGACGGCGCGGAGCCCAGCGGGTCCTCGCCCTGGCCGAGCGTCGCGCCCAGGTGCTGGGCTCGGTGGCGGCCGTGCGCGTGGCGGTGGACATGCTCGCCGCCGTCCTGCTCACCCTGGCGGTGGCGGGGCTGGTCAGCCGCTGGTGGCTGGTCCTGCTCATCGCCGTCGCCCTCAACGCCGTGCTCCTGGGGCTCGTCGTCGGCCTCTCCCCGCGCTCAGCCGGACGGCGCAACCCCGCCGGCGTCCTGCTGGCGCTGGCCGGTCCGCTGGAGAAGGTCGACGCCGTGGGCCGGCCGTGGCGGTGGCTGGAGAACCACTACGGGCGCTCCTCCACCCTCACTGACGCCGAGGCCTGCGCCGAGGTCACCGAGGACCTGCGCGAGATGATTGACGAGATCGGCGAGGCCGAGACCATTGAGGACGAGGACCGGCAGATGCTGCGCAGCGTCGTCGAGCTCGGCCAGACCCTCGTGCGCGAGGTCATGGTCCCGCGCACGGACATGGTCACTATTGACGCCGACAAGCCGGTCTCGGCCGCCATGCGCCTGTTCATCAAGTCCGGTTTCTCCCGCGTGCCCGTCATCGGCCAGGACGCCGACGACGTACGCGGCGTGGTCTACCTCAAGGACCTCCTGCGCCGTCTGGACGCCCAGCCCGAGTACGCCCAGCGCGAGGTGGTCACCTGTATGCGTGAGGCGGTCTACGTCCCTGAGACCAAGCTCGCCGACGACCTGCTGCGTGAGATGCAGACCGACTCGGTCCACATGGCCCTCGCCGTCGACGAGTACGGCGGCACGGCCGGACTGGTGACCATGGAGGACCTCCTGGAGGAGGTCGTGGGCGACATGACCGACGAGCACGACCACGCCGAGCCCGAGGTCGAGGACCTGGGCGACGGCGTCTACCGGGTCCCGGCGCGGCTCAGCCTGGACGAGCTCGGAGAGCTCTTCGGCCTGGAGATCGACGACGACGACGTCGACACCGCCGGAGGCCTGCTCGCCAAGGCTATCGGCCGGGTCCCGCTGCCAGGTGCCAGCGGCGAGGTCCAGGGCCTGCGCCTCGTGGCCGACCAGGCCACAGGCCGTCGCCGCCAGGTCACCAGCCTCCTTGTCTCAGCCAGCAGGCCGGATGCGGCCCAGACCACCTCAAAGGACACTCATGACTGACTCCCCCTCCCGCTTCCCCTCCGACGAGGAGCTCATGGCCGGCCCCAACGCCCTGGAGACCGTCGGCGACGAGACCGCAGACGAGACCACCGGCGAAGAGAGCCTGCCGGTCTCGGCGCGCGCCGAGATCGTGGTCCCTGACTTCCCCGAGGACTTCCGGGCCGGTTTCGCCTGCCTGGTGGGCCGCCCCAACGCGGGCAAGTCCACGCTCACCAACGCCCTGGTCGGCTCCAAGGTGGCCATCACCTCCGGCCGGCCCCAGACCACGCGGCACAACGTGCGCGGCGTGGTCCACCGCGAGGACGCACAGCTGGTCCTCGTCGACACCCCCGGCCTCCACCGTCCCAAGACCCTGCTGGGCAAGCGGCTCAACGACCTGGTGCGCGAGACGCTCACCGACGTCGACGTCGTCGCCTTCTGCATCCCGGCCAACGAGAGGATCGGTCCGGGCGACCGCTTCATCGCCCGGGACCTGGAGCAGGTGCGTGCACCGGTCGTCGCCGTGGTGACCAAGGCGGACACCGTGCGTCGCGAGGCCCTGGCCGCTCAGCTGCTGGCTGTCAACGAGCTGGGCCAGTGGGCGGACATCGTCCCGGTCTCCTCGGTCTCAGGCGAGCAGGTCGACGTCCTCACGCAGGTCCTCGTCTCTCACCTGCCTCCCTCCCCGCCGCTGTACCCCACCGGGGAGGTCACGGACGAGCCTCAGGCCGTCATGATCGGCGAGCTGGTGCGTGAGGCGGCCCTGGAGTCCGTGCGTGACGAGCTGCCCCACTCCCTGGCTGTCGTCGTCGACGAGGTCCTCGACCCCCGCACCGACCGCACCGGGGCGCGCGTCAAGGGCGCGGGGGAGCGCCTGCAGGTGCGGGTGAGCCTCGTGGTCGAGCGTGACTCCCAGAAGGCCATCATGATCGGCAAGGGCGGCTCACGCCTCAAGGAGGTCGGCGTGCGCGCCCGTGCCGGCATCGAGGAGCTGCTGGGCCGGAAGATCTACCTCGACCTGCACGTGCGCACCTCCAAGGACTGGCAGTCGGATCCCAAGGCCCTGGCCAAGCTCGGTTTCTAGAGGCCGACCGTGGCGAACGACCTGCTGACGACCCAGGAGCTGCGCTCAGGCTGGACCTGGATCAAGGCCTTTCCGCGACGCGCCTGGCACCTGCTGGTCGGGCTGTGGCGCCAGGAGCGACGCCGTCTGCTCGTCATGGCCGCAGGCGTGGCCGTGGCCGTCGTCGTGCTGGCGGCCCTGGGGACCGGCGGCGAGGAGATCTGGGACATCACCACCGCCCTTGCCCTGGGGGCGGTGGTCCTGGCTGTCTCACGCGACCACCGCACCGTCGGCGCCGTCATCGTCACCTGCCTGGCCCTGTCCCTGGTAGGGACCCTGGCCGGACCGCGCTGGTCCCCGGTGGCGGTCAAGGACTCCCTCGTGCCCTCCACCTCTGACACACGCATCGGCGGGGCGGTGGAGACGGCACCCGTGGGCACCTACGAGGTGGCCACGAGCGAGGTCACGATCACCCAGGCCGACGGCGAGCAGGTCCCGGCACTGCTGCGCCGCCCCGTCGGGGTGAGCGGGCCGACGCCGGGCGTGGTCTTCCTGCACGGCGCGGGCACGCACACCCAGGCCGGCTTCGCCGAGCAGGCTGAGGCCCTGGCCTCGGCCGGGGCGACCACGCTCGTGCCGAGCAAGCCCACGCAGGGCTACAGCCTCACCGAGCGCGACTACGTCTCGATGGCCGCTGACTACGAGCAGTCGCTGGTCTTCGTGCGAGGACTGGAGGGCGTGGACCCGGACGGCGTCGGCGTCTACGCCGAGTCGGAAGGCGGCTACCCCGGCGTCGTCCTGGCTGGCACCGACCCGCAGGTGGCCTTCCTCGTCCTGGCCAGCGCTCCGGTGGTCATGATCCGCCAGCAGGCGACCTACGCTGCCGGTTCCTACCTCAAGCGTGTGGGCGTGCCTGACGCCCTGCTTGACGCCGCCGCGCGGCTGCTGGGTAGCCGCGAGCTGCCCCGGGGGGCCTTCGGCTACGCCGACTTCGACGCCCGCCCCTACGAGGAGAGGATCACCGCGCCCGTGCTCATGCTCTACGGCACCGGTGACTCCTCGATGCCGCTGGTCCAGGGCCCCGCCACGATCTGGGACTCGATCCGCAAGGCCGGCAACACCCAGCTCACCGTGCGCTACTACGACGGCGCCAACCACGGGCTCAAGCTGGGCACGACGACGGACGGTCCCCTGGCGCCTGGCGTGGCCCGGGACCTGTCGCGGTGGGTCACGGGCCTGCCGGCCACGGCCAGCGCGCCTCCTGCCGTGGCCGGGGCGACGCCGGTGCAGGACTTCTGGGCCCAGGCCCCTGGGCCCGCTCGGTGGTACGCCTCTGGTGACCTCATGCTCGGCACCCTCATCGCTGGAGTGGCGCTGCTAGCGGCAGCCGGGGTCGGCTGGGTGGTCGGGCAGCTGCCACGGCTGCGGGGCCGGCGCGGCCTGCACCTGCCGGACCCGATCGGACGCTGGTCAGGGGCGCTGGCCCTGTCCGTGCTGGCCGCCTGGGCGCTGTACCTGGCGTATATCGGTCTGGTAGCCCGGCTGGCCCTGTCCTACTCCTCCAACCCGCTCATCTCCTACGGGGGCTGGTTCGTCGCCCAGGTGGTGGCCGGGGTGAGCGTCATCCTCCTGGTCAAGCTCTCCGGGCGGATCTGGCTCATGCGCGGGCACGTGCGCCACGGTCGGCACGACGGGGGCCGGTGGCTGACCCTGCCCGCGGCCGCGGTCCTGGGAGCGGTGCTGACAGGTACCCTCGTCCTGCTCGTGGACCTGGCCTACTGGGGACTCTTTCCGTTGCTGTCGTGAGCCTGGTGATCTCGCGCTCTCATTTTCCTGCGCCAAAGGTCCTAGATACGGCAGACTGAGGAGGTCTACGTCACCTCGACCGGCAAGGAGGCCGCGCGTATGCCGACCACGCTCCCAGACCCCTCGTCCCCTGTCCCCACCTCCACACGTGTCTGCCCGGACCACCTGTGGGAGCTCGGTCACCGCGCCGTCGAGCGTGCTCGCCGCTGGGCCGAGGAGTCCGCGCACGAGCCGACACCCCGCACCGCGCAGATCCTCTCGCGGGTCCTGGCCGACCCCGACGGGCTGGAGTTCACCACTCGCTTCGTTGACGACGTCGTGCGCCCGGTCGACCTGGACGTCGCCTCGGCGGCCTTCACCCGCCTGGCTGCCGGACGCACCTCCTTCCTGCCCGGGCCGCTGGCGGCTGCGATGGGACTGGGCGCCACAGCCTCGCGCCTGGCGCCGCGCACGGTGACCGCCGTGGCCCGCCGCGCCTTCCGGGAGATCGTGGGGGACCTCGTGGTCGACGCCACCGAGCGCAGCCTGGGACCCGCGCTCGCACGCCTGCGCCGGGGCGGCAACCGCCTCAACGTCAACCTGCTGGGTGAGGCCGTCCTGGGGGAGAAGGAGGCCGAGCGTCGTCTGGCGGAGGTCTCGCGTCTGGTGACCCGCGAGGACGTCGACTACGTCTCGATCAAGGTCTCAGCCGTGACCGGCCCGCACAACCCCTGGGGCCATGAGGAGGTCGTCGCCCACGGGGTGGAGGCGCTCAGCCCCCTGTACCGGCTGGCTCGTGACCACGGCACCTTCGTGAACCTCGACATGGAGGACTACAAGGACCTGGACCTGACCATCGAGGTCTTCACCTCGATCCTGGACCAGGAGGACATGCGTGGCTACGAGGCCGGGATCGTGCTGCAGGCCTACCTTCCTGACTCCCTGGGGGCGATGCAGCGCCTGCAGACGTGGGCGGCTGCGCGCGTGGCCGCGGGAGGCTCTCGCATCAAGGTGCGTATCGTCAAGGGCGCCAACCTCTCGATGGAGCGCGTGGACGCTGAGGTCCACGGCTGGGAGCTGACCACGTGGCCCTCCAAGCAGGCCACGGACACCAGCTACAAGCGGATGCTCGAGTGGGCGATGACGCCGGAGCGCACCCGCAGCGTCCGCCTGGGTGTGGCCGGGCAGAACCTCTTCGACATCGCCTTCGCCGTCGAGATGCGCGCCGCGCGCGGGCTGGAGGGCAGCGACGCCGTCGAGCTCGAGATGCTCTCCGGCATGGCCACTGACCTGCAGGCCGTGGTGCGCCGCGACACCGGGCACCTGCTGCTCTACGTGCCGGTGGTCCACCCCGACGAGTTCGACGTGGCCATCTCCTACCTCGTACGCCGCCTGGAGGAGAACGCCGCCCCGGACAACTTCATGTCCGGTGTCTTTGACATCGCCACCAGCCAGGAGGTCTTCGACCGCGAGCGCGACCGCTTCCTCGCGGCCCTGGCCGACGTCGACCCCTCGGCCCCGGTGCCGGCGCCCAACCGCCGTCAGGACCGGCTGGCGCAGGCCGCTGCGGGCCCGGGCGAGACGCGGGGGAGCGTGGCCGAGCAGGCCCGGCGTCCTTTTGCCAGCGAGCCGGACTCTGACCCGGCCCTGGCCGCCAACCGCCAGTGGGCCCGTCAGATCGCTGCCGCCGTGCCCACCTCACGTCGTGGGGCTCAGGCCGTGGCCGCCAGCGAGCAGCGTCTGTCCACGGCCCTGGCCGCTGAGGAGCTGCTGGCAGGACTGGCTGGTGCCAGCGCCTCCTGGCGTGAGCGCGGCTACGAGGAACGTGCTGCGATCCTGCACCGCGTGGGCGACGTGCTGGCCTGCCGGCGTGGTGAGCTGATCGAGGTTGCCGCCAGCGAGGCGGGCAAGACCATCGACCAGGCCGACCCCGAGGTCAGCGAGGCCATCGACTTCTGCCACCACTACGCCACCATGGGCCTGCGCCTGGCTGACGAGGAGGAGATGGTCGGCTCACGCCTGGAGCCGGTGGAGGTCACCGTCGTCGCCTCGCCCTGGAACTTCCCGCTGGCCATCCCCACCGGGGGCGTGGCCGCGGCCCTGGCCACCGGCAGCGCCGTCGTCCTCAAGCCGGCTCCTCCGGCCAGGCGCTGCGCGGCCGAGCTCGTGAGGGCCTTCCACGACGCCGGCGTTCCCGAGGAGGTCCTGGCCCTGGCCGCCGTCGAGGACGGCGAGGTCTCGCGCCAGCTCATCGTCTCCCCGGCGGTGGGGCGCGTGATCCTCACCGGCTCCTACGACACGGCCCGGCTCTTCCGCTCCTGGAAGCCGGACCTGCACCTGCTGGGGGAGACCAGCGGCAAGAACGCCGTTATCGTCACCGCCTCGGCCGACCCTGACCTGGCCGTGCGCGACGTGGTGTCCTCCGCCTTCGCTCACGCGGGGCAGAAGTGCTCCGCCTCCTCCCTTCTCATCCTCGTCGGCTCTGCCGGCCGCTCCGAGCGCATCGCCCGTCAGCTCGTGGACGCCACCGCCTCCCTGCGGGTCAAGGCGCCTGAGCACCTGGACGCGCAGGTGGGTCCCGTCGTCGTCCCCGACGACCCCAAGGCCCTGCGAGGCCTGACGACGCTGGGTCGCGGCGAGCACTGGGTGCTGCGGCCCCAGCACCTGGGCGGTGGGCTGTGGCGCCCGGGCATCCGCGCGGGCGTGACCCCGGGCAGTGAGTACCACCGCACCGAGTACTTCGCCCCGGTGCTCGGTGTCATGCGGGTGGACACCCTGCAGGAGGCGATCGACGCCGTCAACGCGGTCGACTACGGGCTCACCTCCGGCCTGCAGACCATGGACGTTGGCGAGCTGGCGACCTGGCTGGACCAGGTTGAGGCCGGCAACCTCTACGTCAACCGAGGGATCACCGGTGCGATCGTGCGCCGTCAGCCCTTCGGGGGATGGAAGCGCTCGGCGATCGGCTCGACCACCAAGGCCGGCGGCCCCAGCTACCTGCTGGGCCTGGGCGAGGTGGTCCGCGACCGCGTGCCGCAGGCGCCGGCAGGCTCCCTCCTGCCTGAGAGGCTGCACACGGGGGTCCTTGCCCTCTACGACGCCGTGCGCAACCGCCTGGGACGTGAGGAGGCTTCCTTCCTGCACGCGGGGCTGGCCGCCGACGCCGCAGCCTGGCAGGAGACCTACGGACGCAACCTGGACGTGACAGGACTGGCCTGCGAGCGCAACGTCCTGCGCTACCGCCCAGCCGCCGTGACCGTGCGCGCCCAGGCCGGAACGCCTGAGGCCGACCTCGTGCGCGTCCTGGCCGCGGGCGTCCTGGCTGGCGCGGACATCGAGCTCAGCCTGGCCCAGGAGCCCAGCGCCGAGCTGGAGAAGGTCCTGCGCTCGTGGACGCGGGTGCGGGTGGAGCAGGCCTCGGCCTGGGAGCTGCGCCTGGCGGACAAGGCTGCTTCCGGCGACCTGGATCTGCGGGTGCGTGTACTCGGTCCGCGCGAGCAGAGCAGCCAGGAGCGCTGGCGTGAGGCGAGCCGCGTGACCAAGGGCAGCCCCGACGTCGCCCTGTACACCGGCGAGGTCACGGCCAACCCGCACACCGAGCTGCTGCCCTTCCTGCGTGAGCAGGCCGTGGCGGTGACGGCGCACCGCTTCGGCACCCCGCTGGACCTGGCTGCCGGACTGCTGTAGCGGCTGTCGGCAGCATCCGGTCCGGCGGGACGGGGCTGCTGCTCGCCGTCGTCGTCTCAGCCGTGCTCCCCGGTTGCGGACCTGCCCGTACGCCAAGGGCAGGGGCCGGTGCGCAACCGGGGACCACGCCTGCGCGTCCACTCTGCGGCACACCCCGGCGCCGAGGGCGCGAGGGGAGTACCGTCGTAGCCATGCGCGCGACCAGCAGCCTCCTGCTTAGCCGCCGCGGCGGGGCCTGACCAGGCCGGCACCCCGACCGCGGCTTACCTGTGCTGCCAGCCTCCCCAGCCACACCCACACAGGAGACCCCTGATGCGTACCGCCCGCCCCGCGCCCCAGCAGCCTTCTGGCATGCCCTTTGCCAAGTACCGGCCCTTCCGGGACACCGTGTCTACCGACCTTCCGGACCGGACCTGGCCCACCAGGCACCTGACCGCGGCCCCGCGCTGGTTGTCCACGGACCTGCGTGACGGTAACCAGTCCCTCATCGAGCCGATGGGGCCGGCCGCCAAGCGCGCCGTGTTCGACATGCTCGTGCGCATGGGCTTCAAGGAGATCGAGATCGGCTTCCCTGCCGCCTCCCAGACGGACTACGACTTCGTGCGCTCCCTCGTGGAGGACGAGGCCATCCCCGAGGACGTGACGATCTCGGTCCTCACCCAGTCGCGCACCGACCTCATCGACCGCACCCTGGACGCCTGCGTGGGCATCCCGCGTGCCACCGTCCACCTCTACAACGCCCTGTCGCCCCTGTTCCGCGACGTCGTCTTCCGCATGGGCAAGGACGAGATCCGCGACCTCGCCGTGGAGGGCACGCGCCAGGTCATGGCCCGGGCCGAGAAGGTACTGACCGAGGACACGATCTTCGGCTACGAGTACTCCCCGGAGATCTTCGTCGACACCGAGCGCGAGTACACCCTGGAGGTGTGCGAGGCCGTCATGGAGGTCTGGCAGCCCGAGGGCGACCGCGAGATCATCCTCAACCTGCCGGCCACGGTCGAGCGCGCGACCCCCAACGTCTACGCCGACCAGATCGAGTGGGTCTCACGACACCTGTCCCACCGCGACGCCGTGTGCCTGTCCCTGCACAACCACAACGACCGCGGCTCAGGCGTGGCTGCCGCCGAGCTCGGCCTGCTCGCCGGCGCCCAGCGCGTGGAGGGCTGCCTGTTCGGCCACGGCGAGCGCACCGGCAACGTGGACTTGGTGACCCTCGCCCTCAACCTCTTCAGCCAGGGCGTGGACCCCATGCTCGACCTGTCGGACATCGACGACGTGCGGCGCACCGTCGAGCACGCCACCGGCATGGACGTGCCCCCGCGCACCCCCTACGCCGGCGAGCTCGTCTACACCTCCTTCTCCGGCTCCCACCAGGACGCCATCAAGAAGGGCTTCGCCGCACGCGCCGAGCAGGTCGCCGGCAAGCGCGCGCAGGGGCTGGACGCCGAGGCCGCGGAGACCGCGGTGCCCTGGCACATGCCCTACCTGCCTATCGACCCCCACGACGTGGGCCGCTCCTACGAGGCCGTGGTCCGCGTCAACTCCCAGTCCGGCAAGGGCGGGGTCTCCTACCTGCTGGGCCAGACCCACAACCTCGACCTGCCGCGCCGCCTGCAGATCGAGTTCTCCCGGATCGTCCAGCGCCACACCGACACCTACGGCGGCGAGGTCGACGCCACGCGCCTGTGGACCCTGTTCACCGACGAGTACCTGCCGGCCAAGGCCGCGCCTGAGGCGGACCTGCCCAGCTGGGGCCGCTTCGAGCTCAAGGGCGCCACGCTCACCTCCTCGGGCGAGGAGGAGTCGATCCTGACCGTCACCCTGCGTGACGGAGGCGAGCGCCGCCTGCTCACCGCCTCCGGCAACGGCCCGCTGGACGCCTTCGTCTGCGCCCTGGAGCAGACGGGCGTGAGCGTGCGCATCCTCGACTACGCCGAGCACGCCCTGAGCGAGGGACGCGACGCGCGCGCCGCCTCCTACGTCGAGGCCGAGGTGGGCGGGCAGGTCCTGTGGGGAGTGGGCATCGACCCCTCGATCGCGACCTCCTCCTTCAAGGCCGTCATCTCCGCCGTCAACCGCGCACTGCGCTGAATCGGGTCATCGACTGCGAGACCGACCCACGTAGGACCCGCTCGATCCTCGGCACGAGGACGTGCGGGTCCTGCTGCATCCCGGTGGCGAGCCAGTGCATGAGGTGGCCCAGGACGCACAGGGTGTAGTGGTCGATGATGAAGGCCCGGTCCTGCGGGCTGAGGCTGACGTCCTGCTCCTGGTCAAGCTCGGCGACGATGACCACCATCATGGCGCGCAGCTGGCTGTGCAGGAAGCGCTCGAGGTCCTCGTGGCTGAGCGCCTGGATGGTCTGGTAGGTCTGTGCCTTGTGCCGGGCCATCCACACCATGAGCAGCTCCAGGCCCTCGGCCCAGCGGGCGTAGCCGGCCGCGTCCATGACTCGGTGGGTGACCTCCTGCATGAAGGTCCACACGGCCAGGTCGTAGACGTCGGCGAAGTGGTAGTAGAAGGCCTGGCGGGTGATTCCGGTGACCTGGGTGAGGCGACGGACCGTGACGCGGTTGAGCGGTGTCGTCTCCAGCTCGTCCTTGAGCGCCTGGCCCAGGGCCTGGCGCGTGCGCGTGGCAGTGTCACTCACGACCGCCAGCCTAGCCAGGGGCTCCTTGACACTCCCGCCCAGGTGACAAGTGCGCGCGGTGGAGAAGGCGCCTAGCCTCACGGCGTCAGGCAACCTGCTGATTCCCAATGACGTGAAAGGTGCTCCCCGTGTTCCTGTACGACGATATCGCCTGGTACTCCTGGGCCGCCTGGTTCGTGGTCCTGGCCGCCCTGATCCTGCTCAACGAGGTCAGCCGTCGCTGGCGCGCAGCCGCCTGGCTGCTGTTCATCGCCCTGCCTGTGGCGCTGACGATCTTCGTGTGGCCGCATACCGCCGGCGCGGGCTCGTCCACCGGGACCTGGTTCCACTGGGTCAAGGTCTACTCCGCCCTGGCGGGCTGCCTGGGCTTCATGGCGCTTCGTTACCACCCACGCCTGGCCGCCAGCAAGTGGGCGCTGGCCTTCCCACCGGCCATCCTGGCCATCAACATCGCTGAGGCCTGTGTCCGTGACTTCCAGGTCGCGGCGATGGGGGCCAACGGCGTCGTGGACGGCGTCTTCATGGTCTCCGGTCCCTGGAACTGGATGAACGGTGTGGCGGGCCTGCTCAACCTGGTGACGATCTGCGGGTGGAGCGGCATCTTCATCTCCAAGGACGCCTCCAAGGACATGGTGTGGCCGGACATGCTGTGGTTCTGGATCATCGCCTACGACCTGTGGAACTTTGCCTACGTCTACAACTGCGTGGGAGACCACTCCTTCTACGCCGGCGCCGCGCTGCTCATCTCCTGCACGATCCCGGCCTTCTTCATCAAGAAGGGCGTGTGGCTCCAGCACCGTGCCCACACGCTGGCCTTCTGGATGATGTTCACCATGGCGGTGCCTGCCTTCGTCACGGACTCCCGCTTCGCCGTCGAGGCCTCTCACGACCCGGCCGCTCTCATGACGGTCTCGGCCGTGGCCCTGGCTGCCAACGTGGCCGTGGCCGTCTACCAGCTGCGCACGATGACTCGTCTGCGCCGCAGCCCCCTGGGCGATGAGCTCTACACCGAGCACCGCGCCTACCGCGAGGTGGTCGAGGCCAACCGCTGACGTCCGCTCAGGGCCGACGGCGCCGCCTGCCTGGCGGGATGAGGAGGCGGCGCCGTCGTGGCACAGTGTCCCCGTGCCCAGCAAGCTCTACCGCGACGAGGCCATCGTCCTGCGGACCTACCGCCTCGGCGAGGCCGACCGCATCATCGTCATGCTCACCCGCGCCCACGGGCAGGTGCGTGCGGTGGCCAAGGGCGTGCGCAAGGCCGGCTCGCGCTTTGGTGCGCGCCTGGAGCCCTTCTCCATGGTCGACGTCCAGCTCCACGCCGGGCGCAGCCTGGACGTGGTCACCCAGGCCGAGAC
Source organism: Actinomyces sp. (assembly GCF_029851875.1). Classification (GTDB taxonomy): domain Bacteria; phylum Actinomycetota; class Actinomycetes; order Actinomycetales; family Actinomycetaceae; genus Actinomyces. Next base: position 84,263 of record NZ_JARKVC010000043.1, read on the forward strand.
CATCGAGCCCTTCTCCGCTCCCGTCTGCTCCGACTACGCCGTCTTCACCTGCGCCTCGACGATGGTCGAGACCGCCGAGCGGCTGACCGAGGACGACGGCGACCTGGGCACCACGGACTCGCCCCAGCAGTTCCTGCTGCTCTACGGGGCCCTGGCCGCCATGGCCAGGCGACGCCACGCCCCGGGCCTGGTCCTGGACTCCTACCTGCTGCGTGCCCTGGCGCTGGCAGGCTGGGCGCCGTCGTGCTTCGACTGTGCCAGGTGCGGCGAGCCAGGTCCGCACACCGCCTTCCACGTCCAGGCTGGCGGCGCCGTGTGCGCCAGCTGCCGGCCGGCTGGAAGCGTGGAGGTCAGCCCCCGCACGATGGCGCTGCTGGGAGCGCTGCTGAGCGGGCAGTGGGCCCTGGCCGACGCCTCGCAGCCGCGTGAGCGCGCCGCGGCCTCGGGGCTGGTCTCGGCCTACGTGACCTGGCACCTGGAGCGTCGTCTACGCTCTCTGGCACTGGTGGAAAGGACCTGAGATGACCAGCTCACCTGCCCCGCGTGGGGACGACGCCGCTGAGGACCGCGTGCCGCTGCACCGGCCGGGACTGACCCCGCCGGCGCTGGCGGCCACCGCCGTGCCCGCGCACGTGGCCTGCGTCATGGACGGTAATGGCCGGTGGGCCAACGCCCGGGGCCTGCCGCGCACCGAGGGCCACCGGGTGGGGGAGTCCACCATGATGGACGTCATCGCCGGGGCGGTGGAGATCGGGGTCAAGGAGCTGAGTGTCTACGCCTTCTCCACCGAGAACTGGCGCCGCTCACCGGCCGAGGTCCGCTTCCTCATGGGCTTTACCCGACAGGTCCTGCGCGCTCAGACCGAGGACCTGCGCAGCTGGGGCGTGCGGGTGAGGTGGGTGGGCCGCGAGCCCAGGCTGTGGAAGTCCGTCCTGGAGGAGGTCCGCCGCTCCGAGCGGGTCACGGCCGGCAACGAGACCATGGTGCTCAACATGTGCCTCAACTACGGGGGCCGGGCCGAGATCGCCGACGCCGCCCGCGCGATCGCCCAGGAGGTGGCTGCCGGACGCCTCAAGGCCTCAGCGGTGGGGGCCAAGACCGTGGCCCGGCACCTGTACTCCCCGGGCATGCGGGACGTGGACCTCATGATCCGCACCGGTGGGGAGCAGCGGACCTCGAACTTCCTCATGTGGGAGTCGGCCTACGCCGAGCTGTACTTCTCGCCCCTGCCCTGGCCGGAGTTCGACCGCACGCAGCTGTGGAGGGCCTGCCAGGCCTACGCCGAGCGCGACCGGCGCTTTGGCGGGGCGACCGACCAGGTCCAGGCCTGAGGCGCTCAGGCCCGGCTGCAGGCTGCGCACACCCCGAAGAACTCGGCCGTGTGCTCCATCTGCGTAAAGCCCGCCTGGGCGGAGACTCGCTCGATCCACTCCTCCAGCTCGCCGCCGGCGACCTCCACGGTGTGCCCGCAGCGCCGGCACACGATGTGGTGGTGGTGCTCGCTGCCCTCGCAGCGGCGGTAGAGGACCTCCTCGTCGCTGCGCACCTGGTCCACCTCACCGGCCTCGGCCAGCGCGGTGAGGTTGCGGTAGACGGTGGCCAGCCCCACCTTGGTCCCCTCCGCCTCCAGGGCGGCGTGGATCTGCTGGGCTGAGCGGAACTCCTCGGTGCGCTCCAGGATGTCTCGCACGGCGGCGCGCTGCCAGGTTGATCTCATGCTGAGGCCTCCTTGCGGCCCGCCTTGCGCAGGTAGCGGACCAGGCCGCTGGCCACGGCAACCACGGCGTAGAGCACGACGAGCTCGACGACGATCATGGCTCCGGGAGAGGCCGCCACGACGTAGGTCACGACCAGCCCGGTCACGCACGCGGCCACGCCGATGACCATGGCCAGTCCCATGGTGCGGGAGAAGGAGTGCGAGACGAGCTGGGCCACCGCCACCGGCACGATCATGACGGCGCTGACCAGCAGGGCGCCGACCACCCGCATCGACACCGAGACCGTCAGCGCCGCGACCACGGCGACCAGCACGTTGAGCACGCCGGTGGGCAGCCCGATGGCTCGGGCGAACTCCTCGTCGTGGCACAGGGCGAACAAGGGGCCTCGCAGGCCCAGACCCACCAGCAGCACGACGGCGGCCAGCGCGATGGTGAACCAGGCGTCGGCCACGCTCACTGTCGCGATGGAGCCGAAGAGGTAGGAGGTGAGGTTCGTCGTCGTGCCCCCGGCGACCTTGATGAGGATGACGCCGCCGGCGATGCCGCCGTAGAAGAGGATGGCGAGCGCCACGTCCCCGCGGGTGCGGCCGCGGGCTCGGATGACCTCGATGAGGACGGCTCCGAGCACGGAGGTGATGATGGCGCCGGGAACCGCCCAGGCGTCGTGCGGGGAGACGTTGGCGGCTGCTCCGGCCAGCCACCCCAGTGCCACTCCGGTGAGCGCGATGTGCCCGATCCCGTCTCCCAGCAGCGCCAGACCGCGCTGGACCAGGTAGGTGCCCACCACCGGTGCGGACACGCCCACCAGGACGGCCACGATGAGCGCGCGCTGCATGAGCGGGCTGCTCAGCATCTGGGAGTAGGTGTCGATGAGCTCGTTCACGATGCTCCTTGGTACGGGTGCGCGCCCAGCGGGCCGGTCAGGTCCGGGGCGTGGTGGCGGGCGGGCGTGGCGTCGCCGTGCGGGTGCTCGTGCTCGCAGTCGTCGAGGCGGTCGTGGCCGACGACGTCGTGCTCGCCGTGGTCGTGGTGGGCCGGGGCCAGCGCGGCTGCCGGCCCGTCAGAGACGACTCGTCCCTCAGACAGGACGACGGCGCGCTCGACGACGCCGGCCAGCTCACCCATCTCGTGCAGGACGGTCAGCAGCGTCAGTCCCCGCTCGCGCAGGGTGGTGAGGGTGCCTGCCAGCGCCTCGCGCGAGGCGCGGTCGATGCCGGCCAGGGGCTCGTCCAGGATGAGCAGGTCAGGGTCGCGCACGAGGGCGCGGGCGATGAGGACGCGCTGGGACTGGCCTCCGGAGAGGACCTGGACGTGGTCGCCTGCGCGATCGGCCAGGCCGACGGCCGCCAGGGCGTCCAGGGCACGCTCGCGCGCCTTGCGGCCTCGGTCGGCGAAGGGACGGCGAGGGTCCAGCAGGCCTGAGCGCACGACCTCCAGCGCCGTGGCAGGTACCCCGGAGGAGGCGCCCACGCGCTGGGGCACGTAGCCCACACGGCTCCAGGGCACACCTGAGCGGTGGGTGACGTCATGACCGAGCAGGCGCACGCGCCCGGCTCGCAGGGGGGTCAGGCCCAGGACCGTCTTGACCAGGGTGGACTTGCCCGAGCCGTTGGCACCCAGCAGCGCCACGGACTGTCCGGGCGCGACCGTGAGGTCGATACCGGACAGGACGAGGGCGGAGCCGAGGACCACGGAGGCGTCCTCGACGACGACAGGGTCCTGGCCCCGCTCAGTGGCGCTCACTGGCACCCCAGAGCGGTACGCAGCTCGGAGAGGTTGGTGGTCATGGCCCCAGCGTAGTCACCGGACTCGGGTGCCGACTCCACGGGGTCGAGCACCGCCGTCCTCGTCCCGGTCTCTGCGGCCAGGGCCTGGGCGGTCTTGGGGGAGACGAGAGCCTCGGTGAAGATCGTGGTGGTACCGGTCTGGGCCACGACCGTCTTGATCGCCGCGATCTCAGCAGGGCTGGGCTCGGCGTCGGGGTCGATGCCCGAGACCGAGGCCTGGGTGAGGTGGTAGCGGTTGGCGAGGTAGCCGAAGGCGGCGTGGGCGGTGACGAAGGTGGTGCGCTCGCACTGGGCCAGGCCCTCGGTGTAGGAGTCGTCCAGCGCGGTGAGGGTGTCGGTGAGCCTGGACAGGTTCGCCTCGTAGTCGACCGCGTGGTCCGGGTCGACGGAGGCCAGGGCCTGGGCCACGGCGCCTGCGGCGGCCTTCATCCTGACCGGGTCGAGCCAGAAGTGCGGGTCGAGGGCCTCGCTGGCCCCACTGGCCTCGCTGGTCTCGTCGGAGTCGTCGTGGCCAGCGCCCTCATCCGCGTCGTGGTCGTGGTCGTGATCATGGTCCTCGCTCACGCCGTCGTGGTGGACCAGGTCGACGACGCTGGCCAGGTCCACCGCTGCGGGGCCGGAGACCTGCGCGAGGGCGTCGTCAAGGGAGGGCTGGAAGCCGGAGACGTAGAGGACGGCCGCCTTGTCGCTCAAGGAGGTGACGTCGCGGGGGGAGAGCTCGTAGTCGTGCGGCTCGACGTTGGTGGGGGTGAGGGAGACCGCGTCCACGTGCTCGCCGCCGATGGCCTGGGCCAGGTACTGGATGGGGTAGAAGGAGGTGGCGACCTGGACCCGTCCGCCTGCGGCGGTGGTGGCGCTGGCGGTGGAGCCGGGCTCGGAGGAGGGGGACAGGGCGGCGCAGGCGGTCAGGGCGGCGCCCAGGGCGAGGGCGCTGGTGGTAGCGAGGGTACGGCGGACGTGGGACCAGGAGACGTTCATGGGAATCATTCTCACTAGGTGCGTGGGGAGTGTCAAGCGGACGCTGCTACGAGGTGGCGACCTGCTGCCCCTAGACTGACCGCACTCGTTCCCACCAACCAGGTGCGGACAACGACTTCCAGGAGAACACGGTGGCCAAGACCTCCTCCACCCTCGACAGCGTCATCAACCTCGCCAAGCGCCGCGGCTTCGTCTTCCCGTGCGGCGAGATCTACGGCGGGACCCGCTCGGCCTGGGACTACGGCCCGCTGGGCGTGGAGCTCAAGGAGAACATCAAGCGTCAGTGGTGGCAGTACATGGTGCGCTCGCGCGACGACGTCGTGGGCCTGGACTCCTCCGTCATCCTGCCGCGTGAGACCTGGGTGGCCTCCGGCCACGTCAAGGCCTTCACCGACCCGCTCATCGAGTGCACCTCCTGCCACAAGCGCCTGCGCGAGGACGAGCTCCAGGAGGCCTACGCCGCCAAGCACGGTGTCGAGGACCCTGACTCCGTCGCCCTGGACCAGCTGGTCTGCCCCAGCTGTGGTACCCGCGGCCAGTTCACCGAGCCCCGTGCCTTCTCCGGCCTGCTCAAGACCTTCCTCGGTCCGGTCGACGACGAGGCGGGCCTGCACTACCTGCGTCCTGAGACCGCCCAGGGCATCTTCGTCAACTTCGCCAACGTCATGAGCGCGGCGCGCAAGAAGCCGCCCTTCGGCATCGGCCAGGTGGGTAAGTCCTTCCGCAACGAGATCACCCCGGGCAACTTCATCTTCCGCACCCGCGAGTTCGAGCAGATGGAGCTGGAGTTCTTCTGCGAGCCGGGAACGGACGAGCAGTGGCACCAGTACTGGATCGACTACCGCAAGGCCTGGTACACCGGCCTGGGGATCAAGGAGGAGAACCTCCGCCTGTACGAGCACCCCGCCGAGAAGCTCTCCCACTACTCCAAGCGCACGGTTGACCTGGAGTACCGCTTCGGCTTCGCCGGCAGCGAGTGGGGAGAGCTTGAGGGTATCGCCAACCGCACGGACTTTGACCTTTCCACTCACTCCGAGCACTCGGGCAAGGACCTGTCCTACTTCGACCAGACCAGGAACGAGCGCTGGACCCCCTACGTCATCGAGCCCTCGGCGGGACTGACCCGCTCCCTCATGGCCTTCCTGGTCGAGGCCTACACCGAGGACGAGGCTCCCAACACCAAGGGCGGGGTGGACACCCGCGTGCTGCTCAGGCTCGACCCGCGCCTGGCCCCGGTCAAGGCCGCCGTCCTGCCGCTGAGCCGCAAGGAGGAGTTGACGGGCCCAGCCAAGGAGCTGGCCGCGCGCCTGCGCCGGACCTGGAACGTCGACTACGACGACGCCGGCGCCGTGGGCCGGCGCTACCGCCGCCAGGACGAGATCGGTACTCCTTTCTGCATCACCTACGACTTTGACTCCCCGCAGGACGGGGCCGTCACCGTGCGTGAGCGCGACACCATGGCCCAGGAGCGCATCCCGCTGGAGGGCGTGGAGCGCTACCTGGCCGAGCGTCTCATCGGCTGCTGACCCGGGCTGGGGGACCGGCCTGAGAGATCGTGGGGGCGCGGCCTGCACAGGACG